>CAJOFL010000015.1 GCA_905233895.1 uncultured Bacteroidales bacterium | reverse complement strand
CTGGAGCAAGTTCCGCGACTTCATTATGGGCGAGGTCCGCTACAACTCGCTGATGAAGACCTTCCCGCAGGAGGCCGAAGAACTCTTCGTCGCCACGGAGCGCAATGCCAAACTGCGCTACGAGGGTTACAAGAAACTCTCGGAGATGTAATATTCTCCACCCCAAGCTGGGCAGCCCGAGAGGGCTACCCAGCTTCTAATCAAAAAAGAACTATTTGCGTCCATACAACATTTAATAGCAACGATGAGTGGTGAGATGCATAAAATCAAAATATTTAAGAAATGGGGTTTGAAGAATCAATGATAGAAGATGGCTTCCATGACGAGGAGGAATACCTCGAGCACTTGTTAGATGAAGCTGATGATTTTTTCCGTCGTCAACAAGAAAAAAAATATTCATATTATGACGAATACAAAGAGGATGATGAATATTACTATGACGATTTAGATTACGAATACAAAGAATGGGTAAAAAAGCATCCCCTAAAAAGAAGAGTGTTTAACTATTGGCTTGACTTTATTTGCGAATGGGACGGGAACAAAACAAAGGATTTACTTGATAATTTTGCAGAATGGCACAGCCAAGAATGGTGGCATATATCTCAACTAAAGCGGCACTTGGGAGATTTTTATCCACGCATGATAAGGTACTTGGCATGGGAAATTACAAATCCCATCGAGGAAATATTAAGAATCCCTAATATCCAACAATACCGACCAACTAAAGAATTTCCATATTTAAAAAATATTCCCGAAAAAGAACTAATTTTCAAAAGAGTAGATGATTTCGAAGAATGGATTGAGCAAAAAACAAAATACAAACAATGGTTGGCTACAGTTACAGACGATAAGAAAGAAACATTCTTAAATCGTGTTGTCCAAGAAACATTAAATAATGATATTTCAAGTAGTCATGTCCGTGAATACATTTTAAACCAGTTTGAAAAGGAACCTGGCATTATAAAAGAACAAATCACAAACTGGTTTGACGAAGATTGCGAAAGAGGCATTACTCTATTCCTTGAGATACAATGTGTGAAGTTTCTTGCCAACAGTTAATAATGGTTAAATTATTTGGTGACTCTGGAATTTTTGCTTTACCTTTGCACTGCATTGATGCGATAAATTTATTGTTAATTTAAATGTAGCTATTATGAAAGAGTTTCTAATTAAATGCAACACAAAAGGTGAAGTAAGCATTGATGATAATGCCAGAGTAAACGGAATCAGCATTGCTCTTCTTGATGAAAAAGGTATTCCTGTCGCAAGATATGAATTTGAGAACAAAAAGATATCCATTATAATCAAACTTACATATGAAGCCAACAATGTACGAATACATTTTTACGATGATATAACACCGACAACGTTAGTTGAACTCACAAGTTCTACGTATGATAAATGACAAAAAGAGCCTACAATGAACGACAAGGACATATTCGAACTATTCCAGAACGGTTTCATCGCAGGAAACACCTCTGACAGCTATTCTCGTTTGTGCAATTTCGTGAGTGCTATGCGTTGTGGCCAGTATTATCCGATTTCCGACGAAGACATTCACCATGGAATAGAATGTGAGAAAGCTCAGTCCAAAAACAAGGCGAAGATATTGTTTATGGGTTTCCCAGAAGACGCAAAGAAAGCAATAGAGGTTGCTATTGAACTAAAATATTCCCAGTGCCTCCAACAATTCCTAAATTACAAACACACATACGAAAAACAGAATAATCACGTTATCTGATTATAAAAGAGTTTATCTGTAAAAAGTAACTATGGCATCAGACAAGGTACAATATGTAGTAGCGCTTATTGCAGAGTTTGCTGAGCATTATGGTATGACGACGGCACAGGCTGCTAAGTACCTGAGCCAGTATAAGGCATTGGAACTGTATGATAGGCAGTATGGCTATCTGCATACGCAGTCGTTTGCCTCCAATGTGCGCGACCTCTCTGCCTATTGCCGTAGAATGGGAGGTACGCTATGATTACACTCTATCACGGTGTGTAGTATGCTTCAACACATCGGATGACCAGAAAAACTCCAGGATATAATTTTTCATCTACACACTAAAACGACGAAAGCCGAGGCCAGCAATGGTCTCGGCTTTTTTGTATTAAACAACTTTTGTTTAATTTGAAATATTTTTCGTATCTTTGCAAATAATTTGTTATGCCAAATGACCAAAGAATACAATATTAAAACATTGACCACAACCCCCGAAGGCCAAACTTTAGATAGAAAGAGTGCCTACTTTAACCCTAAGGGTTCAGGCATCCTCCCTAGCATGGTGAGGATTGGCAATTTGCGTACCACTCATTTCTCTCGCAACCCCAAGATTGCACAGATGCTTCATGAGTATGAGTATGTCCGCGAATTCGGCGGAGGGATAGACCGCATCTACAGGGAGATGGCAGAGGTCGGACAACCCGCCCCGGAGTTCAAACAATATGACTTCATGCTTCATGCCACCATCAAGAAGGATGTTGCCCAAGATGTCCTCCAAGGTAACCCTCAAAATGATGCACAAGAAACTACACAGAAAACTACACAGAAAACTACACAGAAAACGCCACAGAAAACGCCACAGAAAACGCCACAGAAAACGTCACAGAAAACGCCACAGAAAATATTGGAACTAATCGAAGGAAATCCCCAAATAACAACTCAAGAAATGGCTGATTTCATTGGTATTGACATACGCAATATCCACAGAAACATCAAGAAACTCCAAGAACAAGGCGTCATTCGTCGAGTTGGTCCAGATAAAGGAGGCCACTGGGAAGTGATAACACCAGAGAAGAAAGGGTGAATCTAGTAACACGTTATCAATAAAACAATGAAAGTTTTCCAGACTCTCGGCAACAAAGCACTGTGGAAACGTGAGAAGACGTTATTTCTCACCTCGCGGCAGGCGCCGATGAGGTGTTATGAAAAGGTGTTCCACTGGGTTGAAGAGTTCGACAAGTTCAGTGGTTGTGCAGTGTGTTTCAACACGTCGGAGTTGGAAGAAGAGGTGCTGAAGGCATTGTTGGTATGCCGTGTGCCAACGACGCTGGTGGTAACAGGACGCTTTCACGACACATACAATGTGCAGATTGAGCAGGCGATTAAAGAGAACCGCCTGCTTATATTAGTATTACAGCGAGAAGAAAATGACAAAGGATATACCGCTCGGCTGCGTAACCAATATGTCATCGGCCAAGTACAGCATATCGTCTGCGGATATATCAACCCCAACGGCAGCATCTATGGTCTGCTGGCAGGACTAAACAACATTACCCGTTTGCTCGACAAGGAAGACATCCGCATGGCCGCCGAGCAGGAAGCAAAGCAATACCGCTGGACGGTGGCCGAGGACAAGCGCCTGCTTCGGTTGTTCTACGAAGATATGGGTATCTATACCATCCACAAGGCTATCAACCGACCTTACAGCACTATATACAAACGTATTAAGGCATTGACGATGAATGACGAGGTGCTGAAAGGACGTGAGTTCGAGGACTATGTGATAAATCTCTTTGACTTGCCGAACAATAAAAAACTTACGCTTAAAGAATGGCGCGGCGACAAGTCGCTGCCGGGCGTCTATCCCGAAAGCAACAGCGCACCTGATTTTGTATTCGAATACGATGGAAAACCGTTCGCCATGGAATGCAAATGGCGCAATCATATACCAAAAAACATAGAGAAGGAATTACTCCCAGCAGAGAGAATGGCATCCTTCCAGCAATTTTCTACCGAGCGACGCATGCCCGTATATTTGCTTCTTGGTATCGGTGGACTCCCCAACGACCCCGACAGTCTATACTTCACCTGTCTTGATAAAGAATTCCCGTTAGAGTCGTTGCACGATAACATTATCCCTTCAAAAGAGTGTTTGATGGAAAAGATAGGCGGTCTGTTCTTAACCGCCAAACACTTTAATCACATGCAAGAACAAAAGGCATTGTACTCGAACGCATATAAACCTTGGAGCGAAGAGGACGACGCCCTGTTAACGAAGTTATATAAAGAAGGAACTTCTATAAAAGAACTGATGTCATTATTCCAGCGTAACCGAGGTGGTATTGCGGCAAGATTACGCAAACTGGGTTTGACCTGAAAAAACTCTCGGAGATGTAATCCTGCATCGACACACTAAAATGACGAAAGCCGAGGCCAGCAATGGTCTCGGCTTTCGGTTTGTGTGGCTATTGCGCCGATTGTCTTATTCCACGCGACGATAGGTGAATCTGAATAAGGGATGGTTTTCTGGAACTACATCGGCATACTGATAGTACATGGTCTTGGGGAGGCCTTGCTCATTGTACTCATACTCCCAGGTTTGAAGACTTTCGATGTCGTGTGTCATATTGTTTTGGGAGTAGTTTCTGATATACTCCGAATAGGTATTGCTCATACCAAAAATTGGTTCGTATGCAAAAACATCGTCCATATTGAAGTTCGGGCGAGGACTGTTGTCATATTCACACTCCAACGTCCTCATTTCATATTCGCCCGTGGGCTCCCCTATCATATTCACTACTGCTACACGCGCATACACTTTCGTGATGTTGCCTCGTTCGTCATATTCCAATGTGGCATACGCCTCCGGGTCTTCAGGGGAAAGGATGCTGTCAAGCCGTCCGTTGCGGTAGGTAAAGCAGGTGATATTGTATCCATATTTGGTTCTTACCAAACGCCCTTCGTCATCGTAATAGAACAGGCGGTCGGGATGCCATAAGTCGTCATCAGGAGTTACGGTTTGGGTTATTTTATACACTCTGCCGTCTTTGTAATACACTGAGTCAACCCACACATCGTGTTTTATGCCATCCCATTCTTCGTAAGTGCTGTTGACCGTCCTTTTTGTCAGACGGTTGTTTTCGTCATATTCATAGGTGGCTTCTTTATGATTGTTGGCATTGTCATACCAGGTGATTTTCGTCACCACATAGCCTGTACGGTTTGCAGGCAATGGCCAATTCTCTCCAGTCGGTGTCGGCATAGGCTCAATCTTCTCTGGAGTACAGGCGGCGAGAGCGAGTACCGCCGCGCATATCATCAATGTTTTCTTCATATCATAAACCCTTAAAAGTTAATCACTGAAACAAACGCCACTTTGCGGTTTTTATTGCCCGCAGGGTGGCGGAAATTTGCCGTTTCCGTGCAGTTTCGCTAGCTGTGGTACATTTATTTACCACATACGTACGAAAAACAGAATAATCACGTTATTTAATAGTTGGTATCACTTGTATCTAATATTAAAACAGTCAATATGAAACGTATTCTATTCTTGTTGGCGATTGCCGCAACCATGGTGTTCACCTCTTGTGCCACCTCGAAGTTCTATTCGCAGAACGCATCTACGGTCCGTCCGTTGGCTCTTGTGCAGCCGTGCAGCTATCTTACCGATGCCGTAGGCGACTTCTCAACCGTTTATTACGAACCGGTGTCGAAGGTCAATAACGCTATACTTATGGAAACCATTCCCACGATGGGGCTGCCCATCGAGAAGGTGGTTCCTTTCGAGTTCAACTGTGCTGACAAATCGGACGCCACCGTGCGCTGGATGCGCCATCTGGCCGATGTCGGCAAAACTGGGGCTAAGAACATGACAGTTCCCGTCGACCTCCTCAATGCGGTAAAAGGCAGCGGCTGCCGCTACGGTATGGTTCTTTCCGACATAGGCTATGTGAAAAATGCCCGCCAGTATAATCTCGAGAAAGCTATCGAGGCGGGTGTAAAGATTGCGGATGCGCTTATCAACAACCACTACGACCTCTCGGACGACACCGAAGAACATCTCAACGGCCTGTTTTCGGTGATTTTCGACACCGAGACGGGCAAAGTGGTGTGGTATGGCACTGCTCCCCGCAGCTACAAATTCGACCCGCTGGACGGCGGCGATATGAAGAAACAGCTCACCAAGCTGTACAAAGCCTTCCTGTAGCCCTCCCGCAACGAAGCTCCACTTCGGTCGCGTTCACAGTCGGATTAAGGCAGGCGTTGATCAGGCGTTGATCAGGCGTTGATCAGGCGAAGGTGGGTTTAACCTCCTGGAGTTGTTGTAGTTACGTGATTTTTAACATTATATAACACTGATATACAGGACGTTGGTGTTTTTTGAAAAATGTAACAATTGGAGGTCTGACAGGCGTTATTTGAACTATATTATAAAAAAACGGCTGCGGTTCAAAAAAAAAGTGTAACTTTGCATTTTCAAACTCTGACGCAAAATGAGCCACAAGACCGCTGTAAAGATATATGAGATAGCATCCTACGTGCTGATACTGATAGCCACAGCACTGATGCTGGTGCCGAAACTGAAGGCCATGATGGAGGGCTATAACCTGCTGGCCGTCATCATGATTCTCATTGCACTCGCCACGGCGGCGCGTTGGGGAATGGAGCACCACCGCTTCCGCTCGGCCGAGGATGAAATCGACCAGTTGCAGGGCGACGTCCGCCGCCTCACGCAATTGCTTGCGGAAGAAAAGAAGAAAAACAATAAACAATAAATACACAATCATTTATGGCAACAACTACTGACATTAAAAACGGACTCTGCATCAATTTTAACAACGACATCTACACCATCGTTGAGTTCCTCCACGTGAAGCCTGGCAAGGGCGCCGCCTTCGTGCGCACCAAGATGCGCAACGTGAAGACCGGCCGTATGCTTGAAAACACGTTCCCCAGCGGTGCCAAAATCGACATCGTCCGAGTGGAGCGCCGCCCCTACACCTATCTCTACAAAGAGGGAGACATGCACGTGTTCATGCACACCGAGACCTATGAGCAGATCTACATTCCCGAGCAGATTATTAACGCGCCGCAGTTCCTGAAAGACGGCCAGTATGTCGAAGTGACCGTCGAGGCCGATACCGAAACCCCGCTCACTTGCGAGCTGCCCCCGTTCATCGAGACGGTTGTCACCTATACCGAGCCCGGTTTCGCCGGCAATACCGCCACCAACGCCATGAAGGACGCTACCGTTGAACCCGGTGTTCAGGTTCGTGTTCCCTTGTTCATCAAGGAAGGCGAGCGTATCAAGGTGGACACCCGCACCTGCGAATATGCCGAACGCTTGAAATAACACTACCGTTTTGAGACGATTTGCAATCATGGCAGCCTGCCTGCTTCTGCTGGCAGGCTGCAAACATAAACCGACACCGGAGACCGTAGCCGTTCAGGCAGTGGACTATACAAAGGTGGCCGTTCCTGCTTTCAGTGCTGATTCGGCATATGCGATGGTATCCGCCCAGTTGGCCTACGGCCCCCGTATCCCTGGTTCACAAGCCGCTGCGAATTGTGCCGCAATGCTTGCCAACCAATTACGTCGCTGGTGCGACACCGTCATCCTGCAGCCCTTCACAGCCACTTTGTGGGATGCTTCGCGTGCCAAAGGTCTGAATATCATCGGCTCCATCAACCCCACGGCACAGAAACGCATCCTCCTCGCCGCGCATTGGGATAGCCGCCTCTGGGCCGACCATGATGCCAACGAGGCGTTGCAGAATAACCCCGTGCCCGGTGCCAACGATGGCGCATCCGGCTCGGCCGTGCTCGTCGAGATGGCACGGGCCATGAGTCAAATGCCCCCATCGGTGGGAGTCGACTTCATCCTCTTTGACCTTGAAGATCAAGGACAGCCGGAATGGGCCGATGGATACACCGACAATACCTGGTGTCTAGGCTCACAATATTGGGCTGAAAATCCGCATACTCCGTTCTATTCAGCTGTTTACGGCATACTACTCGACATGGTGGGTACTGCTGAAGGACCGCGGTTCACCAAGGAACAGGTGAGCCGTACCTATGCCCCGGGTCTCACCGACAAACTCTGGTCCGTCGCCGCTGCCCTGGGTTATGGTTCGATGTTTGTAAATACAAAAACCGACCCGATACTGGACGACCATCTATATGTCAACCAGATACTTGGAATACCGATGGTTGACATAGTGCAAAACAGCCCTACCACTTCGTTCTTCACGCACTGGCATACCACTACCGACAACCTTGATGCCATTAGTCCGTTAACGCTTGAGGCAGTTGCCGCTGTAGTTATGAAGACCATCTACGCCGATTATCCCGCCGAAAAATGAAACGCTTGTTGCCCATAGCCGTGCTGTTGCTGCTCGTTGCCTGCAATCCAGAGCGTTGCAACACACCGTTTGGCGCGGGTGGAACGATTGACTTAACTATGCCCGACTTTGCACCGCTGGCCCATGTGGGGGGGGCGATGTCGGTGGGCGGTATCGGCTATCAGGGGGTGCATATCACACGCACCTCATATTCCGATTTTGTGGCTTTCGAGTTGGCCTGTCCGAACGACCATGAAGCCAGGCTTGAATCCGACCCCGACTGGGGTGGAAGTATTTTGGTTTGCTCCGTTTGCAGTTCAAAATTCAATGCCCTTGACGGTACACCACTCAATGGTTCCTCCACCCCCTGCCCTCTTTATGAGTACAGCACCCATTTTGATGGTCGTACACTTGAAATCTACTGAACCTCCATTCGTTCATCTCGGCTCCGTAGGCATCTTCATTATCTTCTAGTGATAAACCAGCCTATCTCAGGTCGCAAGGCAAAGGTTGCGGGGTCTTGGGCAATGCCGACGAAGCCGGCCCAGAGGGTGATGTCGGTGGTCGAACCGTCGCCGTTCTGGAACATGACGGGCACCGTCGAGAGTTCGGGCGGCAAGTCGTGGGCGCCGTCGTAGAGCCCCTTGAGGCTGTTGCGATGCTTGTCGATGTCGTAGGGATAGAACTTCACAATCCAGCCATCGGCTAGCGTTTTGGGGTCGCCACACATCTCGTGCTTTAAGTCGTGTTCCTTGAACATTCCGCGCCAGAAGGCCTTATCCACCTCGCCCTCCGATGCACTCTTAATCTTACGCAACACGGGCAGCATCTCGTCAACCCACCAGCCGAGTTTGTATTGCCGCAGGAACTCGGTGCGGTCAATAACTGACTGCCAGTCTTCCGGCGTACCGTGAAGGATGACCTGCGGTATGCCACAGATGGATATTACATAGTCGAAGTACGGTTTCATGCTCTCCATGACGGTAATCTGCGAGGCCACGCGCGAGGCAGGAGTTGAGGTGGTGAAGTCGGTGGAGAGCACATCGATGAGTTCCTGTCCGGTGTAGGCGGCAATCTGGCTGGTGAACTGCGGGAATACGCGCTCCCACGGGCTGTTGGGGTTGTCGAGGCTGATGCCTTTGCCGCTGGCCACAAGCGTCTGTTTGCCCTCGAAGTCGACGAAGAGATATCGTAGTTCTTCTGCGTTGTTGTTCACGTGGAGCGAGAACCCTTGGCAGATGAGTAGCCACAAGGCCTCGGGTGAGAGTTCGAAAGGACGGTGGTCGGCATAGGCTCGGTACATCGACTGGAAGAATGGATTGTTGGCCTCCACCAATTGTCGCGTTTGTCGTGTGTGGGCGATAACGGTACTTCCATGCTCGTCAAGGTCACTCAGTAAGTTCGATAGAATCTTGTCGTAAGGCTTGGTTTCCAATAGTTTTTTTGGTGGTGTGAGCGTCTCTACGTCTATTACAATGGTTTGTGTTTGTTTGGTTTTATTTTGAACAGCGACTGAACGAGTGGACGAAGCAGAGTCTGAAGTATTAATAATCGAATCAACAATATCAATGGTGGAGTCAGCGTACAGATCCTTATTGGATTTTGTATTGCTTGAATGGCAAGCCGACAATAATATGGCAACACTGATGAGTAGAAAAAGTATAGTTTTTTTCATTAGTGTTTTTCTTCGAAAGAATGTTACCTTCCCCATGAATCTCTATCCAACGAACGGTAGGTGATAGCTTCCCTAAGGTGGTCAGGGTTGATGTCGGGTGCTGCTTCGAGGTCGGCGATAGTACGGGCAACACGGAGGATGCGGTCGTAGGCTCTTGCACTAAGCCCCAGTCGGTTCATGGCCATTTCCATTATATTGCGGCACTCGTCAGTGAGAGTGCAATATTGGCGTGTGAGTTTGCTGCCCATCTGGGCATTGCAGTGGATGCCAGGATTGGTGGCAAAGCGGGCAGTCTGTATGGTACGAGCAGCGATTACACGCTCGCGAATGGCTGCGCTACTCTCGGCCCTCTCCTCGCGGTTCAGCTGGCTGACGGGCACCGGCGTGACCTCGATATGGATGTCTATGCGATCCATCAGCGGGCCGCTGACTTTGTTGAGATAGCGCTTCACGGCCCCTGCCGGACAGGTACACTCGATTGTGGGATGGTTGTAGTAGCCGCAAGGGCATGGATTCATGGCTGCGATAAGCATGAAAGCTGCAGGATACTCGATAGTCATCTTGGCGCGGCTGATGGTTACCCGTCTCTCTTCCATGGGCTGACGCAGCACTTCCAATACGGTGCGTTTAAACTCGGGCAACTCGTCGAGGAAGAGCACCCCATTGTGGGCGAGTGATATTTCTCCTGGTTTAGGATTGGTTCCACCACCAACGAGAGCTACATCCGAGATAGTGTGATGCGGTGCACGGAAGGGGCGTACCGCTATCAGCGAGTCCTCCTTGCGCATCAATCCGGCAACAGAGTGTATCTGTGTGGTCTCGAGGCTTTCGCTCAACGTCAATGGTGGTAAGATACCGGGCATACGTTTGGCCAGCATCGTCTTTCCGCTACCTGGAGGACCTATCATAATTGCATTGTGACCACCTGCAGCGGCAATTTCAAGACAGCGCTTTACGCTCTCCTGTCCTTTTACATCGGCGAAGTCGTACTCGTATGTGTTCAATGAACGGACAAATTCAGCACGGGTGTCGACCACCGTCTGTTCAATATGCCCTTCGCCGTTCAGAAAGTCGGCCACCTCTTTGAGAGAGTGGGCACCATAGACTTCCAGATTATTGACAATGGCAGCTTCGCGGGCATTCTCTGCAGGAACGATAATACCCTTATATTTCTGTTTTCGTGCCTCGATGGCGATAGGCAGAACTCCTTTGATAGGCCTCAATATGCCGTCTAGACCCAACTCGCCCATAATGACATATTTGTCAAATTCGTCGGGTTTCACGACACCAGTGGCTCCAAGAATACCTACGGCTATGGTGAGGTCATAAGCGGTGCCTTCTTTCTTCAAATCCGCGGGTGCAAGATTCACTATGACACGTTTGCCAGGTATACGGAACCCCGACTCATCGAATGCCGACGAGATACGTTGTGCGCTCTCCTTTACGGCGTTGTCAGGCAGGCCCACCATGAAGAAGCCTATACCGTCGCCGACATTCACCTCCACGGTGACCGACAGCGCATTCACTCCAAGGATTGCACTACCGAATGTCTTTACTAGCATAGGCGGCTTTCAACGATTGCCCAGTCGACAATTTGCCACAGGGCAGCGAGGTAGTCGGCGCGGCGGTTCTGGTAGTCAAGGTAGTAGGCATGCTCCCATACATCGAAGGTCAGCAGCGGCGTGAGGCCCATGGTGACTGGATTCTCGGCATTCTTCTGTTGCGTGATAATCAACGTGCCCTCTTTGTCGGCGCTCAGCCACACCCATCCGCTACCGAACAGTGTTGCGCCCTTCTGCTCGAACTCCTTCTTGAAAGCCTCCACGCTGACGAAGTCGCGCTCAAGCAGGGCTGCGAATTTCGGGCTCATAGCTTTTGGTGTGTTGCTGAACTGCTCGAAGTACATCGCATGGTTCAGCACCTGTCCAGCATTATTGAAGATTCCGCCTTCAGCTTTGCAAATCAACTCGCTCAAGGGCAGATTCTCTAATCCACTGCCTGGCAGCAGCTTGTTGAGGTTGTCGACGTAAGCCTTCAGGTGCTTCCCGTGGTGGAAACCAAGAGTCTCCTTGCTGATGATGTCGCCCAGCCCTTCATAAGGCAGAGCAGGCATCGCAAATTGTCCGTTTGTTGGCAGAATGTCCTTCATGGTTTTATCTGTTTTATATTATTAACTGGCTGCAAAGATACGAACAATTTCTCATTTGACAAAATGTTCGTTAGAAGCTCATCACGTTGTAGGCGTTCTTGATGTGCTTGATTTCAGATCTTTTACCGTTGGAAATAATGCTGACGATGTCGAATCGTACGTTCTCTTTACGCCCGTGTGTTTTAACATATTCGTTGGCCAGTCGGATAAGTGCAAGCCGCTTCTTGTGGCCTACCGCTTCCTCGGGTTGTAGTATATTATCGCTGGAGCGGCTCTTCACCTCCACGACGACAAGCTCGTTTCCGTCCAACGCTATAAGGTCAATCTCCAGGTGCCCCCGGCGGTAGTTATGTTCTACGATAGTGTATCCCCGGTCTTCCAAGTACCGCGCTGCCAGTTGCTCCCCCATCTTTCCAAACTCCAGCGACTTGCGCCTGTCATCTAGTGTGCGGGTATTCTCTTTTTGTACATGGAATTTTAACAAGGCCATACGTCGTCAATTATTTCTTTTTCAGTCTTTCTATTATCGATTCGTCAGCGGGGAGCCACTGGACAGTATCCAATTCATCGCGTGAAAGCCAGCGGGCGGCTTCGTGCTCGTTGAGGTGGAAGGCGTCGGTTAGCAAAGAGCAGAGGTAGCAGTGCATCGTCAAATGAAAATCGGGATAATCGTAGTCAACCGTGCAAAAAAACTCGTCGACGCTGATTTCCGTTGACAGTTCCTCACGGATTTCCCTTCGTAGAGCCTCCTCTGGCGTCTCCCCGGCTTCTATCTTACCGCCCGGGAACTCCCACCAGTCCTTCCACTCGCCGTATCCCCTCTGTGTGGCGAAGAGGCATCCCTCGCGGCGGATAATGGCGGCGACTACTTCAATCTGCTTCATTTTGGTCCATGTTTTTCGGTTGCAAAGATACGACAAAAAAACGACATTGGAGAACAACACATTAAAGTTATCTTGTAAAACTCACCACAAAACCGCTTCGAGATTGTGTTCAAAGTAAAACTTTGACAGAAGAAACATTTTTTTCTCCACAACAGCTTTTTTTCGTATCTTTGCATTCTAAATAATTCATCGGAATGAAGATTGCACTGATAGGATACGGAAAGATGGGTCACGCTATCGAAGCCCTCGCCACCGAGCGTGGACACAAGGTGGTGTGTACCATCGATAACAATACTGAAATGGCTGATCGCGAGGCTGTTATGCGGCAAGCTGATGTAGCTATCGAGTTCACCACCCCCGCCACTGTGGTTGCCAACATCCGCCATTGTTTTGCGGTTGGAGTGCCAGTGGTGAGCGGCACAACGGGATGGAATGCCGACTATGCTGCGGTGGCCTACGAATGCCGCTGCTGCGGTGGTCGACTTTTCACGGCTTCCAATTTCAGCATTGGGATGAACATAATGTTTTCCCTCAACGAGCGGCTGGCCGACATTATGGCCGCCCGCGACGGTTATACCGTAAGCCTCAGTGAGACCCACCATATACATAAGCTCGATGCTCCAAGCGGTACGGCTTTGGTACTGCAATCGGCTATCCGTCAGCGTATACCGGAGCAGGAGGCTCCTATAGAATCAATCCGTGAGGGCGAAGTTCCGGGAATCCATACCGTGCGATACGACAGCGAGGTGGATACCATCACCCTGACCCACGAGGCGCACAGCCGTAAAGGACTGGCCCTCGGCGCATTGCTCGCCGCCGAATATCTAGTGAAAGCTGAACCGGGAGTGTATACTATGAAGGACCTTCTGTCCGTCTGAATCCAACGATGCGCGGGAAGAACCATACGAGGTACAAACCCAACGTTTGGGTGCTCGCAGGACTGACGTTACTGCTGCTTGTCGCCATTGGTGTCAGTTGTCTTTTCGGTGCTGTTGACTTCAGTTGGCGGGAGATACTTCACTCGCAGATATTCTGGCAGCTACGCCTTCCGCGGGTGCTGATGAGCGCCTTGGTGGGAGCAGTTCTATCGGTATGCGGAGCTGCCTACCAGAGCATCTTCCGCAATCCGCTGACCGATCCTTATGTGCTTGGAGTGTCGTCCGGTGCATCGCTAGGTGCATCGGTGGCCATACTACTTGGTCTCGAGGCGTGGCTATGGGGTGTGGGCGGAATGGCTTTGGTGGCCGCCTTGCTGACGGTGCTGCTCATCTACCGTATCGCCTCGCTCGGCAACCGGATGCATACCACCACTCTGCTCCTAACCGGCGTCTGTCTCACTCTCCTTATCTCGGCCCTCATCTCGTTCCTTATGGTGCTCAATCAGGAGAAGATGGACAGTATAATATTCTGGACGATGGGCAGTTTTGGCTCCAGTTCGTGGGCTGATGTGGCTGTAATGGCTCCGGTGGCTTTAGTGGGTATCGGAGTGGTGCTGTGGTACTCGCGCGACCTCAACCTTCTCCTCGCCGGTAGCGAGGCGGCACAAAGCATGGGCATCGATGTTGAGCGTGTCAAGCGTATCCTCCTGCTCTTCACTACCCTGATGGTGGCTTTTGCCGTCAGTTCATGCGGTGTGATTGGTTTTGTGGGCCTAATAGTGCCCCATGCTGTGCGTCTGGTGGCGGGTCCGGATAATCGCCGTGTGGTGCCGTATTCCCTCCTCTGTGGAGCGATATTCGTGCTGGTGTGCGATACCCTTGCCCGCACCCTCCTACGCCCCAGCGAACTGCCCGTCGGCAGCCTGACTTCGCTGGTGGGTGCTCCGCTGTTTATCTATTTGTTGTACAAGAATAAACGTCGCTTTTGATAACCCTCGATCATATCTCTGTCGACTATGGTAGCCGTCGAATTCTCGATGGTCTCAACCTGCAATTCCACGACCACTGCATTACTGCCGTCATGGGGCCTAACGGATGCGGAAAGACCACCCTTCTACGTTGCATCGGCGGCCTGCTCCGCCCCAACACCGGGCAAGTATTGGTCAACGGTCGTGCGGTCGATACCTTTACTCCCCGCGAACTTGCACGTCAGCTGGCTTTTGTTCGTCAGCATCCGCAAACCGATTTCGAATTTTCCGCCTTCGAGATAGTCCTCATGGGTCGCAACCCTTACCAGCGGCGCCTGCAGAATGAATCGCAAGCCGACTGGGATATCGTCGAACGTTGTATGCGACAAACTGGTACGTGGCATCTCCGACTCTCGGTACCGTCGCAGATGAGCGGCGGCGAACTGCAACGTGTCATGATAGCACGTGCATTGGCTCAGGAAACGCCGCTGCTGCTTATGGACGAGCCTGTCTCAAGCCTCGATATAGCCCACCAGCTTGAGGTGATGCGACTCCTACGTGCTGCTACCGACAAAACCATCCTCATCGTTATCCACGACCTCAACCTTGCCCTCCAGTTCTGCGACCGTCTTCTTCTGCTCCACAACGGGAATGCCCTCTATCACGGCCCTATTGCCGACGGTCTTACTCCGGAGAATATCCGTACCGTCTATGGTGTCGATTCCCACATGGCTGATGGCCGTATAGTATTCGATTATTAATTTGTATTATATATAAAAAAATCCCCGCCTGTCTTCTGACAAGCGGGGATTTCAGTTATTACCTAAAATTCTTAGTCAATCACGCGATAGAAGCTGACACGGCGGTTGAGGGCGTACTGGATGTCACCGAAGGCAACGCTTTTGCCCTTATAGTCGGTGCTGATACGATCCTCGGCGATGCCGTAGGTCTTGGTGAGGAGGCGCTTGACCTCGTTGGCGCGGCGCTCGGAGAGTTTCATGTTGTACTGGTCACTTCCGGTGTAGTCGGCGAAGCCAACAACCATGATCTTAACATCGGGGTTGTCTTTCAGGACGCGGGCAACGGCTTTCACCTTGTCCATCTCGTCCTCGGAGACCTTCCACTCGTTCACGTCGTACTGGACGGAGAAGGGCATAGCGTAGAAGTTGAGCTGGTCGGCCTTGATCTGGTCGATGGTGGCCTGCAGTTCCTTGGCGGCCTCGCTGTTGGCACCATTGGCACCAGCGGCGTTCTGGTTAGCGCGAGCTTCGGCGAGCTGATCCTCGAGTTCGGCGATGCGGTTCTCAAGTTTCTTCTCGTTGTTGCGCGAAGCGGCGACTTGGTTCTCGAGGTTGCTGACTTGAGTGTTGAGGGCACCGAAGTTCTCCTGGCTCAGCATAGCTTTCTGGGCGGCAACGGCCTGGTCGGCAGCGGTGACACCGAAGCAGTAGCTGGCACCGAGACGGACGATGCTGTTGACATCGTGCCATTTGTAGAAGTCATCCTCGAAGATGTTGACAAGGTCGGTAGCATCGAAGCTGTACTCGCAGAAAACGTTCCAGTTGTCACCGAGGCGGTAGCTGATACCCTGACCGAGGGTCATCATGACCATACCGCGACCTTTTTCAGAACGCTGGGTGTTTTCGCGGTGAGCATTGGCGCTGTCGAGGTTCGTGATGAGACCCAGTTTGTCGTTGAATTTGGCACCGGGGCCACCGAACAGGTAGATGCTGAAGCGGCGATCCGGGTCGTAACCGAGGAGGGCGTTGTTCAGCGAAATCATAATGTCGAGGGTGAAGGTCCAGTGGTTCTCGCGGCGGAGGGTCTCACCGTCAGCGAGTTCGGGCTGGGTGGAGAACAGGGTGGGCATACCCAGGCGGAAACGATAGTCGAACACGTGGTTCAGCTTCTGCTGGGCGAAAATGTCCATACCCCAGGAGGTGGCGTTGGAGTTGATCAACAACTCATGGTTGTAGTCAATGCTGGCGCCAACTGACCAGTTGCTCCAGAAACCATAGCGGGGATACTCCGGCTTGCCGGTGTTCTGGGCGAAAACGCTTGTCGATGCCACGAGCAGCGACACCATCAAAGCAAACTTGAAAATCTTTTTCATTTTGTTTTTGTTGTTTTATTGTTTATATTCTTTTATTCTTTTACAAATGGGCACTATGTACCTAGTTTCAAATTTTGTGCAAAAGTACGCACTTTTTTCCATACGGCAATGACTTTTTTTTAACCTTTTTCTTAAAGTGAAGAAAATATTGCAGTTACGACACAATATTTTTTTCATAACCTCGTTTTAATGGGTGTATTTTTCATGAAAAACAACAATAAAACATTAAAAATCATGCAGAAAATAGATGTCAAAATCAGCAATGCGCTGAACAAAATCGGACAAAATGCTGTATCAGATATGCTTCCAGAGGTACTGGCCGCAAAGGAGCATCTGCTGAAGGGCGACGCCGCCGGCAACGACTTCTTGGGTTGGGTTGATCTTCCGGAGAATATCGACGGGAGCATGCTGGCTTCGTTGAAGGCCGATGTCGCGCGGCTTGCCGCAAAGAGCCGCCTGATGGTTGTCATCGGTATCGGAGGTTCGTATCTGGGTGCGCGTATGGTGATTGAGGCCCTCCAGTCGGAGTTTGCCGCTATGGACCGCAGCGAGAAGCCCTACATCGTCTATGCCGGCCACACGTTGAGCGAGGACTATTACGCCCAGCTGCTGAAGGTATTGGATCATGAGGACTACACTGTGACCGTAATCTCAAAGAGCGGCACCACCACCGAACCTGCAGTGGCTTTCCGTATCGTAAAGGCCCATCTGGTGAACAAATACGGTGCGGATGAGGCTTCGAAACGCATCGTCGCGATCACCGACGCCCGTCGCGGTGCACTGCACGAGATTGCCGTCCAAGAAGGCTATCCCATGTACGTTATTCCCGACAATGTAGGCGGACGCTTCTCGGTACTTACTCCTGTGGGCCTGCTGCCGATAGCAATGGCTGGTTACGATATAGATAAATTGATTGCGGGCGCACGTGACATGCGTAATATATGTGTTAATGGCAACACCCTGGAGGATAACCCCGCCTTGATGTATGCCGCAGTGCGTAACGCGTTGTACCGCAGTGGTGTAAAGGTTGAAATGATGGTCAGCTGCATCCCCAATCTGCGCTATCTGGCCGAGTGGTGGAAACAGCTCTACGGCGAGAGCGAGGGTAAGGAGCACAAGGGCCTGTTGCCCCACAGCATCAGCATCACCACTGACCTCCACTCGATGGGGCAGTATGTGCAGGACGGCGAGCGCCTTATGATGGAAACAATGGTGCGCGTGGAGAAACCTCACGCCACCGTGCCCGTTCCCACCGACGAACAGAACCTCGACGGTATCAACTACCTCGTTGGCAAGAGCCTCACCGAGATCAACGACTGTGCAGCCAACGGTACCATTGAGGCTCATGTCTCAGGTGGAGTGCCTGTTGTTGAGATTACCGTTCCGACTTTGGATGAATACACCGTCGGCCAGCTCATCTACTTCTTCGAGTTCGCCTGCGGCGTGAGCGGCTACACCCTCGGGGTCAACCCCTTCGACCAGCCGGGAGTGGAAGCCTACAAGAAGAACATGTTCCGACTCCTCGGTAAGCCGGGGTTCTAGAAAAAAGAAAGGCCGTCAACCGACGGCCTTTTTCTTTTATTGCTCTGTTGCAACCTTGCGGGTAAGCACCTCGTCGATCATGCCGTATTGCAGAGCCTCTTCGGCTGTGAACCAGTGGTCACGGTCGCTGTCCTTCTCCACCTGTTCATAGGGCTGCCCACTGTGGAGGGCGATGATTTCGTAGAGTTCCTTCTTGAGTTTGAGAATCTCGCGGACGGTAATCTCCATGTCGGTAGCCTGTCCGTCGGCGCCGCCCATCGGCTGGTGGATCATCACGCGTGCGTGGGGGAGGGCGCAGCGGCGCCCCTTCTCACCGGCGCAGAGGAGCACCGAGGCCATCGAAGCGGCCAGTCCGGTGCAGATGGTTGAGACCTTGGGCTGGATGTACTGCATCGTGTCGTAGATGCCCAATCCGGCATATACGGAGCCTCCCGGCGAGTTGAGGTAAATCTGGATATCCTTCTGCGAGTCGACGCTCTCGAGGAAAAGCAGCTGTGCCTGGATGACGTTTGCAGTGTAGTCGTCGATAGCGGTTCCGAGGAAGATGATGCGGTCCATCATCAGGCGGCTGAAGACGTCCATCTGGGCCACGTTCAACTGGCGTTCCTCGACGATATAGGGGGTCAGCGAGTTGTTGATGGCCGATGTGTATTTGGCCAGTGTTGTGCTGCTGATGCCACGATGGCGGGTGGCGTATTTCTCAAATTCGGTCATAATATTGTTGTTTTGTTGTTATCTTGTTTCTTCAACAGGTCGGGCCGGCGTTCCTTGGTGCGCTGGATTGCCTGTTCCATGCGCCACTGCTCGATTTTCTGGTGGTTGCCGCTGAGGAGCACGTCGGGAACCCGCCATCCGCGGAACTCCGGCGGACGGGTGTATTCCGGAGGAGCCACCAGGCCGTCCTGATAGGAATCGGCCAATGCCGACTGCTCGTCGCCTATCACTCCGGGAACCAGCCGGATGACGGCGTCGCAGATTACCGCTGCCGCCAGCTCGCCTCCGGTAAGCACATAGTCGCCGATGCTTATCTCGCGGGTGATGAAATGCTCGCGCACCCGTTCGTCGACACCCTTGTAGTGCCCACAGAGCACTATCAAATTCTGTGCCAGCGAGAGTTGGTTGGCCATCGGCTGTGAGAACATCTCGCCGTCGGGGGCGGTGTAAATCACGTCGTCGTAGTGCCGTTCGGCCTGGAGGGCCTCGATGCAGTTAGCCAGGGGTTCCACCGACATCACCATGCCTGCCGCTCCCCCGTAGGGGTAGTCGTCCACCGAACCGTAGCGTGTCAGCGAGTAGTCGTGCAGGTCGTGGAACACCACTTCCGCAAGCCCCTTCTTCTGGGCCCGCTTGAGGATGCTTTCCTCGAAGAACATGGACATCATGTTCGGGAACAACGTCAGAATATCAATCCTCATAACTGAACACTCATTTCACCTTCAGTTTCTGACCCACGCGCAGTTTGCTGTTCTCGCTGATGCCGTTGAGCTGGCAGAGGTGCTTCACCGTGGTGCCGTGGGCGCGTGCAATCTTGTACAGCGTGTCGCCGCTGCGCACGGTGTAGGTGGTGCCTGCCGATGCGGGCTGGCTCGTGGCGGGAGCCGGGCTCGTCTGCGCGGGTTTGCTGGCGCTTCCGCTCACCTTCAGGCGGTCGCCGGGATGGAGCACCTTGTTCTGGCTGATGCCGTTGAGCTGGCAGAGCCGTTTCACAGTGGTTCCGTTGCGGCGGGCAATCTTCTCGAGGGTGTCACCCTGTCGCACCCGGTACCAGCCGTTCGACGCCGTTCCTGTCGTGCCGCTCTTGCCGCCTTTTGCCACCTTGCGGAACGATGCTGAGGTGAGCGAGAGGGTGGGGCTTATGAGGTCGTGCGTCGAGCAGTCGATCACGTTCTCGGGGTTCATGGCGTTGCCCATGTAGCGTATTTCGAAGTGCAGGTGGCTTCCATAGGAGCGTCCGGTGTTGCCGCAGAGGCCGATAATCTGGCCGCTCTTGACGTGGTCGCCGGCGTTGACGTGCCGTTTCGACATGTGGGCGTAGTAGGTCTCCAGGCCGTTGGCGTGGTGGATAATCACCAGGTTACCGTAGCTGCGGTTGAGTTTCGAGATTCTGACCACCCCGTCGAAGGCAGCGTAGATGGGTTCGCCGGTGGGTTGCGCCAGGTCGAGCCCGTAGTGCCAGCGGCGGCGGCGGGGTCCGAAGTGCGAGGTGGGTCGCGCCGAGAGGGGAGTGGGCCACGTGAACTTGTCGAGTTTAATGAGTATCGGGTCGGTGATGGATGCCGGGTCGAGCTTCGGGAGGTGGATAATCGAGGTGTCGAAAGCCTCCCAAAGGATTTCGTCCTCGCTCTCGGCGCCGTCGTCGTTGAGGGTGTAGGCGGGGGGAAGGTCATCGTCGTCCTCCTCGATTTCGAGGGGTGTGACTACGTAGGGCGGCTGGTAGAGGTCGGTCTCGGTGCCGCGGTCGTCCTTTTGGTCCACGGTGACCCCTTTGAACTCGTCGTCCTCATAGATAACATCCAGGTTGTTGAGCTTGATTTCCGACTTTTTCTGCGAGTCGTCGTTCTGCCCAACCAGCGTTACCGGAAGCGCCAACAGTCCGAGGGTCAATATTATACGGTCGATATATTTCATTTGAATGCTCTCTGTTCGGGTGTAGTATTAACTTGCAAAGATACACTTTTTTTTCGACCTGCCAAACTTAAAATGTCTTAAACTCTCAAAAACACCCCCTCTCTTTTTGAGGGAGAGGGGGCTTGGGGGTGGCGAGGCCTCACTTTTTAGCAGACCTCTCCGCTACCGCAGTAGAGGGTGTTGGAGCACTGGCGGGTGCGGCTGTTGGGGTCGCTCATGCCGAAGGCGTAGACGTAGACCTCCATGCCATCCCACGAGGCGGGAACGTTGACGCTCACCTTCTCGGCCGAGCGCTTGGAGCCCGAGCCGAGGGCGCTCTGATTCAGCTCGGGGCAGTAGGCGACCATGTAGATGTCGTCGTTCTCGCTGGCGCCCCACTGGTCGGCGCCGCCGGTCAGGGAGGCCTCGAGGTGGAGATGGGTGGTGGAACCGAAGTTGACAGCGCCACACTCGAACATGGGCAGGTTGCCGCGGGCAATCTGCAGGCTCGGGTAGTTGACGGTCACGTCGTCGGGGCTGACGGCGGTCACGTTGGGCCAGTTCTCGCTGATGAACGCGTTGCCCTCGGTGATGCGGTACTGTCTGGCCTTGATGCCGAGGCCTTGCAGGAGGACTGCGTAGAAGGCGCTCGAGAGCTTTGCCAGGCGGCCGAAGCGGGCGCGCACTATCTGCTGTGCACTGGTGCGGGGGTTAGCCACGTTGGGCTGATAGACTGACATTACGGGGCGGCCTTTCCACATGCGCCCCACGCCGTTGCCGAGTTTTCCGATTTGGGCTCCAAGATAGCCCTGATTGTACTTTGACATAGTTGTTTGTTTTTTGGTTAAGGTTTTAGGTTATGGTTTGCTCGTCTCGAGGTTCCTGGCTCCGTACCAGCGCCGTGTCTGCGCGCTGACTGCACCGTGTCCGCTGGCCCGGGTACCCTTCCTGTAGGCTTGCGGGGTGGTAGTCTACACTGTGCCGGTGCGTCGCCTTCCGACCCTGAAGACGATGCAAAGATACGACCTTGGCATTGCGGTCTACGAGACTAAAATTAAAATAGTTATGGTTTGGTTGCCTTGAGGTGCCAACTTTTCACATTTCACAAGTTAACAGCAGCCTGAACACCCACCACATTGCTTCAAAAATAATTTTATATTATATATAATATAAATTATTTTTGTTGGGTGAAAGGGGGGAATAGTGTTTTGCTGTTAATCTGTTAACTGTGAAATTAATCCGTCCAAGGGTGGGCCATACGAATAATTTTTGATTCTGCCAACACACAAAGTATGGTTGTTTATCGTTGAAATATTTGTTGTTATGTTGATTGCCAGTACGAACCGTTTTCTTAACTTTGCAGCAAATTTAATAGGGAGAACCGCTCAAGTGGCAATCCGAAATAAAAAAATCTTTGTCATATGACATATGAAGTATTTTTTAATAAGGCCTCCGGAGCCAAAGTGATGCAACCGGTCCTTAGTAGAGAAAATTACCTCGCACTGCGAGGAAGTGAAAAACAACGAAGAACCCTCAAGGCAGTCCGCGAAGGCGACGAGGAGCAGAAGAAGAATCTGCTGCAGATGAACTACAGCTGCCTGCCCAACGACGACGGCACGTTAAAGGGTACCACTAGAATGTCCAGCACTGTTGGTATGGATATTGACCATATCCCCACCGGAGAAATGGAGAGTATAAAACAACGTATATTGGCCAAGAAGGAAGAGCTTGGGCTGCTGATGCTCGAGCGAAGCGCCCGAGGCCAGGGCTACCACCTTGTGTTCCGGAGGAAGCCTGGAATGGACCAGGAAGAGAACCTTCGTTGGGCTAGCACCACGCTTGATGTGGATTATGACCGTGGTGCAAAGGACATCACCCGCGTGTTCTTCACCACAACGGCCGACCCAGAGGAACTTATATATCTTGATGACGAGATATTTAAGCAAGAGGAGGCCGTGGAGCCCCCACATTGCGTGTGCAAGCACAACTGCGCTGGGTGCAGTCACTGCCATGGTCGCGCCACCACCCCCATAAAATCGTTCCCGATGGAATACAATGGGTTCCACTACTCCGAGATTATCGCGAAATACTGGGAGCTATTTAATGAAGGGAAAGAACCCGTACGCGGGAACCGTGATACACTAACCTTTCAGCTGGCCTGCGACCTGCGTCACATCTGCGACCATAACCCAGAGTGGCTCGACCAGGTGATTCCCTGCTACGACGGTTTCCCGACAGAAGATAAGCGAAAGAAGATAGAGAACGCCCTCGAGGCGAAAATACAAGAGGGAATGCCCTACAGGCTAAATCAAGTGTTGAAGGCTCTGAAGGCCCAGAACGGCCTCAAGGCCTGCGGGGGTACCATGAAAACCCCGCCTCCGATGCCCCATAAACTCCCGGCGCAGATACAGCTACTCACCTGCAAAGTGCCTGCAATCTACAAACCAGCCGTGGCTTCAGCGGTGTTCCCCGCGTTGGCCGCCCACATGCACGGGGTGAAATTCAGATATATTGACAACGTGACCCATGAGCCAACGTTGATGAATGTCCTCATAGGCCTTCAAGGTTGCGGCAAAAGTTGCATCAAAAAACCAATTGAGTTTATCACAGAGGATATTCGCCAGCGTGACTTCCCGTCGCGTCAACGCGAAACTGAATGGAAACAAAAAAATCCAACCGCCAAACAAAAGAAGGATCCGCACCCAACAGATATCTGTATACAATACTTATCCAACAACCTTACCGACGCTGTATTCAACCAGCGCCTCATTGATGCCAACAACAATGGAGAGAGGTTTCTCTACACCATAGTCGACGAGCTTGATGGACTTAACAAGGTCACCTCAAGTGGAAAGACCGACGAGGTGGCATTGCTTATACGAGAAGCCTTCGACAACTCCTTGGCCGGTCAGGAGCGAGTCAGTGCCGACTCGGTTTCAGGAATGGCGCCGCTCAGGTGGAATTTCAATGCCGCCACCACCCCTCTCAACGCCAAAAAATTCTTTGAGAAGGGTTTGATAAGCGACGGCACACTGAGCCGTCTGGATATATCTACAATTATAATCCCCGAAGAAAGCAGCGAGATGCCTGTAATGGGCATCTATGACGAGCGGTTTGCCCAACAACTGAAACCCTACATCGAAAGACTTGAGGCCGCCAACGGCCTTATCAAATGCCCTCAGGCTGACCGGTTGGCGAAGGAGTTATCACAAGAGAATATTGGAATAGCAAAATTATATGACTCTAGGGCATATAAAATCTTCAGTCACCGCTCAAATGTTATTGCATGGCTAAAAGCCATGGTCCTTTATGTGGCCAACAACTGCCACTGGAACAAGGAGATACAAGAATTTGTTAGTTGGAGCGAACGCTATGACCTTTGGTGCAAGATGCTCTACTTCGGCAAGCAGTTGGAAGCCGAAGAAGAACATAATCTAGCCATTCAGAAACATTCGGCCCCACAGAACCTCCTGAATCTCCTTCCTGATCAGTTCAACAAGGAAGAATACCTCCAGATGCGCAGAAAACAAGGTAAAACCGATGACGGCGCGAGCTGCTTGTCTATGTGGAAAAAACGTGGGTATATATACAGCGATGTGGCTACCGGCCTCTTTTGCAAGACAGAAGAGTATAAACTAAAGTACGGAGGCCAGCAATGATACAGATAGAAAACAATGAAGCCTGCTTCGTGGCGCTCTGGCTTCGGCTGGAGCACACGAGACAACTCTTAGGGATGCAATACAAGCGGTTCTGCATACGGCGGGTGTTGCAGTCGTGGTTCGGCGCCGAAGCCACCGATGATTTCATCTGGGAAGTCTGTTCCCACACAATGGTCAACGGCGAGCAGCTGTTCGGCCTCGACGTCTTGCCCCCTCCGGCACTCCATCCTCGCCCCAACCGGGAGTTCCTCCATGCCCTGGTGGCCGTAATACTGGGCATCGGGATAAGGGAGGTGGACCTCGATGCTCTTGACAGTGCCTATAGCGAGGCCTTCCCCCACAGCACTCCAATAAATGTTGCGAAAAAAAAGAGAACGGAGCGACACTGAAAATGGCTGCCCCTCAATCGAGGAACTGCCTTTGAATCAACTTATATCAGGCTATCCATACTGCTTGATGCGCATCAGGTAACCCACTACCTTTCGATTGCAAATAAGGAAAGAGGCTCGTCCTGAGCCTCTTCCTTTGTGGAGTAGATGGGACTCGAACCCACTACCTTTTGATTGCGAACCAAATGCTCTACCAGATGAGCTACTACCCCTTCGTTTATCAAAAAAGGGCCGTTTCTAGCGACCCTCTCTTGGTGGAGTATATCGGAGTCGAACCGATGACCTCTTGCATGCCATGCAAGCGCTCTAGCCTACTGAGCTAATACCCCATTTTGCTATGCTTTCGCTGTCGAAAGCGGGTGCAAAAGTACAACCTTTTTCCGAACTGGCAAAATTTTTTTTGCTGCTGTCACCTGACGGTGTCTGCTAATTATTGTGTAGCAGATGGTTACGGTTTGGATTTTTTGTGTTTCAGAAATCCCAGGTGAAGCCGTCGAAGGGGTGTTGGCGGTCGAATCCCTGCTCTTTTGAGCGTTCCTGGAGGCGTTTGATACGCTTGAGGCCCCAACGCCACATTTTGACGTCGAACACGATGAACGCGATGGTGAGAACGCCGCAGACGAGGTTGAAGGATTCGTCGTCGGCACCGAGGTTGGTGCTGACCATGAGGAGTGCGTCGTAGGTACCGTGCATGAGGGCGGGGTAGAGTAGGGCATGGAAGAGGTGGCGCTTGCGGTCGGACGGGTCGAATTTGGCCAGCGAGAGGTGGTAGCCCATGATGACGGCGAAAAGGAAGTGGGCCGGTACGGCCAGCAGCCCGCGCATGAGGGCGGTTGCCATCTGGTCGTTGCCACCCATGACATACATGATGTTCTCCACGCAGGCGAATCCCAGCGAGAGGTAGACGGCGTAGACGATGCCGTCGAAATATTCGTCGAAATGGGGGCTGTTCCAGATGACGATTATCAGGAGCAGGAGTTTCCAGAGTTCCTCGCTCAGGCCGGCCACCACGTAGCCGGTGTAGATGCCGTTGGCTACGGGCATCTTGTCGGCCGATGGGGCGATGAGCGAGAGGCCGGTCTCCTGTATGGCGGCCGGAATGACACTCAGGCAGCCCACGAAGAAGGTGAGCAGCAGTTTGCGGATGGGTTCGTGCTGGTATTTGTCTTTGCGGTAGATGAATATCAGCAGCAGGACTACCGGGATGATGGCGGAGATGAAGGCGATGCTCATTTCAGTGTTTAGTGTTCAGTTGTTTAACGCAAGAGGAGGACGGTGCCTACTTTTTTCTGGGCTTTTTCGGGGAAGTCGTCGGCGATGTAGTCGAGACGCCAGGTATAGGCTCCCTGCGGGCAGAGGCGGCCGTTGTGTTTCCCATCCCACGTCTGCTCGAGGTCGGTGGCGTGGAACATCAGGAGTCCTTCGCGGTTGTAGATGTTGATTTCGGTGGCGTGGAGCCCGAAGGTGACAATCTGGAAGCGGTTGTTGCCTTCCAGGTTGGGTGTGAACACGTTGGGAGCCCAGATGCCGGCTTTCAGCATCGGGATTGCCCCTGTGACGGTATCGGTGCAGAATCCGTTGCTGACGGCGAGTGTCACCTGTACGCTGTCGACCACCGACGCTGTCTGGCGGTGGATTTCACGGTCGGGTGGCGGAATGGCGACGTCGGTCACCGTTCCCTCACGGTATTCGTGTACCAGCCACGTGCGATCCTGGTCGATGGGGCCTGTGTCATAGGCGTCGTATTCCATGTTGTCGAGTGTCAGGTATTCGGGGCTGAGTTTGAGGGCCGCTGTGGGGAAGCTTACGGGTGCCAACGTGATGGAGTCGGACGACGGGCAGAGTTCGGCCACCGCGAAGTCGGCCACATACCAGTATTTGGTGATTTCTGAGGGCGAGAGGGTTACCACTGAGTCGGAATAATGCCCTTCGAGGGCTGGGTCGGGCGGCATGGAGCGCCAGCGTAGGAAGGGGGCGTCACCGTGACCCTCCATACGGTACTGCTTGATGTGGCAGTCGGCAGTGGCGCTCACTTCGACAGGCACCCGTGGATAGCGCACCACCTCGATACCAACCACCGAGTCGCAACCCCTTACGGTCTTCAGCGTGTCGCCCAGCCGGTAGGTCTGCAGTGTGGTGTTGGTGTCGGAGAAGGTGTGTCCGGCCCACGAATAGGGGGTGCTCCAGCATGAGGTATCGCGTCCGAGGCTGGTGAAAGCCGAGGGGTCGATGATGAGGTGCAGCTCATAGGCGGTGTCGCATCCCATGGGGCCGGGGTGGATATCGAGGGCTCCGGTGGTGTCGCGGTAGTAGGTGTTGCTGTCGCGCCACCAGGTGAGCGAGTCGCATGCGCGGTGGTATTCCTCGTACCTCAGGAACGTGGGCATGGTGATTGGTACCGTGATTGTATCCTGGCACTCGCCGTCGCCGATGGAGCTGATGAGGGTCACGTTGTAGGTACCCGTGGTGTCGTAGTGGACAGTGGGGCTGTAGCTGTTCGAGGTACGTCCGTTGCCGAAATCCCACCACGATTCCTCGCAGGGCTCGCCGGTACCCACCGGGTTGATGCCGTCGTTCGATATGGTGCTGCGGTTGGAGAACACCACGTTGAACTCGCGGCAGTCGGTGGTGTAGATTTCATAGTCGAAGTTGGCCAATGGGAATCGCCGTCCGGCCCACACCCGCATCTCGAACCAGCATTCGGGGTTCTCGACATATATCAGGCGGCAGTGGTAGTAGGTGTCCGACTCCACGATGTCGACTTCGGTAGTGGTTGAGACGGTGTCGGGCGAGTTGTCGGTGTACCAGTAGTAGTTGAATCCCGGCGGGGCGATAAGGGTGCTGACGGGGTTGTTTCCGCAATGGGGTGCAGTGATACCCTTTCGGAAACATTCGGTGGCGATATAGGCGTAGCCGAAATGAGCTCCGCCAACACAGTCGCGTGTGGTGAAGCGGATGTTGATGAAGCGTCCGTGATAGGGGGTGAGGTCGATACCAACGGTGGTCCAGTTTTTCCAGGCAATACTGTTATGGTAGTTCCAATCCATGTCGTTGCTGGCGGTAAAATCGGCGGCTCCGCACATGGGGTCGAGCCGGTGCATATCCTGGTCGAGAATCTCGAAACCGAACTTGGGTTGCGCCGAAGGTTGGTGGTCGGGTACCTGAAGCACAGCGGCATATTTGAGCATCAGGATGTTGTACTGCATGGTGTCTACCAGCATCTGGTAGATGATGCTCTCCCCCTCGGCACCGGTATTGGAGTTGCCCAATCTCAACGACGAGGTATGCCCCGGAGGTACGGTGCTCAGCTGGCTGCCGATTATGGGGTCGGACTCCGTGGGGTCGTTCATAACAGTGTGGCGTCCGTTGACGCGGGCCACCGAATCCCCCGGGTGCTCGGCGGTGCCTATCAGGCAGGAGGTATATGGCGAGTCGAGGTCGGCAGCATCGATGCAGATGGGCGGAATGGCCGAATTGGTGGTGAAGTCGCGGTCGAGGAAGCAGCATTCGTGGCCTACATCCACCCAGGTGTTGACGCGCACGTGGTAGTGGGTCATAGTGTCGAGCCCCATGATAAGATAAGAACTGGCACCGGTGACCAGACGGCTTCCGCAACCGTAATCCACATAGATGGAGTCGGCATTGCTCACCCAGTTGAGCACCGCCGTGTTGCCACCCACGTTGGTGACTGTCACACTGCGTAGACTTTTCCGGCAGGTTGTTGCGGTCGAAGGACCTGCCCACCGGAAATTGAATTCGGCTCCCCACGAACTGGACCTGGGAGCGATATGGTGATGGATTATGTATACTCCGCCGTAGACGGTGTCAATTAAGGTGTGTCGTCCGGCAGATGTTTCGTGTACCAGAATCTCGCCTCCGAGGCCGGCTCTTCGGATTTCGAAATAATTCCCGCTGCCTTCAGGCAGTGTGAACGAGACGATGAAGATATTGGTGATGTCCGACAGGTCGAGGAGCGCCACACCGTCATATCCGTTGGCTGGACCCATCCAAAGATGGTCGGCCGTGTCGACATAAATCTGTCCGTTGCTGTAGCGGCAGTTGTTGATATAGATGGTGTCGCCGTTGATGAGGGTGTCAAAAGTGGCCTGTGCCGCCGTTTTTTGCGGCAACAGGAGCATCATCAGCGGCAGCAACGCCACATAGAAGAGTTTCCTATGGGCATTAATGGCCATTGTCGGAGATATATTTTATGCGCATAAGGCGTATCTCCTCCTCAGTGTAGTCGGGGTCGTCGGCAAACTCCTCGTAGGCTTCCTCAAGGGAACCTGACTCGGATTCGTGCCAGTAATCCAGTAGTACATCCTGGTGTTCGGGATCTATCTCCTCCTCAATGTAGTAGTCGAGGTTGAGTTTGGTGCCGCTGCTTACGAGGTGTTCTATCTCGGTCAGCAGTTCGCTCATGGTGAGTCCGCGTCCATCGGCCACATCCTGAAGGTCTTTGCGCCCGTCGATAGCGGTGATGATATGTTTCTTCAGGCCAGACCGGTTGCCCGCCGAGCGGATGACTATGTCCTGAGGGCGTTCAATTTCGTTGTCCTCCACATAGCGTTTGATAAGGTCGACGAACGGTTCGCCGTAACGTTTGGCCTTGCTTACGCCCACACCCACACAACGCGAGAGTTCGTCGATGGTGCACGGGTACTGCAGCGTCATATCGCGCAGCGAGGGGTCCTCGAAGATGATGTAGGCGGGCTGTTTCTCGTGAGCTGCAATACTGCGGCGCAGACTTTTGAGTTGTACATAGAGGGCTTCATCGCCTACGGCCGATGCGTCGCCAGCGGCAGCGGCGGGTATCTCGTCCGAGTCCTCGTTTTCGGCATCAGCTGAGTAGTCGTGGTCAGGAGTGACCAGTATGGGGTAAGGTTTCTTTATGAACTTGTTGCCTGCAGGCGTAAGTTTCAGTACACCGTATTTCTCGATATCCTTCACCAGCAGGTTCTCGAAGACACCCTGACGGAGCACTGCGCGCCAATAGAGGTCGTCGTGGTCGGTGCCGCCTCCGAACTGCTCGAGTTGGTCAAGGTCGTAGGTACGGATGGTGCTGGATTGGCGGCCCATAAGCACGTCGACGATGTCTTTGGGCTTGAAGGCCTGCTTCATGGCAGTGATTGTCTCGAGGGCGAAAGCCATCTCGTCGGTGGCCTCCTGCTGGCTCTTGGGGTGGGTGCAGTTGTCGCAGTTGCCGCAGTTCTGCTCGGTATACTCCTCTCCGAAGTAGCGCAGTATGTTGAGCCGACGGCAGGCCGAACTTTCGGCATAGGAGACCATCTCCTGCACCAGCTGGCGGGCCATCTCCTGCTCCGAGGCATTCTTATCGGTGAAGAACTTGTAGAGCTTCTCCACATCCTGTTCACTGTAGAAGGCGATGCAGTGCCCCTCGCCTCCGTCGCGACCGGCACGTCCGGTCTCCTGGTAGTAGCCTTCGATGCTCTTGGGGATGTCGTAGTGGATAACGAAGCGCACGTCGCTCTTGTCGATGCCCATACCGAAGGCGATGGTAGCCACTATGACGTCAACCTCCTCCATCAGGAACTTGTCCTGGTTCTCGGCGCGCACCTTGTTGTCCAAACCGGCGTGGTAGGGGAGAGCCTTGATGCCGTTGATGACCAGCAACTGGGCCAAGTCTTCCACCTTCTTGCGCGTCAGACAGTAGATGATGCCGCTCTTGCCAGGATTGTCCTTGATATAGCGGATAATCTGCTTGTGGAGCTGCATCGGGTCGGCAGGCTTGGGGCGTACCTCATAGTAGAGGTTGGGTCGGTTGAAACTCGAGATAAAGGTGTTGGCCTTTTCCATGCCCAGGTTTTTGATGATGTCCTGTTGCACCTTGGGGGTGGCCGATGCGGTGAGGGTCAGTATCGGCACTTCGGCATGGATGGCTTGTATGGCGTCGCGCAGGCGGCGATATTCAGGTCGGAAATCATGGCCCCACTCCGAGATGCAGTGGGCCTCGTCGATCGCAAAGAATGATATGGGTATCTGTCGGAGGAATTCAACGGTGTCTGGTTTGGAAAGGGTCTCGGGGGCAACGTAGAGGAGCTTTGTGCCGCCTTTCAGGAGGTCGTCTTTCACCTCGTTGGCTTGCACACGCGAGAGGGAGGAGTTGAGGAAGTGGGCCACGCAGTTGTTGCCGGAAGTGTAGCGTACGGCATCCACCTGGTTTTTCATCAGGGCTATCAGTGGAGAAACCACAATGGCCGTTCCCTCCGATATCATGGCCGGTAACTGGTAGCAGAGACTTTTACCGCCGCCGGTAGGCATGATAACGAAAGTGTCGAACCCGTTCAAGAGGCTGCGGATAATGGCTTCCTGGTCGCCCTTGAAGTGGTCGAATCCGAATATTTCTTTTAGGCTGGCGTGTAAATCTATCATATATTCAACAATATTTTTAACAAGGCAGCGTTATTTAATTCAGTTTTACAAAGGTACGAAAAAAGGTTGAACCGACAAAATATTTTTCGTAAAGAGTTTGGGTGTTTTGCATCATCATACTGGTAATCAGGATGATATAAATAATAAAAACCATACTCTTCCAACGGCCTAAAACGGCAACGGGCATGCTTGAAGGCCATTCCGAAAGGAGTTTTTTAAGGTTCATCCGCAACGAAAAAAAGACAATAGGGAATGAAACTCTATACCGACAAGGTTGTGAAAATCTACCGCTCACGCACTGTGGTCAAAGAGGTGTCGGTGAGCGTCAGCCAAGGTGAGATAGTGGGTCTATTAGGCCCCAATGGTGCCGGCAAGACTACAACGTTTTATATGGTGGTGGGCATCATCAAGCCCTACTCCGGCCGCGTGTTCCTCGAAAGCACATGCGACGAGGATCGCAACCTCGAACTGTTCCGTCACAAGAAAGCCGTATGCCCCGACGACGGCTCTCCGTGGAGTCTCGAAATCACCGGTCTGCCCACCTACCGTCGCGCTCAGATGGGTGTGGGGTACCTCGCCCAGGAGGCATCGGTGTTCCGCCAGATGTCCGTCGAGGACAACATCTACTCCATCCTCCAGTTCCGCACCGATATTGACGAGGCAGCCCGTAAGGAAAAACTGGAGTCGCTCCTCGACGAATTCCGCCTGCAGCATATTCGCAAGAGCAAAGGCATCCAGCTCAGCGGCGGAGAACGCCGACGTACCGAGATAGCCCGCGCACTGGCCAACGACCCGATGTTCCTCCTCCTCGACGAACCTTTCGCTGGTGTCGACCCCATCGCCGTACAGGATATTCAGGATATCGTGGCACACCTCAAGCGGCGCAATATCGGAATCCTCATCACCGACCATAACGTACGCGAGACCCTCGCTATCACCGACCGCGCCTATCTCCTTTATGAAGGCTCGGTATTACACCACGGTACCCCTGAGGAAATGGCCGCCGACCCCGACGTGCGCGAGAAATATCTTGGGCGCGACTTTGAGCTTCGCCGCGCGAAAACCATAGAGATTTAGGTATAGTTTAATAGGAACCAAACACAGAATTATGGAAAGATACTGTGTAATCATGGCCGGTGGCATCGGAAGCCGCTTCTGGCCGCTGAGCAAAGACAATATGCCAAAACAGTTCCTCGACATTCTTGGAACGGGCAAAAGTTTCATCCGCGCCACCTTCGAGCGGTTCCTGCCGCTGGTGCCGGCAAGCAATTTCATCGTGGTGACCAACGCCGCCTACAAGCATTTGGTGCTGGAACACCTGCCCGAACTGACTGACGACCAGGTGCTCTGCGAGCCTATGCGCCGCAATACTGCCCCCTGCATAGCTTACGCCACTTGGCATATCCTGGCCCGATGCCCCGAAGCATCGATAGCAGTCACCCCCGCCGACCACCTCGTCACTAACGAATGCGAGTTCCAACGTGTCATCGTCAACGGCCTCGACTTTGTTGAAACCAACCGTAACGCCCTCATGACTATCGGCATACGCCCCTCGCGCCCCGAGACAGGATATGGATATATCGAGGTCGACCGTGAATCGGCCGACATCATTCCGGTGAAAAACTTCAAGGAAAAACCCGACCTCGAGACCGCCAAACGTTTTGTGGCCGACGGCCGCTACTTCTGGAACTCGGGCATTTTCCTCTGGAGCAGCGATGCCATTATGGGCGCTTTCCGCACCTATCTCCCCGATATGGCCGCCCTTTTCGACCAAGGAAAGGCCGACTTCGGCACCCCACGGGAGCAGGAATTCATCAGCACCCACTTCGAACGCTGTGAGAATATATCCATCGACTACGGCGTTATGGAAAGATCTCAAAGCCGGTTTACCGTATGCGCCGACTTCGGATGGAGCGACATCGGCACATGGGGCTCGCTCTACACCCACGCCGCCCACGACGAAACGGGCAACGCTGTGAGCGGACACGCTGTGACGGTAGACACCACCGGCTCAGTAATCAACATCGAACCTGGCTGTCAGGCCATAGTACAAGGACTCGACAACTGCCTCGTCGCTTTGCGCGACGGCAGCCTCCTCGTCTGCCGCCTGGCCGACGAGCAGCAGATTAAACATTGGGTCGAGCGCCTCTAATTGAGGAAGAAGCGAACCTGCTTTCCGCCGCACTCGATATTTTGGTAGCAACGGGCAAAGTCGAGAATGTTCCTCAGCACTTGCTCCGAGGGCCGTATGAGTGTGCCTGCAGCGTTCGAAAATGTCTCTTCTCTCGGAAATTCATATTCCTGCATCATACACGGCTTTATTGGTTTGACAATCGTTATTCGCCTATATTAACTGCGAAAAAACGATTAAATTGTGCCGGAGCGAAAATTTAACATTTTTTTTCCTCCGGCAACCGCCGTTCCATACATTTTACAAAATATCCGCCGCCCCGCCATAGGGGAGTGTTAAAAGAAAACACTCATCTGGTTGATTATCAGGATAATATAATGTTAAAATTCACGTAACTTGCAGATTATCAATGGCTAGTACCCACCTTCGCCTGATCAACGCCTGATCAACGCCTGACCAACGCCTGCCTTCCAAAAAGCCACTTTTTTGTTAAAAATTAATAAAGAATGTTAAAATGTGATAAAAAAATGAGGACCGCCCGCAAGGACGGCCCTCATGGTCTTGTGCCGTGAAGAGCTATTTGAGGTCGATGAAGGGCACGGAGTTGCCGAGCATGTACTGCGGCATCTTTCCATCCCATTTCTGCACGGCCTCGTAGTTGACCAGTTTGGGGTTGCGCTCGAGGGCGTTGGCCTTGATACGCATGGCCTCGGCGTCGGCCTCGGCTTTAATTTTGGTCTGCTTGGCCTGCTCTTCGACCTGGATGGTGACGTTGCGGGCTTTGAGGGCGTTCTGCTCGGCTACCTGCTTCTCTTTGATGGCGGTCTCGAAGTCGTCGTCGAAGTCGATATCGACCAACTGGAACTGGATGTTCATGAAGTAGTTGCTGTCGAGGGTGTTGCGCAGGGTGTTCTCGATTTCACGGCGCACGGCGTCGCGGTTCTCCACAATCTCGGTGGCAGCGAAGTTGCCGAAACTCTCTTTCATGGCCGAGCGGATGAAAGGTACGACGATGCGGTTGTGGTAGTCGTCGCCCACGTTTTTCATCAGCTTGCTGACGTTCGGGCGCACGAGGTCGTAGTTGATGGTGTACTCCACCTCGGAGGTCTGCACGTCGCGGGTGTAGGAGTTCTCCTTGCCGTCGAATTTCTTCTGCTGCACGTTGACTTTCTTGATGGTCTGGATGAAGGGGATTTTCAGGTGCAGGCCGTCCTCGACCACCTGGTCGCTCATCTTGCCGAAGGTGGAAAGCACACCGCGCTCGGTGGAGCGGATGGTGTAGAACGAGGAGAAGAACACGATAAGGGCCAGAATGGCCAGGGCGCCCCAAAGGATGAAGCGGCCCGTCTGTCGGTCGTCTTTGAATTGACTCATAGTTTTTAATGTGTTAATGCGTTATTGTGATTGTGTTATTTTATTATCAGTTTGGTGGCGGTGGCGCCGGCGCGGACGATATATATTCCCGAGGGGAGATGTAAGTTAATAGTGTTAAGCTGAGGGTGAATTGTTTCGACGGTACGGCCGGTTATGTCGGTAACGGTGACGGTTGCCGGTTCGCTGAGGTTAACGGTTACGTTGCCGCAGGAGGGGTTGGGAGATACGTTGATATGTTGATACGCTGCTACGTTGTCGATGCCGACGGGGGTGTCGGGGAGGGAGTGGATTTCGGCGATATAGTTGACCAGCGGGTGCTGGAGGAATTGCCAGTATTCGGGCAGCCGGTTGCTGGAGAGGGTCTTCTGTGATGATATTTCCATGGTTAGTTCGAGGCAGTTGTGGAAGTAGTTCACATAGTCCTGCCGACCGCCGGAGATGACGTACCAGTCGCCGCCGGCGGTATAGCCGCTGCTGTAGGTGTCGGTGAAGTGGTTGCTGTTGTAGGTGCGGCTGGTATCGACGAAGCGGCGGCAGACGTCGACCCACCAGTCGGCCGCGGGATGTTGCTGCTGGGCCGAGGTGAAGCTGTCCCAGGGGTAGTTCATCACTTCAGCACCGCCGTGGAGGTTGGCACTGAGGCGGAAACTATGGGCGTTGAAATAGGCAATCATGGCCTCGTTCTCAGGCTGGAGGGCCGCTTTCGCGGGGTTGAAGGGGTCGGGGTAGTTACGGTTGAGGTCGACATTGTTGGCGTTGTAGCGGCGCGACCCTTGGACGGTGTTGTTGCCGCGGTAGTAGGTGCCGTCGGGATTGGCCAAGGGGTTGATGCTGATGCGGGTGCGGTTGATGAGGTCGGTGTACTGCGGGTTGGAGCCGTAGCCGTGCAGGAGGGTGTCGATGAGGCGGAGCATCATGACGTAGCCTGTCACCTCGTCGCCGTGGATGGTGGAGCTGTAGAAAAACTCTGGCCGGTAGAGGTCGTCGTCGGTCTGCGGCTGGATATACATGCTCAGGATGAGGCGCCCCTGGATTGAGGTGCCGATGGTGTCGACATGACAGAGGGTGGGGAAACTGTCGACCCACCGCTGCATCATCTCGAGGTAGACGGAGTATGTCGGGTAGCGATCCCACGAGGCCATCTGCTCGACGGTGGTGGCCATCTGCACTGCCTTGGGCGAGAACTCCTCCGCAACCGGCGGAAAGGCGTCGGGGCGCGGCTTGAACTGTGCCTGGGCGTTTCCTATAGGGCCTATAAGACCCATAAGGCTTAGTAGGCCTATAATCAATTTATTGGTTTTCATCGTTCATCAGTTTTTTCATCCGTTCTTTGAAGCGCAGGTTGGCGCCGCAGAGGGCGTCGTCGGCGTTGATGCCGTGCCGGCGGGCCCAGTCGACCAGTGAGAAGAGAAGGTCGCCGAACTGCTCCTCGGTGGTGGGCGGGTCTGCGAGTCCTTGTGCCCAGTCGGCTTGTTGACTTGTCGACTCGTCGCCTTGTCGACTCTTCATTCCGGCCACTTTCTCCTGCATGCGCACCGCCTTTATCAGCGACGGCAGCGAGTCTGGCACCCCTTCGAGCACGTCCTTGCGCCCCTCGCGCATCTTGAGTTGCTCCCAGCTCTCGCCGTGATAGTCCTCCTTGCGGTAGATGAAGGGGTGGCGGTCGATGAGTTTGTCGCAGATGGCATTGTAAACGTCGGCGGTGGTGAAGAGCCCCTGCTCCTCGGCCAACTTGCAGTAGAAGAGGATATGCATGGCCAGGTCGCCAATTTCTTTCTTGAGGTCGTCGTTATTGCCTGCTACGATGGCTTCGGAGAGTTCGTGTACCTCCTCGATGGTGAGGTAGCGCAGGCTTTTCATGGTCTGCACCCTATCCCACGGGCATTCGCGCCGAAGGGTGTCGAGTATATCGCTGAGGCGCTGGAAGGCGGCGTTAGATTCGGTGTACGTCTTCGACTCCATCGATGGCTTTGAGTTTCTCAATCAATCCGTTGATGCTTTCCACGTCGCCCACGTAAAGCATAATTATGCCGCGGGCCACCCCTTCGGATGCCTCGAGGGTAATGGCGCGCATGTTAAGGTCCAGCTCGTCTGAGATATGGCGGGTGATTTCCTGAAGGAGCCCCTTCTTGTCGATGGCGGTGAGCGAGATACCGGTGAGGAGCGAGAGCTGTTCGCCCGGGCGCCACTTGGCGCGAACGGTATGGTTCTCGTGGTTGGCCATCTCGTCCATTGCCACCTGGCAGTTGGTGCGGTGTACCATTATCTTGCCATCCTCTACGATGCCCACCACCTGGTCACCCGGCACCGGCTTGCAGCATTGGGCCGTTTCGGTGGGGTAGTTCTCATATTCCTTGTCGAGCAGGAACGGGGTGGTGACATCCTTGTAGCGGTCGAGGAAGAACATCTGCGGCTCGGGGCGGGCCTTGCCGAAGCATTCGGCCACCTGTCGCTCTGTGATGGCGCCTACGGCCAGGTCGTAGTAGAGGTCCACCTCCGACTTGCGGTTGAGGAACCGCTTGAGCTGACCGAAGTTCTGCGGGTTGTCCTTCAGGCGCATCTTGGCCATATAGGTCGCCAGACGACGCTGTCCTTCGGCAACGTATTCCTTCTTTTGCTGGCGTAAGAAGTCCTTGATGGCCTCCTTGGCGCGTGGGGTATGGCATTGGTCGAGCCAGTCGGGCTGGGGGAGGGTCTTGCGTGAGGTGAGCACCTGCACCTGGTCGCCGGTATGCAGGCGGTAGCCGATGGCCACCGGACGGGCGTTGACTTTGGCGCCTATACAGTGGATTCCGAGGTCGGAATGGATGGCGAAAGCGAAATCGAGCACCGTGCTGCGGCTGGGGAGCACCACATTTTCGCCCTTGGGGGTGAAGAGGTATATCTCCTTGGTGTAGAGGCTTTCTTTGAACTCCTCCACCAGGTCGAGGGCGCTCTTGTCGCTCTGCTCCAGCGAAGTGCGTATCTGTTGCAGCCACTCCTCGACAGGGCTGTTCTCCACCTGCTCTTCGGGGTGCGCCTCCTTGTAGAGGAAGTGAGCCGCCATACCCTTCTCGGCTATGGTGTCCATACGCTCGGTGCGTATCTGCACCTCGACCCATACGCCCTCGGGGGTCATCACGGTGGTCTGGAGGCTCTCGTAGCCGTTGTTCTTGGGATGGTTGATCCAGTCGCGGAAACGTGTCGGGTTGGGCGGGAACTTGCCGGTGATGAGGGCGTAGACCTTGAAGCACTCCTCCTTCTCATGCTCGCGCGGCACCCCGTGGAGCACTATGCGCATGGCGAAAAGGTCGTAGATTTCGTCGAAGTCAACGTGCTTGTTCTCAATTTTCTTCCAGCAGCTGTAGACCGACTTGATGCGGGTCTTGACGGTATATTGGTACCCGGCGGCGTTGAGCATCTCCTTGACGGGCTGGTAAATGCACTCACGCAAGCGCTCGGCCGTAGGGCTCTTGGCCGCTATCTTGGCCGCTATCTCGGCGTATTTCTCAGGGTTGGTGTAGCGCATCACGAGTTCCTCGAGCTCGGTCTTGATGGCGTAAAGGCCCAGCCGGTGGGCAAGCGGGATATAGAGGTAGGAAGTCTCGCTGGCGATGATGAGTTTCTTGGTGTCGCGCATCGAGTCGAGGGTGCGCATATTGTGCAGGCGGTCGCAGAGCTTGAGGAAGATGACGTAGGCGTCGTTGCACATCGAAAGCAGTATCTTGCGATAGTTTTCGGCCTGCTTGCTCTCGGCCTGCTGCATCACCATCACATCGGTGATTTTGGTCACTCCGTCGACGATGGTGGCGACACGGTCGCCGAAAAGCATCCGCAATTCATCGACCGTTATTTCAGTGTCTTCCACCACATCGTGCAGCAACGCGCATACGGCGGCGATAGGGCCGAGGCCTACCTCCTCGACGGCGATAAGGGCCACGGCCAAGGGGTGGAATATATACGGTTCACCGCTCTTTCGGCGGGTGCCGGCATGGGCTTTAGCGCGGGTCACCTGCGCCTCCTCCTCGGGGGTGAGGGGTTTCAAGGCGCGGCAAGCGGCCATCAGCTCGTCGAACTTGGCCTGTATCTCGCGCTCCTCACGCGCTTCGTCTATGATATATTCGCCCATAACTGAACACTAAATACTGAACACTGTCAAAGCAGCAGAAGGCTCAAGGCCACCAAGGCCGTCAGTTCGAGGCTGAGGCCGAAGGTGATATAACTCTCTCCGTCGAGGAATGCCATGCCCATCGAGCCGCTGCACCATCCGAAAGCGCCGTCGTGACGCGGTGAGGCTATGCGCATTCCGACCTCGCCGCCCACTCCGTCGCCCATCATGATGCCGCCGTAGAGATGCCAGTCGCAGGGGTCGTCGAAGTCAGACAACCGCAGTGCGGGGCCGAGCGAGGCATAGTCGTGGAGCATACCGGTCATAAGCGAGCCGTAGACGCCCCAGCGGTTGGGCAGGTAGGTGAAGTTCATACCGATGGCCACGTCGCCGGTGCCCAGCATCCCTTCCACTTCGCAGAAGTAGGAATTGAAGCGGCTGTCGAGGGTGTTACGCCAATGGTGGCGCGGACGCACATACTCGCCACGGGGATTGCCGCGGTGGCCGCCAGGGGTGCGCACACTGCCGTCTAGGTTGTAGTAGACCGGCGCGCCAAGCACATTGGCCTTGGATTGGACATTGCTGCGCTGCGGACGGCCCCCGATGACGTTCTCCTCGGTATCGGAAGTGTCGGCTACAGCGGCGCTGTCGCGCACCACATCCTGTGCCCACACGCTCGTGCAGGCCAGCAGCATCAGCAGTAACAGATATTTTTTCATGCGTTCTCCCCTTTCGCCTTCACGGCCTCGCGTATCTTGCTTTCCAGTTCGTCGCATAGTTCGGGATTGTCGCGCAGCAGCTGCTTCAAGGCCTCGCGACCCTGCGCCAGCTTGCTCTCGCCGTAACTGAACCACGAACCGCTCTTGTGGATGATATCCAAATCCACTCCGAGGTCGATTATTTCGCCCAGTTTCGAGATGCCCTCGCCGAAAATCATATCGAACTCGCATGTGCGGAAAGGCGGGGCTACCTTGTTCTTTACAATCTTCACCTTCACGCGATTACCGATATTCTGGTCGCCATCCTTGATGGCCTGGGTACGGCGGATGTCGATACGCACCGAGGCGTAGAACTTCAAGGCGTTGCCGCCGGTGGTGGTCTCGGGGTTGCCGAAGAGGACTCCTATCTTCTCGCGAAGCTGGTTGATGAAGATGCAGCAGCAGTTGGTCTTGCTGATGGTGGCAGTGAGCTTGCGCATTGCCTGGCTCATGAGGCGGGCCTGTAGGCCGACTTTCGAGTCACCCATGTCGCCATCAATCTCTGCCTTCGGGGTGAGGGCTGCCACCGAGTCGATGACAATGATGTCGATGGCGCCGGAACGTATCAGGTTGTCGGCAATCTCAAGGGCCTGCTCGCCGTTGTCGGGCTGCGAGACCAGCAGGTTGTCGATGTCCACTCCGAGCTTCTTGGCGTAGAAACTGTCGAAGGCATGCTCGGCATCTATAAAGGCCGCGATGCCTCCTTGGCGCTGGCATTCGGCTATGGCGTGAGTGGCCAGGGTGGTTTTACCGCTCGATTCGGGGCCATAAATCTCGATAACGCGGCCGCGGGGGAAACCGCCGACGCCCAGCGCATTGTCCAAACCGATACTGCCCGTCGAGATAACGTCAAGCTCCTCCTCCGGCCGGTCGCCGAGTTTCATAATCGAACCCTTGCCGTAGCTTTTCTCAATCTTGTCCAGCGTACTCTGCAGGATTTTCAGTTTTTCCTGTCTCAAAGCGGCTGCGTCCATTGCTTCTTTTGCCATAATATTCAATCGTTTAATGTGTTAATATTCCGTACTTGCCCATTATTGGTAACTGCAAAGATACGAAAAAGATGCGAAACTGCCAAAAATATTTTCACCCTCGGGTGCATAATGGCATCCCGATGCTGGTTTTATATATAATAAAATATATCCCCCGCCCCGCCAAGCGGGAGTGTTAAAAGAAAATACCCATTTGGTTGATTATCAAGACAATATAATGTTAAAATTCACATAACTTGCAGATTATCAGCGGCTAGTACCCACCTTCGCCTGATCAACGCCTGATCAACGCCTGACCAACGCCTGCCTTCCAAAAGGCCACTTTTTTGTTAAAAATTCATAAATAATGTTAATTTTTGGGAAATTTAGGTGCCCACATCGTCATATAGGTGTAAAGGTAAAAATGCCCTCAAAAACCCATGCCAAAAGTTAAATAATGTTAAAATTCATACCCCCTTGTAAGTTTTTGACCAAAAATCTGCTCTAGTATAGCATAAAAGGGAAAAAATGTCCGACGACGAAAAAGAAGACCGCTACCTGCAGTTCTTGGACCGTTTCGGTGGAAACATCTGGAACTTCTGTCTCAGCACCAGCGACAGTTGCGCTGATGCCGACGACCTCATGCAGGAAATCTTTGCCGCCGTATGGGAGGGGCTCCCCTCTGTCGACACCAACCCGCGACGCGAGAACCGCTGGCTCCGCCGCGTCATGGTTTCCGTCCTCTCGCGCCACCTCCAGCACCGTATCCGGAGAATCGTCATGAACCTCTCCGACCTGCCCGACCTCACGGCAGCGGATTCCGACACCGAACTGCTCGACGCGTTGGCCGAGCACCTCCCGCCCGACGACCGCACCCTGATGCAAAGCCTCCGCGAAGGCTACAAGGTGAATGAAATAGCCGAACGGATGGGAATATCCGTTCCAGCCGTCCACACTCGCATCTTACGCCTCAAGAAAAAACTCAAGACAATATATGACAAACACTATGGAGAATAAACCACAACCCTCCTCGCGCCGCGCCCTGGCCGAACGCCGGCTGCGCGACCGTATGGCGGAAAGCTACCGCCGCCGCATGGTGGCAGTCGAAGGGCGCCACTTCGCCCTCCTCGCCCTCCTGCTTCTGGCTGCCGCCGCCCTCCTCGCCCTGAGCCTGGACGGCACAGCGTCGGCACAGCCCTACGGCTCCTACGGCGTCGCCGTCGAGACCGTCAACAGGATAATCTCCCTGACATGACGCGCCGCTGGATCATAACACTGCTCCTGATATGCCTGGCCGCGATTGGCGCACTGGCTTGGCAGAGGCATGCGCGCACCGTGCCGTGGGAGGAGTGCAGCGAACTCTACCGCCACTACGCACATGCCGACGGCATCCAGGCCGCTTACCTCCACAACTACAAAGTCAATGACACCCTGACAATCGACGCCACACTGCTCGAAGCCACCGACTCCGCCGGCTGGCAACTGCTCCAACACGACTTCAGCATTCCACAGCCCAAGAACCCTGCCGAAATCGCTTCGCTCGAAGAAGGCGGCGATGTAATCGGTATAATACAGAATTGGAAAATAATTCCTGATATAGACCAATTCGACATTGTCACATCCTCTTATCGCGACAGGCAAGTATACATATTCCACATACAAGACTCCAACGAGAACAAAACAATAAGCAAGGCAATATTCTTGCATAAAATTAAACAATTAAATCCTTAAACATGAAAAAAGTAACACGTACCGTCCTCCTTCTCGGAGTGCTGAGCATCATGGCAGCAGGATGCCAGAAAGAAAATCAAATCGAACCCGGCCAGACGACGACTGTCGCCACTGTGCAAACAACCACCTACTCGGTCGACGGAGAGACCTTCTCCACTACCGAGGAAAGGACTGCCCTTTTGGAGAGGCTCTTGGCTCTTGCACGTGAAGGTTACACCGTGACGCTACTCCAAAACAACAATGGGGTCCACTCGACCAAGGAGCAGGTCATTTTCACAACAACAGACCCGAACGAGGCTGCACAATGGGCAGATCAAATGTATCATCAGGGTTATGAGGTAACAATTAGTTATGACAAGAAGACCGGCGTCTACACCTGCATAGCCGTCAAATAATCCATCGCAAAAGTTAAACAATGTTAAAAACGGGGCTCCGAGGGTACTTTTCGAACTTTTTGGGTACTAATGATAGCAAAGAGGACACACCAATTATTTTGATTAATTTTAACCTTAAAAACATACTATTATGAAAAAGTCAATACTTATTATTGCCACCTTTTTGGTGATTGCG
>CAJOFL010000014.1 GCA_905233895.1 uncultured Bacteroidales bacterium | reverse complement strand
GGTACCAGTACATGCTCTTGCTGCCATGGATAATGTAGGAAGCGGTGGTGGTGATATAGGGGTAGTAGTTGTAGGTGCCGGTGGCGTCGTTGATACGGTGCCAGCAGTAAGGCAAAGCCTCGGCATAGGTGGTCGTGCCCGAAAGGTAGTAGGGGTCGTTCTCAAAATCGTCGGTGTAAGGCAGAGTCGAGATGGCCGCACAGGCGGTGCGGAACTCGTTCGCACATAAAAAACTGGTGTCGCCATAACCACAGATGGCGCGTACAATGGCAATATATGGCGTGTTGCCGTCGAGGTTGTACAGAGTATAGAATGTATCGGTCGGATAGTAGAAATCACCGTCGAATTCAAGTTCCCAAGCGTTTTCGTTGCCACCCCTGGTCCATGACAAGGTCATGGAATTGGCAGTTATGTTGGCAGCCGTCAGGCCAGTAGGTGCCGGACACGAGATATTGGAGGGATGGATAAAGGAGTAATAACGGTTGGCGTCGAACCATGTGTTGGCGGGATTGGTAACAGAGCTGCCGTTTGTAAAATGATAGGCGATGTTGGAGGCGGAGGAAATCACCCATCCGTCAGAACTGCTTGCGCACATACCGCACTGGTGGGTCACTGCGGGAGCAGTAGTGGGGATACCGGAAGCTGACGGGAAAACAATGTCGATATTGCCGCTGGTATAGAGGTGGATCTGCCACTTGTAGAGGAAGTCGCGCGTGGTAGTGGAGTAGGTACCCAAGCAAAACTCCACAACAAGCATTGTGTCGTCGGTGGCAGTCACATGCTGCTTGGCCTTCACATAGTGCGAACCGGAAACACCATAGCCATCACAACCGAAAGCATTTATCTTGGGATTGTTCTGGTCGGAATACGACGAACTGAACGGAGTGGCATAATAAGAGGTGCCAGTTGCCGTGCCACCCAGACGCAGGTTACCATCAGTGTTGACGGAATACTGTGTATAGGTTGACGAGCCGAACGGGAAGGTAAAACCAATGTTCTGCAACGAGGAGGCCATTCCGTCGCTACCGGTCGGCGAAAGAATCTGGGTAGAACCGTTCATATCGACCCACTTCGTGGCGTCAACACCCGTTGTGAAGCCGTAGTTGGCCAGTGTTACCGCCTGTGCACTTGCCATCATAGGTAACAGCAGGGCCGCGGCTAGAATCAAAAAGGATAAACGTTTTCTCATAACTTATATGGTTTTTTGTTTCACTCAACAGGGATGTCTGTATTGACATTCTTACTGCCCACGAGGGCATAAAAGAGAATATAAGCCAGCATAGCAGCCACAAGCCAGTAGGAGCCCATGTAGCCGATGCTCGAGGCAAGAGCGTTCTGCAGGAACGGCATGACGCCGCCACCCACCACCATCATCATGAAGATGCCGGATGCCTGCTCGGTATACTTGCCAAGCCCTTCGACCGAAAGGTTGAAGATGCCACCCCACATGAGTGAGGTGCAAAGGCCGCAGAGTACAAGGAAGAGGGCACTCAGAGGCACCTGGAACATCGCAAAACCATCGGCCACGCTGTAGCCCGGCATGGATATACGCACTGAACTAGGCACGATGATGGCCACCACAATGAGGACAATGGCAAGCAGTGCCACAAAGGAGAGCTGGGTTCGAGTGGCTATCTTGCCACTGATAGCAGCACTGCATGCACGACCCACCATCATCAACAGCCAGTAGATGGCTGCCACTGCTCCGCCGATGGCGGCTCCGCAAAGAGGGTCGTCAGTGAGGTAGAAGTTGAGTTCAGCAGGGATGCCCACCTCGATACCAACATAGAAGAAGATGGCTATGACACCGAGTACCAGATGGCGGAAACTCCAAGCTGAATATTTGTCGCGACCGCCACGTATGATACGGCTGCGAGCCGGCTCTGGGATATTGACACAAAGGATGATGACAAAAGCCAATGCAAAAACACCCATGGCAATGAAGAGCAAGGGAGTCACGTCGGTCATTGAGGTGCGGTCGGTCACCGTACCTATAAGGGCGCCAACCAAAAGCGGGGTGAGTGTACCAGTAAGCGAATTGAGGGTGCCGCCGGTCTGGATAAGCTGGTTACCACGGTTGCCGCCGCCTCCGAGAAGGTTGAGCATGGGGTTGACCACAGTATTGAGCATGCACACACAGAAGCCACACACGAATGCTCCAAGCAGATACACAAGGAAGTTGAGCATCACAGGCTCACCCTTGACTGTGAAGGTAGCCACATCGGCCCCCACACGGCTCGAAAGGTACTGCACAGCCATGCCCACGAAACCCACACCTAGGGCCCAGAGAGCGGTCTTCTTATAGCCTATGCGCTGCATAAGTTTACCTGCAGGGATACCCATGATGAGGTAGGCCAGGAAGTTCATCATGTTGCCGAGCATGCCGGCCCATTCATACTGATTCTTCCATATATTGCCGAATGGTGCGGCCATGTTGGTCACAAAACTAATCATGGCGAACATAAAGAACATAGTAATCACCGGCACAATGGCAATCTTGTTGGTAGTTTTTTGTTCCATAGTTTATATTGTTTTTTCTTGTTTTCTATTCAAATTAAGGAATTTATGGTCTTACGGACTTAAAGCACCACCACTTTTTTAGCGGCGCTACCTATACGGAGTACATAGACACCGGCAACTGGCATAGAAGCCCGACTGCCACGAGCCAGCAGGCGGCCCTGAAGGTCGTAGAACTCGGCATCGGTGTTTACGCTCACGGTACGCCCCTCGACAGTCACTTCAACAATATCGGCATCAGCATCGTCAATGCCGAGACCATCACAATGGCAATGTGCTACCATGAGGGTGTCATCGCTGGCGGTAAAGGTATATGGGTTGAAAGGAGACCCATCGCTCCAGTGTTGGAAGGTACAGCGCGGGTCGAGGATGACAGCACCGATGGTAACCGGGTCGCCGCCACGATAGGTGCCTTCACCAAAGGTAGTACAGATATTGGGATCAGCAGGCTGTACGTCAATGGTGATTGTGCGAGGTTCAAAAACACCACGCAACATCCAACTGCCATAGAAAATATCCTCCTCGTCGAACTTGGCCCATCCCTGGGGAAGATGATACCACGAGCCATCGCTGTTACCACAATAGCGCGACATGGAAGCGGGGTATCCACCACCTGTGTAACTCATAGTGACCCACACCACATCATTGCCTGAGACACGGAAGGTATCGGTGAGAGGAAACTCGTTCCACTGACGGTATTCCGCACCGGTAACGGAGATAGTCTGGGTGTGGACTAGAGTAGCTGAGGCAAGGTTTGAACCGAAATATATTTTCAGAGTATGGTCGCCGCCCTCATAAGGGAAGAACTGTACGGCCCGCATGACACGTCCGGCACCACGCATCGAAGCCGGGATGCGGATGCCCCACTCAGTGGTCGAACCGTAATCGTCGACCCACGAAGTAGAGAGGCCATCATAGCAATAGCCCAGAGTGTCTCCTTGTAGACGTTCGAAGATAGCGGTATCAATCATGTCGCCCATAGCGACAAAGGTGAGCGGATTCTGTAATGAGCCACTCTGCCACCGCACAAATCGATAGCCCTCTGCGGCACGAGCCCATATATTAACAGTATCGACCCCCGTACGGTAGTAGCCGCTACCGCTGACCGTGCCGTGACCAGGAAAATTGGGCTCAAGGCTAACGGTCACCATGCTGTCGGCTGCCGCTGTTATGGGGATAATGCCAACTATGGCCGAATTGCTTATATTAAAGGTATATGTAGCATTTCCCCCGGCACCGCCAGCACCAGGAGAGAGAGAATCTAGGGTATAATAGCCGTCGTAAGCACCGCCCCAACCCCAATTGACATGGAAGAACAGGCGCGTGGAGAGGGAATCCTCAATAAGCTGACAACCATCGAGAACGAAGGCATGACCACCGGAGGAGTCGTAACCAGCATAGAGCACCGGCCGGCCAGCGGCAACCTCGGAGTGCATGAGGCTATCCCACTCGCTGTCTGTATACTCGGTCTTGAGTACACCATATAGCATCGGGCTGTACTTGAAGTAGGTCTTGAGGGCATTCTCAGCGGAAGGACGTGTAGTGCTGCCATATGCATTAACTGCCGCTCCAGAACCACTAGTACCATAGTTCATATTAACGGCCACACCCACATGATACATCAACTCGGCCACAGCCAGGGCAGAGTCGGGGTCAGTGAGGTAGTTGAGCGTGTCGGGCATCATATCCCAACGGTAGTAGGTGGTGTCGAACATGGCCGTGAGGATTCCATACCTGGGGTGATAATAGGCATTGCTCCCCCATCCTACTGCCGGATGCTCCCAGTAGTTCATAATCTGCGCCGTGGCAGTTGCAGTGCAGCCAGTATAACAACGCATAGAATCCTGGGTATCGTATGGGCAGAGGGTATTAAAATAGTTGCCCTGGTTCCATACCGAGGTGAGCATAGGTGCGATGGTGTCGCCAAATGTCTTCGGAGCTTCGCCAAGATAGTAGTTCCACTCTGCGGCAACCGCAGCCGACTGTGACAAGCCGGCTTCCTTCACGGAGGCTATCTCGCGGGCGTAGCCTTCAATCCACCGGCGCAGATGGACGGGCATGGCGTTGGGGTCGAATGTGCCGTCTGGTGAATAGGCAAGCACCGGACGCACACAATCGTCGTTCGCTACCAGCACAAAGCCGTTGCCGCCATCAGGGGCAAACAGGTACATCCCATCCATTTCCACGGTACGCAGCTGCGTATTGGGGAAGAAGTGGCTGGCGACTTCAGAAGCGAGGAACGGAGATACCGGTTTGGCTGAGGCTCCAGCTAACATAGCCAAAACGGCGAGGAGGAGTATTGTTTTTTTCATATTCGTTAATAAAAAAAGACACCGGTACAACGACAGTACCGGTGTCTGAATATTTTCTGTTTTTAACCCTTCAAGGCTTCTGAGCCGCTCACTATTTCAATAATCTCGTTGGTGATGGCGGCCTGACGGGCCTTATTGTAACTGAGACGCAACTCTTTGAGCAACTCGGTGGCGTTGTCGGTGGCCTTTTGCATAGCGGTCATTCGTGCACCGTGCTCGGCTGCCAGCGAATCAAGCACCATTCGATAGAAGGTGCTGCGCAAGGTGAGTGGTATCATCTCACGCAGAATATCCTCCTTCGACGGCTCGAAAATATAGTCATTTCTTGTGGTACTAGTATCACCAGTATGACTAGTTTTTTTATTTTCAACCGGCAGGAACTGCTCGCAGAATAGCACCTGAGAAAGGGAATTCTTGAACTGATTGTATATCAGTTCGACGCGATCTATTTTCTTATCAGCGAAGTCATCCATCAAGGTGTCAGCCAACGTGGCGATGGGGTCAAAAGCGGGCGAGTCAAGCAACTCGTCATATGAGGCAATCTGCACATCTTTCTGACGGGCCATTTGCTCAGATGCCTTCTTGCCGATACACACCATACGTATGGCAACTCCCTCGGAGCGCCAGTGGGCTAGACGCTGATGGGCAAGCTTCAGCACATTGCTGTTGAAAGCACCGCAGAGACCCTTGTTGCTGGTGACTACTACCAAGAGCACCGTCTGTACAGGGCGCACAACATGGTAGGGGGTCAGCACTCCGTCGCCAGTATCTATATCGGCGATAATCTCGTTCAGTTGCGCAGCATAGGGCCGCATACCGATGATGGCGTTCTGTGCACGGCGGAACTTGGCCGCGGACACCATCTTCATGGCCGAGGTAATTTGCTGCGTCGAACTGACGGAGGCTATACGGGTGCGTACTTCTTTAAGATTTGCCATTACTTATACCTTTCTGCTGTATCCAAAGCGAGGGCTTTCATGGTGGCGAGGTCGCTGTCGACCAGTTTCCCGGCACGAAGGTTGGCAAGGATGTCGGCATGCTCCTGACGCATAAGGAAGAGGAAAGCCTTCTCGAAGTCACGAACTTTGTCGACAGCCACCTTCTGCAACAGGCCGTTAGTACCGCAGAAGATTATGGCCACCTGCTCCTCAACTGGCATAGGGCTGTACTGCGGCTGCTTGAGAACCTCAACGTTACGGGCACCTTTGTCGAGCACCGCTTTGGTGGCAGCATCAAGATCGGAGCCGAACTTGGAGAATGCCTCCAACTCACGGTACTGGGCCTGGTCCATCTTCAGGGTACCGGCGATTTTCTTCATACTCTTGATCTGAGCCTTACCACCGACACGCGACACGGAGATACCAACGTTGATGGCCGGTCGCACACCCGAGTTGAAAAGGTTGGTCTCAAGGAATATCTGACCGTCAGTAATGGAAATCACGTTGGTCGGGATATATGCCGAGACGTCACCGGCCTGGGTTTCAATGATAGGCAGGGCGGTCAGCGAACCACCACCACGTACTCTATCTTTGAGCGAGACGGGCAGGTCATTCATATTGGCGGCTATGGCATCGCTCTGGATGATACGTGCAGCACGTTCCAACAGACGGCTGTGGAGGTAGAACACATCACCAGGGTATGCCTCACGTCCCGGCGGACGACGGAGAAGCAACGAAACTTCACGATAGGCGACGGCCTGTTTCGAGAGGTCATCATAGATAACCAAAGCGTTACGACCTGTATCGCGGAAGTACTCACCAATGGCGGCACCAGCGAATGGGGCATAGAACTGCATGGCAGCAGGGTCGGAAGCCGTAGCAGCCACAACTATGGTATATGCCATAGCTCCTTTTTCCTCGAGGTTCTTCACGAGGTTAGCCACGGTGGAACCCTTCTGTCCGCAAGCGACATAGATGCAATAGACGGGGTCACCGGCGTCGTAATTATTCTTCTGGTTGATAATTGTATCAATGGCGATTGCGGTCTTACCAGTCTGACGGTCACCAATAATGAGCTCACGCTGACCACGTCCGATAGGAATCATGGAGTCAATAGCCTTGATACCGGTCTGGAGCGGCTGTTCGACGGGCTGGCGGAAAATGACGCCGGGAGCCTTACGCTCGATGGGCATTTCATAAAGGTCGCCCTCTATAGGCCCTTTACCATCGATGGGTTGTCCAATAGTGTTAATGACACGGCCGAGCATACCCTCGCCCACGCGGAGCGATGCGATGCGACGTGTGCGACGCACTGTGTCACCTTCGTTGATATCACTGACCTCGCCGAGCATAACAACGCCGACGTTGTCCTCCTCCAAGTTCTGGACAATACCTTGGTCGCCGTTGTCGAACTCAACCAACTCGCCGCTCTGGGCATTGTTGAGGCCATAGATGCGAGCGATACCATCGCCGACGGTGAGAACGGTGCCAACTTCCTCAAGTTCAACCTCGAGGTTGACATCGGCCAGTTGTTTCTTCAGAATTGCCGATACTTCGGCAGGCTTTATCTCTGACATATCACTTATAATTTACTTTCATAATCGTTGCGGGCAAACTCGCGGCGGAGTTTGCGAATCTTGGTACGGATGCGGGCATCGTACATATTGTGGTCAAATTCAAGTTTGAAACCGCCGAGCATGCGGGCATCGGTACGGTCTTGGAGTTCGACCTTGCGGCCGGTATAGTCACCCACAATGCGGGCAACCATCTCGCGGGCAGAGTCATCGATAGGCTGATAGGAGACGAAGTCACTGAGCACAATGCCGCGTTCACCGCGCCATAAATCCAAATACGCCTCGCTGATGCCGGCAAGGTTGGCTGTACGGTTCTTGCGAACCACAAATACCAGGAACGCCATGGTAGCCTCACCTACGTGGTCGGCAAACAGGTCGCGCAGTATGGCGGCCTTCTTGTCGGCCTTCACCACAGGGCTAGAGAACACAGAGGCAAGCTCGCGATTGGCGGTTGCAACGCTGCCAACGAGGCGCATGTCCTCGGCAACGCGGTCGATGTCGCCCACCTCCGAGGCCAGCATGAGCAGAGCCTTGGCATAGTTGCTGTTTATACGGTAGGAATTCATCGACAATTAGTTGAGGTTCATCAGTTCAAGTTCCTTCTGTATGAGCGTGTCGGCCTTGGGTTTGTCGGAGAGTTCGGCACGGATAAGTTTCTCGGCAATCTCAATACTGAGGTTGGCAATCTGGTTTTTCAGTTCGTGCATTGCCTTGAGTTTCTCGTACTGTATGTTCTCACGGGCACTTTCCACAATGCGGTCGGCTTCCTCGGAAGCTTTGGCACGGGCCTTCTCAATTATCTCGTCGCTGGCTACACGGGCGTTGCGCAGCATCTCATCGCGTTCAAGCTTGGCCTGACGAAGCAGATCCTCATTGTGGGCAACGAGGGTCTTCATCTCCTCACGGGCGGCGGCAGCCTCGTTGAGCGACTTGGCAATAGCCTCTTCGCGCTTCTTCAACGACTTGAGAATCATCGGCCAACCGAACTTGATAAGGATGAAGGCCAGGATGCCAAACGAGATGAGCATCCAGAAGAAAGTGCCTATACCGGGGTTTATGAGTGGGTTGTTCATGTTATTGAGTTTTCAAGTGGAAAGGGGGCCGGCCAATCGCCGGCCCCAGGTTTTTCGGTACGTCCAGCTACTTGAGGACGACCAGGAGGCAGAGCACGACGGCGAAGAACGCGACGCCTTCGACAAGAGCGGCGGCGATAATCATCGTCGAACGGATGTCGCCACCGGCTTCGGGCTGGCGGGCCATGCCTTCCATGGCACCCTGTCCGATTTTACCAATGCCGATACCGGCGCCGACGGTAGCCAAACCGGCTCCGATTGCAGCTCCGAGATAGCCCATTGCGATGTTGGCAACTGCCTGCAATGCAATCAATAATGCTGTCATAATTTTGTTGTTTTATATGTTGTTTAACTAGTTTTTTGCGGATAAAATCCGAGTGCAAAGATATGAATTTTTTTCGATATTGCAACAATTTTTTTTACATTTCGACTTAAAACGGCGAATATCAGCCAGTAAACGGGCTTCTCCAACAAACAGGAAACCAGCCAGTCAACAAATATGCCATCTGGCTGATTTTCAGTGTTATATAATGTTAAAATTCACATAATCGCAAGAACTCCAGTGGGTTAGACCCACCTTCGCCTGATCAACGCCTGATCAACGCCTGATCAACGCCTGCCCAACACCGCCTCGCCCGCGCACGTATAATAAGGTGTCACCTCGTCATGCGAGGGCGGCCTGGATGCTCATCTCGTAGAGTTCGGCAGGCGAGATACCCATGGCACGGGCCTGTTTGGGCACGATGCTTTCGGCGCTCTGGCCGGGGATAGTATTGACTTCCAGGAAGTAAAGTTCGTCTTTGGCGGTATCGTGTATGTAGTCGAAGCGAACAATGCCCTTGCAGCCCAGCAGGTCATAGAGTTTGCCTGAGACCTCCTGGATGTGACTGGATATGCTTTCGGGGCATTCGGCAGGGGTAACCTCATTGCTAAAACCCTGATACTTGGCCTCGTAGTCAAAGAATTCATGACCTCCCTTGGGGATAATCTCAGTGATGGGGAATACCAGTAGTTCGCCGTCGGCCTTGCGGAAGACTCCGCAGTCGAACTCACGGCCCACGATGCACTCCTCAACCAGCACGGAATGGTCTTCGGTGAAGGCCTCGCGGATGGCCGGAAGAAGTCCGTCGGCCGACTTCACCTTGGTGGTTGCCACGCTGCTTCCACCAGCTGCAGGCTTCACAAAGACAGGCAACGTCAGTTGGGATTTGAGGGCCGAGAGTTCAGAATTGTCAGGTTCTTTGTAGAGTAGTACCGATTTTGCCACTTTGACCAGACCGAAGTTCTTCACCACGGGGTTGCAATAGCCCTTCTGGAAGGTAAGACTGGAGGTGTAGAACCCGCAGGTGGTATAGCGGATTCCGAGCATGTCGAAATATCCCTGCAGGACTCCGTTCTCACCTGGGTTGCCGTGAATGATGATGAAGGCCAGGTCGAAATGCACCTTACGGCCGTTGTCCTCCACGGTGAAGTCGCCGCGGTCGAGGGGTTTGTGGGCGCCGTCGGCATCCAGCCAGTACCATCCTTCGCGGTCGACAACCACCTTGTAGACATTGTATTTCGTGTGGTCGAGCTGACCATACACCTGGTTTCCGCTGGCAATCGAGATGTCATGCTCTCCGCTGAAACCGCCCATGACAAGCGCTATGTTCTTTTTCATATCGACAGAATCTTTTTACCCATAACGCCCGGCACAACATTTTATTGTCCTGCGGTCTAACAAATTAACCTGGAAAAGCGATACGGAGAAATCCTCGTCATCGCTAATGGAGAGGGATATGCCCAGTACGTTTGGCCTGTTTTGCTTTGTTGTGAGCCTGCTGGATTACCGACGGAGCCATGCAGGCCTGCTGGAAACGGTCGTAAACCACATCGACCGCAAGCGGAGAAGGGTGTGTCATGTCGGGGCCGTAAAAACGGTAGTCGCGCAGCTCGTCGAGAACAATTTCGTAAGCGGGGAAATAGAAAGTGTCCAGCGTTAAGTGTTCACTGTTCAGTTGGTTTATTGACAAAAGCAGCGTACTCTTGCTCAGCTGGTTGCCATGAGCGCCGTCCGCCAAATGACGAATTGGGCTTACGGTGAAGAGGATTGAAAGTTGAGAATTGAAAGTTGAGAGTTTTTGCAGAAGCGGCTGCCAAAGTGAAACTATTTCCTCCACCGACATCATACGGCGCGTGAACTGCTGGGGCGGCAGCTTGTGACAGTTGGCCACCACCATCCCTTCCCGCTCGAAGACCCATGCCGTGCCGAATGTGACCATCAGCAGACGCGCTTCCTTCAGCGCCCTGTGAGCCTGGTGGATACGGCGGTTGCACCGTTCAAGGGTTTCCTCTTTATTGGGGCACGAAAACGAGCCATGGTGATGCCACGAATGCCATAGGTCCTCGTGCCGCACCATATCGTCCTCCCCGACCTCACGGTCGTCAATCAGCCGTTCCAGCGCCGAAGCCACCGAAGCAGGATTATAGAGGGTGCCGAACGGATTGAGTTCCACACGGAAACCGCCCTGCTGAAGCCGCTGCCCTACCTCGTCGGCGAAGCAGGAACCAAGCGACACAACACCGCTGTCGAAGTCGAGCCGGAAATCCATCGGCGACACAATGACGGGAGTGTTGAACGGAGGCATCATGGGTTAGGAAATGGAGAGAGAAGGCCTCAAGTCGTATACACCACACAACTTGTCGAGTTCGGGCATAATGTCGTGTACCTTCACACGGAGTTTTGGTGCGTTGAACGTGAGGGTGAGGTTTTTCTCGGGATCGAGCACTAGCGCCTGCAGCGGCACCTTTCCACTATGCTTGCGAGCCAGTCGCTCAATCTCGGCGCAGAACTTCTCGTCGATGTCGCGCAGGTTCACCTTGAAACAAAGTTTCGTGGTGTAGCGGTCAAGCACCCCCGCAAGGTTGAACATGGCTCCAATACGGAGTTTGGTATACTTTCGGCTCACGCCGTTCTTGTCTACATACTCGTGCGATATAACCGTCGCCTTGACATAGACAAACGTATTGTTCTTGAAATATCCACTGAACTGGCTGTAGTCGTCGCCGAAGAGCGATAGCTTATATCCGCCTGAGAAATCGTCAATAACCATGCTGCCGAACGGCTCACCCTTCTTGTTCACGAGGTCCTTGGCATCCGACACCAGACCCGCAAAGCGCACATCGCGGCCTGCCAGCCGCTCAAGATTGTTGAGCGCCGCAACCGGAGTATTGACCACAAACTTCATCTCATACTTATAGTCGTCCAAGGGATGACCCGAGAGGTAGGTCGAGATAACCTCCTTCTCGTATTGGCACTGCTGTATACTGTTCCACGGTGCCACCTGCGGCACCGGAGGATGCTCCTCCTCGGCAAGCGCGGCATCCATGTCGAAGATGCTCATCTGCGACGCATTGACACTCTCCTGGCGGCGGACAGCCCAACGAACCAGTATGTCAAGATATGTCGGAGTGGTATCCAACTCATTAACCTTGTAAAAATATTGGGCGCGGTGCATATCACCCACACCGTCGAAGGCTCCTGCCTTGACCATCACCTCGATATTCTTGCGGTTAACCGAATGGAGGTCCACCCTCTTCAAAAAGTCGAAAATATCCTTATATGGGCCGTTCTTCTCACGCTCGGTGATAATCACCGCCGACGCTGCCTCGCCCATACCGCTGATGGCCTGCAACCCGAATCGTATACGGCCGTCGCTGTCGACCGAGAAATTCATATCGGAATGGTTCACTGACGGAGCCGCCACCTCGACACCCTGCTTCTTGCAGTCGTCCATCAATTCCTTGACACGCGCAATGTCGGTCTGCGCCGAAGTCATGACGGCGGCCATATACTCGGCAGGATAATGCGCTTTGAGATAAGCCGTCTGGTAAGCCACCCAAGAATAGCAGGCGGCATGGCTCTTGTTGAATGCATAGGAGGCGAACTTCTTCCACTCCTCCCAAATCTTGTGCAGCGTATCCTTGGGATGCCCGTTCTTCTCACCACCCTCATAGAAGAGTACCTCCAACTCGTTCATCTTATCTATCTGCTTCTTGCCCATTGCCTTGCGCAATGTGTCGCTCTGGCCGCGTGTAAAGCCCGCCAAGAGGCGGCTCAGGAGCATGACCTGCTCTTGATATACGGTGATTCCGTAAGTATCCTTCAGGTATTTCTCCATCACAGGGATATCGTAAGCTATCGGCTTGCGACCCTGCTTGCGGTCGATAAACTCGGGAATATTGTCCATTGGGCCCGGACGGTAGAGGGCGTTCATGGCTATGAGGTCGTCAATAACATGGGGTTGCAGTTCGCGGAGGTACTTCTGCATACCAGCCGACTCGAACTGGAACACACCCACTGTGTTGCCGTCACAGAAAAGTTTGTAGGTAAGTTCGTCGTCAAGCGGCAGATGGTCGATATCCACATCGATGCCGCGGGTCTTCTTCACCATCTGGACACAATGCTTGATGATTGTGAGGTTCTTAAGACCCAGAAAGTCCATTTTGATGAGACCCACATTTTCAACCACATGTCCGTCATACTGGGTAACCAGCTGGTTGTCGATGACACATACCGGCGCCACGTTCGTAAGGTCCTGTGAGCCAATGATGACGCCGCAGGCATGGATACCCACCTGACGATTGGTGTCCTCCAGTTCCTCGGCATAGGTAAGCACCTGCTTCAGGTGTTCGTCTCCGCCCTGCATTATAGCCTTTAACTCAGGCACATATTTATAACAGTTGTGCAGGTTCACCTTGGGGGGCTTCCCATTCTCGTCCTTCACATTGTCGGGGAAATTGCGGTCGGGAATATAACCCTTGAGTTCGTTGACGAGTTTAAGGTCAATCTTCTCCACACGGCCCACGTCGGCAATGGAACTCTTGGTTGCCATTGTGCCATAGGTGATGATATGCGCCACACGTTCCTTGCCATACTTCTGCGTGACCCAGTCAAGCACACGGTCACGGCCGGCATCGTCGAAGTCGACATCGATATCTGGCAGCGAGATACGGTCGGGATTCAGGAAACGCTCGAACAGGAGGTCGTAGCGCAACGGGTCGAGGTCAGTAATCCAGAGGCAATATGCCACTACCGAACCTGCGGCCGAGCCGCGACCCGGACCGACGCTGACGCCCAACTGCTCACGGGCAGCCCTGATATAGTCGCTCACGATTAGGAAGTAACCCGGGAATCCCATCGTCTTAATGGTATGCAACTCAAAGGTGATACGTTCCTTCACCTCCTCACTCAGTTCCTCGCCATAGCGCTTGTGTGCACCTTCCCAAACCAAGTGTTCCAGATAATCGGCCTCAAACTTGATACGGTAGAGTTTCTTATAGCCGCCCAGCTTCTTGATTTTCTTCTCGGCAGCCTCCTGACTAAGTACCACCTCACCTTTCTCGTTACGTGTGAATTCGTTGAAAAGATCCTCCTCGGTGAAGCGTGTACGCCAGTCTTCCTCACGACCGAAAGTCTCGGGGATGGGGAATACCGGCATCAACGGGTCGGAATCAATGCTGTAGACCTCCACCTTGTCGGCTACCTCAAGCGTGTTCTCGAGTGCTTCAGGCAGGTCGGGGAAGGCGGCAGCCATTTCCTCAGGGCTTTTGAGCCACTCCTGCTTGGTGTAGTGAAGACGGTTGGGATCGGCATAGTCCTTGTTGGTTGCCAGACAGATAAGGTGGTCGTGAGCATCGCCATGTTCCTCCTCAACAAAGTGCACGTCGTTTGTGGCGATAATCTTGATACCATGTTTGCGGGCCAACTGCAGCAGCACCGGGTTGACTCGTTCCTGCTGTTCGAATACAGCGGTGTTACCTCCGGGCTTGTCAGTCTTATGGCGCATGAGCTCAATATAGTAGTCGTCGCCAAAACGCTCTTTGAACCAAAGGATAGATTTCTCGGCGGCATCAATGTCGCCGGCCAAGATATGCTGCGGCACTTCGCCAGCCAAGCAGGCGGAGCAGACAATGAGTCCATCCTTGTACTGCTCCAGCACATTATGGTCTATACGCGGACGGTCATAGAAACCGTCTGTATAGGCAATGGACGAGAGCTTGCACAGAGAATGATAGCCCTGCAGGTTCTTGGCCAAAAGAATCAAGTGATTGCCCGAACGGTCAAGGATACGCTCACGACCGTTTTCGGGATTTATTGTCTTAACGTTCTTGTCTTTGTCATAAAGGGTACGGCGGGCGCAATAAGCCTCTATACCCACAATAGGCTTGAACTTGGGTTCGTCTTCCGCAAGTTTTCCGTTCTCCTTGGCTACAGTATCCAAGAAATCCTTGATACCGAACATATTGCCATGGTCAGTAAGAGCCATGGCATACATACCGCACTTTCTGGCCTTTTTGACAAGGTCGGGAATTTTCGACATTCCGTCGAGCATCGAATAGTGCGAGTGCACATGGAGATGGACGAACTGAGGCATGTCTTACTCCGTAAGATCTTTGTAGCGTTCCACCTCACCGCGCACGGAATCAACCTTTTGGTTTGCAGCGGCAGCCTTTTTCTCGGCATCGGCCTTCTTGGACTGGTCTTTCTCGATACTCTTCTCCAAGTCCTTGATATCCTGCTCACACTGCTTGATTTTAGCGTTCAACTTCTCAATCTCGGCACGTTTGTCAGCAATTTTCTTCTGCGAAGAGGCGATACTTTTATCGTAACCAGCCACATCGGATGCGGCAGCTGCGGCAGCCTTCTCGGCTTTCTTCAAGTTCTCCTGCTCGGCATTCATGAGTTTCATGTTCTCATAACGGTCGATATACGGTGGAAAACCAGCCATATAGGTACGGACATTGTCCTTCAGGACATTTTGGTCGATGGTAAGGTCGGTGGTAGTGACACAGACGGTAAGAACCACTCTCTTGTCTTTCTTCTTGCCCTGCTCGGCAACTTTGGTATAAAGGGTGATGGGAGCAGTGGCGATTTCAGCAATAAGCTGCTCGGGAACAGCGAGGTAACCCTCGACCGTCTTAGTTTTGAGTTTGGCATCTGCAAGGCGAAGCTTGACGGCCTCCTGGACTGTCTTGACATCAGTTTTCTCAAAACTCATGGTAAATGCGGGAACGGTAAGTTCACCAACGGTGACAACTGTCTCCTGGACACTTTGGGCCATCAGGCCAAACGACATCGCAAAAGCAATTGCAGCGACAATGATTTTCTTCATTTTACTTATTGTTTTTAAGCGTTTAACATTCAACAAACTCAGAATAAAACAGGGAACCAATTCTGATTCCCTGACTTGTTTGAGGTCGCTTCCGGATTTGAACCGGAGTAGCAGGTTTTGCAGACCTGTGCCTAGCCCCTCGGCCAAACGACCTTTTTGACGTGAAAGATTATTCGCATTCTTTCAACCAATCAGGGTGCAAAAGTACGAACATTTTTCGAATCGGCAAAATTATTTTTTGCCCCCTTGAAGTAACGATATGATTTTTAGCCCGAAATTGAAGATATTTTTTTTGCCGCGTCACGAAAAATGTGTATCTTTGCACCGCAAAATGGAACGTTTTCTGACAAAATACAGGGTACCTGCAGTGGTGACGATACTGGTGCTTTTCGGTACCGCCCTAGCATTGGAATCCATTGGAAACCACCTGCTTTATCGCACCTACGGACTCGACCTCGGCATCTTCGCCCAGACCACCTACGACTTTGCGCACCTGAATATCAACGATGGAACTTTCTATCATTGGGAACCCTTCAACCAGTTGGGCGACCATTTCGACTTGCTTCTAGCCCTTTTCTCCCCCCTTTCGTGGCTCTTCCGCGCCGATTGGCTGCTGCTCGTCATCCAAATCTTGGCGGTCCTGCTTGGAGCATGGGGTCTTTACCGGCTGACACGAGACCTTTGTCGTCACGAACTGCCGTCACTTTTAGCCATGATTTTCATGCTTTTACAGTTCGGTGTATGGCATGCCATCGGTTTCGATTACCACAGCAACGTGGTGGCAGCATGCCAGTTACCATGGCTTATACTCTTCGTACGAAAGGAAAAACTGGGGCCGGCGACAACGGTATTGGTACTTATGGCACTGGCTAAAGAGACTGTGGCTCTGTGGCTTTGCTTCGTTTTGGCGGCCCTACTGTTCGATTTCTGGCGCAACCGGCGCACCCGCTGCTGGCTCCTTGTGTCGACAGGCTCCTGCATGGCCTACTTCGCAGCAGTGACACTCTTGGTGATGCCCGCCCTCGGCGGCGGAGCAAGCACCGGATTCTGGCGCTATGAATGGATGGGGGCCTCAATGGGCGAGGTGGCACAATGGATTGTAAACCACCCGATTGAGGTTATGCGCGATTTCTTCATCGACTTCACCGCCGACGCCGACCGCGGCGCACTCAAGACCGAGTTCTTCATCTGCGCACTGGCATCGGGGATGCTGCTCACCTTCCTCAAGCCCAATTACTTGCTGATGCTCGCCGCACCGCTCACCATGAAGATGCTCTCAGCCTACGGCGAAGGGTTCTGGGGCGTGGCCAACCACTACAACATAGAGATCTGCATAGTGATATGCACCGCCAGCACACTGGTACTGAGCCGCATAAAGGCAGTACGGTGGCAGACGGCGGCTTTTGCCGCGGCCGTACTGCTGGCGCTTTCCACCACACTTTACACCGTCGACCACCCACGCACTCCCATCCGTCGCGACAATGTCAACATCCTCCAATCCGGCCACTATCGCCAGCCCGAATTCGATATCCGCACCGTCCGTAAGGCATTGAAGATGATACCATCGGACGCCTCTGTCTGCGCCGCCACACCGTTTTCACCCCATATCGCCTGCCGCGACAGCGCATATATATTCCCCATCGGGCTGGGCTACAACGCTGAATACTACCTCATACTGCCCGACCACTGGTCCTACTGGGAGCAGGAAGCCGACATGGCGCAAGAAATTATCGCCGACACATTAAAATATCGTATCTTGTTGACTGACAGTACAGTATATTTGTTAAAACAACGTAACTAGCTAATTTACACCATACTTACAAGCGTTTCTACTGATCAACGCCTGATCAACGCCTGATCAACGCCTGATCAACGCCTGATCAACACCTACCCCCTACTGCCAACCTGCAAGGCATAAAAATAAAAAAAATTTGCCCAAATTGAAAAAAGGTTGTATCTTTGCAGGACGTTTCGGTGACACGAAAACGTAATTATCAACTGATTGTCAAGAATATAAACAAATAAAAAGTATACACCATGGGTATCAATGCTAACAAAAAAGTGAAGAGAAGAAAAGTCCGCATCAACGGCAACAAGAACTCCACCAACAACTGGGGTATCACCGCCGCCGGCTGGAATGCCGTCCACAAGGCCATCATCAACGCCGAGGACTAATACCTAGTATCTTCACCACAGTTAGGCCGCCCTGCGGCCTTTTTTTGTATCATGAGACAGACGACCCTCTGCTATATCGACCAGGGCGACAGTTACCTGATGCTCCATCGCGTGAAGAAAGCCAACGACGCCAGCCACGGCAAGTGGATTGGCGTAGGCGGAAAGTGCGAGGCCGATGAGAGCCCCGACGAGTGTATGCTGCGCGAGGTGCGTGAGGAGACGGGCCTGGAAATCACCCGATGGCACTATCGCGGAATCGTAACCTTCATATCCGACACCTGGCCCAACGAATACATGCACCTCTTCACCGCCACCGAGTGGCAGGGCGAACCCGACCTCTCAATCGACGACGAGGGCACCCTGGCATGGATTCCGAAGTCTGACCTCATGAACCTGAACCTCTGGGAGGGCGACCGTATCTTCCTCCGCCTTCTACTCAACGAAAGCCAGCCTTTCTTCTCCCTGAAGCTCGTCTACGTACAAGACGAGATGACCAAAGCACTGCTCGATGGAAAGGCACTTTGACCCCTGGCAGCAAGAGGCCATCGAGATATGCGGTGGCCGTCACTTGGTGCTGGCACCGCCAGGCTGCGGCAAGACGGACATTCTCACCGAGCGCGTGGTCCACGCCCACGAACAGGGCATCGCCTATGCCGACATGCTCTGCCTCACCTTCACCAACCGCGCCGCCAAGGGAATGGCCCAACGCATAGCCGACCGTACCGGCAACCCCGTGCCCGACGACCTCTTCGTGGGCAACATACACCGCTACTGCTCTCAGATGCTCTTCACCGAAGGCCTCGTGCGCCATAACAGCGCCATCATCGACGAGGGCGACGTGGAGAATATCATCCAGGAAGACCTCTGCCGTCGGCTTGGTGTGGAGAGCCACACCACCGAACTCATGCGCCTGCAGCATGCCTTGTGGCAACTCACCCTGGGAATGCGGGGCGACGTGGTACTGCACAGCGAATTGATACACAACGGCAGCATGACACGTCTCTGCGACGTCCTCAGCCGTCCGCATACCGACGACGCCCTCGCCGCCATCTACACCGACATCGACAACCTTGCGCGCCGCTATTACACCCTTCGCGAACTGCCGGCAGCCAATATGATGCTTCTGGCGCGCTCTTACCAAGACTATAAGGAGGAGAACGACCTGCTCGACTACGACGACCTGCTGGTGCTGGCGTACGAGCATCTGAGTAGCCAAGGGGCAGTTGCCAGCAGAAAATATCGTTGGATAGAAATTGATGAAGTGCAGGACCTCAACCCGCTGCAGTTGGCACTGGTCGACCTCCTAGCTACTGACGACGCCACCATCGTTTACCTCGGCGACGAGCAGCAGGCCATCTTTTCGTTCATCGGTGCAAAACTCGAGACACTCGAAGCCCTAAAACGTCGCTGCAACGACAACATTCACCACCTGCACACCAACTACCGCTCGCCCAAATACCTCCTCGACCTGCAGAACGATTATGCCGTCCGCAACCTCCACATCGACCGAAACCTGCTTCCGGCAACTCACAACTCCTCACTTCTCACCCCCAACTCCCAAGACCTATGTCTTCTCGATGTGGGCGATGCCGAATTGGAGAGCTACTATACCGCCCGCTTCGCCAAACGTTACGGCGACCTGGACGACGACCCCATGGGCAAGGTGGCTGTCCTCGTAAGCACCAACCGCGAAGCCGACGACGTTGGCGAGACCATGACGGCCATGGGAATCCCCCACTTCAAGATTAGCGGCACCGACCTCTTCTCGCTCCCCGCCGTGAGACTGATGCTGGCCCACTTGAGCGTACTAACCGACGAGAATGTCTTTATCGCCTGGGCCCGTCTGCTATGGGGCCTGCGGGTAGTGCCCACCTACACCGCCGCCCGCACCATGATGCGCGAACTGCGAAGCGCAGCACTGCTGCCCACCGACTTCCTGCTCTACCCTGATTCCTCCTACCTGCAAGAGTTTATCAGTGCCTATGACGAAGAAGACCTTGTCATCTTCGACACCGAGACCACCGGCCTCAATCCCGATACCGACGACATCATCCAGATTGCCGCCGTCCGTGTGCGCCGTGGCAAGGTGGTGGGCAAGCCGTTCAATATCATCCTCGAGACCGACAAGGAACTGCCCGCCACCGTGGGAGGTCACCCCAACCCCATGCTGGAGGTCTACCGAAACAGCCGCCGCCATCCGCGCGCCGAAGGGCTGCGCATGTTCATGGACTACTGTAAAGACAATGTGCTTGTGGGCCACAACGTGGAATACGACTACCAGATACTCCGCAACAACCTGCTACGCGAGAAAACTCTCAATTCTCAACTCTCAATTCTCAATTCCACACGCTACTTCGACACACTGAAATACATACGTCTCGTTCGTCCGCGTTTGCGCCACTACCGACTCGAGCAGCTTATCGAGACACTCCACCTCGAAGGGCAGAACAGCCACCGTGCCGACGACGACATCATGGCCACCCTTTCGCTCCTCAACTTCTGCCATACGGCGGCCCTTCCGATGGTGGCCGACCAGCGGCACTACCTCGCCGATCATGCCAAAACCATCGACAAGTTCCGCCAGCGCTACGCCGACCTCTACCTCCATGGCACACAGGCTTCCAGCCAGCAGAATACCAGTACGCTGGTGGATGAGTTGAAATACACATACACAAAACTGCTCGAAGCGAAACTCATCGAGCCTTTGGAGAAATGGCCCCACCTGCTGCACTATCTCGAGGCCGACCTTATCCGGACTGACCTCTTCCCTACCCTGCGGCAACAGCTGGACCGCTACGTCATCGACCTCTGCACCACCAAGGAGGCCGACCTCTGCGGCGGCTCACTTCAGGAACGTTATATTATCTCCACCGTTCATAAGGCCAAAGGTCTTGAGTTCAACACCGTCCTTGTCTACCGCGCCATCGATGGCAGTTATCCCGGCAGCCGCAGTTGGACCGACAAGCAGATACAGGAGGATGCCCGGCGCCTATTCGTGGCCCTTTCGCGAGCCAAGAAGCACCTCTGCGTGGTATACGACAGCCACTACCGCAGCACCCCACACGCCCTTTCACCCTTCCTGGAGAAGGTCAAGGAACACTTCACCCTCTACCGTCGCGACAGTGACGGTAAAGTTAGGAGTTCTTGATTTTATAAGTAAATCTGTCGATATTCGTAATGCCCATCGCCGTGAGCCGCTCGACGGTGCGGTCGGTGTCGGCTTCGGTATTATACTCCGGTATCAGCGGCACACGCACTATGATATGATCTGAGCCCTTCAAGCCTAGCAAATATTCGAGATTGTTCCACGCACGGCTGGCGTCGCCGCTGGTATAGTTATGGTATATTTCCGGATTGCTCTCCTTGATATCAACGATAAAGTCGCCAATCACCTTGACGGCCTCCTCCACCGTAGCCTGCGGCACCTGGAGGGAGGTCTCAGCCGTGAGGTTCCAGCCTTTGCCGCATATCTGCTTAAATTCCTTGATAAAGTCGATGCGCAGCAGCGGCTCGCCACCACCAAAGCAAATACCGCCGCCGGTGGCTATAAAGTAAAGATTGTCGACACCCACACGGTCGTATAGTTGCTGCGGGGTGAATGTGGCAAGCCCTTCGGGCGACTCCAAGCAGCGGTGGTTGAGGCAGTACTTGCACCGCAGCGGACAGCCGTGGAAAGCCACCAGCGTGGTGACACCTACGCCGTCGATGCCCAGCCTGTGGCGGTCGATGCCGAATATGGGAACTGCCTCCATCAATATTGTATTCTCAAAGGCACACCTTGCATCTCGATATTCGTTCCCATCTCAGGGCCATACTCGATTACCGGGTTGTCGAGGATACCGTACATTATCACCGCCTCCGCTCCACCAAGAATCTGGGCAGTCGCTTTCAACGAGAAGTCGATAGTATCGTTATTGGCAGCAACTTTCACCACCCGTTCCATGGCCTGGTAGCCTATATATGTCACACGCATCATGTAGTCGCCTTCGGGGAGTTCCAACTTGTAGATACCATCGAAGTCGGTGGTAGCGAACTTCGGGAGAGCCAACTTGGCCGTCTCACCCGTCGGAGTGAACGAAACGCTACAGAACGGCAGCGGCTCCTTGGTCTTGGAGTCAATGATGGTTCCTTGTACTGGCAAGAGCTTCGCCCGCGGATTACGCAGCTCGGCGGTGTTCTTCTGCACAGGTTCCTGCGCCTGCACGGCGGCAGGAGCAGCCAATGCAAGCGCCATACCGGCCACGGTGGCCACCTTGCCCATGCTGATGCGGCTGGCGAGAGCGTTCTCGAGGTAGCGCACCTCCGACTCGCAACGCGGACAGGTGCCGGGGCACGGCCCACTATGCGGGCACTCCGGTATATCCAGCGGTATATCGTTCTCCGCCGCTATCTTGCGGCGTACCGCCTTAAGTTCCTTACATATTTCTTTACCTCTGTTCATATATCTTATTTAACTTTCACCTTAACGCCCTCGATCTCCATCTGCTGGGTTGGGGCGTTGGGGTCGACCACCTCGTCGGCACGTATATCCTTGGAATGATCCTCGTAAATATGTACCGGAGCGCTACCTTCAAGCAGGGGCTGGTAGTCGGCGGGGCGCACGAAGTTGATGGGGAGATTATACTGCGTGCGGACCACCTTGCCGCTCTGCTTGCCGGGAATCCACTTGGGCATCGACTCCACCACACGCTTCGCCTCCAAGCCGCATCCGCCGCCGATGTCGCGCAGAATGCGCACATTGCTCACGCTGCCATCCTTCTCAACAAAAAAGGTGACAAACACTTTGCCCTGGATATTGTTCTCCAAAGCCAACTGGGGATACTTGAGGTTGTCCGCAATATACTTGTACAGAGCCTCCATTCCACCTGGGAACTCTGGATCAACCTCTGCAATCATCCCATACAGAGGCTCAACAGACACCTCGCCCTCCTCATAATAGGCATCGGAGTCGGGCAACGTGTCGTCGAGGCTCATCACCTCGATATCACCGACGTTAATATCCAGCAAACTGTCCGAATCAGGATCGCGCCATATAGGCTTTGCGGTATCGGCAAGGTGTTTGGCTGTATCTATATCTTCTATCGGCGGCAGCGGCTCGCCGGTATAGACGACATCGGAAGTATCTGATTTGCTGGAATTACCGCCGCAGGAGGCTAGGCCCAGCGCCACACCGGCCACAGTAGCCACTTTGCCCATCCGCAAGCGACTGGCGAGGGCATTCTCAAGATAACGCACCTCCGCCTCGCAGCGCGGACAAGTGCCGCGACAAGGACCCTCGTAGGTACACTCCTTTATCTCCAGCGGGATGTCATTCTCCTCCGCAATCTTGCGGCGGACCACTTTTAACTGGTTGCATATCGACCTTCCCCTATACATAATGCTTCTACTTTACGTTCACCTGTACACCTTCAATCTCCAGATGCTGCGAGTTGCCGTATGGGTCAATCTCCAATAGCGGTGTCTTCTCAGATTCTATTACAATACCTTCTGACATCGTAGCAGTACACTCAATCAATATTTCGCCAAGGTCCGTCTTTTTCGCAATGCTTACTTGTTGCTCAAAGGTATAGTAACCCACAGACCTTATCTCCATCTTGTAATCGCCGGCAGGGAGTTCCACTTTGAACAAACCATCGAAGTCGGTATAACCCACAGCCACCCTATTCTTATCGTTGTCATAGAAAATAACATAGGCAAACGGCAGTGGTTCCTCCGTCTTGCTGTCGAGGAGGGTGCCGCACACCTTGAACAACTTGTCGGGCTTCTGCACTGTTACCTGCTGCTGCACGGGCGGCACTGTATCCCGGGCCTGCGCGGCGGCAGGGGCGGCCAGCGCCAACGCCAAACCAGCCACGGTAGCCACCTTGCCAACGCTCAAGCGGCTGGCAAGGGCCGACTCCAACTGTCGCAACTCTTTCTCGCATTGCGGGCAAGTACCCGGACAGGGGCCCTTATGCGGACATTCCGGTATCACAAGCGGGATATCGTTCTCCTCGGCGATACGGCGGCGCACCGCTTTTAATTCGTTACAAATATCTTTACCTCTGCTGTTCATTGCTTATAACTTTCTTTCCATCGACCTCGTCGACCGTAACTACTGGCCCTGGTTGCGCTCGGTAGTTGTCCCTCTTGGCGTTCTTATCGTATTTCTCGTTTGTAGATTGCGGCACAATCACCTTTGAATGGTGTTTCCTCCAAATAGGGCCACTTGAGACTACCACCGCGCCACTCTCGCCTCTCAAAGTAACATCATGATCGTCCAACGGATTGCACGAGGAGGTATTGTCGTTGCAATCCTCCGGTATCGGTTCGGCATCCTTCAGGTACTCAAGGTCGGCATCCCTCATACCTAACGTGTCGACCACAAAGCCCTCATCGACCATACCCAGCAGCGGCAGGGTGTCGTGCGGAGGATCAGGTGGTGGCGGGATTAGGCTATCGTCTTTGTACAACTCTGTTGTATCTTGACCCTCAACGACATTACCGGTATCAGCAACAGCATTGGTCGTTCCCGAGCCGCAGGCAGCGAGGGTAACCGCAAGGCCCGCAACTGTAGCGACCTTACCCACCCGTATGCGCTTCTCCAGCTCGCTCTCCAAATACTGCACCTCCGCCTCGCATCGTGGGCAGGTACCCTTGCACTCACCTTTGTAGGTACACTCCTTTATCTCCAAGGGGATATCATTCTCCTCGGCGATACGGCGGCGCACCGCCTTTAGCTGGTTGCATATATTTCTGCCTCGTGTCATATTCTTATCTGACATGAACCTTTACGCCTTCTATCTCCAGATGCTCGTGAGGGGGAAAGGCGGGATTGGGGTCGTTATACTGACTGTCGAGCGAGTTCGACGGCATATTCTCTATATCTTCCTCTGTAAGTTTCCGTCCGGATTCAATTCCTCCCACCTGGATGACTGGCACTTCCCTAACCTCAACCGAGTCGCCCGGCATCTTAATCGGGAAAGCTTCAATATCCACAACAGTAAAACCTGTCGATTTCACGTGGATTCCTCTACGAATTACTCTCTCAAAGCCAAAGGTCCTCATACTTAGGTCGTATTTCCCAGGTGGCACCAGAAACTTAAACACACCATCGAAGTCGGTAACCGCAGCCGCATACTGCACACTATCCTTGTATATCACCACGCTGGCAAACGGCTCTGGTTCATGGGTCTTAACGTTTCTCACCGAGCCCTTGATGCAACCCATCTGCTGGATGTTCTTGTCCTGCTGGTTGGGAAGCGTGTCGATAGGCGTCTGCGCCTGTGCCTGGTTAGCAGTAACTGAGAGGCCCAACGCGAGACCCGCGACTGTAGCCACCTTTCCGAGCCGCAAGCGGTCGGCAAGGGCATTCTCCAGATACCGCACCTCCGCCTCGCAGCGCGGGCAAGTTCCGCGACACTCGCCCTTGTAGGTACACTCCTGTATCTCCAAAGGGATATCATTCTCCTCGGCGATACGGCGACGCACCGTCTTTAACTCATTGCATATATCCTTACCTCTATACATTTTACCATACAAAGCCGACAGAGAGCACTGCCTGGATGTGGTTCACTGGGAGAATGGTGTATCGGCCGGTGCCTTCGTCGAGGTTGAACTTCACGGAACCGTTGGCGTGCTCGAGCACTTCCTCGTCGTCCGAATCCGCGTCGCCGAAGATGCTGAGCGCGTTGATAAAGGCGTACTGCAAACGGAGGCCGACATACATATCGTCGGAAAACCAATATTTCACACCTGCGTTGCCATCCAAGTAGGAGTTGAGCAGCGACATGAGAATTGAGGTTTCGGCGTCGGCCGATTTCTGCATGGCCTGTCCGTCGACCGTCACCTTGCTGGGAAGCATCGGGGCAAAGCAGAGTCCCACACCGAGGCTGACGGAAAGCTGGTTGTTGATGCGATAGGCCAGGAAGGGATTGAAATGCAGCTGGACCTGCTGGGAGAGAAGTGAAACCTCATGTTTCTCCGACACCCCATTGTGGGTCAACGTCACCTCGCCGGAAAAGGGGTTCACCCCATAGGCCAGCGACACATAGTTGCCCCAATTGAGAGTATGATCGACAGTCTCGTAGCCATAGAACATACCGAGACTCACACCCATGATATTCGTCATCATTCCGTCGACATTATATGAAAACGTGTTGTTTGTCAAAGCATCGACACCTTCGGCACCGACACCGAGATGCTGCGAGCCGAAAGAAGGGGCAAGGTTGAAACCAAACTGGTGTTCTCCGTCGCCGGGGATGTAGACCACGCGATAGGTCATTTGTGCATTAACTATGGCACCAAAAGCCATGAGTGCCGCAAGAATAAGTGTTCTTTTCATTGTTTTATGTATTGATATTAGTTTAGTAATCATCGTTATGCCTATACTCTTTCACTACTTTCCTGCCGGCTCGCCTCACGACTTCCACACCATACGGCAGGCGCCAGCAGTACTTCTTTCCAAGGTATTTTTCCAACAAGGTTTCGGGAAACCAAAGAACACTTCTACTCAAGAAATAGCCCTCGACATACTCCACATGGAATTCGGGGCCGAAATAGGCAAGTCCGCAGCAATCGCCGTAAAAGATGTGGATATATTCCCGCAACCCAGGTGTCGAGTCGGCAACATATTCCATCTTCTCCATCCGCTCGCGGCCGACGGAATCCTGAGCCTGCGTACAAGCTGGGATGCCGAAAGCGGCAGCGGCAAGAATCACCATCATTATATGTTTCGCCAACTTCATCTGATTGTCGTTTTCTATACTAACTAATAACCACCTTTTCGGCAAAAGTCTACATCACCCGGAAAAAATTTTCAGGATTATCGCTGGCGGGGGAAGGCGGGAGTGGATTTGAGGAAGGCCTGATAGTCGCGCATCATACTATCGTACATATCCTTACGGGAGTAGACATTATAGTTGGGATGATACTGCTTGACAGCAGCCACGTTGGCCGACGGCGAGTACCACACATGGTCGTTCACCTGCTCCATATCGCGATAGACGTTCTCCTGCAGGAACTTGACCATCACTCCCTGCCCACCGACACAGAGTATGACGTCGGCATCATAGAGCTTTACCTGCTCGGCAATGAGGTCGGCATAGTCCTTAAGGTACTTCTGCATCACGGTGTTGCTGGCCGTGTGGACGTCGGGCTGTTTCTTGCAGTTGACGCGAGCGATGGGGGCGTTCTCGTAGAAGCCCTGCAGACGGGTGGCGTTGTCGGCCTTGGAGAAGGGCATCGCCTTGCGGTCGGGGATATTCATCAGGCCGTAGACCCACAATTCGAGGTTAGGGAAGAAACGCTGGGCGGTGCGGCAGGTAAGACGCGGGCTAGGCACACGGCCGCTCTCGGCACGGATATCCCATCCGTCGTCCTCGTTCAACTCGCGGGTCATCACCAGCATCCGCATACCGGCGTCGGCCCAAAGCTGCTCCTCGTCAGCCGGGCGGCACACCTGATTAAAGCCGTCAAACCAAAGTTCGCCGCGGTAAAGCAAGCCGTCTTTGGTGATTTCGTCACTTTCGCGGAGCTTGCGGGCGCGCCGAGCCCACTGGTCGAAAAGGCGCTCTTCTTGTTCGTGGTAGTTCATAATCTGCATATTAATTCCGTTGCAAAATTATAAATAAAAATGCAAAAACGCAAAACAAAATGTTAAATAAAGTCGCAATTAACGTCTTATCAGCAACTTGTATTTACATAACAGTTATCGCAACCGAAGTAAAACAGCGTTGAAATTATATTGGCGAGATATACAATAAAAACAGAATTACCACGTTAATATCATCAAAATTAAAAACAAAAACACATTATGGCAAATATTTCTAACCTAATTACCCCGAGCGGCTACGACTGGAAGTTCAGCACCGTTGGCGGCGTGACGCGCGTTAACATCGAAACCGGCGAAGACATTGCACATCTCGACGAGCTGGACCAGAAACTGTGGACCGTACTCAGCTGCCCCGTGAAAGGGCTGGAGTTCGACGAGAAAACACTCGCCCTGCTGGATGCTGACAAAGACGGCAAAATACGTGTACACGAAGTGATAGCCGCCGCAAAGTGGCTGCGCAACGTACTGGTGGACATGGACTACCTGCTCGAAGGCAACGACAATATTGAATTCGGCGCCGTATGCAACAACACTGAGGAGGGTATGAAGGTACTCGAGGCAGCCAAAATGATTCTCGGCAAACTGGGCCTGCAGAAGGAAGCCATCACGCTGGCTGATGTAAACGAATACATGGCCATCTATGAAGAAAAGTGCAAAAATGAATACAAAGCCGAGGATAGCGAACCCTACGAGCCGCCTTATGGAGAAGGAAGCGATGCCGCCGAAACGGCCGTGAACGCCGTACGCGAAAAACTAGCCGACTGGTTCATGCGCTGTAAACTGGTGCAGTTCGACGAGGAGGCCGCACCTGCCCTCGACGTGCAGGTGGAGAAGATAGCCGCCATCAGCGGAAGCGACCTGGCTGCAAACGTGGCTGAGATTGGAACCTACCCCTTAGCCAGACCATCGAAAGAGGCTCTGATGCCCCTCAAGCAAGGTATAAACCCTGCCTGGCAAGCCCAAATGGCAGCCTTAGTGGCAGCCGTGCCTGAACTGCAGGACAAGGAAACAATGAGCGAAGAGGAATGGAGCGCCATCGTAGCCAAGGTCGACGCCTACACTGCCTGGAAGACCGCCGGCGAAACCGCCATGAATGAAACCATTGCAGCTCAGGTAACTGAACACGCCGCCGCCATCGAACCAGTGGAACGCCTGTTGCGTTACTGCCGCGACTACTTCACATTGCTGCACAATTACGTAGTGTTCAAAGACTTCTACCGCCGTGACGACAATAACTTGGCAGTGTTCCAAGCCGGCAAACTCTATATCGATCAGCGCTGCTGCGAGTTATGCGTGAAAGTAAGCGACATGGGCAAGAGTACCGCCACAGCCGGCAAGAGCGGTATGTATCTCATCTACTGCCATTGTGTAGCCAAAAGCGGAGGCGCCCAGATGGATATCGTGGCCGCCCTCACCGACGGCGAGATTGGTGGTCTCCACGAGGGCAAGAACGCCATCTTCTACGACCGTAGCGGTCAGGACTGGGATGCCACCATCACCAAGATAGTTGACAATCCCATCTCCGTGCGTCAGGCATTCTGGAGCCCATACCGCAAGTTCGGCAACTGGGTAACTGATAAAATCACCAAGAGCGCCTCTGAGAAAGAGAGCAAGCAGTTTGACGAAATGACCTCTAAGGCCGATACCGCCAGCACAAACCTCACTGCCAAACCTGAGGATGGCGCTGCAGGCGAGAAGAAAGCAGCCGCACCATTCGACATTGCCAAGTTCGCCGGTATCTTCGCCGCCATCGGCTTGGCATTCGGCGCCATCGGTGCCGCATTAGGTATGCTTGGAAGCTTCGTGGTGGCAAAATGGTACAACGTGATTTTACTTGTGGCCGCCGTCATCATCCTCATCAGCGGTCCTTCAATGCTACTCGCATGGCTCAAGTTAAGAAAGCGTAACCTCGGACCCGTGCTCAACGCCAACGGATGGGCCATCAACAGCGACGTGAAGGTCAACACCACCTTCGGCAAGACCCTCACTTCGATGGCCAAATATCCCAAGGTTGTAGCCGCCGACCCCTTCGCCGACAAGAAACCACCGCTCTGGCGCCGCATCCTCTGCTGGCTGCTAGTGCTGGCTGTCATCTTCATCGTGGGATTCAAACTCATTGGACACCGCTGGCCGTGGCAGCCCAAACCCGTTGAAGAGCCTGTGGCTGAAGCCGTCGAGGACAGCGTCGTTACCGACAGCCTGCCTGCCGACACACTGGCCATAGAAGCACCCGCCGAGGTAATGCCCGCCGAATGAGGTATATCCTCGTTTTACTGCTCGTAGCGATGCCATCGGTAGCCATATCGCAAGAGCCGTCGCAGGTTTTCACAGCCGCATGGTGGAACGTAGAGAACCTCTTCGATACCCGCGACGACCCACACACCAACGACGACGAGTTCACACCACATGGCGACCGCCATTGGACTCGTCGCAAACTGGATTCAAAGTTGCAAGGCCTATATAAGACCCTCGCCATGATGGACCTGCCCGACGTGGTAGGTCTCGCCGAGGTGGAGAATAAGTATGTGCTGCGCGAACTCTGCCAGGGAACGCCGCTGGCGCAAGTACCCTACCGTTACGTGCATTATGACTCGCCCGATAGGCGTGGCATCGATTGTGCACTCATCTACCGCGCCGACCAATTCACTGTCACCGCCTCGCGACCCGTAAGTATGAGCGACAGCACTAAAGGGTTCTTTACACGCGACATATTGGTGGTCGAAGGAGTTACTGCCGAAGGCGACTCCATCTGCTTGTTGATAAACCACTGGCCCTCGAAACGGGGTGGCGACGAAGCCGATGCCCACCGGCTTGAAATTGCTCGTTCACTTCGGGCCATAATGCTAGAGCTCAAGCACACACATCCTGATGCCGCCATCATCGCCATGGGCGACATGAACAGCACCGACAGCGAGGAGGCACTGGCCGTAGGAATGGAATTCGGATCAGACTCCATCAATCCAGACGGCATACGGCTGCTTACCCAGCGACTGCCTAAAGATTGGGGCAGCCACAAGTACCAGGGGCAATGGCGCTATATAGACCATATGTTCCTCCTTGCCAACGAATCATGGCTTGTGCTGAAACTGAAACTGCTGAAATACGACCACCTGCTGACCGACGAGACCCTCATCCCCGGACAACGCCCCAAAAGAACCAACGTCGGCCCACGCTATGAAGGTGGTCTAAGCGACCATCTGCCATTACTGCTCCGCCTCTCTCATGCAAAATAATTTTGCACATTGCGGAAGATTATGTATTTTTGCAACCTGTTAGAAACGAAGAAAACATCATATAACAATGTATAGGACTAATACTTGCGGCGAGCTTCGCATCGCCAATGTTGGACAAACAGTGACACTCGCCGGATGGGTGCAGCGCTCGCGTGACCTCGGCGGCATGACCTTTATTGACCTCCGTGACCGTTACGGCATCACCCAGTTGGCCTTCAACATGGAGACCAACGCCCCCCTCTGCGAGCAGGCACGCAAACTCGGAAGAGAGTACGTCATTCAGGTTACAGGTAAAGTTATTGAGCGCAGTTCGAAAAATACCAAGATTCCTACCGGAGAAATCGAGATTGAGGTATCTACCCTCAACATACTCAACGAAGCCAAAGTGCCGCCCTTCACCATCGAGGACCAGAGCGACGGCGGTGACGATATCCGCATGAAGTACCGCTACCTCGATATCCGTCGCAATCCCGTCAAAACTAATCTCATCATGCGCCACAAGATGGCCATGTTGGTACGCAACTACCTTTCCGACCGCGACTTCCTAGAAATAGAGACACCCATGCTCATCAAGAGCACCCCCGAAGGGGCCCGCGACTTCGTGGTGCCCAGCCGCATGAACCCCGGCGAGTTCTACGCCCTGCCGCAGAGCCCACAGCAGTATAAGCAGCTGCTTATGGTGGCCGGTATGGACCGCTACTTCCAGATTGTGCGCTGTTTCCGCGATGAGGACCTTCGCGCCGACCGTCAGCCTGAGTTCACGCAGATTGACTGCGAGATGAGCTTCGTGGAGCAAGAGGATGTACTCAATATGTTTGAAGGACTAGCCAAGCACCTCTTCAAGGAGATGAAGGGCATCGAGTTCGATAAATTCCCCCGCATGACCTGGCACGACGCCATGCGCCTGTACGGCTCCGACAAGCCCGACATCCGCTTCGGCATGGAGTTCAAGGAGGTCACCGATGTGGTCAAGGGTCACGGATTCGGCCTCTTCGACGGTAGCGAGCTGGTGGTGGGTATCGTGGCCGAGGGCTGCGCCGAATACACTCGCAAGCAGCTCGACGCACTCACCGACTTTGTCAAGCGTCCGCAGGTGGGCGCCGGCGGCATGGTGTATATCAAATACAATGCCGATGGCACGTTCAAGAGCTCGGTGGATAAGTTCTACGACGCCGAAGCCCTGAAGGCTATCGCCGACAAGATGGGCGCCAAGGCCGGCGACCTGATGCTACTGCTCTGTGGCCCCGCCATGAAGACCCGCATACAACTCTGCGCTCTGCGCCTCGAGATGGGTCAACAACTCGGTCTGCGCGACCCGCAGAAGTTCGCTCCCCTATGGGTCATCGACTTCCCCTTGCTGGAGTGGGACGACGAGACGCAGCGCTACTACGCCATGCACCACCCCTTCACGGCACCCAAGCCCGAGGACGAGCCGCTGCTCGACGACCCCAGCCGCTGGGGCGACATCCGCGCCAACGCCTACGACATCGTGATGAACGGCACCGAGGTGGGTGGCGGCAGCATCCGTATCCACGACCGCACCTTGCAGAACAAGATGTTCCACACACTCGGCTTCACCGACGAGAGCGCCGCCGCGCAGTTCGGCTTCCTGATGGATGCCTTCACCTACGGTGCACCGCCACACGCCGGTCTCGCCTTCGGCTTCGACCGCCTCTGCTCCATCTTCGCCGGTGCCGACAGCATCCGCGACTTCATCGCCTTCCCAAAGAACAACGCCGGCCGCGACGTTATGAGTCAGTCGCCAGCACCGATTTCTGATGCCCAGCTCGAAGAACTCTGCATCAAGGTCGATGTGAAATAATGCTCAAGGCACTCATAAAGTCAATGCGCCTCCGCACATTGCCCCTGTCACTGGCAGGAGTGGTGTGCGGAGGTCTGCTTGCTATAGGCGGCCTCGGACACGACGGCAACTGGTGGGCTTTTGCACTGGTGCTGCTTACCGCCTGTTCGCTGCAAATTCTCAGTAACCTCAGCAACGAGATGGGCGACCACCTGAGCGGTGTGGACAATACCGACCGCCAAGGCCCCAACTACGGTATGACAAACGGTATTACCGTCAAGCAGATGTGGCGCGCCATCAACGCGATGGTGGTTGTATGCTGCATAGTTGGACTTGCTATGATATGGGTCTCATACAGTCCTTGGTGGATGGTGCTTGTGGGTGAAGTCGCCATCTGGGCAGCCACGCATTATACCCTCGGGAAGAAGCCCTATGGCTATATAGGTCTCGGCGATCTGTTCGTCTTCATCTTCTTTGGGCCGGTGAGTGTGCTGGGTAGTTTCTTTGTGCTGGTTCATGACATCCACTGGTACTACATGTTGCCAGCATCGGGCATCGGCCTGTTGAGCGTGGCAGTGTTGAATGTGAACAATATACGTGATATGCAGAGCGACGAGGGTGTCCGCAAAACCGTGCCATTGAGGATAGGGGTACACCGTGCCAAGTGGTACCAAACTGTGTTGGTGACGTTGGGATGGTTGCTGACGACCTGTTCGTACTACGGTAACACAATATTTTCGTGGTTGATTCTGTGCACCTTGCCGCTGTTCGTATGGCACATTGTGGGTGTTTGGCGACGTGAAGGCAAACGTCTCGATTCCATGTTGCCACTGCTGGTGATGAGCACCTTCTTGCTCTCGTTACTCTATTCCATAGGAGCGTTCCTGTTGTTATGGCATACGACTTCGATACGATAGCGCGCACCTACGACCGGCTCAACCGAGTGATGACCTTCAGTCTCGACCGGTGCTGGCGGAGGTATGCCGTGCGTGGACTAAAGGGCGAGGTGCTGGACGTGGCTTGCGGTACAGGCGACATGGTGTTAGAGCTTAAGAAGCACGGTTGCACCGTTACAGGCATAGACCTCAGCGAAGAGATGCTATCCATCGCCAAGACCAAAGCATCGGCCACTTATATTTTTGGCGATGCAGAACATCTACCCTTCCCCAACGAAACCTTCAACGCCGTCACCTGCGCCTTCGGGGTACGCAACTTTGTGCATTTGGAGCAGGGCCTTAAAGAGATGCTACGGGTGCTGAAGCCCGGTGGACGGATGGTGATACTAGAATTGGCAACGCCCGACTGCGCCCTCATCAAGCCTTTTTACAACCTTTATACAAAACATTTTATAACATGGTTGGGTCAACGCCTTGCCAATAACCGCGACGCCTACACCTACCTTACCGAGAGCATCAAACACTTCCCAAAGGGGAGTGAATTCCTAAAATTGCTCGGCGAAAACGCTACTGAACGCAAACTCACTCTTGGTGTCTGCCGTATGTATACAATTGAAAAACAAAGAGGTCACTATTCTTGAGCGACCTCTATGCTATTAATCCTAAAACAATAAAACGGACTTACAATTGGTTGGTTGTTTCTCCATTTTCTGGTTGCAAAAGTACAACCATTCCCGAAACTGGGCAATAACCATTATTGGTGATTAATGTAATCGCCTGGTTTTTACAACTTTCCCGAGAACCACATCGCCCATGTCGGCCCCAGTAGCCCTTTCGGCGGCATATCGTCCGTCATCTTCAAATGGCAAAACAAACCAGTCATCGCCCCAACCGAGGAGAGGAATCTTGTGGTATTCGCGTTCGATATCCGGCAACGCGATATCAGCAGGATAACCGAGATGTCGGTCGAACTTGGCATTTGAAAAGCCCGGGGCGGATATCTCGAAGTGGGTGCAAGTGTCGTTGCTCACCAGTCGAAACCGCCCATCGGCATCGCTGAAGGTGTTGACACCCACGCTCCAGTCGTCATTCCAGCCGCGAATCACCGCACCCTCAATCGGCCTACCCTTGTGGTCGACAACCCTTCCCACGGCAGTGACATTACTATAAGCCAGCATATTATAGTAATTCACCGGCAACGTCGGCTTCCAATCGCTTACACCGAGGCAGATACACTTCAGCATCGAGGAGGCAGGCTTACTGCGTCCGAGACTGTCACGCAGGCCTGTGAAACGTGCTTCGAAGTTGACCCCATCGGGGCAGTCCTGAAACTCCCACCAGCCGTAGCCCGCACTGAGATAGCTAGCGTAGCGGTAGGTCTCCCACATAAACGCCTGCTGCGCCTCGTACGGAACCGAGTCTCCGTCGGCCGGAAGGCCGGTCTCCCCCACCATCCAAGGCTTGTCGCAGTGGTGGGCATACCACCACATCTCGCTCTGCACACGCAACGGATGGTAGGTATGCATCTCGACAAAGTCAACATGCAGGGTTGTAGGATCCCATTCAAACACCTCGAGGGGCTCAGCGAACCCTATAGTAAAGAGTTGATGCGGAGCATTCAGTCTCACCATACGTCTCCAAACCAGCACAATACTGTCAGCCTCATGCTTAGTTCGCATGGGTTCCGGGTCGAAATAGAGGGGTTCGTTCATGAGGTCATAGGCCCAGAGGACAGGCAGATCGGCAAGAGAACGGAGCAGACCTGCAGTGTATTCCATCCAATAATCGTCCAACGGCGGATGCACCAGCAGCATGACACGCAATCCTGCACTGTCTGCCTGGAGCACAACACGGCGGGTGGCACGATAGGCTTGGGCGGTGTCAACCCCACGGTAGTCACCGTCGAGGCAGATGCGTACAGCATTGAAACCCCAGTTGGCGATGGTATCGAAATGCTCACGGATACCGCCACCGGTATACCACGGTGCGGGAACCACCTGCAACTGGCCGTCAACCTCACGCATCTCAGCCTTGTAATTCAGCATTTTCGGGAACCAACGCTCGCCGTCGACCATAAAACCGTTCCCCTCCACCCTAACAAAGGACGAGGGAGTCCTGCTGCAACCAACAGCAGTAAGCATGCTAATAATCAACACTATAACGGTTTTAATTCGCATCATTTCGGTGGCGTTCTGAGATGCAAAGTTACTAAAATTTTCCCATATTAACGTTTTTTAGTATCTTTGCAGCATGAAATTCAAGACAATATACCTGCTGGCAATCCTTTTTTTGGCCGTCGGATGCCACCAGAAAAACACCATCGACCCCCTGCGCCGTTCGCGTGTCGACGGGCTGAACAAAGAGGCTTTCCTTAACCGTTACCGTGACCCCGAACAATGTCTGAGCCTGTCCGATTCTGCATTGCAATACATCGCCGACTCGCTGCCCGAGTACGACGACGGAGTATTTCGGGCGCTTAACAACAAGGCCTTCGCCTATTTCCAGACCACCCGCTACCCCGAAGCACTGAAACTGGTGGAGATAATCGAGAACGGAGCCCCTGAAACCAAGTCGGCCAACGCCGATATCGAGTTGGTAATCGCCCACTTGCTGAAAGCCCGCCTGCTACAGCGCTCTGGCAATATCGCCGACAGTTACCGCCTGCTCCACGACATCGAACACAGCCACACCCTTGACCGAAGCCGCAACAACCTGCTTTACAACTACGCACAGAGCGAATACTATATCACCTCGCTGGTGCTTAACTATCATTATCGCAACGGACGCGAGGCCGATGTGCAGCAACTTCTGGAGGAGGTGGAGGCCCGAAGGTCCGAATTGCGAGTGGATTACGCACAGGACATGGCCCTCAATTACGCCCTCGCCTACGGGTGGCAGACGGCCGGCGAGAGCCTTATCGCATTGGATTACTGCGACTATAACCTCGATATACTCGACCTGCCCGACGCTTTCTGTAACTATCATTACGCCAACACACTCCAAATGATGGCCAGCGTCCTGAAGACTATCCCGGGGTCGGTGCCGCCCGACAGTGTGCTTGCCCTCTACGACGAAGCCCGACTCCGCTTTGCAGACTACGGCGACCCCTACCAGATGCTGGGCGGAGTGACCTCGACAGCACGTTACGCCCTCCTTATCGGCGACACGAACAAAGCTCATAACATACTGGCCGACTGGCGTTCCGACCGTGGAACATGGAAGCCTTTCGCGGCGCCGAAAATGGAACTGGGCTACTTTGACGTGCTGCTTCGTAGCCGTATGGCCTCCACACCCGACGAGGCGCGCCGCTGGTACGAACATCATTGCGAACTGCAAGACTACATCGACGCCGCTGGACGCGAGGACTTTGAACTGCAACAGACACTGGCCGACGCCACACACCGCAGCCGCTGGACCACACGCACGGCGATGATTGTCAGCATCATGCTGGTACTTATGCTGATACTTACCATCCAATTGTGGATAAGCGCCCGTCGCCTACGCCGTGAAAAACGACAGCTTGAGGAGGCCAACCGCCGTGATATAGAGCGCATTGCCAATGTCGAAACGGCACTCAGCGTCATGCGTCACGACATAAGCCCCTTCGTCGGCTACCTAGCCAACCCCCACCTTCCCAGCGACTTGCGCGAGGAAGTGGTTTCTCAACTGGTGCGAACCTTCGACAACCTGAAGCAGTGGACCTCCCTCTCACTGCCGCAAGGGATGGCATTCAACGCCAGCACCTTCACGGTACAGAGCGTCTTCGACGAGGTCGAGCAGCAGGTACCGACCCCTTCCACCGGGGTTGCCATGTGCTTCCAGCACAGCGACCTACGCCTTTGGGGCGACCGTGCGCTGGTTGTAATCCTTATTCGCAACTTGGTCGGCAACGCGCTGAAACACACAACAGAAGGCAGTGTCACCGTCGACGCCGCAAGCGCCGAGGAAGGCCGGATGGTGCATCTCCGCGTCACCGACACCGGATGCGGCATGAGCGCCGAGCAACAGGAGGCACTTTTCAGGGCCGACCGCACCCTTCCCGAGGGCAGCGAGCACGGATTCGGACTCATTCTCTGCCGCTATATCGTACGGCGACACGACGACTTCACCCTCCGAGGCTGCCGAATCTGGGTGGAAAGCATCCCCGGAAAGGGCACAACAGTACACTGTTTGCTTGCAGCACCAAAACATTGATTTACAACAACCTACAAAGCACAAAACAACATAACCTACTGATTAGACGATATTTAGACCCACCTTCGCCTGATCAACGCCTGATCAACGCCTGATCAACGCCTGCCCTGAACCACCCCCAAAACGCAATTTGAAAAAACAAAAATTAACATAAAAATGAGCATCCGAGTAATGATGGTCGACGACGAACCGCTGATTCGCAAAATCGTCAAGATGGAAATGAACGAACGCGCCGCCCGAGTGGAGAGCGGCGACCTGGACGCCACGGTGGTGAGCCGCGTCGAAATGGTCGACACCTTCGGTGACGGCGGCGAACTCCTGGCCGCGCTGGAGAACACCCCGGCCCCCGACTACCTGCTGGTCGACATGGAGTTCCACGGCGAGCCCACCGGCGGCCTCTACATCGCCCGCCGCGTCCACGAGCGCTATCCCGACGTGCGCATCATCATCTTCTCCGGCCGCTTCGACGCGCCGATGCCCGGCGAGGAAGGCCGCCTTGAGCGGCTCCACGAAGTGGGCCGCGTGGTCATGGAAGCCCTCCGTATCGGCGCCTCGGCATTCGTCAGCAAGAACGCCACCGGCGGCTTCTCCGTCGAGAACATCCTCCGCGCCATCTCCTGCCTTGAGCGCGGCGAGCGGTTCTACTTCAACTACCCCGTTATGCTCACCCTCAAGGAGGCCGCCGAGCGCTACTTCGACATCGTGGCCGGCCACGACCCCGCCTTCGTCCTCTCCGACCAGGAGCGCCAGCTCCTCCTCCTCGAGGCGGCCGGATGTACCGCCAGCGAAATTTCCGACCGCCTCGGCGAGACCGACAAGGCCATCCAGGAGCGCCAGAAAGGGCTCTCGCTGCGCCTCGGCATCGTCAACAAGAGCGCTTCGCGAGTGGCCAAAGCCTTCGCACTCGGGCTTATAGCCCCGTCGGAAGTCAACTTCCTGCCGCGCTCCTGACAAAAAAATTTGCATTTTATACCTTTTATTGCTATATTTGCACTGATATAGCAAACGCTTGCTGTTTACATATCCTTCTGAAAAATAACAAACTAAACAATAAAAACCATGAAAAAAGCACTACTTTTTTTGGCAACGGCCCTGCTGACCCTCACCGCGGCAGCCAAGCCCGTGGACCCCTCGACCGCCATGCGTGTGGCCTCTAACTTCATGCGCCACCAGGGAGTAAGCGCCACGCTGACCGACGTCAGCGCGCAGACCCCCTACACGCGGTTCTACACCTTCACCGCCGAACAAGGCGGCTTCGTCCTCGTCAGTGCCGACGATTGTGTGCTGCCCATCCTGGGCTTCTCGGCCACCTCGACCTTCGAGACCAGCCGCATCCCCGCCAACGTGGCCTGCATACTCGGCCAGTACGAAGAGGAAATCACCTACTGGGCCAGCCAGGAAGGCCTTCCGGCCAACCCCGACTGGACTTCCCTGCTGCTCGGCTCCATGCCCGAGCCGGTGAGCCCCACCGCCGTGTCGCCCCTCTGCAGCACCACCTGGGGCCAGGACCCGCTCTATAACAACCTCTGCCCCTACGACGCCACGCTGAGCGATTACGCCGTCACCGGCTGCGTGGCCACCGCCACCGCTCAGGTGATGAAGAAGTGGAACCACCCCACC
>CAJOFL010000013.1 GCA_905233895.1 uncultured Bacteroidales bacterium | reverse complement strand
GGCGTTGGTGGACAGCGTGACGGTATTGCCGCTGGCGCTGATGGTGGGTGCCGGTGGATAGGCGCCCTGGAGGGTGATTTCCTTGGTGGCCGTCTTGGTGATGCCTTGATATGTAACAGAACAGGTAAGTGTTAAGGTTAAGTCACTTGTTGGTATCGCTGTTACATTGATTGTATTGTCAGTGAGAGTAGCATAGCCTGCCGCATTATCGGATAGCGTCCACGTGTAGCCCGTTGTGACATTGGTCGCATTAACATTATCAAGAGTGTTATTCGAACTGCCTACATAATGGTGGTTGTAGCTAAAATAGTAATCTGTATAAGCAGGAGTGTATTGAGAATTGGAATGACCATAATTATAGTTACCCGTTTGAGTGATAACGTCTGCACCCGAATTTATGGTAAAATCGGTGAACGTCTCAACTCCTTCATATATTGTTACGGTGTAGTAATAATAACGATTGCCGTCGTTCTGGTTAGAATTAGTGGTAAAGGTGGTTGCATTTGTAGCTTTGAGATAATAGTTGGTGCGTCCCGACCTATAGCAAAGATAGTTGTTACTTCCTTGCCAATTTGATGATGTATTTGATAATCCTGCACTGGCACCCAAATATTGTTGGCTAGTATAGGATTGTATAGTTCTACTTGTGCCTCCGATTGTACCGCTGGCAGTCCACACCGACGACTTGTCGAAACGAAGATCACCTGATTTCGTTGTCCCGTTGTCGTTGTACAGGTAGCCGTAGGTGCCGTTGTAGAACACGTAGGTGGTCTGGGCCTTAGCTGCCGGCATCGCGGCGCCGACAATCATCAGCAGGGCCAGCGCCAAGCGCTTCAAACTTCCGTTTCCCCGGCCTTTCCCGCCAGGAATGCAATGTAGATTCTTGTTCATATCTTGTGTTGTTTTATTCGTTTCTAGTATTGCTAGCATTTCTAGCAGGGCTAGCCTGGCTAGTGGTGCTAGGATGGCTAGCAAGGTCTAGTATTGTTTTCTATGATGGCTTGCAGCCGTGCCACTTCGGCACGGAGTGCGGTGTTCTCGGTCTCGAGGGCGCGGAGGCGCTCGCGCTGGTCGGTACGGTAGCCGAGACGGGCGGCGGTCATACGCTCTTTGATGCCGCCTTCGGTAACGAACTTCTCTTCGAGCCGCCCGATATAGGTGGTCATCATCCGGTCGATCATGCGGCAGAGGGAGAAGGCGGTGTTGGCCATTTCTTCGTCGGACCATTTCTCGAAGTAGGGCCGGAAGTCGTCGGCGTGATTATGGTCGCGGCAGAAGCGTAGCATGGTGTCGTAGCGCGGGTGGACTGCGGTCCAGAGGGAGAGGCCGCGGGTGGCGAGATAGTCGGAGTAGTCTTCCTTGAGTTCTTTGATGCTTGCGCGTGCCACGTTCATGAGACGGAGTTCCATCTCGGACGAGGTGACGCCGTCGGCGGTACCTTCAACGATATTTTGCTTGCCGGAGCGGGCGGCCTGGACCATCTGATCGACGGTGCGGTCGCCTCGGGTGAGGAATCGCTTGGTGAAGGCGAATGTCAACTGGTAGAGTGCATCGGCTTTCTGGTAGAAACGGAGTGTATCCCAGCGGTTCTGAGGTTTCAGAACCCTGGTGCTAGCCGTTCTAGCCGTGCTAGGGGTGCTAGCAAGGCTAACTTGGCTTGTGCTGCTGTCTTTTTTATTCTCCATTTCGCGTTTTTTATTCTTCTATCGGGTATATAATATATACCAATACCATACTGATACTCACACTGTTGGCTAGGCGTGGGCATAGTTTGTACTAACTGCAAAGATACTCTTTTTCTTTATATTAACAAAAAATTTTTTTAGGCAGGGTTCGGAGCAGGTCGGAAAGGGGTATAACAAGGCAGGCGTTGGTCAGGCGTTGATCAGGCGTTGATCAGGCGAAGGTGGGTCTAAGCGGCTGGCGTTCTTGCAGTTATGTGAATTTTAACATTTTATCATGCTGATGTTCAGTTGTTTAAGTGTTTTTGAATTAACATTTGGAAATGGGGTTGAAAAAGTGGAAAAAAGTGTTGAAAACCCCCTCCAAAGTGAACCGCCGAAATGTTGAAAAGTAGCCTTTTGGTCAAAAAAAATAGTGTTAAAATGATTTTATAACATATTGAATTACAGGGTCGCCCTAATTTTTTAAGTTTTTTTAACAGTTGTAGGTAAGTGGAATGCTTGGTAGGTATAAAAAATAGTTGTACTTTTGCAATTCCTTTTTGGGCGGATAGTGCCCATGGATAACGTTGAAAAACAAGTAATAAAAATAAAAAACAAGTTAAAAGAAATGCCAACAATTCAGCAATTAGTTCGCAAAGGACGTCAGCAGATGGAGTACAAGTCCAAGTCTCCCGCCCTCGACAGCTGCCCGCAGCGTCGTGGCGTCTGCACCCGTGTCTACACCACCACCCCCAAGAAACCTAACTCGGCCATGCGTAAGGTGGCCCGTGTTCGCTTGACCAACGGCAAGGAGGTCAACGCCTATATCCCGGGTGAGGGTCACAACCTGCAGGAGCACTCGATCGTGATGATCCGCGGAGGCCGTGTGAAGGATCTCCCCGGTGTGCGTTATCATATCATCCGCGGTGCATTGGACACCAGCGGAGTCGATGGTCGCCGCCAGCGCCGCTCGAAGTACGGTGCCAAGCGCCCGAAACAGGCCGGCAAGTAACGTTCGAAGGTCAACAAGTAAAAAGTCTAAAAGTCAAAAAGCATTAAGTAGCAATGAGAAAAGCTAAGCCCAAGAAAAGAATCATCCTCCCGGATCCCAAATACAATGACATCCTGGTCACCAAGTTTGTCAACAACCTGATGATGGGTGGCAAGAAGACCATCGCCTACAAGATCTTCTACGATGCAATCGACGTGGTGAGCGACCGTACGAAGGAAGACGGTCTCGAGGTGTGGAAGAAGGCTCTTGCCAACGTGACCCCGAGCGTCGAGGTGCGCAGCCGCCGTATCGGTGGTGCCACCTTCCAGATCCCCACCGAGATCCGTGCCGAGCGCAAGCAGAGCATCGGTATGAAGAACCTCATCGGTTTCTCGCGCAAGCGCAGTGAGAAGACTATGGCCCTCAAGCTGGCCGCCGAAATCCAGGCCGCTTACAAGGAAGAGGGTGCCGCCTTCAAGCGCAAGGAGGATATCCACCGCATGGCCGACGCCAACAAGGCTTTCTCCCACTTCAGAGTCTGACGCGCGCCCGTACATTTTATATTTTATTATAGAGAACAATGTCCGACCTCCACTACACACGCAACATCGGCATAATGGCCCACATCGACGCCGGAAAGACGACGACGACCGAGCGTATTCTTTTCTATACCGGAAAGAACTACAAGCTCGGCGAGACCCACGAGGGCTCGGCCACTATGGACTGGATGGTGCAGGAACAGGAACGCGGCATCACTATCACCTCCGCCGCCACCACCGTGTACTGGGATTGGCATAACAACCGCTATAAGTACAACATCATCGACACTCCGGGTCATGTCGATTTCACCGTCGAGGTGGAGCGTTCGCTCCGTGTGCTCGACGGCGCCATCGCCATCTTCTGCGCCGTGGGCGGCGTGGAACCCCAGTCGGAGACCGTCTGGCGCCAGGCCGACAAGTACGAGGTGCCCCGTATCGCCTTCATCAACAAGATGGACCGTGCGGGTGCCGACTTCTTCGGCGTGGTCAGCCAAATCAAGGAACGCCTCGGGGCCAACCCCATCCCGATAGAGATTCCTATCGGTCAGGAAGACCTCTACAAGGGCGTTGTCGACCTCATCTCCAACAAGGCCCTCGTATGGGACGAGAGCTCGAACGGCCAGCGTTTCGAGGAAATCCCCATGCCGGAAGACCTCAAGGAGGTGGCCGCCGACTACCGTCAGCGCCTCATCGAAGGCGTTGCCGAGGAGAACGAGGAGTTGATGATGAAGTTCTTCGACGACCCCAACAGCATCACTGCCGACGAGGTTATCGCCGAAATCCGCAAGGCCACCCTGGCCCGCAAGATTGTTCCCGTCATGTGCGGCTCGGCATTCAAGAACAAGGGGGTGCAGACGCTGCTCGACGCTGTCGCGGCATTCCTGCCCAGCCCGCTTGATGTGCCCGAGGTGGACGGTATCAACCCCAAGACCGAGAAGCCCGAAAGCCGTCAGATTGACGTGAAGGCCCCCTTCTCGGCACTGGCTTTCAAGATTGCCACCGACCCGTATGTCGGCCGCCTTTGCTTCTTCCGCGTCTACAGCGGAAGCCTCGAAAGTGGCTCGTATGTCTACAACGCCAATACCGGCAAGAAGGAACGCATCTCGCGTATCATGCAGATGCACTCCAACAAGCAGAACCCCCTCGACCGCATCGAGGCCGGCGATATCGGCGCCGCCGTCGGTTTCAAGGAAATCAAGACGGGTCACACCCTCTGCGACGAGCAGCATCCCATCGTCCTCGAGTCGATGAAGTTCCCCGAGCCCGTCATCTCGATTGCCGTCGAGCCTCACACTCAGGCCGACATGGACAAGATGACCAACGCCCTGATGAAGCTCGTGGAGGAGGATCCCACTTTCCGTGTCAAGACCGACGAGGTTAGTGGACAGACCGTTATCAGCGGTATGGGTGAGTTGCACCTCGATATTATCCTCGACCGTCTGCGCCGCGAGTTCGGCGTCGACGTGAACCAGGGCCGCCCCGAGGTGGCCTACAAGGAGGCTATCACCACTACCGTGCAGCACCACGAGATTTACAAGAAGCAGACCGGCGGCAAGGGAAAGTTCGCCGATGTGCTGTTCGAGATCGGTCCTGCCGACGAGGGTGTCACCGGACTCCAGTTCGTCAACGAGGTCAAAGGCGGCAATATCCCCAAGGAATATATCCCCGCATTGGAGAAAGGCTTCAAGGAGGCTATGCAGAACGGTGTTCTGGCCGGCTACCCCATCGACTCGATGAAGGTCCGTATCATCGACGGTTCCTTCCACCCGGTGGACAGCGACCAGCTCTCGTTCGAGCTCTGCGCCAAGATCGGCTTCAAGGCCGCCTGCCGCAAAGCCAACCCTGTTCTGCTCGAGCCTATCATGAAACTCGAGGTGCTTACCCCCGATGCATACGTGGGCGACGTGACCGGCGACCTCAACCGCCGTCGCGGCGTACTGGAGAACATCACCGCCAAGGTGGGTGTCCAGGCTATCCATGCCAAGGTGCCGCTGGAGCAGATGTTCGGCTACGTCACTTCGCTCCGCACTATAACATCCGGCCGCGCCAACTCCACCATGGAGTTCTCACACTATGCAGAGCTCACGCGCGACCAGCAGGATGCCATACTTAAGAACAAAAATAATTAAAAAATAAAAACAATGAGTCAAAGAATCAGAATCAAGCTCAAATCTTACGACCACAACCTCGTCGACAAGTCGGCCGAGAAGATTGTGAAGACCGTCAAGATGACCGGCGCAGTGGTGAATGGCCCCATTCCGCTGCCCACCAACAAAAAGATTTTCACCGTCAACCGTTCGACCTTCGTCAACAAGAAGTCGCGTGAGCAGTTCGAACTGAGCACTTACAAGCGCCTGATGGACATCGAGATTAATGACCGCGCCAAAACTATCGACGCCCTCATGAAGCTCGAGCTCCCCAGCGGTGTGGAAGTGGAAATCAAAGTGTGAACCGTATCAGCCTATGTCAATAAGATAAGCTGAATTGTCTAACAAATTAAAAATCCAAACTAAGAAATGTCAGGATTAATCGGAAAGAAAATCGGAATGACCAGTCTTTTTGATGCCGACGGAAAGCAGATTCCGTGCACAGTTATTGAAGCTGGTCCTTGTGTTGTTACACAAGTGAGAACTATCGAGAAGGACGGCTACGAGGCCATCCAGCTCGCTTTCGGCGAGAAGAAAGAGAGCCGCACCAACAAGCCCATGCGCGGCCATTTCGCCAAAGCCGGCACCACCCCCAAGCAGTACCTGGCCGAATTCTCGCGCTTCGAGGAAGGCCACAAGAAGAAATACGGTGAAGTGCTCACCGTCGAAGTGTTCCAGGAAGGCGAGTTCGTCGATGTCGTCGGTACCTCGAAGGGTCGCGGCTTCCAGGGTGTTGTCACCCGTCACGGTTTCGGTGGCGTTGGCGACAAGACCCACGGCCAGCATGACCGTCTGCGCGCCCCCGGTTCGATAGGCGCTTCGTCCTATCCCTCGCGTATCTTCAAGGGCATGCGCATGGCTGGTCAGACCGGTAACCATCGCGTGAAGGTGCAGAACCTCCAGGTGGTGAAAATTATCGCTGAGAAGAACCTCATGCTCGTCAAAGGTTCCGTACCCGGCCCCAAAGGATCTATTGTCAAACTTGAAAGATGGAGCTAATAAGACATGGAGATAAAAGTTTATAACATCAACGGAAGCGAGACCGGTAGAACCATTAACCTTGAGGATTCTATCTTCGCCATCGAGCCCAACGACCACGCCATCTATCTGGATGTCAAACAGTATTTGGCCGACCAGCGTCAGGGCACCAGCAAAGCCAAAGAGCGTAGCGAAAACGCCCATAGCACCCGTAAACTCAAACGCCAGAAAGGCACCGGCGGTGCCCGTTCGGGTGATTTGAAGAGCCCCGTGTTTGTCGGCGGCGGTACCATTTTTGGACCCAAGCCCCGCGACTACCGCTTCAAGCTCAACATCAAGGTGAAACGCCTCGCCCGTCGCAGCGCCCTCAGCTACAAGGTGGCCGACAACGCCATGACTGTGGTCGAGAACTTCGCTTTCGAAGGCCCCAAGACCAAAAAGATGCTCGAAGTGCTCAAGAACCTGAGCCTCGCAGACAAAAAATCACTTTTTGTGCTTGAAAATCAAAATAATTTCGTATCTTTGTCCGCCAGAAACCTGAAGAATGTGAAGGTTGTAAACGTGTCGCAATTAAATACTTACGACATTGTTAACGCCTCCAATATTGTCGTTTGTGAGGGTTCATTAGGCGAAATAAACCGCGTTTTGGCAACAAAATAAGGGTGCGAGTATAACGATTTTAAGAAAGTTTAACAAATGATGAACATAATAGTAAAACCGCTGATTAGCGAAAAGATGACCCGCCTCACCGAAGCCGCTGCTGCTCCGGTGCAGACTCGCATCCAGCGCAATAAGGGTATCGCTGCCGCTCCCGCACACAACCGTTACGGTTTTGTTGTCGACAAGCGCGCCAACAAGATACAGATCAAGCAGGCTGTCGAAGAGTTCTATAATGTTAAGGTCGTTGATGTCAACACTATGAACTACTCCGGCAAAGTGAAATCGCGCTATACCAAGGCTGGCTTCCTCACCGGTCGCACCAATGCCTTCAAGAAAGCCATCGTCACCCTCGCCGAGGGCGACAGCATCGATTTCTACGCCAGCATCTAACCTAAGCTGATATAAAGCGCAAAACAAATTAACAAATAATAGTAAAGGTCCACTGATAAGAGACCAATAAGAACAAGAAAAAAGAAATGGCTTTAAAGAAAATCAAACCCACAACCCCCGGCCAGCGTCACAAACTCGTCGTCACCAACGACGATATCACCGCTACCAAGCCGGAAAAAAGCCTTGTCTACGGTATCCGTAAGAGCGGTGGCCGTAACAACCAGGGTAAGATGACCATGCGCTACATCGGCGGTGGTCACAAGCAGCTTTACCGTTTTGTTGACTTCAAGCGCAACAAGGACGGTATCCCCGCAACTGTCAAGACTATCGAGTACGACCCGAACCGCAGCTCGCGTATCGCTCTCATCTGCTATGCTGATGGCGAAAAGAGCTACATCCTTTGCCCCCAGGGCTTGAAGGTCGGACAGACTGTCATGTCGGGTGCCGGTGTTGCCCCCGAAGTTGGCAATACCCTGCTGCTCTCCGAAATTCCCTTCGGTACCTTAATCCACAACATCGAGCTTCGTCCCGGTCAGGGCGCCAAGATGGTGCGTTCCGCCGGTGCCTATGCACAGCTCATGTCGCGTGACGACAAGTACGCCATCATCAAGATGCCCAGCGGCGAGATGCGCATGATCCTTCAGGCTTGCCGTGCCACTGTCGGTATCGTCAGTAACCCCGAGCATAACCTCGAAGTCGGTGGTAAAGCTGGTCGCAGCCGTCACCTTGGCCGTCGTCCGCGCAACCGCGGCGTCGTCATGAACCCTGTCGATCACCCGATGGGTGGTGGTGAGGGCCGCCAGACCGGTGGACATCCTCGTTCGCGCAAGGGTATCCCCGCCAAGGGCTACAAGACTCGCGCTCCCAAGAAGCAGTCGAGCAAGTACATTGTCGAAAGAAGAAAGAAGTAACTCAGTAAAAAGAAGAAACAATGAGTCGTTCGTTAAAGAAAGGTCCGTATATTTTCCACAAACTGGAAAAACGTGTTATCGAGGCCCAGCAGTCCAACAAGAAGGTTACCATCAAGACTTGGTCCCGCGCTTCGATGATATCGCCCGACTTCGTCGGCCAGACCATCGCCGTGCATAATGGCAACAAGTTCATCCCTGTGTACGTCACCGAGAATATGGTGGGCCACAAGCTTGGTGAATTTGCTCCCACCCGTATTTTCCGCGGTCATGCAGGATCTAAAGACAAAGCTAAAAAGTAAATCGTAAAAAGAAATGGGACGTAGAAAACATAATAGTGCTGAAGCACGTAAAGAAGCCAACAAGACCGTCTATATGGCCAAGTTGATGAACAATCCGACTTCGCCTCGTAAGACCCGTCTCGTCGCCGACCTCGTCCGTGGCGTTGACGTTGAAAAAGCGCTCGGTATCCTGCAGTACAACCCCAGAGAGTCCGCTCCCAAGATGCGCAAGCTCCTCCTCTCGGCCATTGCTAACTGGCAGGCCAAGAATGAGGGTGTCCGCATGGAAGATGCTCAGCTGTATGTGAAACAGATTATGGTCGACGAAGGCCGCACCATGAAGCGTATGCGTACAGCCCCCCAGGGCCGTGGTTATCGCATCCGCAAACGCAGCAACCACATCACCATGATTCTTGGTAGCCGCCTTGAGGATACCCCTGTCGAAAAGGCTGAAAAAGAAGAAACTAAATAAAGTAATCAAAAAGAAGAAACTCAACAATGGGACAAAAGACTAACCCTATTGGAAACAGATTAGGCATCATCCGCGGTTGGGACTCCAACTGGTATGGTGGTAGAAGGTTCGAAGACAAGCTCGTTGAGGATGACAAGATCCGTAAGTACCTCAACGCTCGTCTGGCTAAAGCCAGCATCTCGAAAATTTATATCGAGCGTACCCTCAAACTCCTCACCGTTACCATTAGCTCCGCCCGTCCAGGCCTGATTATCGGACGCGCTGGTTCCGAGGTGGACAAGTTGCGTGAAGAACTTAAGAAACTCACAGGCAAGGATGTCCAGATTAACATCAACGAGGTGAAACGACCCGAAATGGATTCGGTTCTCGTTGCCCAGAACATTGCCAAACAGATTGAAGGTCGCATCCAGTATCGTCGTGCCATCAAAAATGCTATCACTTCGACCATGCGTTCGGGTGCGGAAGGCATCAAGGTTTCGATTGCCGGTCGTATTGGCGGCGCAGAAATCGCACGTAGTGAGCACTTCAAAGAGGGTCGTACCCCCCTGCACACTCTCCGTGCCGACATCGATTACGCCAACGCCGAGGCCCACACCACATACGGCCGTATAGGTATTAAGGTATGGATTTGCCGTGGTGTCATTTATGGCCGTCCTGAGCTCGTGTCAACCACTGTTGGTGGTCAGCAGAAGGATATCCGTCCTGGTATGGGTGGTGCTCGTCGCCAGGAAGGTGCTCCCCGTCGTCGCCAGGGCAACAGAAATAACAATAGTAAGTAAAATAGTTTAGTATTAGCGTTGAAACACTAAACACTAGACAATAAGCAATAAGAAGAAATGTTACAACCTAAGAAAACAAGATATAGAAAGCAGCAAAAAGGCAAGATTAAGGGTAATGCCTTCCGCGGTCATGAACTGGCTTTTGGCAACTTCGGTATTAAATCCCTCGAAACTTGCTTCATCACCGGTCGTCAGATTGAGGCTGCTCGTCAAGCTGTAACGCGTCACATGAAACGTGAAGGTCAGATTTGGATTCGTATCTTCCCAGACAAGCCCATCACCAAGAAGCCGAATGAGGTTCGTATGGGTAAGGGTAAAGGTGCTCCCGAGTATTTCGTTGCTCGTGTCATGCCTGGCACCATCCTCTTCGAGTGCGAAGGAGTTCCGATGGATGTCGCCAAGGAGGCTCTCCGCCTCGCAGCCCAGAAACTCCCAATCTCGACCAAGTTCGTCGTGAAAAGAGACTATATCGAAGAATAAATAAGAAGAACACCCACAGTCATGAAGAATGAAATCGTATTAAAGGAGCTCTCGACTGCTGAACTTAAGGAGAGACTCGATACCGAGCGCGCACAGTATCAGAAGATGCTTATGAGCCATGCCGTCTCGCCACTCGAGAATCCCAACAAAATTAAAGAAAGTAGAAAAAACATTGCCCGCTGCCTTACTGAGCTCCGCGTGCGTGAAATCGCCGACAAAAAGTAAGCATGGCAATTAGTAAAATCCAATTCTAAGATGGAAAGAAATTTAAGAAAAGAAAGAATCGGTGTTGTGGTGAGCAACAAAATGGACAAGTCCATAGTGATTCTTGTCGAGCGTAAGGTTAAACACCCGAAGTACGGCAAGTTCGTGAAGAGGTCCACCAAGTTCATGGCTCACGACGAAAAGAACGAGGCTGGTATCGGAGATACCGTGCGTATCATGGAGACCCGCCCGCTGAGCAAAAATAAATGCTGGCGTTTGGTCGAGATTGTTGAGAAGGCCAAGTAACATCCTAATTAGAAAAAGCGAAAAGAAATGATACAGCAAGAAACCAGAATGACAGTTGCTGATAACAGTGGTGCAAAAAGTGCCCTGTGTATTCGTGTGCTGGGTGGTACCAAAAAGCGCTACGCTTCGATAGGAGATACTATCGTCGTGGCTATCAAGGATGCCATCCCCTCCGGCAACGTGAAGAAGGGTAGCGTTTCCAAGGCAGTCGTGGTGCGCACCAAGAAAGAGATTCGTCGAAATGATGGTTCCTACATCCGCTTCGACGATAATGCATGTGTGCTGCTTACCGCTGCCGACGAGCTTCGCGGCACCCGTATCTTCGGCCCCGTGGGTCGCGAGCTGCGTGAGAAACAATTCATGAAGATTGTCTCCCTCGCTCCTGAAGTATTGTAATTAACAAAAAGAAAGTAGACAACAATGAAATTGCACGTTAAGAAAGGGGATATGGTTCAGGTTATCGCCGGCGACGACAAAGGTAAGGTCGCCAAGGTACTGAAGGTCTATCCCGAAAAGAATCGCGCCATCGTCGAGGGTGTCAACGTGAACAAGAAGCACACCAAACCCAATGCCAAAAATACTCAGGGAGGCATTGTCGAACAGGAGGCTCCTATCCACATCTCGAACCTAATGGTTGTTGTTGGCAAAACCCCGACCAAAGTTGGTCGTCGTGTTGATGAAAAGACCGGTAAATTAGTCCGTTATTCCAAAAAAACAGGGGAGGAGATTAAGTAATGGCATACGTTCCGACATTAAAAACCAAGTATAAAGAGGAAATTCTGCCCGCTCTGATGAAAGAGTATGGCTACAAGACCGTCATGCAGGCTCCTCGTCTGAAGAAAATTACCCTTAACCAGGGTCTCGGTAAGGCCGCTATCGCTGACAAGAAGGTTATCGATAAGGGTATCGAAGAAATGACCGCTATCACCGGTCAGAAGGCCGTGGCTACCAAGTCGCGCAAGGATATCTCGAACTTCAAACTGCGCCGCGGCATGCCCATTGGTGTCCGAGTGACCCTCCGTGGCGAGCGCATGTACGAGTTCCTCGAGCGTCTCGTGACCGCTTCGATTCCCCGTATCCGTGACTTCCGCGGCATCAACGATAAGGGTTTCGATGGTAAGGGTAACTACACCTTCGGCATCGCTGAGCAGATTATCTTCCCTGAAATTGACATCGACAAAATCGACCGCATCCAGGGTATGGACATCACCTTCGTCACCTCGGCTAACACCGACAAGGAGGCTATGTCGCTGCTCAAAGAGTTTGGTCTTCCGTTCAAGAATCAACAAAAATAAGCATAATGGCTAAAGAATCGATCAAAGCAAGAGAGCGCAAGAGAGCTAAAATGGTTGCCAAGTACGCCGCCAAGCGTGCTGCTCTGAAAGAGATTGTCCGTACCGGCGAACCCGAGGATGTCGAGAAGGCTGTCATTGCCCTCCAGAAACTCCCCAAGAACGCCTGCCCCATCCGGCAGCACAACCGTTGCCAGCTCACCGGCCGCCCGAAGGGATACATGCGTCAGTTTGGCATTTCGCGTATCAACTTCCGCGAGATGGCTGTCTCCGGTCTTATTCCCGGTGTTAAAAAAGCAAGTTGGTAATTAATTATTGGTAGCTTTGCAAGTTGGCATAACACCAATACTACAAAACTTAAAATCAAAAATTAGAAATGGTAACAGATCCTATTGCAGATTACCTGACCCGTATGCGCAACGCTATCGCCGCCAAGCATCGTGTGGTCGAGATACCTGGCTCGAAACTGAAAAAAGAGATGACGAAAATTCTCTTCGAGAAGGGTTACATCTTGAACTATAAGTTCGAGAACGAAGGCTCTCACAATCAGAGCATCAAAATCGCTCTTAAGTATCACCCCGTGACCAAGCAGTCGGCCATTGCCGAGTTGAAACGTGTCTCCAGCCCTGGTTTGCGTAAGTATGTCTCGGTTGACGAGATGCCACGTGTTCTCAATGGCCTCGGTATTGCCATTGTTTCAACTTCCAAAGGTCTTATGACTGACAAGGAGGCTCGCAATCTTAATGTGGGTGGTGAGGTTTTATGTTACATCAGCTAATCATGAGAGGAGGAATAGAAAATGTCTAGAATAGGTAAAATGCCCATCCACCTTCCTAAAGGTGTTGAAGTAAAGATTTCTGATGACAATATCCTGACCGTCAAGGGACCGATGGGAGAACTCTCACAGAAGGTCAACCCGACCATTGAAATGAAGTGCGAGGATGGTGTCCTCCATTTCAGCCGTCCGAACGACGAGAAGGAGACCAAAGCCATGCATGGCTTATATCGCGCACTTGCTGCTAATATGGTTAAGGGCGTAAGCGAAGGTTTTAAGACCGTTCAGGAGGTTATCGGTGTTGGTTACAAGGTTCAAGCCACCGGCAATGTCATGGAGATGGATCTTGGCTATTCCCACAAGATTTTCTTCGAACTTGCTCCTGAAATCAAGGTTGAGACCGTCACCGAGAAAGGTAAGAATCCCATTATTACCATGACATGTTGCGACAAGCAGATTCTTGGTCAAGCTGCTGCCAAAATTCGTTCGCTGCGTAAGCCCGAGCCGTATAAGGGCAAGGGTATCCGCTTCCAGGGCGAAGAGGTTCGCAAGAAGGCTGGTAAGGCTGCTGCAAAATAAGTGAACAGGTAAAAAGATTTACCAACAAGCCAAAAAGAAATCAAAGATTATGGCAACAAAGAAAGATATAAGAAGAACTAAAATCAAATTCCGCATCCGTCATAAAGTCAGCGGAACTGCTGAAATGCCCCGCCTGTCCGTGTTCAGAAGCAACAAGGAAATCTACGCTCAGGTGATTGACGATGTGAAAGGTGTGACACTGACCGCTGCATCTTCTCTTGAGAAGGGCTTTGAAAAGAGTGGCACAAAGAGCGAAGTGGCCGCAAAGGTCGGCAAGACCATTGCAGAGCGCGCCATTGCCGCTGGTATTAACACTGTAGTTTTTGACCGTAATGGTTACCTCTACCATGGCCGTGTGAAAAGCTTGGCCGATGGTGCCAGAGAAGGTGGTTTAAAATTCTAAGTAAGTCATGGCAGAAGTAAACGTTAATAGAGTAAAATCGAGCGAGATTGAGTTCAAAGACCGTCTCGTTGCAATCAATCGTGTGACAAAGGTCACCAAGGGTGGTCGTACCTTCACATTTGCTGCAATTGTCGTCATCGGCAATGAGAACGGTGTGGTCGGCTACGGACTTGGCAAGGCCAAAGAAGTCCAGGCCGCTGTCCAAAAGGGCATCGACGATGCCAAGAAGAACCTTATTCGCGTTCCCGTGCTGAAGGGTACCATCCCCCACGAGCAGATGGGTAAGTATAGCGGAGCCAAAGTCTTCCTGAAACCCGCTGCCCCCGGTACCGGTGTCATCGCCGGCGGTGCCATGCGTGCCGTGCTGGAAAGTGTCGGTGTGAAGGACGTGCTTGCCAAGTGCAAGGGTTCCTCGAATCCCCACAGTGTGGTGAAAGCTACCATCAACGCTCTGCTCCAGATGAAGGATCCTTATATGGTTGCTCAGCTCCGTGGTGTTTCCCTCGACAAAGTGTTTAACGGTTAATCAATAGGAGGTCAAAGAAATGGCAGAAAAGAAACTTAAAATCACCCAAGTTAGAAGTATCATTGGCCATCCCGCCCGTCAGAAGCGTACCATGGAAGCCCTTGGTCTCCGTCGTATCAACCACAGCCGCGAGGTTGTCGCTACTCCGCAGGTGTTGGGTATGATTGATAAGGTGAAGCACCTCATCACTGTTGAAGAAATCTAACTCGTAAACTAAGAAAGGAACCCAATAATGAATATTAGCAATCTTAAACCCGCCAAAGGTTCTGTAAAACATTCGAAGCGTATCGGTCGTGGTGCCGGTTCCGGCAAGGGTGGTACCGCCACTCGCGGTAATAAGGGTGCAAAGGCTCGTTCGGGATATCACCAGAAGGTGGGATTCGAGGGCGGCCAAATGCCTCTCTACCGTCGCGTTCCGAAGTTTGGTTTCAAGAACCTCAACCGCGTTGAATATGTTGGTATCAACATCGACACTCTCAACGCTCTTGCCGAGGCCAAGAATATCACCGATTTCAACGTCGAAGTTCTGAAGCAGAACGGTCTAATCTCCGCCAAAGATCGAATCAAAATTCTCGGCCGCGGAGAGCTTGCCAAGGCTATCAACGTTACCGCCCATGCTTTCTCCGCCACCGCTAAGAAGGCCATCGAGGAGAAGGGTGGCGTGGCCACTGTTATTGAATAATACAAAACCACTACAATGAAGCGTTTTATACAGACACTTAAAAACATCTGGTCGATTGAGGATCTGCGCAAGCGTATACTTTACACCATTGGTTTGGTGCTGATTTATCGCATCGGGTCTTATGTCGTCCTGCCGGGTGTTGACCCCTCTCAGTTGCAGGGTTTGCAAAAGCAAGGTTCCGAGGGCCTGATGGGACTTCTCAACATGTTCTCGGGTGGAGCTTTCTCCAACGCCTCGATTTTTGCACTCGGTATCATGCCCTACATCACGGCTTCGATTGTTATCCAGCTGTTGGTGATGGTGGTACCTTATTTCCAGAAGATGCAGCGTGATGGTGAAAGTGGCCGTAGAAAAATGAATCAGATCACACGTTGGCTTACCGTTATTGTCACCGCCATGCAGGCTCCAGCCTACATCACTAACATGATGTACCAGCTTGGTGCCTCGTCGACGGCAATCTACCCCTTCGATGGTAGTGCTCCCTCGCCCTTCTTCTGGGTTACCAGCATCATCATCCTTATCAGCGGTACGTTGTTTGTCATGTGGCTCGGCGAACGTATCACTGACAAAGGTGTCGGTAACGGTATCTCCTTGTTGATTATGATTGGTATCATCGCACGACTCCCCTTTGCCCTGTCGGCCGAGTTTGCTTCCCGTCTGTCTGAGGGTGGCGGTCTTGTGATGTTCCTTTTTGAACTTGTTGTTCTGCTTGCCGTCATCCTGCTGGTTATCCTGCTCGTCCAGGGTACACGCAGAATTCCCGTGCAGTACGCTAAGCGCATCGTTGGCAATAAGCAGTATGGTGGTGTTCGCCAGTACATTCCTATCAAGGTCAATGCTGCCGGCGTCATGCCTATCATCTTTGCACAGGCCATCATGTTCCTTCCCATCACTTTCATGGGATTCTCGGGCAATAGCAGTTCCAAGTTCGCTATGGCTTTTGCCGATTATAATAGTTTCTGGTACAACCTGGTGTTTGCCATCCTTGTGATTCTGTTCACCTACTTCTATACTGCCATTGCCATCAATCCTAATCAGATGGCTGACGATATGAAGAAGAATGGCGGATTTATTCCTGGCGTGAAACCTGGTAAGAAGACTGCCGAGTATCTTGAGGGCATCCTCTCAAAAATTACTCTTCCTGGTTCTTTCTTCCTGGCCATTGTGGCTATTCTGCCTGCTATCATCCGCCTCTTCGGTGTCAATACCCAGTTTGCCCAGTTCTATGGTGGCACTTCCCTGCTGATTCTTGTCGGTGTTATTCTCGACACTCTGCAGCAAATAGAGAGCCATCTATTGATGCGCCACTATGACGGTCTAACCAAGACTGGCCGTATCAAGGGTCGTACATCGATGTCGATTCAGGCATAACAAATTAAACCAGAGATACTGGATAATGATTCTGCTGAAAACAAAGGAAGAAATAGAGCTCATACGTGATGCAGCCCACCTCCTCGGGAAAACTCTCGCGGAGGTGGGGCGTCATATTCGTCCGGGCGTAACTACTGCTTTTTTAGACCAGATAGGTGAGCAGTACATCCGTGACAATGGCGCTAAGCCTCTATGTAAGGGTTTCGAAGGCTTCCCGGCAGCATTCTGTATTTCTGTCAATGATGTTGTCGTTCACGGCATCCCATCGCAGGAGTGTTTTATTAAGGAGGGAGACAATGTCTCTCTGGACTGTGTTATTGAATTGAATGGATATGTCGCCGACTCGGCCTATACTTTCGCCGTGGGTGAGGTGAGTTCCGAAATGCAGCGCCTGATGAAGGTCACCCGGGAGGCCCTCTTCATAGGCCTCGACCAGTGCAAAGCTGGGAACAGGGTAGGAGATATCAGCCATGCGGTGCAGATGCATTGCGAGAAGAACGGCTACTCGGTGGTACGTGAACTCTGCGGCCACGGTGTCGGTTTCAAGATGCACGAGTCGCCCAATGTGCCCAATTACGGTGTGAAGGGTACCGGTCCGCTCTTGAAGGAAGGTATGGTTATCGCCGTCGAGCCTATGGTGTGCATGGGTTCGAAGAATGTGAAGTTCTCGAAGGAGGACGGATGGACCTGCAGCACCAAAGACGGCAAACCCGCCGCACATTATGAGCATACGGTGGCCATCACCGCCAACGGCCCCGACATACTCACTAGTTTCGATTGGATAGAAAACAACAAATAACATTAACGGTAAGAAATACAAGAATGGCTAAACAGGCATCCATACAGTTAGACGGAACAGTCGTCGAATCGCTCGGCAATGCTATGTTCCGCGTTGAATTGGAGAATGGACATCAGATTATTGCACATATCTCGGGTAAGATGCGTATGCACTACATCAAGATACTACCTGGCGATAAGGTGCAGATTGAGATGTCGCCGTATGACCTCTCGAAAGGTCGTATCACTTACCGTCACAAATAGGCCTTACTGATAAGAATAGTATCAACAAGATTAATAATTACACAAAATGAAAGTAAGAGTTTCAGTCAAAAAAAGATCTCCCGAGTGCAAGGTTGTCCGCCGCCACGGGGTGGTCTATGTAATCAACAAGAAAAATCCTAAGTTCAAACAGAGACAAGGATAATTCACAAAACCAAAAAGAATAAAAGAAATCTATGGCACGTATTGCAGGTATTGACTTACCCAAGAACAAAAGAGGAGAGATAGGTTTGACCTATATCTACGGTATCGGACGTAGCACTGCCAAGGAGATTCTGGCCAAGGCCGGTATCGACGAGGGCAAGAAGGTTCAGGATTGGACTGATGACGAGCAGAATGCACTCCGCAACATCATCAATGATGAGTACAAAGTGGAAGGTGCCCTTCGTTCTGAGGTTCAGATGAACATCAAGCGCCTCATGGACATTGGTTGCTATCGTGGCATCCGTCACCGTCTCGGTCTGCCCCTCCGTGGTCAGAGCACCAAGAACAATGCTCGCACTCGTAAGGGTAAGAAGAAAACAATCGCTAACAAGAAAAAAGCTACCAAGTAAGTAATGGTCGTAGCGCCCCAATCGCGGATTAGATTTTGATTAAGGAGCGATTGGCAGTAAGAAAACAAGAAAATCAAGCAAAACAAACAATGGCAAAAACTTCAAAACCGACTAAAAAAAGAGTCGTAAAAGTTGAACCTCAAGGAAGAGCATGCATCTTTGCATCCTTCAACAACGTCATCGTCTCATTGACGAACAATGCCGGTCAAGTGATTTCTTGGTCGTCTGCTGGAAAAATGGGCTTCCGCGGATCGAAGAAAAACACTCCGTATGCTGCACAAATGGCTGCGGAAGATTGCGGCAAAGTTGCTTATGATTTGGGCCTAAGAAAAGTCAAGGTCTTTGTTAAAGGACCTGGTCAAGGACGTGAATCTGCAATCCGCGCAATCAGCACTTGCGGTATTGAGGTTACCGAAATCACCGACATCACTCCGCTTCCGCACAATGGTTGCCGCCCCCCGAAACGTCGTCGTGTGTAATTATTAATCTTAAAAGAAGTAAACAATGGCAAGATACACTGGTCCGAAGACCAAAATCGCAAGAAAGTTCCACGAGCCTATCTATGGCCCGGACAAGAGTTATGAGAAGAAACCCTACGCTCCCGGCATGCACGGACAGAACCGTCGCCGCAGCAAGACCTCGGAGTACGGCATCCAGTTGAACGAGAAGCAGAAAGCCAAGTATACCTATGGTATCCTTGAGCGCCAGTTCCGCAAACTTTATGCCGAGGCTTCCCGTCGCGGCGGTATCACCGGTGAGGAGTTGATGAAACTTATCGAGGCCCGTCTCGACAATGTCGTCTACCGTCTCGGCATCGCTCGCAGCCGCGCACAGGCCCGTCAGTTGGTTTCCCATCGCCATATAGCCGTCAACGGCGAAGTGGTCAATATCCCCTCTTATTCTCTCCGCGAAGGTGATGTCATCTCGGTGCGTGAGCGCAGCAAATCCCTCGAGGTTATTGCCGACGCCCTCGCTTCGAAGGGTACCACCTACCCCTGGCTCGAGTGGGATGGAGCTTCGCTCACCGGCAAGTTCGTCAGCTACCCGCAGCGCTCGGATATCCCCGAGACTATCAACGAGCAGCTGATCGTCGACCTCTACTCGAAGTAATAGCCCTTAGGGCATAGGCGGGGCAACGAATGCCCCCGCTACCAAACAATAAAAGAAAGAAAGGATAACAAATGGCAATTTTATCATTCCAAAAACCCGACAAAGTGGTCATGCTTGAGGCTGACGACTTCCGCGGAAAGTTTGAGTTCCGTCCGCTGGAGCCCGGCTATGGCACTACCATTGGCAACGCTCTGCGTCGCGTCCTTCTCTCTTCGCTCGAAGGCTATGCTATCACTTCCGTTCAGATAGAGGGTGTAGACCACGAATTCTCCTCTCTTCCCGGTGTGGTTGAGGATATGACCGACATCATCCTCCGTCTCAAGCAGGTCCGTTTCCGTCGCCAGCTAGAGGACACCGATCATGAGAAGATTACCTTTACTGTGAAGGAGCAGACTGTGTTCAAGGCAGGAGACCTCAACAGCAATCTCAATGGCTTCCAGGTTCTCAACCCCGAACTCGAGATTTGCCACATGGAACCCAAGACAGAACTTCGTATCAGCCTGTCGATTGATAAGGGTCGCGGATATGTTCCCGCCGACGAGAACAAGAAGGCTACCGACCCCATCGGTGTCATCGCTATCGACTCCATCCACACGCCTATCAAGAACGTGATGTATGCCGTTGACGACTACCGTGTCGAGCAGCGCACCGACTATGAGAAGCTGACCTTCGATATAGAGACCGATGGTTCCATCCATCCCAAGGAAGCCTTGAAGGAGGCCGCTACCATCCTCATCCAGCACTTCATGCTCTTCTCCGACGAGCGTATCACGCTCGACGTCGAGACCAAGCCGGTGCAGGAGGAGTTCGACGAAACTACCGCCCACATGCGTCAGCTGCTGCTCACCAAGTTGGTCGACCTCGACCTTTCGGTGCGCGCCCTCAACTGCCTCAAGGCTGCTGAGGTCGAGACCCTTGGCGAACTTGTCGCCTTCAACAAGGCTGACCTGCTGAAGTTCCGCAACTTCGGTAAAAAATCGCTCACCGAACTTGAGAACCTCGTCGCTTCGAAGAATCTCGAATTCGGCATGAATATTTCAAAGTATAAACTTGATAAAGAATAAGGAAAGAATATGAGACACGGTTGCAAAGTTAATCATCTGTCCAGAACCCACGCTCACCGCGTTGCTATGCTCTCCAACATGGCCACTTCGCTTATCATGCACAAGCGCATCGAGACCACTGTTGCCAAAGCCAAAGCCCTCCGCGTATATGTCGAGCCTATCATCAATCGCTCGAAAGAGGATACCACCCACAATCGCCGTATCGTCTTCAGCTATCTCCATAGCAAGGAAGCCGTCAACGAGCTCTTCCGCGAGGTTTCGCAGAAGGTGGCCAACCGCCCTGGTGGTTACACCCGTATCCTGAAGACCGGTATCCGTCACGGTGACAACTCCGAGATGGCTATCATCGAGCTGGTCGACTACAACGAGAACATGCTCAAGGAAAGCAGTGCCAAGAAGGCCAAGAGCACCCGCCGTTCTCGTGCCAAGAAGGCCGAGGCTCCCGTCGAGAACGCCGCTCCTGTAGCCGAAGCCCCCGTGGCTGAGGCCGAGGCCCCCAAGGCTGAATAAAACACCCCAGTGGGTACGAAAAACGCCCTGCATCGGTCCGATGCAGGGCGTTTCTTTTGTCTTTGCGACCTCTAGAGTTTCTCCAGCGCTGCCTGCACACTCTGTGCAACGGCACGACTAGTAAAGGTAGCCCCGCTTACGGTATCGACCTTTTTCTTTTTTGCTTTCTTAATGGTCAGGCCGTTCCAGTTGTTGTAGAAACCGGCATCCTGAACCCGTTGGGCGAACCGCGGCGTCTCGGTGTTGGGCAGTGGGTATACCCCGATAATCACCTTCTTGGCGTTAAGGGCGATTAGCACCGGAGTTTCTCCGTTGTAGCCTTTGATGCCGTCGCTGGCAGGCTTGCTGTAGACGGCATAGCCCAGCAGCTTGCTCTGTGCATCGTACACCTCGGTCCATTTTTCGGTCTTGGTCACTTTCTTCACGGTCGGGAAGGCCTTTACGATGGCCATGTCTATGCCATCGGCGTTCATCTGTTGGCAGGCTTGTGCTTGCTGACCCTGACGGTGGTGCGGGCAGTTGCCGCAATGTTGGGCCATGGCACTGCCGGAGGCCAGAAGGACTGCAAAGGTAAAGATGATGAGTCTTTTCATTGTTGTCAATTATTTAGTGTGAAATCTTGTCTCGAAGGAAGTTGTTTGTTGCCGTCGGTACGGTACTGAAAGTCTTGCCTTTCGTTGCTTTGGGTTTGAATGGGGTGTATTGCCGTTCTTCTATGTTCGCGCCACTGGGTAGGGCACAGGCGGAAAGGCGTTTGCGGGTGTTCTCGTCGAACAGGCGCAAGGCGTTTAGGTCGTTGCCCTCAATCTGGTAGCGTTCTGGATTCGATGCGGCGTCGGCCGAGGGTACTATATAGTACTGGTAGAGGCTGTCCACCGTGCCGCGGTAGACCCAGTAGGGCATGTAGAGGCAACGTTGGGTGATGATGCCGCGGGTGCGGAACTTGGTGAGCGTCAGCTCCACCATTATGCCTCCGTCGGTATTCACATCGCGTTGGTTGCTGACGAGGTTGCCCATCGAGTAAATCACTATCTCGGGGTATCGTTTGTTGTTGGGATTTGCGTCGAGGGTGAAATTCTGCACTACGTGGGGGTGACCGCCGATGACGGCGTCCGAGCCGTGTTCTAGCAGCCAGCGGGCCGTCTCTTCCTGTTCGTTGTTGGCCTTGACGGCATATTCTATACCCCAGTGGATAAGTGTGATGACGAAATCGGCACCTTTGTCTTTCGCCACCTGCAAGTCACGCAGCATTTCAGTGGTGTCGATGAAGTTCACCACGTTGGGTTCCTGTACTGGAATGCCGTTGGTGCCATAGGTATAGGTGAGCAGTGCCAGGCGTAGGCCACGGGCATTGATTATCAGCGGATGCTCCTTGTCGTGGTGGCTGCGGTCACGGTAGGTGCCGAGGTGAGGTATTCCGAGGCTGTCAAGGGCGTTCAGGGTACGCTCCAAACCGTGCCGGCCACGGTCCATGCAGTGGTTGTTGGCGGTGGTCATGATGTCGAAGCCCGCCGCTTTGGCCGCTTCGGCAAGGGCATCGGGAGCCGAGAACTGGGGGTAGCCGCTGTAGGGCTTCCCGTCAAGGGGCACCTCGAGGTTCAGTATGGCGAGGTCGGCGCTTTGCACATAGTCTTTCACATAGCGGAAGCAGGGAGAGTAGTCGTAACTGCCATCGGCCTGCAGGGCGGCGTTGTGCTGTGGCATGTGGCCCATAAGGTCGCCGGCGAATAGTATTTTTACCTGCTGCGCTTGGCACAGCGTTGCTGCCATCAGCAGCCACATAACAAAGGATAGTCTCTTCATCACTGTTCAATGATTATTACGCCGCTGACGGCCCAGTGGCTGAACATCCCTTCTACGGGCTTGCCCTGCGGTATGGCAACGGTCATAGTGTGCTCCTTGCCGTCAATCCAGGGCGTGAGGTCGAAGTAGACGGGCTGGGTGGCGGTGCCGGGGCACCAGCCCGAGCGCGAGAAGTCGCTGCTCGAAAGGCCGTTCCAGAAGTTTCCGCTCACAGGGTTGAGGTCGCGGTAGCAGCCGCAGTCCTCGCGCCAGGGGGTGTGGGTGAAAGCTACCTTCCCGTCGATGAGGATGGTGTTCTGCTTGGGCACGAACTCGTCGCCCTCGCCCCAGCCGCCATGGCCGGTGCTGATATAGCGCAGCTTGGCGGAAGAGTAATCATCTGTGTCCAGTGTGAAGGTAACGGTCAGCGAGTCGGTGGCAAACAGTTTGCCATAGTTCTGGCCCGCCATTTCCAGCACGTTGCATGTGTTGAAGAGCGGTATGATTCCAGTCAGTGGTAATGTTTGCTTACCGCTATAGTCGTTGGGGTACGACTTGATGTCCATCGTCAGCAGGTGGCCGCCACCGTCGTAGTTGCCAATCCAGGCGCCGATAATCACCTCGAATCTGCCGAGCATCGCGCTGTTGTAGAGGTCGGTGATTTCCTGACGGTAGTAGGTCTCCTTGCGCCAGTCGATGCCGTAGCCCTTCATGCGTTCGTTAAAGTGGCCCACGCCGAAGGGGGTGAAGAACCGCACCAGTTCTACGGGCGGGTCATATTTCCCGACGACGCGCTCGATGCCTTGGTATTTCTGGCCGTCTTTGCCGGTGAAGATGGGCAGCGAGTCGGGGTGGTGGTTGATGCCGTCGAAGAAGGTGATGTCCTTGTAACTTATACGGGGGATGATGAAGACGGAGCCGGTGCGGTCGTAGGCGTCGCCGTTGCTCTGCTGGTGCAGCTCGACGAAGTGCTGGTAGTGGCTGGGGAGCCATGGGAGTTTCACTCGCTTGAGGATGAGGGTGCCGCCGGCGAAGTGCAGCACGGTATCCATCGGGATGTCAAAGATGTCGCCCTCAATATTGTCGTTCTTCTTGCCCCAGCAGAGTTGCTCGTGGTCGAAGATGCGGGTGGTGACCACGAGGCGTTCCTTCATGATGCGGTCCAACTCGCGAGGTGTCACTCGGCGGTAGCCGTCATTAGGGAGCATAGGGCCAACTCCGCAGGCGGTCTTCTCTGCTTTGGCCAGCTTCATGCGCAATTGTCCGTTGCGCGTATAGCTTCGCAGCACACCGCGTTTAAGGCCGTAATGGGGTAGGGGGGTGACGTTGAGTGGTGTCTTCGCGTCCATCTCGAAGGTGAGAGTGTTGCTGTTGACGGAGCAGGTGTGGCGGTTGCCCTTTATAGTCCATTCGATGTCGTTTCGCGACAAGGGGATGCAGTAGTAGTATGCACTGTCGGGGTAGGTGGCCATCACGGTTATGCTGTCCCTTTCGTAGTCGACGATGGTTGTTGTCTGGGCATAGCCTTGTATCGGTTTGCCTTCTGGATTCTGGGTGATGATGGTAATCATGGCACCGTTGCGCATCACGGTCATGACCGATGTGTCGGTCTTCTCACCGTACTCGAACTGCCAATAGGTAAATATGTTGGCATCCTTCGGTATCTTTACCTGTGCTCCCGCTACCAGTGGCAGGAGTATGCAGAATACTAATAGTGTCCTTCTCATTTGGATTGTGTTGATGGATAACCAGAGGGATTGTGATAACTTTTGTCTGGTATATCAAAATTGCCTATAATGTAATTATTAATCTGATAATTCGTATAGGCTTTGCCTCTCCCATATAAAGTGCCAATATTTGTATTTGAGGAGTTTCCTGGGTCAATAGATCCACTTATGGTGTCGTTGTTAACAGCAAAAGTATATGAGGAGGAAGTGCTTAGGTTTCCAATCAATCCTCCGGCCCGAAGGGTTGCTGTTGTGTTTTGAGTTATTAGGTTTATGTTGAAGTTACATCCTGTAATATTTACAGAAGCACTCTTGCTGTCACCAATCAATCCACCAACATATTGCCCTCCATTGGAGACAATAGTGAAGTTGCAATTACCAATTTTACAATTTGATGCGGTTATTGACAAATTATTATTGTCACTTACTTCGCCGATAAATCCGCCAAACCGTATAATGCAGTTTGGGGCGAGGGAATCTGCTCCAGAGAAACTGCATCCGTTTAGGGTTAGTGACGATGATTTTGCCGCAAAACCTCCAAAACAAAGCCGACTACTTGTCGTTCCAGATATCTGTATCCCATTAATGCTAATGTTGCAGTTGCTTATGGTGTTTGTGCCGGATGATTGTCCAGCAAGCGCACTTACATATAAGATATCGGTGTTATAATTTGATTTTAAGGATACATTCCGTAACGTTAAATTTGAGATTTGAGTAGAAGTGCCTATTGTTTCGAATAGTGCGCAATATTCTGATGATGTGCTGTTGATTGTCAGGTTGCTTATTGTATGGCTGCCACCATCGAACTTGGCGCCAGTAAATCCAGATATTGGTTCGATTTCATAGCCAGACATATCAATGTTGTTATCTATGGCATATTGAAGTGTTGAATATAATTGGTTTTCAGGGCTCCGCCAACCTTCGTTTATGGCTTTCTGCATTAGAATGAAGTCACTGGCAGTGTTTATGTGTAGTGTTACGATGCTTTGCTGGCTTGTGTATGGGAAGAGAAATTCAGATGGCGTTTGGGTGACTGCCACCATATAGGCGTAGCCTAGTTTGTTGCGACCGAGGGGGTTGCTGCTTTGCTGGGTATTGCTTACGGTGTACCGTTTACCTTCGAAGTGTGAACACACCTCGATTGTGAATTGGTTGCTGTTTCCTACAGGTGCCACGGGAATCATTACAGCGACGGTGTCGTCGGGCGCCACGTTTGTCACCTGACGGTCGAAGTACATGGTCACGCTGCGGTCGGCAGCGTTGTTAGCGGTTATGGGCCCCTGTAGGGTGTCGGTGCTCCGCTCTCCACTTATGGCGTAAAGGCTGCTTGTCACCGTTATGCGGTCCAGCACCACTGTTGTGTCCACCTTGCGGTTGACGAATTTCACTATCAGTGCGCCGGTGAGGTGGCGGAAGAACAGCTCTGTTCCTTCTGATGTGGCCAATGATGTGGCCATCGGCAGGTTCAGCAACTGGCGGCCGGCGCCATCGGTGGTGTAGTGGTACTCCGCCGGCAGGCGTACCGTGCTTTCGTTGAGCACTATCGAGGCGGGGAATACAGCGTTGTATATGTTGGTGTTGGGATGCGGCACCAGTGTGTTGGCACGGCCGTTCTCGATATTGATGCGGTAGGAGCTGCCATTAATCCACACCGAGTCGCCGCTGCACCACGATGCGTTTATACCCTCCACGGCCATCTTGTGGTTTCCGCCGAGGGCTTCGGCCCGCAGTTGCAGCACGGTGTCGCCCTCTTCGTGACGGCACGAGGTCGCTGTCAGCGCGATTGCCAGCAGCGCCGGTATTATATACTTGTAGCCTTTCATGGAGGTATGTTTCTTAAACGCAAAAAGCCGACTGTCGTGGTGGCGACAATCGGCTCGAGCTTTCAGCCGGTAATGTTACATAGCATTGACCTGGCGCATGAGCTTCGATTTGAGGTTCGAAGCCTTGTTCTTGTGGATCACAGAACGCTTGGCCAGCTTGTCGATGATGGAGACCATCTTAGGCAGGCGCTCGGTGGCGACGGCCTTGTCTTCCAGTGCGCGGAAGTCGCGCAGGGCGTTACGCATGGTCTTGGCGTAGTATCTGTTCTCTACTCTTCTTTTTTCGCTCGAGCGAATTCTTTTCTTTGCAGACTTGTGGTGTGCCATTTTTCGTTAATTGTTCTTATTCTTGTTCTTTGTTTTGTTGGTACCGCGTGCGGGATTCGAACCCGCGATTTTAAGAATGAAAATCTTACGTCCTAGGCCGACTAGACGAACGCGGCATCGCTATTTTTTCGCCTTTTAATCGCTCAAAAAGCGGGTGCAAAAGTACGAACATTTTCTGACATGGCAAAATTTTTTTCACCATGTGCGGTTAATATCTTCCTTTTCTTATTCGTTATCTGCTTGGAAACGAAAGCCTAAGCGCTTGCCGGTGACGAGTGTTTTTTTGTCGAAATTGGTGCGCATCTCACCCACCGATACAAGTTTGACTTCGTCATACGGAGGGGTCAAAAGATCAAAATTGGTGGTGTACTCGATAGCCGACTCTATGATTCCCTGCACCGTATCGCTGTTAATCACTGATGTATTGAAGTTTGTGTACAACATGCCCAGTTCGCGCTTGCCCTCGATGAAGTAGTGGCTTTCGTGGTTTACGAACACTCTTCCAATCATATAGCCCAGGTCGTTGTCGCGCTGGTAGGCGAACGAGTCGGCCAGGAAGTTGTAGATGTGGATAACACCGCAATAACTCCGTCTCTGGTCCTCCCTCACATAGGGCGTTTTCATTACCTGGTGGTCGCGTGAGAATTCGAACACGTTGGTGTGCATCATGAAGAGCAATATATCGCCGGCGAACTTCACTTCGAACTCGAAGTCGCCGCGGTCGGTGAACTCGAAGGCCACCTCCTTGCCCTCTTCGCGGCATTTCTGGCGGAAGAGTTCTATCAGTTGGCGTGTGTTCTCGCGGAAGAGACCGAAGGCTTCGCGGGTGGCTTGGTAGACGCTCTGCTTCAGTTCGCTCTTGTTGAACACAAGATCTTTCAACGATTCTTTCAGTTCCATAGTATTTGATTTTTTCTAGCAAGGCTAGCACTACTAGCAATGCTAGTTATTCTTTAACCTTTAATATTTCTCCCTTGTCGTCCACTATCTGGCGGTAGAACCAGGCGGGGTAGGGGGGCTGCTTGATGCCGGTGACGACTCCCGTCGGGGTGGTCTTGATGCGGCCGTTGTCTACGCTCTTGATGTTGCCGTCGATATATTTCATGAGTAGCAGCTGGTCGAGCTCTTTCCAGCGGCGCATCATCTTCTCGGCTTGCTGGTTGCTGAAGCGGTTCAGTTCGCCCACCAGGCGGCGGTCGTTGTCCTCCTGTGCCCAGCGCTTGCAGTGGCTTGCCTCGTCGCCGATGAAGTCGCTCTCCAATTCACCCTGCACACGGCGCACGTCGACAATCATCGAGTCATAGCGCAGGTAGCAGAAGTTGCTCACGCGGTTGAAGAGCCAGAAGGCGGCCGTCTCGCTGTATTTCGACATGCTTCCGTTGCCCTCTTCGAAACAGATGGGCACCTGCGTCACACCGCAGTATATGGGGCAATATACGGTCGAGTAGGTGTCGTCCACTCCGAACCATATCACGCCGCCCAGTTTCGACGGCAGCCATCCGCGGCACTGCGCCACGAACGAGAAGCCTGTCTGCTGGGTCGAGATGGCGCGTTCGTGGACGTACTTCTGTCCGTCCACCTCGAAGCCCATCGGGCGCCAGCGGTAGGGGCAGTGGAAGGGGCCGGCGCCGACATCCTGCGTCATGTCCATCGGCGTACCCTCGAAGTGGTCGCGCATCAGTTCCATGCAGTCTTTCACGCTGAGTTTCCGGTTGGGTTTCACCCACAGCGGCAGCCGCTCGGCGGTGGCGTCGCCCATGGCGTAAGCCTCGTATTTCTTCATCCCGTCGGCACAGCGGTTGAACATCGCATACACACGTGCCTCGCAGGCGCGGAGGCCGGAGAAAGTCAGCGGGTTGTAGGTGTCGGCATAGGAGAAGGCGGCATCGGTGCCCGTGTAAAATCCCTGCTTGCGGGCAAACGAGATTACATCCTCGCTATAGACGCATTCCACCTCAGGGTCGAATATCTTGTCGATATGCTTGCTGCTGATGCTCTTTCCAAAAGACTTGTTGTCTCGTTGTTTCGTAGACTTGTTGTCTTTTTCCTGGGGGAAGGTGGTGATGCGGGCCTGGTTGGCGTGACCGCAGATGTATCCGTCGGGTACGCGTCGCGCCACCCATACGGCTCCTTGCTCGTAGTTGCCTTTGCCGATAATCTCGTAAATCCACACCTCGTTGGGGTCGGCAATGGAGAAACTCTCGCCGCCGTCCGAGTAGCCGTAGGTGCTCACCAGCTCGTGCATCACCTTGATGGCTTCGCGGCAGTTGCGGGCGCGTTGCAGTGCGAGGTAGATAAGGTTGCCGTAGTCGATGCCCTCGCCGCTCCCGTGTTCCAGTTCCGCACGGCCGCCCCAGGTGGTCTCGCCCATTGCCAGCTGGTGCTCGTTGATGAAGCCCACCACCTGGTAGGTATGTGCCGGCTGCGGTATCTCAATCTGGAATTTTAGGCTTCCGTAGTTGTATAGCTTCAGCGTCTCGCTGGGTTCGTGGTCGGCGGCGGGGCAGTAGCGCAACTGTCCGTAGCGTGTGTGGCTGTCGGCGGCGTAGGTGATGAAGGTGCTGCCGTCGGCCGAAGCCCCCTTCGACACAATCAGGTTGGTGCAGGCCATTGCCGGTACACCGGCCGCCAGCAACAAAACAATGATTATCTTCTTCATAATTAGTTCTAAATTCTCAATTCTCAACTCTCAATTCTCAATTTCTAGCCCTGCTAGATAAACTCTATCTCTTTCATCGCACAAACTATCTTTTCTCCATTATCTGTGGTCAGCAGCAGCCGTCCGTGGGCATCCACTCCGGTGATGGTGGCCGTCAGTTCGCGGCCTTCGTGGCGGTAGCGGGCCGGCTGCCCTAAGTTCATCAGGTTTTCAAGGTATTCCGGTTCCAGGTCTTTCCCCGCGTGCAACTCGTCATATCGGCGGTGCAGACATTCCAGCAGCCGGTTTAGCATGGGTTCCAGTTCGTAAGTTTCGCCGGTCAGCAGGCCTAGCGAGGTGGGGTGGGGTACCCAGTTGGGGAACTCCCGTTGGTTCACGTTAAGTCCTATGCCACAGATGGCCGTTGCAATCTTCTCACCCGCCAGCCGGTTGCTCACCAGCATCCCGCAAATCTTGCCTCCGCCGACGTATACATCATTTGGCCACTTTATAACACCCTTTAGCCCTTTTGGCCCTTTTAGCCCCTTTATCCCTTTTAGGCAATCCACCACCCCCAGCGACAGCGCTTCGGTCAGTTTGAACTGCTCTGCGGCCTTCAGCCAGTGGGGTTTCAGCACCAGGCTGAAGGTGAGGTTCTCGCCCGGGGCGCTCTCCCAGTGGTTTCCCCGCTGTCCGATGCCGGCGGTCTGCTCCAGGGCCCAGTAGCAGGTGAAATCCTCCACTTCCGCCAGGTCAAGTGCCTCGCAGTACCGGTTGGTGGAATCGACAGAATCTAACTTATGAATCTTGAAGATTGAATTCTCAATTCTCAATTCTCAATTCTCAATTAGATGCTCATTATCTCTTTCTCCTTGGCGGCGAAAATCTTGTCGCACTCGGCGATATGCTTGTCGGTGATGTCCTGCAGCTCTTTCTCCACCTGCTTCACCTCGTCTTCGGGAACCGATTTGTCCTTCAGTTTTTTCACCTTGTCCATCACGTTGCGGCGGGCGTTGCGGATGTTCACCTTGCTGTTCTCCACCTCGGTGTGGGCCGACTTGCAAAGCTCCTTGCGGCGCTCTTCGGTGAGCGGCGGGATGACGATGCGGAGGATGTCGCCCTCATGGCGCGGGGTGAATCCGAGGTTGGCGTCGAGGATGGCTTTGTTGATGGCGCCCACGAGGGTCTTCTCCCAGGGCTGGATCACTATGCTGCGGGCGTCGGGAGTGTTGATGTTGGCCACCTGGCTGATTTCGGTCATCGTGCCATAGTAGTCCACCTTCACGCCGTCCAGCATACCGGGATTGGCCTTGCCGGCACGGATCTTGGCCAGTTCCAGGTCGAGGAACTTCAGCGCGCTCTGCATACTGTTCTTTGCCTCGTCGAGGCAGGCTTTCGATAAATCGTTCATTGTATTGGATGTTTTATATTGTGCTGTTGATAAATTGTTTGTAACTTTTGTTCCCCGTGAAACGTAGTGAGTTAGGAGACCAAAGTTCCTATCTCTTCGCCCTCCACCACTCTCAGCAGGTTGCCCGGCTTGTTCATGTCGAACACATAGATGGGCAGGTTGTTGCTCTCGGCCAATGCAAAGGCGGTGAGGTCCATGATTTTGAGTTTCTTCTCCAGCGCCTCGCCGTAGCTCAGGGTCTGGTATTTGGTGGCTGTCGGGTCCTTCTCGGGGTCGGCGGTGTAGACGCCGTCCACGCGTGTGCCTTTCAGTATCGCGTCGGCCTCAATCTCCACGGCGCGGAGTGTCGAGGCGGTGTCGGTGGTGAAGAAGGGGTTGCCCGTGCCGCCGCCTATAAGCACCACGCGTCCTTCGGCCATTGCCTCTTTGGCGCGGCGGCGGCTCATGGCCTTGCAGATAGGCTCGATGGCGAGGCCGCCGAGCAGTTCGGTCTTCAGGCCCTGCTTCTCCAGCTCGGCCTGGAGGGCCATGCTGTTGATGAGGGTGGCCATCATACCCATATAGTCGCCCTGCACACGGTCCATGCCCGTGGCGGCACCGCTGAGGCCGCGGAAGATATTGCCGCCGCCGATGACGATAGCCACCTGGCAGCCGCGCTCCACCGCCCCCTTGATGTCGGCGGCATACTGCTCCAGCATCTTCGGGTCGATGCCGTAGCTCTGCGAGCCCATAAGCGACTCGCCACTCAGTTTCAACAGGATTCTCTTGTATTTCATAGGTATTATTTTATTGTCTTACAGTTTTTTGTTGGCTTTTGTGCATTCAATTGCAACCAGCAAATATACAAAAAAATTGGAAAATGGAAAAACTTAACAAAAACGTAACAATTTGGTGGCTCTTATCTTCGTACTTTTGCAGCAACAATTTTAATTGAGAATTGAGAATTGAGAGTTGAGAATCAACGCACTAACACATTAACGCATTAACACATTAACACATTCACACATTAACGCATTCACACATTCACGCATTCACACATTAACGCATTCATATGGAAATATTCCTTGTCTGTTTGAAATTGGCCGGTGCATTGGCCGTCTTCCTCTTCGCCATGAAGCTCATGAGCGAGGGTCTTCAGAAATTCGCTGGCTCGAAACTGCGCCACATACTCACCAAAATCACCGGCAAGCCGCTTAGCGGCATTCTGGCTGGTACGGGTGTTACCGCCATCATCCAGTCCTCCACGGCCACCACGGTGATGACTGTCGGCTTCGCCGGCGCCGGATTGCTCACTCTGGCGGGCGCAATCGCTGTGGTCATGGGTGCCAATATCGGAACCACGGTGACCGCCTGGATTATCACCATCTTCGGCCTCGGAGGAGGCGGTGGCGACGACAAGGTGCCGCTGATGCCCATGGTCATTGCGGCCATAAGCCTTTTCTTCATCTTCAGCAAGAAGAACAAGATGCAGTATCTGGGTCAGACCATCGTCGGCCTCGCTTTGCTCATCCTCGGCTTGGGCCTTATGGGCGACTCGGTGCCGCCCCTCGACGAGAATGTGGCCCACCGTATAGCCGCTTTCGGCCAGTGGGGCTATTGGTCGGTGCTGCTCTTCATCGTCATAGGTGCCATCCTCTGTATCATCCTGCAGACCTCCTCGGCAATGACGGCCGTCATCCTCCTTATGGCCAGTCAGGGTTGGATTGACTTCCCGACGTCTATGGCCCTCGTGATAGGACAGAACCTCGGAACCACCCTCACCGCACAGGTGGTGGCAATGACCACCGGCACCACCGGCAAGCGCACCGCCCGTGCCCATCTGGTGTTCAACGTGGTCGGTGCCCTCATCTTCATCATCCCCTTCTATCCCATCTGCAACGCCGTGATGTTCATAAGCGAGCGGCTCGACAGCCTGCTCCCCAACATCCCGCTCATTCCCCTCGCCATTACCGTTTTCCACACCCTCTTCAACGTAATCACCACCGTCATCCTGGCCTTCTTCATCCCGCAGATTGTCAAGATTGTCGAGTGGATGGTGCCCGAAAAGAAAGAGGAGGGCGAAGAGGAGTTCCGCCTCAACTACCTCGAGCCCAACCTGCTATCCACCGCCGAGCTTAACCTGCAGTCGGCCAAGAGCGAGATTGAGGAGTTCTCCAAGCGCGTGTTGCGTATGTATACCTTCTTGCCCGGTTTGCGTACCGCCAAGAAGGACGAGGAATTTGAGGCTATCATGGAGCGTATAGCCAAATACGAGGGCATCACCGACCGAATGGAGATGGAAATCTCGAAGTTCCTTACCAAGGTCGGTTCGGGCGACATCAGTGTGCATGCTTCCGAGCGCATCTCCTCCATGTTCCGCATCATCGACAACCTCGAGAGTATCGGCGACGCCATCTACCAGATAGCAATGACCCGTCAAACCAAGCGTGAGGACGCCGTCCATTTCGACGCCGGCCTCAACGCCAACCTCGAGCACATGAACGAGCTGGTGCAGCAGGCCCTCGACGTAATGGATCGCAACCTGCACGACTATGACCATGTCGACCTCGACGCTGCCTATGCCGCCGAGCACGAAATCAACGCCTACCGCGACCGCTTGCGTTCGCAGCATCTCGACGCGCTGAAACTCGGCGTCTACGACTACGCTATCGGCAACGCCTACTCCAGCCTCTACGCCCTCTACGAGAAACTTGGCGACTACGTTATCAACGTCAGTGAGGCAATCGACAGCAGCCGCAAACATTCAGAAGACTAGTCAGTAAAAAAGCCCCGCCGAATGCGGGGCTTTTTCTTTTGGCGGAAAGGAGGGGATTCGAACCCCTGAAGCGCTTTTAACGCTTACTCGCTTTCCAGGCGGGCCTCTTCAACCACTCGAGCACCTTTCCGTTTTTTTTTTAAGTCTACAAGTCTTTTTTGAGTCTACAAGTCTACAAGACCAAAAGTCTACAAGATTTCAATACTCTTCGACTCGTTGACTTTTCGACTCGTTGACTCTTTGCCTCTTTGCCTCTTTGACTCGTTGACTCGTTGACTCTTTGCCTCTTTGACTCTTCGACTCTTCGACTCTTCGACTCGTTGACTCGTTGACTCGTTGACTCGTTGACTCGTTGACTCGTTGACTCGTTGGAAATCGGCGGCAAAAGTACAACTTTTTTCCGATATGGCAAAAAAAATGTATATTTGTAATTCGTTACGTGAGAAAACAACGTCTAAAACATATTAACAATGAAAAAGTTAAGCATTTTCCTTATGGCAGCAACTATGCTGATTGCTGTGGGTTGCAAAGGTAAGAAAACCGTTGAGTCCAACCCCGAAATCCAACAAAAAGTCGACGAGTATGCCGAGTTCTCGCTGACCTCCGACCTCATCGACGGCCTCTCCGCCAACGAGAAGGAACTCGTCAAGATTTTCATCGAGATTGGCAAGGTGATGGACGAGATTTACTGGGATGAGTATTTCGGCTATGCCAACCGCGCTTCGCTCGACACCATCCAGGACCCCGCCATCCGTGCTTTCGCCCGTATCCAGTACGGTGCATGGGATCGTCTCGATTCAGAAAAACCCTTCATCCCCGGCTATGGTGAGCGCCCCGCCGGCTGCAACTTCTACCCGCAGGATATGACCCGCGAGGAGTTCGACGCCCTTGAGGACACCCTGAAAGACAGCCAGTACAGCGTCATCCGCCGCGATGAGAACGGCGCCCTCTACGTGCTGCCCTATCACGAGGCCTACAAAGAGGAACTCGCCAAAGTCGACGCCCTCCTCGAGAAGGCCATCTCGCTGGCCGAGAACGAAGGCCTGAAGCGTTACCTCGAGGCCCGCCGCGAGGCTTTCCGCACCGACGACTACTTCGAGTCGGATATGGTTTGGATGGACATGAAGGACAGCAAGCTCGACTTCGTTGTGGGCCCCATCGAGAACTACGACGACGGTATCAACGGCCTCAAGTGCAGCCACGAGGCATTCGTGCTGGTCAAGGATGAGCAGTGGAGCAGCGACCTCAGCAAGTTCGCCGCCCTCCTTCCCGAGATGCAGAAATTGCTCCCCTGCGACCCCAAGTATAAGAAAGAAGTGCCCGGTACCGACTGCGACATCAACGTCTATGATGTCGTCTACTATGCCGGCGACTGCAATGCGGGCTCCAAGACCATCGCCATCAACCTCCCCAACGACGAGCGCGTCCAGCTGGCCAAAGGCTCCCGCCGTCTCCAGCTCAAGAACGCTATGCAGGCCAAGTTCGACAATATCATGGTGCCCATCGCCAAGCTGATGGTTTGCCCCGAGCAGGTCGACAGCGTCACCTTCAACGCCTTCTTCGGAAACACCTGCTACCATGAGGTGGCCCACGGCCTCGGTATCAAGAACACCGTGAACGGCGGCATCCCCTGCCGTCAGGCACTCGGTGCACAGTACAGCGCCTGGGAGGAGGCTAAGGCCGATGTCTGCGGCCTCTTCCTCACCGAGCAGCTCATCGAGCGCGGCCTCATCACCAACACCACCGTCGCCCAAAACTACATCACCTTCATCGCCGGTATTCTCCGCTCCGTCCGCTTCGGTGCCACCGAGGCCCACGGTGTAGCTAATATCATGTGCTACAACTACTTCTTCGAGCACGGTGCTTTCACCCGCAATGCCGATGGGAAGTATGTCATCAATGTTGACGCCGCCCGTGAGGCCGCCCGTGGATGGGCCGCCCTCATCATCGCAATGGAAGGCGAGGGTGACGCCGCTGCCGCAAAGGCCTACAGCGAGCAGAACGGCAAGATTGGTGCCGACCTCCAGAAGGACCTCGACGCTATCCGCGACGCCAGTATCCCGCGCGACATCGTCTACCGTCAGGGTGTCGCCGTCCTCGGCCTCTAGTCCTTCGGGCTAGTAGCCTAACCCCCTCAGCCCCAATGGTCAGTGACGACTATTGGGGCTTTCTGTGTTTTTGGCTCTAAGGCAGGCGATGATAAGGCTCTAAGGCAGGCGTTGGTCAGGCGTTGATCAGGCGTTGATCAGGCGAAGGTGGGTCTAACCGACTGGCGTTCTTTTTGTTATGTGAATTTTAACATTATATTATCCTGAAAATGAGGTGGATAGCATATTTGCTGTTAACATTTGTTAGTGTTAAATTCTCTAAAAAATAAAAATTATTTCTCCAGTTTCAAAAATATGTGTATCTTTGCATATTCAATCCGTATACCCATTGGGTGTCGGGTTGTTGTGTAACGAAATGAAAATTAACAATATAACTAATAACTAAAAACAACAAACATTATGCGAAAGTTTCTACGTTCGTTCGTGATGATGGCCCTCATGGCAGTGCCGTTCGTCACACAAGCACAGAACACGCTGATTGTTGCCGATGGCACTACTACCAACTCGTATGTCCCGTTCTACGGGTATATGGGTGATGCTGCCCAGCACAACCAGATGATTTATCCTGCCACCGATCTCACGGCCATGGTAGGTATGGAAATCACCGAGATGACATTATTTGTGTCGTCCGGTACCACCACAATGAACGGTTGGGAGATTTCCTTGGGAACCACTACTGCGACAACGCTTTCCGGCATTGACAACTCGGTAAGTGTGTCTCAGGTCTATTCCGGTTCGTTGTCTACATCATCTGGCCAGATGAATATCGTGTTCAGTGAGCCTTGGGTTTACGATGGTGGTAATCTTCTTGTTGATTTCAACCATCAGGCATCCAACTGGGCAAGCTATAGTTTCTATGGCGTAGAGGCCACAGGTGCTTCTTACTCTTACAACAGCCAACGCAACTTCCTGCCCAAGGTGCAGTTTACCTATCAGATTCCTCCTACCTGCCGTAAGGTCAAGAATCTTGCTGTTACCGACATCACTAGCAATAGTGCTACTCTCACATGGACTGACGCTCATAACACTGGCGCCACTTATACTGTCTACAATGGTACTACCCAGGTGGCCACCGGTCTCACCACTACGAGCTACTCCGCCACCGGTCTCACTCCTTCCACTCCCTACACCTTTTCGGTTGTTGCCAACTGCTCGGCTACCGATGCTTCAGAAGCCACAGCCGTAAGCTTCTCCACCACCCAGGTGCCCACCACCGTTCCGTTTGTTACGGGCTTCGAGGCTGGTGATGACCAAGGATTCACCTTCGTCAATAGCGACGTGAATGCATGGGTCTATGGTGAGGCTGTCAACAACGGTGGCTCCCGTGCCATGTATATCTCCAACGATGGCTCCAGTAATGCTTATAGTGTAAGTGGTATTCAGGTGTCCTACGCTTACCGCCTTATCCAGGTTACCGAAGCCGGTATGTACAACGTCTCCTTCGACTGGAAGTCGCAGGGTGAGTCGAACTACGACTACCTCCGTGCTTGGCTGGCTCCTTCGGATGCCGTTTTCACTGCAGGTCAGCTGCCTAGCGGCTCCACCTCGATGAGTGGCTATACCACCACCACCCCCGCTGGCTGGATTGACCTCGGCGGCAAGATGAACCTTGTCAGCAGCTGGCAGACCGCACAGCATTTCTTCGCCGACCTCGCCACCGGCACCTACCAACTGGTGTTCATGTGGGGTAACGATAACTCTGGTGGCACCCAGCCCCCTGTGGCTATCGACAACATCGCTTTCGAGCACGTCACTTGCGCCCCGCTGGTGTCCGCAGCTGTCGAAGAGGCCACTGTCAACAGCATCACCCTCTCGTGGTACGACCAGTACAACACCGGTGTAACCTATACTATAATGAATGGCGAGAATGTGGTTGCCACAGGCATTACCGACACCTTCTACACCGTTACCGGTCTCGAGCGCAACACTAGCTATGATTTTTCCATCATTGCAAACTGCTCGGCCACCGATGCATCTCCGGCCTTCCAATATTCCGCCCGTACCGCTTGCGGTCTCACTCCGCTGCCGTACACCACCAGCTTTGAGGACGATCCTTATTACGCAAGTGGCATAACTACTTATGCTCAGGCTGTGCCTTATTGCTGGAACCGTATCAACGATGCTACTGGCACTTATAACTACTACCCCTATAACGGCAATTCGACCAGTAGCGCCCATACTGGTGCCCACTATCTCTATTTCTACGCTTCCACATCTACTAGCTATGCCACCAACCAGATGGCCATCATGCCGCAGATTGATGTTACAGTGAATCCCATGAACAGCAATATGGTAGAGTTCTGGGCCAAGCGCAGCACCAATGCCTCCAGCGTGGAGGTTGGTACCATGAGCGACCCGACCGATATGTCGACCTTCACGGTTGCTCAGGAGGTTGAACTCACCACCACCTACACCCAGTACCGCGTCAAGTTCACCAGCGCCCCTGCCACCGATGCCTATGTGGCCTTCCGTCTGGTCAAAGGTAGCAGCGTCAAGTATGTCTACCTCGACGATGTTACCCTCGACACCATCCCGGCCGTCTGGCCCGTGGTCGCCGCCCAGGTTGACAGCGTTACCGACGCCAGCATCTCCCTCGGCTGGGAAGCCAACCCTGAGAATACCGGTACCATTACCTATAATGTATATAACGGCGAGAACGCCGTTGCTACCGGCCTCACCGAGACCCACACCACCATTACCGGCCTCACTGCCAACACCAGCTACACCTTCTCGGTTGTGGCAGTCTCTGGCGACAAGCAGTCCATCCCCGTCGAGGTCAGCGGCCGCACCGATTGCGACTATAACCTCGTCCTCTCGCTGCCCATCAGCATGGGCTTCGAGGATGCCGAGTTGAACGACCTATATTGCTGGTCGGCCATCTACGGCAGCGCCGACAATGCCAGCGCCAACCAGATGGTCCGTGCTATCCTTGGCGAAGACACCGTCTGGCGTTTCAGCTCCTATACCAACGCCAGCGACTACAACCAGTATCTCGTCAGCCCGCGCTTCACCACCACCACTCCTGTTAAGGTTACCTTCAACCATGTGAATCATGGTTACGAGAGCGATCAGATCCAGGTTGTTTACTTCGCCCCCAATGCCGCCGGTGATGGTGATACCGTCATCGAGGCTACCGACTGGATGAGCGCCTTCGATATGACCACCGACTCGGCTTACCTGCCAGCCGAGGCCACCCGCGTCGGTTTCCACTACTATGGCAACTACGCTTACTATTATTATATTGATAACATTAATTTAAGTGTCGCTCCCACTCACAATGTTACCTTCACCTACCTCAATCAGGAGAACGACAACGCCGACTGGGGTACCGCCGCTGTCGACGGTCTTGCCTACGAAGGCATGAACGCCACTTTGGTTTCCACTCCTGGTGAGTACAAGCGCACCGCCGCCTGGTATGCAGGCAACATCGCCGACACCACCGGCCATACCGCTCTTGCTATCGACACCAACACCATCAGCTTCGGCCCCGTCATGGGCGACACTACCGTTACCGTCTTCTACGGCTACGGTCAGTTCCGCATCGCCGCCGCCCCCAACCAAGAGCGTATGGGTGAAGTTGTGGCCGACCCTGCTAGCGCCAACAATATGTATGACTACCAGAGCGAGGTTGTCCTCAGCGCCAATGCTGCCGACGGCTTCATGTTCAAGGAGTGGCTCAATGCCGACGACCACAGCGTCTTTAGCACCGAGAACCCCCTGACCCTTACCGCTATCGAGAACTACGACCTCACCGCCCGCTTCGTCATCGACACCTTCGCCATCACCATCGTTACCGAGAACGGTAGCGTCGAGGGCGCCGACCAGGGCTACATGTTCGGCGAGGTTGCCACCATCACCGCCGTTGCCGATGAGCACTACGAGTTCTACTACTGGGCCGACACCGTCGACGGCGTCTCCATCAGCGCCGAACCCACCCTCACCTTCCATGTGCTCAGCGACACCACCTTCTATCCTGTCTTCGGACCTCTCCAGTACACCGTCACCATCGATGGTGATCCCACCCGTGCCACCTACGTCATCATGCATGGCGACGAGGAGAACCTCGCCGGCACTGGCGACTACACCTACGGCGACACCCTGACCGTTGTTGTCCGCGACATTAACGAGAACTACGACTGGATGGGTTGGAAGGTCGGCGACGAGACCGTTACCACCGATACCGCCTACACCTTCGTCCTCGAGGACAACATCACCTTCTTCGCCAACATCCCCGGTGGCATGTACACCATGACCTTCGCCACCAACGATATGGATATGGGTTCGGTCAAGATCGACAGCGTCCGTCTTGAGGACGGCACCGTGGTCGACTACACCGACTCCACCACCCTCACCGTTACCCTGAACTACGGCTCGATCAT
>CAJOFL010000012.1:57282-58809 GCA_905233895.1 uncultured Bacteroidales bacterium | reverse complement strand
TTCTCCCGTCTCCTTGGAGCGAGGATTGATCAGCTCTGTAGGCTCAAGGGAACGTACGCAGCCTTCTTCGCACTGGTTGCCGTATGCCTGCTTGTGGCAGTAAGGGCATTCGCCCACCACATCACGGTCGGTCAGGAACTTCTGGCTCTTTTCGTCGTAGAACTGCTGACTAGTTTTCTCAATCAGCTTGCCATCGTCATAGAGCTTGCGGAAGAAATCAGCAGCAAACTTATGATGAATGGCAGAAGTGGTACGGCTATAGATATCAAAAGAGATGCCGAATTCCTTGAAAGAGTCCTTGATGATCTTATGATAGCGATCCACCACATCTTGAGGAGTGATACCCTCTTTGCGGGCACGCTGTGTCACAGGCACTCCATGCTCATCAGAACCTCCAATGAACAGCACATCTTGCTTTTTCAGTCGCAAATAGCGGACATAAATATCAGCTGGTACATATACTCCAGCCAGATGGCCGATATGAACAGGACCATTGGCATAGGGCAAAGCCGAGGTCACTGTGGTACGTTTAAATTTCTTCTCCATAAAAGTGCTTTTCTTATTTTGGCTGCGAAGATAGTGATTTTTTATTCAATATCCAACACTTGCTGTCATTGAGCGAGAAGCGCTCTTGCTTCACGGTCTGGGTCGTTCTTCACTTCGCAGACATCGTTGAAGATCATAGTAGCACCCTGCTCTGGCGTATAGGCTGGCCACTCTGGCAGACTTGCACAGTTAGGATTGCCTGTGCGCATGAAAGCGATCAGTGCTTCAGACATCTTGTCGGAGAGGTCGCGAGGACGCTTTCCACCACCAGTGTGTGAAAGCATCAGGTCGGTATTCTTAAACCAGAAGCAGATATCAACGCAGTGGAAAGCACGTGCACGTCCGTCGAACAATGGTGGGTTCCAACCGAACCATGCCAGATAAACTGGAGCCTTCTGAGCAGATTTAGTATTGGCAGAATTGATCACACCTACGCGTGAAGAGCTAGCCAAAGCAAATACATCGATAGGTTTCAGGTTATCAAACACCTTATTGTAAGCATCGAAGATCTGCTCAGCCTTACCATTGTGGTAGCGCTGCTCTATTCTATTGATGGCCTCTGCGCGATCCATCTCTTCGAGTTGTGCATTGAAAGCACTTGGAGAAGACTCGGCCGTCGTGGTGCAATAGATCATAGGGATATTGGCAGATGGAGCATCAGGATCCTTGTAGTAACCCTCTACACGTACATGGATGCCATCAGCAACTGGGGAGAAGCCTGCACGCATGCCAGAAGCAGCATTGTTACGGTTGAATTCGGCAGAGCAAGCATTAGCCAGTGCCAGATACTCTCTCCAAGGCATCTGCTGCAGCTGTGCTATAGTCTTACCAGACTTTTTCACGATGAACTTACCTAATTCACGGCTGGTAGCTTGTGACTGTGCGCTGGTACCGTTGCCGCTCAGTGCCACAGCCTTGTGGATGAGGCCCTGTGTCTCTGGCATAGCTACCAATACGCTTACCTTGGCGCCACCACCACTC
>CAJOFL010000012.1:0-57265 GCA_905233895.1 uncultured Bacteroidales bacterium | reverse complement strand
TCGCCACCGAAGTTGGCAATGTTGTTGTGCACCCACTTCAGGGCAGCTACCATATCTGTGGTACCTACGTTGCCACTTTCGAAATACTTAGGATCAACGCCAGAGAAGTCGCTGAAACCAAAGGCATTCAGACGGTGGTTTACAGATACGAATACCACATCGCCCTTCTTGGCCATGTTCTCACCGTTGTAGCCATCTTGCTCGATGCCGTTACCAGCAGCATAGCCACCGCCATGGAACCAAACCAATACTGGGCGTTTGGCGTTATCAGTATTTGGAGTCCAAACGTTCAAGAAAAGACAGTCCTCACTAAGGTTACCATAGTTCCAGTGATCGCGCCATACGCCACGGTTGTTAGCATAGTTAGGATCATTCTGTGGAGCACAATTGCCATAAACTACAGCATCCTTGATGTCATCCCAAGGTTCTGGAGCCTTAGCTGGCATGAAACGGTTTTCACCACTGGTATCAGCACCATAGCGAATACCCAGGTAAGTGTAAACACCACGCTGGATGAAGCCACGTACTTTACCATACTGGGTCTGAGCTACAGCGATGTTGTCGCCGATGTAGATTTGCTGTTCGTCAGCTTCATTTACGGTAGCTTCTTTTTGTGCACCGTTGCAAGCAGACATCAGTAACAGGGAAGCACCAATACACAGCATGGATGCTCCTTTCAAGAAAAGAGATTTCTTACTCATACGCATTAGATTAATAGTTAATGGATTCATTTGCTTCTTAACGTTGACAAAAATAAACGATTCAATGATAATTTGCAAAGGAAATGTCATTTATTTAAATGTATGGTTAGAAATTATGATGCGTATGTGTCCACGTACTATCAGCGGTAATAGTACCATTGACGCCTTTCCCAAAGAGCTTGCCTCTGTAACGGGTAATGTTATTGCGTTTCATCGGCACATTTTCAAACACTCTTGAAAAGACCTCCTCACCTTCTTCGTCGTAAGCCACGATGGTGAACTTGAAACTACCTTCTTCTTCAAAAAGGAACGAGTAAACCCCAAAGATGCTCTCACCATTGTGTGAAAGATTCTCAAATTCCTCGTGTTGATTCGAGTGTGTCATTCCTGCTCCTGTGCGTGCATTCAGAGAAGAACTGCCACCGTAATACTTGATTTGCAGTTGGGTAACTTCTTCTGGAATGTTGTCGGTGATGTCCAACTCAAACTTCGCCACTACACGACGTAAGGAAATGTGTTGAATGGTCTCAGAGTCTTCACTCACTTCAATGTCGGCACAATACAAGAACGTATCGGTGATGTAGCTGCTGGGGAAAGTGATTTTCTCTGGATTGGTAGTTGTGGCATTTCCCTCACTGCTGTGAGCCAGGCAAACTAAAGTGTAGCTCCCATACGGCAATCGAGCAGAAATGGTGCCAAAATGATTGTCGTCGACATCTTGATCAATCTTCTGCACACGGGAATTACCTTGATAGAGTGCCAGATTGATGTTGGTGCAGAGTTCGCTGATGGGCACTTCTGCACGTGTAGTGGCATCTACCGAAATCTGTTCCAATGCGGTGATCTGGAAAGTGATGTTCTTGCCTTCACTTCCCTCTATATTGGTTTCTGTCTCGTCTTCCATAGAAATGGTGTTCACACAGGCAATAATGCCTATCATGGTCATCAGGCCCATCACTAGGCCTATAAATAGTTTTGATTTCATTTTATCGTGTTTTTTTAGAAGTTGTATTCATCTTTTTCTGTATAAGCATCATCTACGGTGATGTTCCAAGTACCATTGTTGGCAAAGAAATAGCCCTTGTAAGTGGTACTATAGCCTCGTTGCATCGGCACATTTTGGAAAGTCTGAGATGCGATGATATTACCATTGACATCTGTGGCAGTGGCCGTGATGGTCAGTTGTTCTTCATTAGCCGAGTTCAGGATGCTATATACTTGGACAAAAGGCACTTCCTTCCCCGCATAAGAAGACACCGTATAGACTTTTGTCTGACTGGCAGTGGCAACAGCAGTACCTGTTGTAGCATCCAAGGCAGTACCACCGCCTTCAATGGTGAAGGATAGTTTGTCGATGTTTGATGGGAAAACATCTTGTGTAACAAGCCTAAACCTAGCCACCGCATGCTGCAACACGATGGAAAGGTTTTTATCACTATCCTTTGTCACCGTAATGGTTGCATAATAATAAAAGGTATCACTAAGTTCGTTATTCGCGAAAGTGATGTTGGTAGGAGAGGTGATGGTGGCATCGGCAGAGCCTTTATGTCCCACAACCACAAGCTGGTAAGTGCCAAAGGAAACGGTCATTTCCATGGTACCGAAGCTGGTGTCACTGCTTCCACCATAGGTTTGGTTTCGACTGATTACCGCATTTCCATCTTTGAAAAGAGCCAAAGAAATCCTTGATACGGCATCCTTAGCTGCTACTGCACGAGTAGAAGCATCCATCGGTGTCTTTTCATACGGGGAAACATTGAAGGTAAGTGTGGCGAGGCCAACTTCTTCGTTAACGACTAGTTCTTGCGAACATGAAGTGATGGCTAAGACCATCATCAGGCATGCGAAATGCCCCTTAAGATTTTTAGTTTTCATAAATATATTTTATAATAGTAATGTATGTTTCTTGTTGTCTGTGCAAAAAACCGGCGCAAAGATAGATATTAGTTTTAAATATCCATACAAAAATGAGAAAAATTTTAAAAATCTAATGTTAATTGTCCGTCGCCAAATAGATTGTATGACATGCGGTGATGGGGTGAAGGGCCGTATTGTGCCAAGGCTGCACGATGTGCTTTCGTTGGATACCCCTTGTTTTTCTTCCATCCATAAACAGGATACTCTGCATCTATGGCATTCATATAGTCGTCGCGATAGGTTTTGGCAAGAATGGAGGCGGCAGCGATGGAGAGGTATTTGCCATCTCCTTTTACTATCGTCACATGCGGTGTGTCGTGATAAGGCTTGAAACGGTTGCCATCCACGATGATATGCTCTGGCCTCACTTTAAGTTGATCCAATGCCCGATGCATGGCGAGGAATGAGGCATTCAGGATATTAATCTTGTCAATTTCTTCAGCACTCACAATGCCCACTGCCCATGCCACAGCCTCTTTTTTGATGATAGGACGTAGTTGATAGCGCTGATGTTCAGTGAGTTGTTTGGAATCATTCAGCAACTCATTATGAAAATCAGGAGGTAAAATAACCGCTGCGGCATAAACAGGCCCTGCCAGACATCCACGTCCAGCTTCATCACATCCGGCTTCCGCCACTCCTATTTTATAATAAGGTAATAGCATACATTATCTGGTTTCTGTTGCAAATGTACAACAAACGCAAGAAAAGCCCAAATAGTTTGGGCTTTTCCAGATGAATGATATAACCATTGTCCACTGTCCACAATTGTCCACATTTACGCTATTTGATGACGACAAAGGTAAGGTTCACTTCTATAATGATCGCCTGTTGGCGAATCTTGAATAATGAAATGTATACTTAAAGGGAGAACTCTTTAATTACTTACACATGTGCATATTTATGCAGTCTTCGATAGGATATTTGCATATCTATGCGATTCTTGTTTCACCTACAAATTTATCTCCCTCACTAGGAAAAAATATTTTCCTAACTAGAAAATAATTATTCCCTCGTGAGGTATTATAAAATGCCTCTTCAACAAAATCCATCCAAAATTGCATATTTATTCAAACAGTAGCGCAGAAAAAGTGTACAGGTGTACAGTGTACAGTTAAAAAATAGAGGGATGACATATTTGCCATCCCTCTTGGACATAATCCTACGATCCTTGCGGAGAGACAGGGATTCGAACCCTGGATACGGTTACCCGTATGCCGCATTTCGAGTGCGGTCCATTCGACCACTCTGGCATCTCTCCTTTTTCAAGGCGCGAAGATAGTACAATTCGAACACAAAAGCAAAACATATTTTGCATTTAGAAAATTATTCCTACCTTTGTCCTGTTGAACTATAAACAATACAGCTTATGAAAAAGTATTTATGCACATTGATGATTGCCATAATTACCATGTTTATGGCGATTCCTGCCAATGCCCAGATGCTGAAATTTGGATTGAAAGGTGGAGTGAACCTCTCAGAGTTAGATACGAATATCAAATCCATTAAGGAAAACTCTTTGGGTTATTTCATCGGTCCGATGATGGAATTTACTTTTCCAGGTGTAGGGCTTGGAGCTGATGTTGCCGTCATGTATGCACAGCGCGGAAAGGACGAATTTAAGATGGAAGGTATAGAGGTTCCTTTGAATGTGAAGGTAACCATTGGAGTGGGGGGCTCATTGAGTATCTTCCTAGCTGCTGGTCCTGATTTCTTCCTGAATTTAAAGGATATCGACTTATTGGCGATTCGGGAAACAGTGGATGGTTATGAAGCAAAAGATAAGAAAGCTCAAGTGGGTTTGAATCTTGGAGGTGGCATTAAATTAATGCGTCATCTTCAGATAGGAGTGAATTACCAACTTCCATTAGGAGAGAGTTTTACTTTTAAGAGAATAGGGGATGCAATGAAAGAGGATGCCAAATACAATATCTGGCAAGTCTCACTAGCTTATACTTTCTAACTACGGGAAAATACGTTGACGTCATATTGCCCCTGCCTTTACCAGGCTTCTTCACTTACGCGCTTCCATCCTCCATGGAAGCGCTCGTGCAAGTGGGGTGTAGGGTCATTGTGCCTTTCGGACGGAGCAAGTACTACACCGCGATCGTCTGTCGTATGCATGAGGAAAAGCCCGAGGATTACTCCGTGAAACCCGTTTCTGTATTGATAGATACCACGCCTATCCTTCTCCCTTCACAACTGGAGTTTTGGCAATGGATGGCCGATTATTACCTCTGTACCTTGGGCGATGTCTATAAGGCGGCCCTTCCTGCAGGATTGAAGTTGGAGAGCGATGGGGAAGAGATTGTCCGTGGGTTTAAGCCCAAGGAAGAGGTTCGAGTGCGTTTAGGAGAGGATTTCCAGTCGGAAGAATCCCTGCATACACTGTTTGATAGCTTGAGAAAAGCCCCCAAACAACTGGATTTGTTGATGCGGCTGTTGGAACTTTCCAATCATTTTGGAAAAGAGCGCAAGGAAGTCAGTAAACATCAACTGATGAAGGACGAAGCTTCTTCTGCAGCGGCCTTCAATGCCTTGATTGGTAAAGGTGTGTTCCAGACATACATGGTAGAGATCGGGCGTTTGTCCTCTTTGAATAATCAAGAAACGGTAGTTAAACACGTATTGAATGCCCCTCAGCAAAAGGCTTTAGCGGAAATCCTTCAGACTTTCCAACAGAAAAATGTTTGTCTGCTGCATGGCGTGACTTCCAGTGGAAAGACCGAAATCTATATCCAACTGATAGAACAGGCTTTATCAGAAGGGAAGCAAGTGCTCTACCTCTTACCAGAAATTGCACTGACTACCCAGATTACCCAACGTTTACAAAGGGTTTTTGGCAACAAACTGGGTATCTATCACTCCAAGTTTTCCGACAATGAACGGGTGGAAATCTGGCAAAAGCAACTTTCTGAAGAGCCTTTCGACGTGATTCTGGGAGTTCGCTCCTCTGTATTCCTGCCTTTCCAGCGACTTGGTTTGGTCATCGTGGATGAGGAGCATGAGAATACCTATAAGCAGCAAGATCCTGCTCCTCGCTATCATGCGCGTAATGCAGCCATCATGTTGGCACATAAAGCAGGTGCCAAAACCTTGTTGGGCACTGCGACTCCTTCCATAGAGTCCTGGTACAATGCCACCGAAGCTGGGAAGTATGGTTTAGTGCAACTGACGGAACGCTATCGTGAATTGCAACTCCCAGAAATAAAGGCAGTGGACATCAATGAATTGAGGCATAAGAAGCTGATGCATGGAGCGTTTTCGCCCGACTTGCTTAATGCCATGCGCGATGCGTTGGAAAGGGGCGAACAGGTGATTCTTTTCCAGAACCGGCGCGGGTTTGCCATGCGGCTCGAATGCCACGATTGCCATGCCGTGCCACAGTGCGTAAACTGCGACGTGTCGCTGGTTTACCATAAAGCTACCAACTCGCTTCGTTGCCACTATTGCGGCTATTCCATCCCCGTGCCGTCGGAGTGTCCGCAGTGCCACTCTACGCGCCTGCAGATGGTTGGAATAGGCACCGAGCGGATAGAAGAAGATCTCCAGATTCTGTTCCCCGATGCACGTGTGGCGCGTATGGACCTCGACAGCACGTTGCAGCGCAGCCAGTATGCCGACCTGCTGCGCGACTTCGCCGAGCACCGCATCGATATCCTTGTCGGCACCCAGATGGTCACCAAAGGCCTGGATTTCGAGAACGTGGGTGTGGTCGGTATCATCAGCGCCGACAACCTCATCAACTATCCCTCGTTCCGCAGTTATGAGCGGGCCTTCCAGCAGATGACGCAGGTGAGCGGCCGTGCAGGCCGTCATGCCGAGGGCGGCGAGGTGATTATCCAGACCTATACCCCGGAGCATCAGGTGGTCCGTAATGTGATGGATGGCGACTACCTCAGCCTCTATCGTGAGCAGATCGAGGAGCGGCGCGTGTTCCGCTACCCGCCTTTCTTCCGTATGGTGGAGATAACCCTCAAGCATCGCGAGGCCGAGGTGCTCAACGAGGCCGCCGACTGGTTGGCGACGCAACTGCGCGGCACCTTCGGCAACCGTGTCATGGGCCCGGAGTATCCCCTGGTGAGCCGTGTCCGCGCACTCTACCTCAAGGTGATTACCGTCCGCTTCGAACGCAGCGAGGCTATCGCCGACGCCAAAGCCCTCATGCTACGCATGGCCGACGACCTCACCAAGCAGGACGACTGGAAGCGCGTCTCGGTCCATTTCGACGTCGACCCCTATTAACTTTTTTTTGTTAAAATCAAAAAAAGTGTTATCTTTGCAGTCCGAAAGAGAAAAGGATGTTGCAGGTTAACGCCTGTGAACCATAGGATTGGGCAAGTCTTATACGACCAGCTCCCATTGAATCCCCCAGGGTAGGAATACAGCAAGGGTGTTTGGTTGTAGCGGTGCGATATAAACAGCTTGCCCTTTTTTATTTGGGTCAACGAGACAAAAAGTCAACAAGTCAACGAGTCTAAGAGTCAAAGAGCCGACTCGCACACTTGCAGCCCCAAGAGTCAAAGAGCCGACTCGCACACTTGCAGCCCCGTAGAGAGTCAAAAAGTCAACGAGTCTAAGAGTCAAAGAGCCGACTCGCACACTTGCAGCCCCATAGAGAGTCAAAAAGTCAACGAGTCTAAGAGTCAAAGAGCCGACTCGCACACTTGCAGCCCCGCAGAGAGTCAAAAAGTCAACGAGTCTAAGAGTCAAAGAGCCGACTCGCACACTTGCAGCCCCGCAGACTCGTAGACTTGTAGACCCGTAGACTTGTAGACTCGTAGACTCGTAGACTCGTAGACTCGTAGACTCATAGACTAAGAAAGAGATGACAAACCAGGAACAGATAAAAGACCTCGTTTCGCGCAAGGAAGCGCTGAAGAAATTCCTCGACATCGACGCCACTGCCGCTTGGATTGCCGAGGAGGAGAAGAAGACCGAAGCCCCCGACTTCTGGAACGACCCCAAGGAGGCGCAGAAGGTTGTCAAGGGTATCAATGCCCGCAAGAGCTGGGTTACTGCCTACAAGGATGTCGACGCCGCCTGCGGCGACCTCGAAGTGATGGGCGAGTTCTTCGACGCCGGCGACGCCACCGAGGAGGAACTCGTGGCGCAGATTGCCGTGGCGCAGAAGAAAGTGGAGGATTTGGAATTCAAGAATATGCTCCGCAACGAGAGCGACCGGCTCGATGCCGTCCTCTCTATCAACGCCGGTGCCGGCGGTGTGGAGGCGCAGGACTGGGCCGAGATGCTCATGCGCATGTATATCCGCTATGCCGAGACCCACGGCTACAAGGTGGTTATCTCCAACTCCCTTGACGGCGACGGTGCCGGTATCAAGAGCTGCACCCTGCAGATTGAGGGCGACTTCGCCTATGGCTACCTCAAGAGCGAGACGGGTGTCCACCGCCTGGTGCGCGTCTCTCCCTTCAACGCGCAGGGCAAGCGCATGACGTCGTTCACCTCGGTGAGCGTCACGCCGCTTATCGACGACTCCATCGAGGTGGTGGTCGACATGTCAAAACTCTCGTGGGACACTTTCCGCAGCGGCGGTGCCGGCGGACAGAACGTGAACAAGGTGGAGTCGGGTGTGCGCCTGCGCTACCAGTACAAAGACCCCTACACCGGTGTCGAGGAGGAGATACTTATCGAGAACACCGAGACCCGCGACCAGCCCAAGAACAAGGAGAACGCCATGCGCCTGCTGCGCTCGCAGCTCTACGACCGTGAGCTGAAGCACCGTATGGAGGAGAAGGACAAGATCAAGGCCTCGCAGAAGAAGATTGAGTGGGGCTCGCAGATACGTTCCTACGTGATGGACGACCGTCGTGTGAAGGACCACCGCACCAACTACCAGACCTCCGATGTGGCCGGAGTCCTCGACGGCAAACTCGACGAGTTCATCAAAGCATATTTGATGCAGTTCGGCGCCGACGCTTAATTCACAAAAACCTAAAGAAATAAGGCCGCAAAAGATTGCGGCCTTATTTCTTTTTATGGGTTGTATACAAGTCGGACTGAATGTAATGCGTCGTTATCATATTCGTACTGCAAATCAGGGGTGAATTGATTGCTACCTTCTCTATAAATGATTAGCGCTCTTGGCTTATTGTCCTTGTTAAGTTCATCTGAAGTCCAACAGTCTGTCCTCAGTGTGATTACTTTTCCGCTTGGACCAATGAAGTCGACTCCATGAGATAGGTTGTTCCAACGGAGTTTGCAGTATCTGAAAAGTTCAAGGAACTGTTCTCCCGTGGGCACTGCAACGTGTGGGTCGTCGGTCGAGTTGTCTGGTTTTTGCCAGCCGGGCAATGCTGGACGGTGGGGTCGCGTCAGGTTAGTGTTTATAAGTTCGCTGTAGTACATACGATATTTTTTATTTTCGTAGTTGTCTACCCTTACTCGACCGAATTGCATGTCGATTACCTCATACACTATACCGTCTTCCCTGGACCACAGTGTGCCGCTGGGCAGGCCCAGGTCGAGCCATCCGGCGGATATGGCTTTTTGTGCTCGGGCAGCGGAGTCTTTGGCACGTGCTTCAGCCTGGCGGGCCAGGTTTTCTTGTTCCCGCTTTTGTATGGTAGCATAGTTGGGGCCGTCGGTGACCAGCAAAACTATTCCATATTTGTTTTCTTTGGTCATGTAGTTGTCTCCTGTTACGATATGGTAGCCTCGGAGTATGTCCATCTCCACATTGGATGGCAGGCGCCAGTTGTTGTAGCCGTGCTGAACTTCCTGGTTGATGCGGGCAATGAGTTCTTTGGGTTCGGACGTGTACATGCCCAGTTCGTTCGGAAAGACGTTCAATTTTGCGACGGTCACCACTGATTCGCGGTTTCTGGGCTTGAGTTTCTCGAGTTTTGTCGTCAGTTTCTGTACCACGCCTTGTGTGACCGTGCGGCACAATTGATTTGCATGGGAAAGTTCAAAGTAGGCACTTTCGGTCAATTCGACCACCCTGGATTGCACGTCAATCAATTGTGCGTTTATTTTGAATTGTCGCCTGTCTTCTGCACTTAGCTCTATATACAAGATTTTTGTCAAACCTATTGTCTTGCTTGCCTCAATCAGCTCGTCCTTGTTCATCTGCGACCGCTTCAATCCGTGTTCGGCAAAGGCATCGCGAACCTGTGCCTGGTCCATGTATCTATAGCCGGAAGGACGGAACTCGTTGTAGAATACATCTTTACAAATATCAGTGTATTCTTTTGGAACTTCCGGATAGACTGCAACACGCATCACGGCGATACGTGGTGCATTCTCAGGTAGGTCTTTCTGAATTGCGGCAGGCGCTTGTGGTTTGGGTTCCACCGTTGTGTTCTGCTGCACGACGGTGTCAAGTTTTGAAGCCAGTTTCTGTGCGGTTCTTTCTATGAGGGAAGTGGCTGAAGATTGGGGAAGGTCGGTTCTCTCGTTGGCAACCACTGTTCCTGATTGCACGTCAATCACTCTGGCGACCAGATTGCAAAAGTCGCCTTTCTTTAGGAAATATGCATATACAATTTTCGAAACGCCAAGAGCCTCACCCACCTGTAAGGCTTGTTGTTGTGTTATTCCGTGGCGCTTGAAGCCCTGTTGCTCGATGGCTTCGTTAAGTTTGGCGCTGTCTGTCACCGTGAAGCCTTTAGATTTGATTGTCGAGGTAAATACGGAATAACATTCTTCCGAATAATCCACCGTGCTCCCTTTGAAAGACTCGATTTCAAACACGGCGACACTCTGCGCCGAAGCGCAAAGTACCATCATGCACAGCATGCTGAAAACAAGCAGTTTCTTCATGGTTTATTTCTTTTAGTTTGTCGCTGCAAAGATACGAAATAAAAATGAATTATTTATATTTATCGCATGGCTGGGATTATGTCGGCGGGAGGTCGAATCCAGCTAGTGGTGCATCTGTTATATCATTGTTTTGATTTGAGTCATATGGCGCATGGACGGTGTCGTTTTGCGGTGCATCATCCTCGGATGCTTCGGGTTGGACGATGGGGATATAGGCTGAGAGTGAGGGGCGGCCGTCGCGGTCGAGGGTGAAGCCGTAGAGGTGGAGGTCGGACGCCTGCCAGCCGGAGGGCAGTGCGAGCGAGATTTGGCGGTCGCGACGACGGGCCGGTGCAGCGAGGAAGCCGCGCCGCTCGGCGGCGTTGTAGACCCATACGTAGACCTCGTCCGAGCCGCGGGCACGGGTCTGCGTGGCGAGGCTCTCGTAACTGACGGTCAGGATGTTGTCGCTGTACACGGATGCACCGGAGAAGTAGACCTGCGCGGCGGGTCCTTCGGCGATGACGAGGTTATGGTAGTCGACCTCTACCCTGCCCCCCTGGGTGCTGAAACAGCGCTTGTTACGGTAGACGAAACGGTTCCCTTCGGTCATCTGGGCATCGGCGGCGGTGTGCCGCATGCCTAGGAGGAGTGCCGGCCGGGCGGCGGCGGCCATGCGTACCATAGCCACAAACCAGTCGCGTTCAGCCTGTTGGCGCACGGTGTTCGGGTATCGGATTTCCTTTACATAGGCCCGCGCGACGGCCCGTCCTTTCCAGAGGAAGCCGACGGCGGTGCCCAGCCGCCCGATGAACGGGCCCATCGGCCCTTGAGGTATCTTTGCCATTTGGTTTACTGTTTATGGTTTACTGTTTACGGTTGTTGGTTGGTTTAAGGTATTTATCTATAATAACGTGGTGGCGGGCCTTTTATTGCGTATTGAAGAAGAGAGGAAGAAGAGTTTGTTGCGATGATGCTGTGATACAAGGGATTAGAACAGGACAAAAACGGGCCTTTCAGGCTTTGTTGAGCAGAAATCGGGTTGCCGTTCGCTAACAGGCGGCTGTTGAAAAGATTGTTTGGCACAGGATTTGCAGGTGAGGAAAAAGTAGTATTTTTGCAATTCAAAACAAGACATCATATCAGATGGAAGCAAGACTCAGTGAAGACACCCGCAAGGCCGTCGGCTACTCGCGCGACGAGGCTATACGCCTCAAGAACGGAGCCATAGGCGTGGAGCATCTTTTCCTCGGAATTATGCGCCTGCCGGAATGCTCGGCTGTCAACATGCTGACAGGCATGGGTGCCGACCTCGGCCGTGTGAAACAGCGTATCGAAAGCCAAATCAGCCAGATACACACCGACGTACACTATGAACCTGACAGCAATATCAGCATGCTGCGTCAGACGGAGAAGGTGCTGCGCCTCAGTTATCTGGAGAGTATCAAGCTGCACCAGAGTGAGATACATACGCCGCACCTCATCCTGGCCATCCTGCAGGAGGGCGACAACCTGGTGGCCAACCTGTTGCAGAAGGAGGGCGTGGACTATGACAAAGTATCGCGCGCAGTGCGCGGTGCCGCCGGTAGCGCCTCCGGTGAGGTGCCCGATTTCAGCAGTCAGACCTCGGATGACGACAACGACGACCCCTTCGCCGACCCCGACATGGAGGTCAAGCCTGGTGCGAATCCCGTCAGCAAAAGCAAGAGTGGCACTCCCGCACTGGAGAATTTCGGTCGCGACCTGACGGCAATGGCCCAGAAAGGTCAGCTCGACCCCATTGTGGGCCGCCAGAAAGAGATGGACCGTATTGCCCAGATTCTCAGCCGCCGCAAGAAGAACAACCCCATACTCATCGGTGAGAGCGGTGTCGGCAAGAGCGCAATTGCCGAAGGTCTGGCCATCAGAATAGCCGAAGGACATGTGCCGCGCACCCTCTACGGCAAGCGGTTGATGAGTCTCGATCTCGCCTCGCTGGTGGCCGGTACCAAGTACCGTGGTCAGTTTGAGGAGCGTATGAAGGCCATAATCAACGAGTTGGAACAGCATCCCGAGATAATTGTCTTCATCGACGAGATACACACCATCGTCGGTGCCGGCTCGGCGGCTGGCAGCCTCGATGCGAGCAATATGTTCAAGCCGGCTTTGAGTCGCGGTACCATCCAGTGTATTGGCACCACCACCCTCGACGAGTACCGCCAGTATATCGAGAAAGATACCGCCCTCGAGCGCCGTTTCCAGAAGGTGCTTGTCGAACCTGCCACTCCCGAGGAGACCCTCGAGATATTGAGCAACATACGCGATAAGTATGAGGATCACCATCTTGTGCGCTATACCGACGCTGCCATCAAAGCATGTGTCGACCTGACAGAGCGATATGTCAGTGACCGCCTGCAGCCCGACAAGGCCATCGACGCCCTCGACGAGGCTGGTGCTCGAGTCCGTATTGCCAACGTGGAGGTACCTCAGGAGATACTCGACCTTGAGAAACAGGTGGCCGATATTGCCGAGCAGAAGAAGGGAGTGCTGGCCGAAAAGAAGTACAGCGAGGCCGCCGAACTGCGCGACCAGGAGCGTGACCTCACCGCAAAACTGGCCGATATACGGCAGCGTTGGGAGTCGGAAGAGAAAGAGAACCGTGTGCGCGTGAAGGAAGAGGATGTTGCCGCCGTGGTGGCCATGATGACTGGTGTGCCGATGGAACGCATCGCCGAGAACGAAAGCACCCGATTGATGCAGATGGAGAACGAGTTGAAGGGCTCGGTGGTTGGTCAGGATGAGGCCATTGCCCAGATTGCAAAGGCAATCCGTCGCAACCGTGCCGGCCTGAAAGACCCCAACCGCCCCATCGGAAGTTTCCTCTTTCTCGGCCCTACCGGTGTCGGAAAGACCTACCTTACCAAGATATTGGCCAAGTACCTCTTCGACAGTGAGCAGGCGATGATCCGCATCGACATGAGCGAATACATGGAAAAATTCGCCGTGAGCCGCCTTATCGGTGCCCCTCCGGGCTATGTCGGCTACGAGGAGGGCGGCCAGCTCACCGAGCGGGTTAGAAGAAAACCCTACTCCATCGTGCTGCTTGACGAGATTGAGAAAGCCCATCCGGATGTGTTCAATGTGCTGCTTCAGGTTCTGGACGACGGCCAGCTGACCGACGGAATAGGCCGTAAGGTGGACTTCCGCAACACTATCATCATCATGACCTCGAACATCGGAAGCCGCCAGTTGAAGGATTTCGGTGTGGGTGTTGGATTCAACACTTCGGCGCGTGAGGCCGAGAAGGGTCAGATGCAGCGCGATGTCATTGAGAAAAGCCTCAAGAAAACCTTTGCGCCGGAGTTCATCAACCGTATCGACGACATCATATACTTCAACTCGCTCAAGCGTGAGGATATCCACCGTATCATCGATATTGAATTGAAGGGCCTCTTCTCACGTGTCCGTGAGATGGGCTACGGGGTGGAAATGGACGAGAAAGCCAAAGACTTCCTGGTGGCCAAAGGCTGGGATGAGCAGTACGGTGCGCGTCCGTTGCGTCGAGCAATCCAGCGATATATTGAGGACGACCTGGCCGATGAAATTATACGTGCCGTAATCCTTCCGGGCGACACTATCCATGTGACCGCCGACGACAAGATATTGTTCGATGTAGAAAAGGGCGAGACCTCGAAAGAACTGGAGGAAGCCTTTACTTCAGAACCGGCTGAAGTATAAAAAAAGCCCCCGCATTTGCGGGGGCTTCCTTTTCTAAGCATTTTTACTCTGCCCATACGGCCTGGAGATTGCGGTCTCCGTAGGCGTCGTCAATCTTGCTGATTGTGGGCCAGTACTTCTCGACGTGCGGCTGCGGGAAGGCAGCTTTCTGACGGCTGTACGGGAGGTTCCACTCATCGGCGCAGACAACCTGCATGGTGTGCGGGGCGTTGCAGATGGGGTTGTTCTTCTCGTCGCTCTTGCCAGTCATTATATCGTCGATCTCCTGACGGATGGCAATCATTGCATCGCAGAAACGGTCGAGTTCGCTAAGGGGTTCGCTCTCGGTGGGTTCCACCATGAGGGTGTTGTGCACCGGGAAGGCCACCGTGGGAGCGTGGAAGCCGTAGTCCATAAGACGCTTGGCGACATCGCCAACACTGACCTTGAGGCTGAACTCGGCGAAGTCGACAATCATCTCGTGGCCGCACATACCGTTCTTGCCGGTGTAGAGTATCTTATAGTACTTCTGCAGACGGGCGCGGAGGTGGTTGGCATTGAGAATGGCGTGTTTGGTGGCTTCGGTTAGGCCCTCGCCGCCGAGCATGAGCAGGTAGCCGTAGGTGATGGGCAGGAGATAGGCGCTGCCGTAGGGGGCAGCAGCCATGGTGTTGCCTTTGGCGCCGCCGACGGTGACCACGGGATGAGTAGGCAGATAGTCGACGAGTTTCTGGCTGACGCAGATGGGACCTACGCCGGGACCGCCGCCACCGTGAGGCATTGCGAAGGTCTTGTGCAGGTTGAGGTGGCACACGTCGGCACCCATGCGGCCGGGGCTGGTAAGACCAACCTGGGCATTCATATTGGCACCGTCCATATAGACGAGTGCACCCATGCTGTGGATGATATTGATAATCTCGAGGATGCCCTCTTCAAAGGCACCGTGGGTAGAAGGATAGGTAATCATCAGGCAGCTGAGGGTGTCCTTGTACTGCTCGGCTTTTGCACGGAGGTCGTCGATGTCGACATCTCCCCTCTCGTTGCACTTGACAACAACAACTACCATGCCGGCCTTTGCGGCAGACGCGGGGTTGGTGCCGTGGGCACTGGCAGGGATAAGGCAGACGTTGCGTTGTGCCTGGCCGTTGGCGATATGGTAGTTGCGAATGACGGTGAGGCCGCTGTATTCGCCGTAGGCACCCGAATTGGGCTGAAGCGAGCATCCGGCAAATCCAGTAATGACGGAGAGCATGTGCTCGATATCCTTAATCATTTCTATATAACCTTCGGCCTGGTCGGCGGGTACGAAGGGGTGCATGCCAGCAAACTTGCTCCAACTGAGGGGCATCATCTCGGCGGCGGCGTTGAGCTTCATGGTGCAGGAGCCCAGCGGAATCATGGCACGGTTGAGCGAGAGGTCCTTTTCCTCGAGGCGCTTGATGTAACGCATCATCGAGGTCTCGTCGTGGAACTGGTTGAATATCTTTTGGGTGAGGAATGCGCTGGTGCGTTTGAGGTCGGCGGGGATAGCCTCGTCGGCGAACTTGCAGCAGCATCCTTTGCATTCGAGCGGCTGGGCCGTCTTGCCGGCAGCTTCGGCCAGACATGCCACTATGGCGTCGAGGTCGCACTTCTCGGTGGTCTCGTCGATGGAGATGCCGATGCACTCGTCGCAGATATAGCGGAAGTTGATTTCGTGCTTCAGGGCCACTTCACGCACCTTGGCGGTAGGTACCGGGCACTGCAGGGCGAGGGTGTCGAAGAAGACGCGGTTGTGCTGCTTGTAGCCGTATTGCTCCAGCTCCTGAGCCAGACGGTGGGCACGTGCGCAGATACGGACAGCGATGTCGCGGATGCCCTCCGGACCATGCCATATGGCGTAGAAACCAGTCATGTTGGCCACGAGGGCGGCGGAGGTGCAGATGTTCGAGGTGGCTTTGTCGCGTTTGATATGCTGCTCACGCATGCCGAGAGCCATACGCAGGGCGGGATTGCCCTTTGCGTCGACGCTCCAGCCGATGATGCGGCCGGGGAAGGCGCGCTTGAAGGCATCGGTGAAGGCGAAGAAACCGGCGTGAGGACCGCCGAAGCCCATCGGCAGGCCAAAACGCTGGGCGTTGCCTACGGCACAGTCGGCGCCCATCTCGCCAGGAGTCTTCATCAGGGCCAGGGCCATAAGGTCGGTGGCCATGCCGACGAAGATACCCTTCTCATGGCATTTGGTGATGAAGCCAGTCCAATCCTGTGCTTCGCCGAACTGGTTGGGATACTGGACAAAGGCGGCGAAGTAGGTGCCGTCGAGTTCTGTCTGTGCGGCTTTGCCGGTGACGATCTCAATGCCACGGGGAGCGGCATTGGTCTGCATCACGGCAAGGGTCTGAGGAAGGATGCAGTCGTCGACGAAGACTTTGCAGACTCCGTCCTTGACGGCTTGACGCGAACGGCTGTTGAAGAACATAATCATTGCCTCGCCGGCAGCGGTGGCCTCGTCGAGGAGACAGGCGTTCGAGAGCGGCATGCCGGTCATGGAGGCAATCATGGTCTGATAGTTCATCAAGGCTTCGAGGCGGCCCTGCGAGATTTCTGTCTGTAAGAGGTGTACCAGCCGGGGTTCTCGAACACGTTGCGCATGATGACAGCGGGGGTTATTGTGCCATAGTAGCCCATGCCGATGTATGAGCGGAACACCTTGTTCTTCTGTGCCAGCGAGCGGCAGTGGTTGAGGAACTGGTACTCGCTCATGCCTTCGGGCAGGTCGAGGGGTTTCTCGGCGCGTATGGCGGCGGGTACAGTCTTTTCGATAAGCTCGTCCATCGAGCCTACGCCGATGGTCTGGAGCATTTTCGCCACTTCAGCCTCGTTGGAGACTCCGTTGTGACGCGATGCAAAATTGTTGGTTTTCATATTGTTTATTATTCTATTATTTATTCTTGTTGTGGAAGAATCGAAGCATACGTTCGTCGTCGGGGGTGGAGACGCGGACGATATAGTAGCCCGTGGGGAAGCGGCGCATGGAGATATTCCCGTTACGTGGTTTGCCTGTGGACACACATTGGCCGGCATCGTTGTAGAGGGCCACTGCTAGGATGTCGCGCTTCTCGATGGGAACCTCGATGCGGCGGCGTTTCTTGTTGTATACAACCTCGTCCTGACTTGTGAGTGGCTCGGCCATGTCGCCAATCTCGTAGTATTCATATACTACCTCTACTCCGTCCATATAGGTGGTGTCATGGATATACTCCACCTCGCGGATGACTTCTGCCTTCTGCATGACGGCCACATAGGTCATTGTGTCGTTGACCGTCACGCGGCGCGGATTGTCGGTGTTGCCGTCTTTCCATCCTTTGAAGGCATAGCCTGCCTTGCAGATGGCTGTAAGGGTGGCGGTGGCACCGATGCGGTAGCTGCCGGCACCGGTCACGGTACCGCTCTGCGGGTCGGATACGGTGGCGTAGATGTCGAGTTGGCAAGGTTCGATTGCTTTTCGGTTGACGAAGGTCATCCATTCCTCGGCCTGTGCATAGCGGTCGACGCTGATGCATGGCACGTTGAGTTGGATTGAACGTTTTACACCGCCGAACACTTCGCCGTCGAGCATCGGTGGGGTCATGGCGAGGGCAGTGATTTCGCGCATGTTGATGCACTGGTAGAAGGCGCGGTTGTCAATCTTGGTAAGCCGTTGCGGAAGCACCACATGATGCAGCGAGTGGCATTGGGCGAAGGCGTTGGCTCCCACCTTGCGAACTCCCTGCGGAAGTGTGAGTGTGCCGTAGATGCTGTAGCAGTAGGCGAAAGCGTATTCGCCGACATACTCCAGGTCGCGCGGCATCTGCCATTCGAACTGCAGGAGGTCCATGCCGTAGAAGGCATAGTCGGGGATAATCTTCACGTTGGGGCCGAAGGTGATGGTGGTCAGCGAGCGGCAGTTTCCGAATGCAGTGGTGCTTTTTGTGCCGCCCATACTCTCGCAGGCAGTGGCGTTGAACTGGACGCGGGTGATACCCGAGCATCCGTAGAACGCCGAACGGCCGATGCTGACAATGTTCTCACCGATGGTGAGCACACCGCGGAGGCCGCTGCACTGGTAGAAGGCATAGGCGCCGATTTCGGTCAGTGTGGCCGGCATGACCACGCCGGTGATGTCGGCGCAGCCTGAGAAGGCCCTCTCCCCTAGCGCCACTACGGAATAGACGGTTCCCTTGTACTCCACTTGGGCCGGGATGTCAATCACGCCCGTCGGGGCACGATGACCCTGCCAGCTGTAGTTGGCCGCCGGCATGGGGCTGGTGAGCTCGACGGCGTTCTCTTCGTCGTCAAGGATGTTGAAGAAAAGGGAATAGCCGGCAGGCTGGCGCACTTCGAAGTCGAAGGCCCAGGCCGGTAGTGCCATAGCGGCAAACAGCAGTATTGCAACGATTCGTTTCATAATCAAAGTTTGGGTCCTGCAGCGACGAGTTTTTTGCCGGCTTCGTTGTATGTGAACTTGACGAAGTTCTTCACAAAGCGGTCGGCCAGGTCGCGGGCTTTCTCGTCCCATACCTTGGCATCGGCATAGGTGTCGCGCGGGTCGAGAATCTTGGGGTCGACGCCAGGCAGTGCGGTGGGCACCTCGAAGTCGAAGTAAGGAATCTTCTTGGTTTCGGCCTTGAGGATAGAGCCGTCGAGGATGGCGTCAATGATTCCGCGTGTGTCTTTAATGGAGATACGTTTGCCGGTGCCGTTCCAGCCAGTGTTGACCAGGTAGGCTTTGGCGCCGCTGCGCTCCATGCGCTTGACCAGTTCCTCGGCATATTTGGTGGGATGCAGTTCGAGGAAGGCTTGGCCGAAGCAGGCACTGAATGTGGGCGTAGGCTCGGTGATGCCGCGCTCGGTTCCGGCCAGCTTGGCGGTGAAGCCGCTGAGGAAGTAGTACTTACACTGTTCGGCGGTCAGTATGCTCACGGGAGGCAACACACCGAAGGCGTCGGCCGAGAGGAAGATGACGTTCTCGGCGGCGGGGCCGGCGCTCTTGCCGTGGACGGGAAGGACAATCTTCTCGATATGCTCGATGGGATAGCTGACGCGCGTGTTCTCGGTGACGCTCTTGTCCTTGAAGTCAATCTTGCCGTCGGCAGCCACGGTGACATTTTCGAGCAGGGCATCGCGGCGGATGGCGTTGTAGATATCGGGCTCGCTCTCCTTGTCGAGGTTGATGACTTTGGCGTAGCAGCCACCCTCGAAGTTGAAGACGCCCTCGTCATCCCAGCCGTGCTCGTCGTCGCCGATAAGCAGGCGTTTGGGGTCGGTGCTGAGGGTGGTCTTGCCGGTGCCGCTGAGGCCGAAGAAGATGGCTGTGTGCTCGCCCTTCATGTCGGTGTTGGCTGAGCAGTGCATCGAGGCGATACCCTGCAGCGGCAGGTAATAGTTCATCATGGAGAACATACCTTTCTTCATCTCACCACCATACCAGGTGTTGAGGATTACCTGCTCGCGGCTGCTTACGTTGAAGGCCACGCAGGTGTCGCTGTTGAGGCCGAGTTCCTTGTAGTTGTCGACTTTGGCCTTGGAGGCGGCATAAACGGTGAAGTTGGGCACGAAGGTCTTCAACTCCTCGTCGGTGGGTTTGATGAACATGTTGCGGACAAAGTGAGCCTGCCAGGCCACCTCCATGATGAAGCGGACGGCCATGCGGGTGTCCTTGTTGGCACCGCAGAATGCATCGACGACGAAGAGTTCCTTGCCACAGAGCTGACGCTTGGCGAGGTCGCGCATCTGGGCCCACACCTCCTCGCTCATGGGGTGGTTGTCGTTCTTGTATTCGGGGGTGGTCCACCAGACGGTGTTCTTCGAGTTCCCGTCCATGACAATGTATTTGTCCTTGGGCGAGCGGCCGGTGTAGATTCCAGTCATGACGTTGATGGCGTCGAGCTCGGTGAGCTGTCCGCGGTCGTAGCCTGTGAGGCTGGGATCCATCTCGAATTTGAACAGGTCCTCGTAGGAGGTGTTGTAGTGGATATCCTTGACACCGGTGATGCCCAGTGTTTCGAGGTCTTTTCTGATTTTGTCGTTCATAATATTCGGTTGTTTTTTATTTATTTTTCTCTGGCTTCCTTGATGGCGGCCTGGGCAGCTGCGAGGCGAGCCACAGGAACGCGGAAGGGGCTGCAGCTGACATAGTTCATGCCGGCCTTGTAGAAGAACTCGGCAGCCGTCGGGTCGCCGCCGTGCTCTCCGCAGACGCCGCACTTGAGGTTGGCGCGGGTGGAACGGCCACGCTGCACACCGGTACGGACCAGTTCGCCGACACCTTCCTGGTCGAAGCTGTTGAACGGGTCGGCGGGGATAATCTTCTCGTCGACATAGGTCTTGACGATGGCGTTGACGTCGTCGCGGCTGAAGCCGAAGGTCATCTGGGTGAGGTCGTTGGTGCCGAAGCTGAAGAACTCGGCCACCTCGGCAATCTTGTTGGCGACGAGGGCGGCGCGCGGGATTTCAATCATGGTGCCGAACTTGTAGTCGAACTTGACGCCGTACTTGGCCTCGACTTCCTCCTTGACTTCGTTGGCGATGGCTTTCTGGTGCTTGAGCTCTTCGGCATTGATGGTTAGCGGAACCATGATTTCGAGCATCGGGTTGAAGCCTTCCTTCATGAGTTCGACGGTGGCGCTGAAGAGGGCACGGAACTGGACGCGGGTGATTTCGGCATAGATGATGCCGAGGCGGACGCCGCGGAGACCCATCATGGGGTTGACCTCGTGGAGGCTCTCGACGCGCTTCTTGACATCCTCATAGCTGATGCCGAGGCGTTTGGCGGCCTCCTGCATCTTGGCCTCGCCCTGGGGGGCGAACTCGTGCAGCGGGGGATCCATCAGGCGGAAAGTGAGGGGCTTGCCGTCCATCACCTTCAGGGTGCCCTTGGCGCTCTCGCGGATGTAAGGCTCCAGTTCGTCGAGGGCGGCGATGCGCTCTTCCTTGGTGTTGGCCAGAATCATGTTGCGGAGCTTCTCGAGGGGCTTCTCGCTGTTCTCGCCGTAGAACATGTGCTCGATACGGAACAGGCCGATACCTTCGGCGCCGAAGTCGATGGCCTTCTGGGCGTCGGCGGGGTTGTCGGCATTGGTGCGGACACCCATCTTGCGGTGCTTGTCGACCAGTTTCATCAGTTCCTGGAAGAGGGGATTCTCGGTGGCGTTGATCATCTTGACTTCTTCGTCGTAGACCCAACCCTTCGAGCCGTTGAGCGAAAGGAGCTCGCCTTCCTTGAAGGTCTTACCGTTCATGGTGACGGTGCCCTTCTCCATGTCAATCTTGACGGCGTCGCAACCCACGATGCAGCACTTGCCCCAGCCGCGGGCCACGAGGGCGGCGTGACTGGTCATACCGCCACGGGCGGTGAGGATACCGTCGGCGGCGCGCATGCCCTCGACGTCCTCGGGGTTGGTCTCCTCGCGGACGAGGATGTTCTTTATCTTGGCAGCGTTATACTCTTTGGCTTTCTCGCTGGTGAGGGCGATGACACCCACGGCACCGCCGGGGCCGGCGGGCAGACCCTTGGCCAGCACGGTGTGCTTCTTCTCGTCGGCGGCATCCAGAATCGGGTGCAGCAGCTCGTCGAGCTGGGCGGGCGATATGCGCATCACCACCTCGCTGTCGTCGATGAGGCCTTCCTTGAGCATGTCCATGGCCATAGTGAGGGCGGCCACTCCGGTGCGCTTTCCGACGCGGCACTGAAGCATGTAGAGTTTGCCGTCCTGGATGGTGAACTCGATGTCGAGCATATCGTGGTAGGCTTTCTCAAGGATGTTGCGGATGTCGCAGAGTTCTTTATAGGTGTCGGGCATAAGCTCCTGCATCGAGTGCATGTGCTTGTTCTGCTCGTTCTTGGTGTCGTCGTTGAGGGGGTTGGGGGTGCGTATGCCGGCCACCACATCTTCGCCCTGGGCGTTGATGAGCCACTCGCCGTAGAACTGGTTGTCGCCGGTGGCGGGGTTGCGGGTGAAGGCCACGCCGGTGGCACTAGTGTCGCCCATATTGCCGAATACCATGGCCTGGACGTTGACGGCGGTGCCCCAGTCGTCGGGGATACCCTCAATCTTGCGGTAGCTGACGGCCTTCTTGCCGTTCCAGCTCTTGAACACGGCCTTGATACCGCCTTCCATCTGGGCGCGGGCGTCGTCGGGGAATTCCACTCCGAGCACCTCTTTCACACGTACCTTGAAGGCTTCGGCCAACTTCATCAGGTCTTCGGCGGTCAGTTCGGTATCGCTCTTGTAGCCTTTGAGGTTCTTATAGTCGTCGAGCATGTCGTCGAGCTGCTTGCGGATGCCTTTGCCATCGGCGGGCTCAATGCCCTCGCTCTTCTCCATAACCACATCGGCATACATCATAATCAGGCGGCGATAGCTGTCGTAAACGAAACGCGGGTTGTTGGTCTTCTTGAGCATACCGGGAATGGTCTTGCTAGAAAGACCGATATTGAGGACGGTGTCCATCATGCCGGGCATCGACGAACGGGCACCCGAGCGGCAGGAGACCAGCAGGGGGTTCTCGGCATCGTCGTACTTCATACCCATAATCTTCTCGATATTCTCGACACCCTTCCACACTTCGTCCATAAGGCCCTGAGGCAGTTCGCAGTTGTTGGCATAATAGGCTGTGCAGCACTCGGTTGTGATAGTGAGACCGGCAGGCACCGGGAGGCCCAGCAGGCACATCTCGGCGAGGTTGGCACCCTTGCCACCCAGAAGGTTCTTCATGTCGGCTTTTCCTTCGGCAGTCTTGCCGCCGAACGTGTAAACGTACTTTGTCATCTTGATAATTTGTTAGTTATTATTTGTTTATATGATTCTTCACAAATTTTGAGACTGCAAAGATACGAAATTTTTCCGTTTTTGCAACGATTTTTATATAAAATTTTATTAACACTGCACTGCAGGGGGTATTAAAGGGCAGGCGTTGATCAGGCGTTGATCAGGCGTTGATCAGGCGAAGGTGGGTCTAAACGCCTGGCGTTCTTGTGGTTAGATAAATTTTAACATTATAAAACGCTGATATATAGCAAGATGGTTGTTTTTAATTAACAAACCGATGCGAGCGCTTTATTTGCGGTAATGGGGGTGGAATGCGGCGATAGTGTTCCTCAATGTCTCACGGCTGAGGTGGGTATAAATCTCCGTTGTCGTAATGCTTTCATGTCCAAGCATTTCCTGTACCGCGCGGAGGTCGGCGCCGTTCTCGACCAGTTCTGTCGCGAAACTGTGTCGCAGTGAGTGCGGACTCACCTTCTTGTCGATACCTGCCTTGGTGACAGCCCGTTGCAAAGCGATGAATACCATCTGGCGAGTCAGCCGTGCACCACGGCGGTTGAGGAAGACGATTTTCTCCTCGCCAGGCTTCGGGTTAAGGGTGGAACGTACATAACGTATGTAGTTCAGCATCAAATCCAAGGCGCGTCCGCCGATTGGAACCCAGCGTTCTTTGTTCCCCTTGCCGATAATCTGCAGGTATTGTTCGTCCTCGTATATGTTGCTGAGTTTCAGGTTGACCAGTTCCGATACCCGAAGTCCGCATCCGTAAAGCACTTCCACTATTACATAGTTGCGTTCTCCCTCGTATGTGCTACGGTCGAAAGTGTTCTGTATCAGGGTGATTTCGTCGTCGGTCAGCACGTCGGGCAGGTGCTGCGGGCGCACCGGTAGGTCTAGCATTGCCGCCGGACTATCCTTCAGCACGTCATCGGCCACCAGCATTCGATAGAAAGTGCGCCATCCGGCTATCATCCTCCGCTGGCTTGTAGGGGCGATTCCTAGGTCGTTTATTGACTTTAATAACTGCTGTAAATCGGATAATTTAATAGCTTCTGGGTCAATACTATGCTCTAATCCATAATGTGCCAGATGGTCAAAGTCCTGAAGGTATGCTCCAACGGTGTTTCCGGACATGCCGCGTTCCATCCGAAGCCACATCTCATAGTCGCGCCGATGCCGTCGCCATGCTTGTTCGCAATCACCCATTTTACTTGTTTTTTTTCTCCTGTTCCTTCTTCCACTTGTAGAAATCCCAGAGGGTCTCGCGATGTTCCTTCTTTAGTTTACTCTTATCCACTGGTTTAGTGAGGTCTACCCTGCCCCACTTAAAGCGGTTCTGTATGTCGGCTGTGCGGCGGCGGAAGTAGGGTGTCTGATGGCTTGGATTCCGTTTCAAGGGCGATGGTAATGTGGCCGCCAACTGAGATGCCTCGTTGCGCGAGAGTTTTTCCGCCGAGTGGCCGAAGTAATGCTGCGAAGCTGCCTCGCAGCCGTAAATGCCGTCGCCGAACTCTACGATATTCAGATACACCTCCATTATTCTCCGTTTGCCCCACACTGCCTCGATCATCACTGTGTAATAGGCCTCTGCGGCTTTGCGCCACATCTTGCGAGAGTGCGGAAGGAAGGCATTTTTGGCAGTTTGTTGGCTTATGGTCGAGCCTCCGCGGAATCGTCTTCCGGCGGCGTTCTCACGGTAGGCTGCCTTCATTTGCTTCACGTCGAAGCCGTTATGGTACATGAAAAGCCCGTCCTCGGAGTATACGACTGCAGTGATTAGGTTGGGCGAAATATCGTCAATCGGCACATAATCACGCTCAAAATGTACGGGGCGGTCCTTCTGAGTCAGTTGTTGCCACCAGCGTTGTACCATCAACGGTGTCAGCGGTGGGTTGATAAACCATCCCAGAAGCACCTGCAGCACAGTGAAAAGCCACACCGTAAGCACCGACACCCAAAGTACACGCCATATGCGTCCAAAGAAGTTCAACTCGCGCCACTTGCGCAGTCCTCTGCCTTTGTTGGATGCTTTGGCTTTCAATGGCTTATGTTTTTTGCCTTTCCCCATATCGCAATGCAAAGATACGAAAATATTAAAAATTATTAAAAATACATTTGTTTGATTGAAAAACATTTACTATCTTTGTAGGCACAAATATTGAATCAAATAATTTATAAACCACTAAAAAATAGAAATTTATGGCAAAAGTAGCAATTAACGGCTTCGGCCGAATCGGAAGAATGTCCTTCCGCGCCATGCTCGCCCATCCCGAGCTCGAAATCGTCGCCATCAACGACCTCACCGATGCGAAGACTCTCGCCTACCTGTTTAAATACGACTCCGTCCACGAGAACTTCGACGGCGAAGTGAGTGCCGACGGCGACTGCCTGGTTGTCAATGGAAAGAAAGTGAAAATTTATGCTGAGCGCGACCCGCAGAATCTGCCTTGGGGCGAACTTGGTGTCGACATCGTGGTCGAGAGCACCGGTCTGTTCAAGAAACGCGAGCAGATGATGAAGCATATCAACGCTGGCGCCAAGAAGGTTATCCTCACCGTTCCTGCCGGCAAGGCCGATGATGTGGACGCCACCGTCGTCATGGGTGTGAACGACAACGTGCTTACTAAGGACACCATGCTCATCTCCAACGCTAGCTGCACCACCAACTGCTTGGCCCCCGTTGCCAAGGTCCTGAATGACAAGTTCGGTATCAAGCGTGGTCTTATGAACACCGTCCACAGCTACACCAACGACCAGAAGATTCTCGACCAGCCGCACAGCGACCTCCGTCGTGCCCGTGCCGCCGCCGTTTCAATCATCCCCACCTCGTCCGGTGCCGCTAAGGCTGTTGGTCTGGTTATCCCCGAACTGATGGGCAAACTCGATGGTTTTGCTATGCGTGTTCCCACTCCCGACGGCTCGGTTGTCGACCTCACTGCTGAACTCAACTGCAATGTCACCAAGGAGGAAATTAACGCCGCCATCAAGGAGGCCGCCGAAGGCCCCATGAAGGGTGTTCTCCAGTATGTTGACGAGCCTATCGTCAGCATCGACATCATCGACAATACCCACAGCAGCATCTTCGATTCCCTCCTGACTCAGGTCATGGATGGCAACTTCGTGAAGATTGTCAGCTGGTACGATAATGAGAAGGGCTACAGCACCCGCGTGGGCGACCTCGCTGCCAAACTCGCCAAGCTGCTCTAATCATGTTGTTACATAACAAGATTGCAATCGTGACCGGTGCCACTCGTGGCATCGGTCACGCTATTGCTATACGGTTTGCCCGCGAGGGTGCTTCCGTGGCTTTCTGTGGCCGCACCCGCAATGAGGCTATGGTTGCCGTTGAGAACGAACTTCAAGAGCTTGGTGTTCAGGCTAAAGGCTACGCCTACGATGTTTCCGACTACCAGCAGGCACAGGAGTTCGTGAAGGCGGTCGTGGCCGATTTTGGCCGTGTGGATGCTCTGGTCAACAATGCCGGAATCACTGACGATAGTGCTGTGAAGCGTATGACGGAGGAGCAGTTCCGCCGCGTTCTCGACGTGAACCTCGGTTCGGTGTTCTGCATGACAAAAGCAGTGCAGCCTTTTATGTGGAAGCAGGGCTACGGCTCGATAGTGAATATCGGTTCGGTTGTCGGCATCGCCGGCAACTATAACCAGGCCAACTATGCCGCCTCCAAGGCCGGTATCATAGGTTTCAGCAAGAGTTGTGCTAAAGAGTTCGCCACCCGCAACATCCGTGTCAATGTGGTGTGCCCTGGTTTTGTGGAGACCGAGATGACAGCACAGGTGCCCAAGGAACTGATGGATACCTGGTGCAGCCGCATTCCCATGAAACGACCCGGCAAGCCCGACGAGGTGGCACAAGCCTGTGTCTTCCTCGCCAGCGACATGTGCCCCTACATCACCAGCGTGGTGCTGCCCATTTGCGGAGGAATGGAGGATGCGTAAGGAAAGTAAAAACTATAAACTAAAAATTAAAAACAAGGTCGCTTGCCTTTTAGTTTTTAGTTTTTACCTTTTAGTTTTTTTCTCCTGTTCGCATGCAGTGCGACAGGATGTTGCCGACACCGTCGTCGACGACTACGGCCGCCAGGTGGTGGTTCCAGACCATCCCCAGCGGGTGGTGAGTCTCTCCCCTGCCGTCACCGAGATTATCTACGCCCTAGGGGCGCAGGATATACTTGTAGGTCGCACCGACTTCTGCGAGTATCCCCCCGAGGCGGGGAGCATCCCCAGCATCGGCGGCATCTCCAACCTCAATATCGAGAAGATACTCTCCCTCGACCCGGACTTGGTCATAAGCGGCTCCATGGTGGGCAAGAAAGTTACCGACCAGATGGATCAGATGGGAGTACCGATGGTATGCGTCATCGAGAAACCAAGGTTCGAGGCCCTATACGACAACATCACGGCCATCGGCAGACTTGTCGGCCGTGAACACGAAGCAGACTCGCTGAATGCGTTAATGCGTGAACGTGTTAATGTGTTAGTGGCTGACGCTCCAAATTCTGACGCAATAACGCAATCACACAATAACGCGATCACACCGAAGGTGTACTACGTTGTTGGTTTCGGGCCGGCGGGCAACTTTACAGCCGGTGGCAACACCTTCATCAACGACATCATCCGTATGGCCGGCGGCCAAAATATCGCCGAAGATGTCGAGGGCTGGAGCTACAGCCTAGAGGCCTTGGTGCAGCAGGACCCCGACTATATCATCGTGCGCCGCGAGGACTCTGCTGCCTTCTGCTCGATGAAGCCCTACAACCGTCTCACCGCCGTTCGCGACGGCCACGTGATTGGCATCGTGAGTGGAACACTCGACCTTCAGGTTCCCCGCAACATCGACTGTATCCTCTACCTGAGAGAAAGAATGAATAAATAAATGAATAAATAATGGATAAACTCAGTTATGCTCTTGGCCACAATATCGGCCACCAATTGACTGGAATGGGCTTGAAAGAGAGCCTCAATATAGACGACTTCGCCGCCGGCATCGCCGACGTGCTGGGCGACCGTCAGCCCCGTATGGGCCACGAGGAGGTGCACGAAGTGCTCGAACACTACTTCTCCGAATTGGAGCAGCGTCAGGAGGCTGAGGCTGCCGAGCGTGGCAAGAATGCCCGCGCCGAAGGCGAGCGATTCCTCGCCGAGAACGCTAAGCGTCCGGAGGTCACTGTCACCGTCAGCGGCCTGCAGTACGAGGTCGTCAAGGAAGGCACCGGCCGTCAGCCGTGCGCCACCGACACCGTCCGCTGCCACTATGAGGGCACCCTCATCGACGGCACGGTCTTCGACAGCAGCTACCGTCGCAACCAGCCCGCCTCGTTCGGCCTCAATCAGGTCATCCGCGGTTGGACCGAAGGTGTGCAGCTCATGAAGGAAGGCTCCGTCTTCAAGTTCTACATCCCCTACAACCTCGCCTACGGCGAACACGGTGCTGGTGCCGACATACCGCCCTATGCCGCCCTCATCTTCACCGTCGAACTGATAAAGGTGCTGTAAATTAAAAAGCACATTCCTCCCGCATCACGGCCATTATCGCCATCTGCGAGTCTTTAATAAAACAAAGGGCTGCATCACTGCAGCCCTTTGTTTTTATTCTCAAATAACTACAATCTCATATTTGCATTATCTCAATCCTCCCAGATAAATTTCCAGTCAATAGGATTCCTGTTTATTTTGCTCTTAAAAGAATGGTAATCTTTTGCCTTTTCGTCATAATCAGTGCCAGTAATCCATGATAGATACAAACATACAGGATAGTTTCTGTCACATAGCTCTTTTTTATGATTGTAGATATTTGTATACCAATAGTTACTATCTATTATTAAATCCGTGACTTCTTTTTTTGTTAGAATGTAATAAGTATAATCTTCAACGCAACTACCATGAGTATGAACAAACACCCACGGACCTTTTATCTCTTTGTGAGGATCCTTGTTGAAAGTTCCATGTTTATCCGAGGTGAATCCTGTTGGGAATAAAGGGTTTTTCTGATTTTTGCCACATGTCTTTACTTGAATCTGGCACATCTTTCCGTTCTCTGGGTTGATGCAAACCAAGTCAGCCCCTTCATAGTTTATTATTCCGCTATTGAGATTAATAGCATCAAATCCTTGTTCCAACAATTTAAGCAAGACTGCCGTTTCGCCAATAATGCCACTTCTGTTTCTATTCATTGTTTTTTATATTAATGTCTCCAGTTGTATTCTACTTCAAGGGTGTTAAGAACGATGTATTCATGTTCATCTTTAAAGAAATTTGGTGTAAGTCTGGCTTTTATCATCATATTACTAAAATCCGACTCAACCATATATGCGCCATATGCTCCTATCATAAAGTCTCTGTTTCTGGCACGTAAAGGAATATCCGCTTTATCCCAGTCTAGATTATATAATACAGTACCCAAACGAACAAATTTATCGCATTCGGACAGTGGCAAGCAATGATTGTCAAGCATAAATGCATAAATACCACTATTAGTATTCACACCCACGGGGTACACATCTGATTTTCCATACTTGTTGTATGCACGCACCACGTCGCCAGTATAGATATAGTCACCATTCTTGTCCTTAAATGGTGTTCTGACTCCGGCAAATATCACTTTGTGTGCATAACCTTGGTTCCAGCATTCGTCGTTAAAATAGTCCAGCACAATGTGTTTGCAATGCTTGTCTTTCCACCTGTCATCTTCGCTAAACACATACATTTCCTGGCCATAAAAGAAGAAATTGCCAAACGAGGTGTAGCCGAATTTGTCATCATCTATCACATATCTGACAATGATTGACGGAAGATAAACTCTCCATTTTGCACCTATCTGATATCTATACTTATCACACAAACATTTCAGCACATTCTCTTCAATAACTTCTGGTGCTTCATCCCGTTTCCGTTCATCACCGTAGTGCCTTTCCATCAGAATAACAATCCATTCCACAGAGATTATTGCATTGTCAACGTCCCACAATTCATCAAATAGAGGAGCAATGTCTCGGTCCTTAAAACCTGCAATACCACAACCCAAACGTGTAATTAAGAAACGAATATATGGGTGGTCCTTAACGTATTGTACAAACTCATCAACGTATGGTTTTATTTGCTTGACACTTGGAAACATGGTTGGTATTGCATAGCTTTGTCCTTGTGGACCAAAACCTTTACCCCATTTGGCCCCAAATTTCATTAACGCCAAGTTTGCAGCGCCGCCACGATGATGCCCTTCAATGTTACTGCCAAACACAAACATCTCACAGCGAGACAACTCCGTGATCTTTCCTTTCAAAATCCTGCCTTTGTAATTATGATTCATTTTTCTATCCTTTTTGCTGCAAAAATACGAAATATGAGTGTCATTTCATGACATACGTTAAAATCAATGTGCAAAAATACGAACTTTTTGCGATATGGCAAAAAAAGTTTGAATCACCGGCCTTGGGCGGTGGATACGGTGCGGTAAGTAATTGTTGTTATGGTGGTCGTGTGTGCTATTGTTACTTATTTTGCACAAACACAACACGATGGACCACCTGGGCGATATATAATAACTAGTATATTGGTTAGTGGGGTGTTGGGGGGCAGGTAGCATTAAACCCTAACAAGCCTCTATCTTATCCCTATGTTAAGGGAAATGTTTGTCCTTGTTGTTTTCTACCGGTGGATTGGTTACTGCCTTTGATAATCTTTAACAGCAGCGGTTATTCGCGATTTTATCTCATCCCATGTGGCAGGGATAAACATCTTGGGCATCGCTTCGGTTTCAGCGTCATCAAAATACGAAAGACTTAGAAGAGCACGGAAGATGGAATAGTTCGGATATTTCTGTGAATAGAAATTCAAGAGTTCCTCTAACGTGTAATGCATGAGAAGCATGTATATGTCTATAAAATCTTTACGGCTGCCGCGACCTTCGATGGCGTTGATTTTTAGTGCGGCAATGTCTTTTGGTGAAGCGAGGGTTATTCCCTCCTCAACTATCGGGTTGTCTAGCCACTCGTAACGACCATAGTCGATGATATCCACTTTTATGCCGGAAACGACCATCTGCAAGATCAGGTTGGTCTGATTCAACACAGTGTAATTGCCGATACGGGCAACCATTGCGATGATATCTTCTTGAGGAACCGATACTTTCCCAAAGAAATCCAAGTCGACCGACTGGCGATGTCCATACTGCAATGCGAGAGATGTGCCACCTACGAGACGCATACCCTGCATCTCCGGCTGTGACGACAATTTCTTCAGGAGTTCCAGGGTGTCGGGAAGGATTGTCTGAAGTTGTAGCATCGGTAGTCTTCTTTTTTTGTGCCGGTAACAACACACACAAACGAAAGTGCTTCGGGACGCAGGGAACGCAAGGTCTTGCAGTCGCTTGCAATGCGATCAAGTCCATAGTGGTCGCGTATGGTGCGCCAGTCGCCAAGTTCGCCGTATTCAAGAACGCGCTTTATAATCTGCGCCGAGTTCTTTTCTGCGTCGAAACTATCTTTGTCGATGTCCCAGAAAAGATAAGGCGACAGTTGCCCAGTAAGCGGTTCTATGTGCGTGGTTGTTATCATTTATTGAGTTGCAAAGATACGAACTTTTTGCGATATGGCAAAAATAATTTACAAAAAAACGCCGGCCGCAAGGCCAGCGTCGATGTTTGTAACATGGTGCCTTCCTTATTTCTTTTTGATAAGGGAGATGACCCAGAGGAGGATGACGGCACCGATGACGGCGGTGACAATCTGGCCTACGAGGGTTCCGCCCCAGTGGATTCCGAGCCACCCGAGGACGTTACCGCCGATGAAGCCGCCGACAATACCGACGAGGAGGTTGATCCAGAAGCCGAATCCGGCACCTTTCATGATTTTGCCTGCCAGAAATCCGGCAAGGGCTCCGATGAGGATTGTGATAATGATACCCATAATTGTTTGATTTTTAAGGTTTGTTTATAGTTTACGGTTTACTGTTTACGGTTTATGCTGGTGCCAGTCTTCTTAGTTCTTACTTCTAATCTCCAGTTTACAATTGTTCGAGGAAGGCTCGGATGAGGGATATGAAGTTGTTGTAGTTGGCGAGTCCGCAGCCGTCGCAGGTGTCGGTGGGGCTGTGGTAGCCGCCGAAGGGGCCGCCGAGGGTGTAGATAAAGATGGCCGGGCATTCGGAGGTGAACCAGTAGTGGTCGCTGTTGCGGGCGTTGTCGCGACGGGCAATCTTCGCGGCGAAGCCGTGGAGGTCGTTGATCTGCTGCAGCTTGTCGACATACGGGGCGGTCTCGTCGGCATTTGCGTTGACCACCATCAAGCCCTCCTCACCTCCACAGAAAAGGTCGATATTGATAAGCAGCTTGACCTTCGAGAGTCGTATCAGGGGGTTGTCGACGAAGTAACTGCTGCCGATAAGGCCGCTTTCCTCGCCGCCGAAAAGCAGGAAGACGTAGGTGTAATGGCCGCGTTGGATGTTCATCATGCGGGCAAGGTCCATCACTGCGGCGGTGCCGCTGGCGTTGTCGTGGGCACCGTAGAAGATGGTGTCGCCGTTCATGCCTAGGTGCTCGTAGTGAGCGGTGAAGACAATCATCGAGTCTGTCTCGCCGGGGATATACCCGCAGACGTTCTGCGAGCGGTAGCCTGCACGGACGATCGGCGGCTTGGTGCGGGTGTTGGGGAAACGGAAATACTGGAAATAGTTCTTGCAGAGCGGCTTGACGCCGTTGTTGCGCAGTTCGTTACGAAGGTAGTCGGCCGCGATGGAGTCTCCCCTATTCTGCATCCCCCGTCCGAACATCTCCGGCGACGAAAGGTCGCGGATGATGCGCCTCGCATAGCTGCTGTCCTGCGCCGTTGTAGAATTTAAGGACATAACACAGCATACTATCAGCAAAAAACTGAAAATCCGATAAGTGGCATTTGTTTTCATATTGCAAATATACAACTTTTTTGGAATTAACTCCAAAAAAAATAATATTTTCGTAATTGATTCCAAAAATATCAGCAATTCCAATCCTTTTATTTTTCTGTATTCAACAAAAAAAAGGGCATATCGTCTTAAAGAAGATATGCCCCAATTGTTTTAGACAAAATCTTAGCCTATCCTATGCACGGGATAAGTATCGTCGTTCCATGAGAGCAGATGTGGATAACGTGCCTCAAGGTATTCGGCAAGCCCGTTGGGCATCTGGTTTCGCATAATTGCAAGCATATCATTGTAGCTGTAGACATAGTTTGGCAGCACGAAGTATTGCCAAATCATGTCGTCAAAACTCGCTGTTGCACGAAAATGTGCCAGTAGTTTTATGTAACTCAGGGTTTTGCTTGACGGAACAGGGGTTGGATCTGCACTGAGAATATAAAGGATATTGGCAAACTTGATGTTCAGCGGGGCTTCCTGTATCTTTTTTGCAACCTCTGGCATGATGAAATCATTTAGGGTGAGCATATCTGTCATGGCATAATTACTCTGGTGTAGATTTGTTATGGCAATCAAATGCTTTACCATCTGTGCTATTCCATCGTTATACGCATGGTCAATGTTTTGAAAGTCATTAATGTATCTAATTAAACCGTCCTCAAAATGATTGTTGTAGTAATTGTCGTGGTTTGTATATGCTTCAGAAAACTTTGCAGCACCATGCTCGGTATACTCAGATAAATTCGACTCAAAGCATAGCATACTATGGCAATCGTCGCTTAAAAGAACCACAGGCATTTTGACCAATGATTTTGGAAGAATCATATGATTGCCGGGCTTCAATACAGGAAACCTTACTTCAAAGTATACCTTGTCATAGGTTTTGCCATCGGAAAAGTGAAGCGGTTGCTCTGGACAAATCCAATGGAAGAAATTATATGCCATTATTGAAGAAGAATAAACAGCAACGGCTTTGGGGTTGTTTTTTTTCCCCGCAACCATTGACGGCTTTAGTACGCTTTCTTCACTCGCATCATACATTCCATAGAATTTGCCATTGGGAATCATTGCCTCACGGCCAGGCGGGAAAATGCCATCAAGGTAACTCGGTAAATTGCCTGTCTCATCAGGCCTGGCCGACAAAACTGGAGAATCCATTAGAGCCAACTTCCATTCAGGTATTTTTGGTACTATTCTGAGATTACGTTTCATAATATTGAGTTTTTGTATTTGCCTTATTATTCAAAACCGTCTTTCTTTGCATCAACATACACCCTAATTATTAAGGATTTTTCTGCATCATTTAGTTGTAGTTCTTTGCATTCTTCGATAAATGCCATTTCAAATTCTTTCTCGGAGGTCACATTCTTTGTTGCATTAACACAATATCCATTCAAAAAGAAAAGATAGCATAGTTCCGCTTTGATTCCCATTGAATTAAGGAAATAAACAAATGCAATTCGATTGGCAAGTTGATAGTGTTTGGATTCTAACCAGGATTTTGCCTTGCTTTGATTGCCGGTCACCTGCTCAAAGGCTTTCCTAATCATCTTCTTGCTTTCTTCGCTGGCCTGGCACTTCTGTTCCATCTCTTTTACGTGTGCTTTGGCCTCTACGACATATATTACTCCATCCTGTTGGAATATTCCATCCCAACTTTGTCCTCTTTTCGGCCAAAATGTTTGCCACTCTTTGTAAATACGATTATAGTCTGGATATTTTTGCAAGAAGTTGATTCCCTGCCATTCACCATCGAGAGAGTCTCTGTTTAACTCCACTGGGTAGTCCCACCATTCAATGGCCGAGTTGCTATTCGTAACCTCCTTAATTTTTGAATCAAGGTACATCCGATGATGCCCTAAATAACGCAGCATTTGGTATTCGCTGCCATAACCTAATGCCATTTCTGCCATAATAAGTGGTTTTTATTTGTGAAACAAAAGAGCCAAAATCAAAAAGGCTATAAGCCACCAAACCCAACGGTATGGTTTTGTTCCGCCACCATCGGCTCGTGCCTTGCGATCTTCTTCGCGGCATCTTTCTGAGCAGTATCCGCTGTCAAACAGACCACTGCTAGCCCCTGTACCTTCTTTGTAGTGCCGTCCGCACCATTTGCATTGTCTCATAAAATTATTGTTTTATAATTCTGCCTACTCTTAGGTGCAGTTTTCGGCATCCCTGCAAGGCTTCTTCAAAAAGGAAGGCCCTACTATATTAATACGATGAGGTTTCTCAAAAATCGGCCATCTATCCAAAAAAGTTTTCAACAATTGTTGATAACTACATTCGCGCATGAGATAAAAAAGCCGTGAACTATATTTTCTGTTCCGTACCTGAGGTTCGCCAAAACCCTAACCACATTCCAGAAAGTTCACGGTTCCGTGAACGTTTCTCCCTTCCTGCGTGGTTAGATTGAAATTTGGCGATTTCAGGTACGCATGAAAAGCGAAAACGCTTAATTATGTCTTTATTATATGTTCTGCTTTATGTCATTGATGTTTTATATTTTCGCTATGATAGCTCCTCTTTCAAATAGTCATATATATAATCGGAGCTTTGCAAATATAGCCCCGTGTCAACATTCAGCAGTTTCTTGTAGATATTTGAATTATACACACAACTGAATGCATCCTCAAGAGGAATGCATTTGTCGTTTTGCAGGCGGCTTACCATCTGTTCGACATCGCTGTTGACGATAAACTGTAACTGATCTTGTGTAATGCTCATATTCTCCTAAGCTGTTGAATGGCGCGTTCGGTGCCGAAGAAATACTGGTTATTAAGTTGACGGCAGGTCAGTTCTTTAACAAGAGTCTCTATCGTTATCAGGTGCTGCATATAGAGGTTCAACTGATACACCACCCCATCGTCGGCAACAGGACCAACCACTATGTCATAATTATGCATACGCTGACCTTTGGCCATACGATTCCCTAAAATAAATTCAGCCCATTCTGCACTTACACCGTCAAACTTCAGCACATCCAAATCCCCGCTACGGAGCATGAATTCGTCAAATTCATACTCCAGAACTATTGGCACACCAGATTCCTCAAATTCGCAGCGACGAACGGCCATCGCCTCCGCCTGGCTGCGGATGTCGGTCAAATAGAAACCTTGCCCGAAATCTTTGTTTGGACGACAACGCGAAAGAAGAATATCGCCAAAGTCAATATTTGTACCATGATAAAGTCTCATGCCATCGTTCCTCCATGGCGTCTGCAGTAATCAGCAAGGTCTGTCAAAGTGTCTTCCAGTGGCAAAAGGTGTTCTGCCTCATAGTTTCTGTCGAGAAACGCAAACCCTTTATAGGTATTCAAGTAGTTGAATGCCAACATTGCCGACATGCCGTTGCGCTTGCCAAATTCTACAATACACAGGTTTATGTACCGAATCTTTTTCATCCTTTTCCAACTGCAAAGATACAAATATTTATCAAATTGACAAAATAATTACGGAAATCAGAAGCCCGGCAGGGTGAGCCAAAGGGTGGGAAGCATGAGGAGGAAGCCGATGAGAATGAGGGCGAGGATGAACTTCCAGACCCATTTGAGCCAGGTGCCGTAGGGGATGCGGGCCATGCCGAGGACGCCGATGAGGACGCCGCTGGTGGGGGTGAGCATGTTGGTGAAACCGTCGCCGAACTGGAAGGCCAGCACGGTGGTCTGTCGCGAGACGTCGATGAGGTCGGCAAATTGGGTCATGATGGGCATGGTGAGGGCCGCCTTGGCGGAACCGCTGGGCATCACTAGGTTGAGGGCGGTCTGGAAGAGGTACATGATGCCGAGCGAGGTGACTTCGCCGGCGGAGGCCAGCGAGCGCGTGAGGCCGTAGAGCAGCGTGTCGATGATGCGGCCGTCGCGGAGGATGAAGATAATGCCGGAGGCCAGTCCGACTACAAGTGCGGCAGAGAGGATATCCTTGCAGCCTGCGAGGAAAAGCTTGGCGATGTCGTCGGCCCCCTGCCTGTCGAGTATTCCCGACAAGATTCCCATGGAGAGGAAGAGGGCCGAAATCTCGGCGATGTACCAATGCCACACAAGCACTCCCACCACGAGGGCCACGATGGTGAGCAGCAACAGGACGAGGATGAGACCCTGGCGAATTGAGAGTTGAGAATTGAGAGTTGAGAGTTGGCGCTCACGCCAGTATTCGTCCAGCTTATACACCGGCGAACGCTCGGGCTTGGCTTTGACGCGGGCGGCGTACCAAAGCACGAAGGCGATGCCGATAACGGTCAGCACTATCCAGCAGAACAGGCGGTACTCCAGACCCGAGAAGAGCGGCAGTCCGGCTATGCCCTGGGCGATGCCGATGGTGAAGGGGTTGAGCATGGCCCCTGCGAAGCCCACATGGGCGGCCACATAGCACATGCAGACGCCCACGATCGAGTCGTAGCCCATGCTGATAGCCAGCGGGATGAAGACCACCACGAAGGCGATGGTCTCCTCGCTCATGCCGAAGATGGCACCGAAAAGGCTGAAAAGCAGCATCACCAGCGTGATGATGATGTTGTTAACGCCCAGTTTCCGAATCAGTTTGAAGCGGCTCAACCGCTGTACCCGTCGCAGAAAGGCCATCACGCCCACGTCGATGGCGTGGCTATTGTTGAGAATCCAGAAAGCGCCGCCCACCATGAGGATAAAGACGATGATGTCGGCCTTGTCGACAAAGCCGTTGAAGAGGGCGGAGAACACCTGCCAGGTCTGAGGTGCGGCGTCGACGCGGTGGAACGAATCCGCGACCACCACCTCGCGACCGTCGACCGACTGGCGCACGTATTCCCCGGCCGGCACCACCCAGGTGAGGGCCGCTGCCAGCACAATTAGGGCGAATACAATGGTGAATGTGTGCGGTATACGTTTCATTGCGGAAGTTGCTTCTCGGCTGCAAAGATACAAAATTTTATCAAAACGGAGGAAAACTTGTTGTCCACCTCCCGAGAAGGGTCGATTTTGGGTTGCTACAAGGCAGGCGTTCGCTCCACTTCGGTCGCGTTCACCCCCCCTTCCTCATGTCGGAGAAAGGCAGGCGTTGATCAGGCGTTGATCAGGCGTTGATCAGGCGAAGGTGGGGTTAACCCGCTGGCGTTCTTGTGGTTATGTGAATTTTAACATTATATAACACTGTAAATCAAACGATTGGTGTTTTTTGAAATTCTCGCCTACGCTGTTGAAAAATTTGTTTGAAAATAATTGTGGCCGTGTCATTTTTTTTTCATATCTTTGCACCGAATTATTTGTGCGCCATTTGTGTGCCAAAACGAGCCAAGGAATTAACAATAACAAAATAATAACAAGATGAGTACAAAGAAATACACGTTGGTAATCAACCCGGGTGCCACGTCGACCAAAGCCGCCATTTACGAAGGCGAGACAGAAGTTTTCACCGAGAACCTCTCCCACCCCATCGAGGAGATTCAGAAGTTCCACGAAGTGGCCGACCAGTTCGACTATCGTAAGACCGCTATTCTCGACATGGTGAAGCGCCACGGGGTCGGCACCGACGAAATCGCTGTTGTCATGGGCCGCGGTGGCCTTACCCGCCCCTGCGAGAGCGGCTGTTACCGTGTCAACGACCTGATGAAAGAGGAGTGCCACGCCGGTATCCAGGGCAAGCATGCCTGCAACCTCGGTGCGTTGATCAGCGACGCCATCGCCCGTGAAATCGGCCTCGAGTGCGCCTATATAGCCGATCCCGGTATTGTGGACGAGCGCCCCGACTTCGCCAAGATTAGCGGCCACCCCGTGTTCGACCTCGACCCCAGTCGTGAGGGTGTTATCTGGCACTGTCTGAACCAGAAAATGACCGCCAAACTCTATTCTCGTGAGCTTGGCAAGCACTACGAGGACCTCAACCTCATCATCGCCCACATGGGCGGCGGCGTGAGCGTCGGTATCCACAACCACGGCAAGGTGGTGGAGGTGAACCGCGCCCTCTGTGGTCTCGGAGCCTTCTCCCCCACCCGTTGCGGATCCATCAATGCCTCTAAACTCATCGAGGTGGCCTGCAGCGGCAAGTATGACGAGGCCAAGTTGAAGAAGATGGTCACGGCCGAAGGCGGCTTTGTGGCCTACCTTGGTACCAACGATGCCTACGAGGTCGAGAAGAAAGCCCTCGCCGGCGACGCGAAGTGCCAGATGCTTGTCGAGGCCTTTACCTATCAGGTATCGATGGAAATCAGCCGTCTGGCCGCTGTGGTCAACGGCAAGGTCGACGCCATCCTGCTTACCGGCGGTATCGCTTACAGCAAACCGTGGATGCAGATGATTATCGACCGTATCGGCTGGATTGCCCCCGTTAAGGTCTACAAGGGTGAGAACGAGATGCTTGCCCTCGCCATCTGCGGCAAGGAAGTGCTCGACGGAGAACCAGTGAAGGAGTACAAATAAAGTTAGATTTTTATGAAAAAGATAGTTTTAATGATGGCTGCAGTGCTGGCGTTTGGCGCCGTACAGGCACAGAGCCAGCCGCTGAAGATAAAGAAAGGCAAAGTTACGATGAGCGAAGAGTACTACAACTCGCTTAAGGCCCAGGCCGATGCCTATCAGAAAGCCCAGGCCGAGATTGCCGAACTGCGCGCCAAACTGGCCCCTCCGGTGCTTGCCACATTCAATGATTCGGCTTCCTATGCCATTGGTCGCGACGTCTATGGCAGTTGGGCACAGCAGCGTCTCGGTATCAATGCTGAGATGGCAGGCCAGGCTATGAAGGACGATGCCGCCGGTTTCAGCCGTCTGAGCGACGCCCAAGCCCGTCCGCTCCTGCAGCGTTTCCAGCAGGATTTCGAGCGCCGTCAGCGTGAAGGCGTACAGGCGAACATTGACGCCGGTGCCAAATATCTGAAGGAAATCAGCAACAATAAGTCGGTCTACACAACCCAGAGCGGACTGAAGTATTTGCGTCTGCGCGAGGGTAACGGCAAAAAGCCCAAAGCCACCGACCGCGTGAAGGTGCACTACACCGGTAAACTTATCGACGGTACCACCTTTGACAGCAGCGTGGACCGTGGCGAGCCCATCACCTTCCCCCTCAACCAGGTCATCCCCGGCTGGACCGAAGGACTTCAGTTGATGGACGAGGGCTCGAAGTACATGCTCTATATTCCCTACAACCTCGGTTACGGCGAGCAGGCTGCAGGCTCGATTCCTCCCGGCTCGACCCTCATCTTCGAGGTGGAACTGCTGGAGATCAACCCCAAATGAACAGTTACGGAGATAAGTTCCGAGTAACCACCTACGGCGAGTCCCATGGACCCGCCGTAGGTGCTGTTATCGATGGCTGTCCGGCGGGAGTGAGAATTGATATGGACTTCATCTCCCGTCAGTTGGAACGCCGCCGGTTCGGTGCACCGCGTGTGGAGGCCGATGAGGTGGAATGGCTTTCCGGTTTGATGGACGGTATCACTCTCGGTACGCCAATAGCATTCGCCATTCGCAATAATAATACCCGCCCCGAGGACTATGCGCCGCTGGAACACCTCTTCCGTCCAGGACATGCTGACTATACATATTATATGAAATATGGTATTCGCGACCATCGTGGCGGTGGCCGTTCGTCGGCCCGCGAGACGGTGGCCCGTGTAGTGGCCGGTGCGGTGGCTCAGCAGTTGATGCCCGAAGTCAGGGTTGTCTCAACAAGCTCGCCAGGCATACCACAGTGTTCAGTGAGCAGTGAGCAGTTGGTGGAGAACGACACGGTGGGCGGAGTTGTGAGTTGTCGAGTGGAAGGGATTCCTGCCGGTGTAGGCGATCCCATATTCGGCAAGCTCAATGCGGCCCTCGCAGCGGCTATGATGTCAATCCCGTCGGCCATCGGGTTCGAGATGGGTGCCGGCTTTGCCGCTATCCGGATGAATGGAAGCGAATATATCGACCGCTGGAATGCCAGCGGTTCCACCAAGACGAATAATTGCGGCGGTATCCAGGGGGGTATCAGCAACGGTATGCCCATCGAGTTCCGTGTGGCCTTCCATCCAGTGGTGACTATCCCGCAGCCGGTGGAGTGCCTCGCAGAGGACGGCCGTTTGGAGACTGTCAATCTTGGTGGACGTCACGACCGCTACCATATCGAGCGCGCCGCCGTGGTGGTGGAAGCCATGACGGCATTGTGCCTAATCAATTATATGTTATGAAAAAGATAGGTCTTATAAGTCTTGTATGCCTTGTATGCTTGTCGATTGCAGGCTGCAAGCGCGATACTTTCACCATTAGCGGTACGCTTGCCGGTGCCGCCGGACATACCCTCTGGATCGAGGAACTTACGCCCGACGGGCCGCTTTTCATCGACTCTATCCCTGTCGATTCGAAAGGTCGGTTCAGCATCAAGTACAAGCCCCCCTACCGCAGTCTCTACAACCTGCACACAACAGAGGACAACTACGCTGTTCTGTTGCCAGATGCCGGCGAGCATATCAAAGTGGGCGGTAATTACGACAACCTCTCGATGACCTATACCGTTAGCGGTTCGCCCGAGAGCATACTCCTATGGCAACTACAGCAGTTCACCAATGACGGGGGGCGTGTGCTCAACGACCTGGTCGACACCACGCTCTACTATCAACAACTGCTTGACGAGGGGAAGGTCAGTATCGAAACGGTCTACGACATGAAGGACAAGACGGACTCCATATACCACATTACATTCAGCGAACAGCAGGACTACATGTGTCGTTTCATCGAGGAGAATCAAGGTTCGCTATCGACGTTGATTGCGCTCTACAAGCCGTTCAATAACAGGCTGCTGATTGACACCCGTGACCCAAATTGTATTGACTGGTATGACATGGTACTTGAGGGTCTGGAGGCACAGATGCCCGACAATCCCCATACAATTCATTTCAAAAATACTGTGGAGCACCTTCGCTCGGCCGTCAGTCGGCAGTAGGTGCGATTTCTTTGCCAGTACGGCAGTCGTATAGCCTCATGCTATGCGACTCGAGGTTGTAGACGGCGTAGTTGCGGTTGAGCATCCAGTCGCCGGTATTGACGTATATAGTGTTGCTGAACACTTTTACGAGTGGTGTGTGGCGGTGGCCGAAGACGCAGTAGTCGAAGTGTTCTTTCTTTAGACGTTCTTTGAAGTAGATGACGATTCCCTCACGGTCGTCGCCAAGGTAATGCAGTGTGTTGGCGCGGGCATGCTTGTCCTTATTGCTATCGCTCCAGCGGCGGGCAAAGGGGAAAGTGATGCTTGAAGGCAGCAGGGCAAATAGCCTCTGGTTCAATCTAGAACGGAATATTCGACGCAGGACATCAAAGCCTTTGTCCAGGTGGCCGAGGCCGTCGCCGTGGCCGATAAGGAAACGCTTGCCGTCGATGTCGAAGACCTCAGGCTCGTCGTGCATCACGGCGCCGATTTCCTTCTCCAGATAGTCGAACATCCACATGTCGTGGTTGCCGATGAAGAAGTGGATTTCCACGCCGTTGTCGGCCAGTTCGGCCAGTTTGCCCAGCAGGCGGGTATGGCCGCGAGGAACCAGATGGCGGTAAGTGAACCAGAAGTCGAACATGTCGCCCAGCAGGAAGAGGGTCTTGCAGTCAGCCTTGACGTTGTCGAGCAGTCGGCAGAGTTCGCGTTCACGCTCTAGCGAGTCGGTTCCGCTGCCCAGGTGGGCGTCGCTGATAAAGACTACCTGAGCCATGAACGCGGATTTTGCGAGGAGGTGCCTTTCCAGAGCTGGAAGGAGAACTCTCCTGTTCCCTCCTCGTTAGTGTAGACGGTACCGAGGTTCTGTTTGGTGGTGACCTTGGCGCCTTCTTTGACAGCCACGGTACCCATGTTGGCGTAGACGGTCATGTATTCACCATGGCGGACTATGATGCCGCGGGTGCCTGAGGGTGTGGTGAAGACGCGCGTCACTGTACCGCCGAAGACGGCCTGCACCGAAGTGCCCGGACGACATACAAAATCGATGCCGTTGTTCATGTTCTGTCCACCGCTGGAATGGGTGTATTTGCCATATTCGCGAGCAATCTTGGTATAGAGGACGGGCCAGGGGAGGCGCCCCTTGTTGCCGGCGAAGTCGGAGGTCAGAGCCACCTCGGCGGCCGACTTGGGAGCGGAACTTGCAGCGCCGCCGGCAGGTTTGGCGGCTCGGTTGGCCTTGGCAATCTCTTCGTTGATGATTTTCTGTATCTGCTGCTGCAGCTGACGCTTCTGCTTCTCTTTCTTATTTATCTGCGCCTGCAGGTTTTTCTCCTGCTGCTTGCTGTCCTTCAGCGATTTCTGCTTCTGTCGCTGCTCCTGGGCCAACTGCTCTTTCTGGCGTTTCTGCTGCACTAGCAGTGTGGTCTGCTCGCGTTGCTGCTGAGCCAAGGCCAGCTGGGCGTCGGTCAGTTCTTCCTCCTTCTGGCGGATATGGGCGGCTTGGCGACGGCGGTAGCGGCTGTAGTCGCGGAAATAGCGGGTGCGGAGGTAGGCGTAGTTATAACTCTTCGTGTCTAGCAGGAGTACCAGACGGTCGAGCGAGCCGCGCTCACCGTAGAGTGTGCGTACCACCTTCGCATATTCGTTCTTTAGAGAGTCGACCTGTGAGCGGACCATGGCGATGCTGTCCTCGGTCTGCGACATCTGCACTCCCAGCAGGTTCAACTGACCGTCGAGATTGTTGATGAGGCGGGTGCGTTGGGCAATCTTCTCCTCCAACAGTTGCAGTTGCTTCTGGCTGTTCTTGCTGTTCTTCTTGGCCTTGGAGAGCTGGCCGTTGAGGTTCTTGATTTCCTGCTCGACGCGTGCCTTGTCCTTCTCCAGCTGCGACTTGGACTGAGCTGATGCCGGCGGCATGACCGCCAGCATCAGCAACAGCAAAAGGCTACCAGTTAAGTATCTTCTTGAAGTCATACTCCTCGGGGTTGGGCAGGTATTTCCGGGCGGCCTCGTAGTCGGCGGGGGTGATGTAGTCCATGATGTCGTTGACGTAGGACTGTACCTTGTTCGAGTCGACGTTGACCAGGCGCGGCGGAATCTTGCCCGTGGCGGGATCTTGCAGGTCTTTGAGGTAGAGGGGGCTGACGTTGCCCTGATGGTCGACATAGACCATGCATCCGGTGCAACCCTGGTTGTAGAGGGTGTGTACACCCATGCCCATCAGTGAGCAGTAGGTCAGGTCGAAGGCGATTGGCGTGTGGCAGCGCACCTCGTAGCCGATTTCCACCGGACGGCTCTTCACTTTCAACTTGAGCTCTTTCACCTTGCGCTCCAGCAGGTCGTTGAAGATGTGGGCTTTCGACACCTTGCCGAGTTCGGGGTGGCCGTGCTCGTCGTAGCTGAAGTGGATGCCGCTATTCTTAATCTCCTCGTCGCTGAGCGAGTGGAAGACGCCTTCCGAAATCATGGCGGCACCGTAGTTGATGCCCATTATCTTGCGCTTCACGATGCAGCTGATCACCATGTTGATGATTTTATCGACGGTGATTTCGCTCTTGTTGAAGAACTCGGGGATGATGACCATCGGGTAGTGGCAGGCACCGGCGATGCCGAGGGCCAGGTGGCCGGCCGAGCGGCCCATGGCTGAGACCACGAACCAGTTCTCCGAAGTGCGGGCGTCTTCCATGACGGCGGTGGCCAGCACACAACCCTGAGCCTTGGCGCTGTTGTAGCCGAAAGTGGGGCTCGAGCCCGGCAGCGGCAGGTCGTTGTCGATAGTCTTAGGCACGTGGATGTTGGCAATCGGGTAATGCTTATCGGCTAGGAACTTGGCGATGCGGTTGGCCGTCGAGGCGGTATCGTCGCCGCCCACGGTTACAAGAAGCTTTACCTCGTTCTCGGTGAAGAACTTGAGGTTAAAACGCTGCTCGAAATCCTCGGGAGTGGGTTTGAAACGGCTCATCTTGAGGATACTGCCGCCTTTGTTGAAGATTTCGTCGGCAGTGAGGAAGTCGAGGTCCTGCATGCGGGGATTCTCGGTGAAGAGTGCCGAGTAGCCACCGTGCAGGCCAATGACGCGGTAACCGTCGCGCAGGAAAGTCTTGGCCACCGAGGCCACAACCGTGTTCATTCCGGGAGCGGGACCGCCGCCCGTAAGTATTGCTATGCTCTTCATGGTATTTAGAATTTAGTTATTAAATCGTTTTAGTCATAATAACGCCCCGAATGGGAATAAATTGTGCCGACGTAGGAAAAAAGTTTCTTTGGGAGGTACAAAGTAGGCGTTGGTCAGGCGTTGGTCAGGCGTTGATCAGGCGAAGGTGGGGTAAACGGATTGAGAATTAGGGTGTTATAACGCCGTTTTTAAAAACTCGTTAAGATTTGTTAACAAAAAAGTGTTAAGAAGTGTTAAATTATGGGCATTTTGTCTTTGATGCCGAACCTATGGTAAAAACTTAAAAACTGAAGGCTACCAAACCCACGATGGCCGATGCAGTTATGAGGATAATGGGGCTTACCTTGCGGCGTACGGACAGGATAAACACGGCCGCGAATATCACCACTGACAGGATGAAGCGGAGGTTGATGCCGGGAATACCGAAGTTTTCAGTGCTCATCAGCGATAGTGCTGCAGCGGCGATAAGGCCTAGCGCCACAAGCCGCAGTATGCGCATGACGGATGCCACCCGTGGATTGTCCTTGTGGGCTAGTAGCCACGACCCCACAATCAGCACCAATGCAACGGGAATAGCCACGACTGCCAGCGAGGCAAGTAGCGAACCGCACACGGCGGCCCATTGCGGAAAGCCTGCATTGAGCACGGCGGTATAGCCGGCATAGGTGGCGGTGTTGATTCCCACCGGCCCCGGTGTCATCTGGCTCACAGCCAGAAGGTCGGTGAATTCAGTCGTTGTCATCCATCCCCAATGGTCGACCACCTCAGCCTGTATCAACGCCACCATGGAATATCCGCCTCCGAAAGTGAAAGCGCCGATTATGATGAAGGTATAGAATATCTGGAAAAATATCATTTTCAACGGGTTATTTCTTGCTGAAAATAAGGCCAAGCAAGGCTGCGGCGAGTACTACAATAATGGGGTTCATCCCGATGAGCCAGATGAGAAGTGAGCAAACCACTGGAATCCAGACGTCGCGCCACCCTAGTTTCATCTTTCGTGCCAGGTTGAATACAGGTGCTGCTATAAGGGCCACCACACAGGGACGCAATCCAAGGAATATGCGTTCCACCACGGGGTTGTCGCGGAAGGCACGGAAAAACATGGCTAGCAGAAGGATAAAGACTATAGGCATCAAGATGTTGCCAACGACGGCCGCCGTGGCACCACGCCAGCCGCGCAGGCGTTGACCCGTGAGGACAGCCATGTTGACGGCGAAAACTCCAGGCATTGCCTGTGCGAGGGCCACGTTGTCGAGGAAGGAAGTCTCGTCCATCCACCCGTGGCGGTCGACCACTTCGCGCTGCATAAGCGGAAGCATTGCATATCCTCCACCTATGGTAAAGGTGCCTATTTTGAAAAAACTCCAGAAGAGGTCACAATATTTCACCATTTTTTCAGTTATTAACTGCGGGTCAAAAGTGCCAAAAATACTTCAGACTCACAACTTAAAACTAAAAACTAACAAAAATATTGTATTGATGAACGGTATTTTCTTCACGCTTTTCATGGTTTTTGTGGTGGTGATGCTGGCGTTGGACCTGTTTGTTTTCCACAAGAAAGACCATATAGTCGGAGTAAAGGAGGCTGCCCTTTGGACTGCCGTGTGGGTTGGATTGGCGATGGGATTTGCCGTGCTGGTCTACTTCTTCGGCGACTGGATGGTGCCGCCGGCAGATGCCACTGCAGACCTTGCCGCATACCGCAGGGAGATGACTTCCGAGTTTCTTGCAGGTTATTTCCTCGAAGAAAGTCTCTCCATCGACAATATTTTCGTGATGATAATGATCTTTGCCAGCTTCGGTATCAAAAAGGAATACTACCATAGGGTTCTTTTCTGGGGCATATTCGGTGCCATTGTGCTTAGGTTCATATTCATTTTTGCACTCGGAGCGCTGGTCACCAAGTTCTCGTGGTTGTTGGCAATCTTCGGTGCAATACTGATTTACAGCGGTGCAAAGATGTTCCGCAAGCAGGGTGAGGAGGAGATTGATACTGAGAACCACCCTGTTGTGCGTTTTGCCTCGAAGCATTTTCCAGTGACCCGCGAGAGTCATGGGCACGACTTCTTCCATGCAGGCAAGATGACTCCCCTATTCCTGGTGCTGCTGGTTATTGAGTTTTCCGATATTATTTTTGCTGTTGACTCGATACCCGCGGTATTCTCGGTCACTACCAATCCGGTGATTGTCTATACTTCGAACATCTTCGCCATCATGGGATTGCGGTCGTTGTTCTTCCTGTTGAGCGACATTGCCGACAGGTTCTGGTTGTTGCACTACGGGCTCGGTGTGCTGCTTTGCTTTATCGGGGTTAAGATGATTGGCGGCGAGTTCTTTGGGTGGCATATCCCAACGCTGGTGTCGTTGGTAGTGATTCTTGGTATTCTGGTTGTAAGTGTACTGCTTTCGATGATGATACGCAAGCCTGCGAAATGTTGATTTCTTGTTAATATTTTCATCAAGACCCGCTGTTAGGGGTTAGATAATAATTAGTATTTTTGCACCTAATTATAGGCAAGCAAAAATGTTCGACTTTAATCTCTTTCTAACTGATACTTACTCCATTGCGTTGGCGGCCGCGATGGCTGCCGCACTGGTGTGGCTGGCCCTGTATTATGGTTTATACCACCTAAGGGTTGGTCGATACAAAGGATCCGCTCCCATCGCCACAGAGAGTGACCTTCCGCCAGTGAGCGTGGTTCTCACCGCCCACAACGACCATGCCTGGCTGCGCGAAAACCTCGTTTATCTGCTCGAACAGGATTATCCTAACTTTGAGGTTGTGGTTGTTGACTACCTTTCAACCGACGAGACGGAGTATGTGCTCAAGTTCCTTAAGGACTATTATCCACACCTGAAAATAGTTCCGTTCAAAGCTGATGTCAACCTTTTCCAAGGGAAAAAATACCCCCTCTCAATTGGTATTAAGTCGGCCTCTAACGACATACTTCTTTTGGCCGACCCAGATTGTACCCCGAAAAATCTGCAGTGGCTGCGTGGGATGGTGAAGGGCTATACTCAGGGAACACAGATTGTTCTGGGTTATTGTGGCTTGAAGCGAACCAAAACCCTCCTAGGTGCCCTGCAGCAATATGATGCACTTGCCTATGGCGCACATTACCTCGGTAGCGCTCTTCTGGGGCATCCTTATACAGGCAGTGGCCGTAACCTCAGTTACCGCCGTTCGTTTTTCTTTGACCGTGGGGCATTTATTAGCCATTATGACGTGGCCGACGGATCAGACGATCTCTTCGTTTATCAAAATGCCGATCGCAGGAATACCGCTGTATGCATTGATGCAGATGCGGTGCTTATTGCCGAACCCAGGAAATCTTTCTTGGAATGGCACCGTCAACGCCGGCACCGTGTTGGTACCCGTGGCCGTCATTCGTTAGGAAGCCGTATGCTTGAAGAAATGACGCCGTTGGCAAACGTGGTTTTCTACGCTGCAGCTGTGCTGCTCATACTCATCGGAAGTCTGCCATGGCCAGTGACGGCTGCAGCGGTAGCACTGAAACTGGCATGGCAGATAGTCTGTTTCTCACAGTTGGCCAGGCGATTCGAAGGTGGATTGGTTTACCTTTTGGCCCCTCTGATGGAAATATATTTTATGATTGCAAATACTATATTGATTCTTTTGCCGTTATCTAATAACAGAAGATTCAAGAAATAAAATGGGAAACGCAGCAACCAATGAACGCATGGACCGCGACTACCAACTGGTGTGCGCTGCTCGTGATGCCGGAAGCCACAAGGCCTATGCCGACCTTATGGCCATCTATCGTGAGCCGTTATACATGCTTTTGCTGCGCATGACCCATAATACCACTACGGCCAGCGACCTTACGGTCGACACGTTCAGCAAGGCATTCTGTCAACTGCACAGATACGCACCTACTGGCACATTCAGTTCGTGGCTCTACTCCATTGGTATCAACACTTATATTGACTATCTTCGTCGGCGTAAAATGGATACAGTCTCGCTAGGGGAGTTGGAGAGAGGTGCTGATGGCGAATTCGTCGAGTATCAAATTCCATCTGGACAGCCTGATCCAGAAGAGAGCCTTATCCGTTCCGAACGCGACAATGCCGTTCGAGATGTGGTTGCCGCACTAAAACAGCCATATCGAGAAATTGTAGAGTTACGCTATTTCGAGGAACTCAGTTACGAACAAATAGCCGAACGGCTTGACATTCCAATAGGCACAGTAAAGATACGTCTCCTGAGGGCCAAGAACCTCATGCAAGCCATTGCGTCCGAACAGAAAGGAGGTGCAATTTGAAAAATGCAGTAGCCATCCTAGCCACTATCTTGTTGGCCGTATCGGCAATGGCAGATGACGGGTGTTGCGGTGTCGGCTCGGATGACAAGCCTCCCAGTAGCCGGTACACAGGACTATCGGTATTTGCTGATGCTGGAGCCTACTGGGGCGACAATACCACTGCTGCCTTCTATAGTGGTGTTCCCGGTAATGCAAATACTATTGACCGTGTGCTTCACAGCAATACTTACGGTACTCAGATATGGAACAACCTTACTGAACAGGGGCTCATCACTTCTGCCGTTGGTAATTATAACCAACTTCAGGTTGTTGAATATCCTACTATGAATTATCGTATTGCATTGCTCTACGGACTCGGTTTCCGCTATGACTATAAGTCGGGGTTCGGTTGGTTGCTGCGTTTTGACATTGCACGTCTCAACGCTATCGGTGCGTTCAATCTTTCCGCAACCGGTGGCACTGGTATCCTTGGTACAGATGAATATGTACGTTGTGGAATGTTGGGACGTGAAGATCGTATTAATATCGATTTTGCCGTCACTTGCAAAGTGCCCTTAAGCGAAACATTGGACCTGGAAATAGACCTTGGCGCAGGAATGAACAACACTAAGGTTCGAGAACAACTAATGGAAATTGCAGGTGTGAACTATTCTATACTAGACGTTTGGGATGGTCAGTCTCCCGATTTCGGAGTTGGCCAATACGAATATATCAATCAGGGTGGTATTGGCTGGGGGCTTTTTTCTAGCACCATGTTGGGATATCAAATAAGCGGTATCGGTGCAATCCGTGTTGGCTACACCCTTTACCGCTCGAAAATCAACCTCAAGGGCTATGCCTCAGGAACATGGAACCACCTTCTGGGGCTAAGGTTTGAGATAAACAACTTCAGTTTTTTCGGAAACAGTCAATAGAAACAAATAATTAACGATAAATGATAACATTTACCAACCTTGCAGAAAGCGATCATTCGCACTTTGCACAAGACCTCTTCGAAGAGGCGTTTCCCGAGCAGGAACGCCCACCCTTCAGTATTCTCCGGCAGCGTGATGCCGGCAAATTTCATTTTCTTGTAGCCGAAAACGGTGACGACCCCGTGGGCATTCTCACCTATTGGACTTTCGACGACCTCGTCTACATCGAGCATTTTGCCATTGCTGAAGAACTCCGCAACCAGGGGCTCGGCAAAGCCGTATTTCTCAACTTCCTGTCCCAGCAGCAGGAACAGGTGGTGCTTGAAGTTGAACTGCCCAACACCGAAGAAGCCGATCACCGTCTTGAATTCTACGCTTCAATGGGCTTCTTCCAGAACCCACAACCTTATGTGCAGCCTTCATACCACAATGATAACCGTTCTGTGCCGATGATTATCATGTCGAAATACGAACTCGACGACGACGAATTTGACGAAATTCGTAGCATAATCTACCGGGAAGTGTATGGAGTACAGGCATAATTGATAAAAAATATAGATAGAGTACTATCTGCGAATCAGATCATTACAGGCTTAAAGTTAATTAATTTCAAAAAATATTTTGCCAGTATTGAAAAAAGTAGTACTTTTGCACCCGTTTTCAAGAGGTAAATATCGAAGGGAACACAGATGGCTCCTTAGCTCAACTGAATAGAGCATCTGACTACGGATCAGAAGGTTGCAGGTTTGAATCCTGCAGGAGTCACTAATCAGGAAACAGAACTCAAAAGGTTCTGTTTTTTTTGTTATTTGCTTACCCGAACCCGTGGGTCGAGTATTCCATAAAGAATGTCAGTAATGATATTGATGACCACCAAAAGGAGACAGATAAATAATATGGTACCCATTACTACAGGGAAGTCATACTTTTCAAGGCCGTCGACAATCACCACACCCATCCCCTTCCAGTCGAATACATATTCAACGAATACTGCACCTGCCAATAAAGATGCAAGCCATCCGCTGGCTGAAGTAACAACGGGGTTGAGAGCATTACGTAAGGCGTGATGCACCACAACTCGACGATGAGAAAGTCCTTTGGCTCTCGCGGTACGAATATAGTCCTGCGAGAGGGCTTCAAGCATCGAATTCTTGGTCAATTGGGTCAACGTGGCAAGTGGACGTATGCCGAGGGTGAATGCCGGCAGGATAAGGTTTTTAAGGTCAATATATTCGCCACAGCCATAATCATCAACCGTATATAGGTTTCCAAACATATTGAGGTGTGTCCAATCGGCCATAACATAGGCAAAAAGCCATGCCACCAGGATGGCGGCAAAGAACGATGGAAGCGACATGCCTAGGGTTGAGATTATTAGTATGAGACGGTCTATCCAGGTGTCTTTGTGAAGCGCAGCTACCACTCCAAGTGAAATACCCACCGCCAACGCGAATATCATTGCTACCACAGCCAGCAATGCCGTCTGGGGAAATGCAGTGGAGATGATTTCCGATACACGGCGTTGGCTTTGGTATGAACGACGCAGATATGGAGCCTTCAGCACTATGGACGTTTTGCCGATACGGAGCAAAGTGGAGCACGGGGCGTATTTCTCCGGCGAAAGATAGAAAAAGTTCTGTGGGTCGACGTTGTTATGGATGGATATGGGCAGTAGATCATTGAGGTAGGCGGCGTATTGGGTAACAAGGGGTTTGTCGCGACCAAGGTCGTGGTTAATGATGTCGATGCTTTCCTGATCGGCTCGTTGGCCCAACATCATCCGTGCCGGGTCGCCGGGAAGTACGTTAAAGAGGAAGAACACCAGTGTAACCACTCCTAGCAGCACCAAGAGTCCATACATCACCCGTTTCCCTATAAATCCAGCCATAGCTCCAAAATTATCTCAGTCCGTGTACTACACTTTTCTTTGCAATAAAGTCTTTGAGGTAGAACGGCTCGAAGTAGGCCACATCCTCGGTTTTCCCGGCAGCCATTTTTGCAATGGCCGTCGGAAGAAGACCTTCAGCCGATGGGCGGAAATCCTCGTCGAAGCGGGCATTGGGGTGAGTCGCTAGGAGAGGGCGCGACTTCGCTGTGCCATCGCCGATAAATGTCACCTCTCCCCCATTCAAATAATCGTTATATATACCTTCAGTTATGATGTCGGCCTGTGTGTCGCGCAGGATTTGGTCACCGGCCACAATCATCGTATAGCATTCCATACGACGGGCATCAATCATCGGACAGACAATGCCGTGATATTCTGGATGGCGACGATAGTAGAGAGAGGCCATACTGAACAAAGTGGGCACGGCTACGAGCGGTGCACCAGTTGCGTAACAGAATCCTTTGGCACTGCTTACTCCGATGCGCAATCCTGTATAGCTTCCGGGGCCTGCCGACACCCCCACAGCCTCAATGTCGCTAGTGGTCATGCCGATTTCACGGATCATTTCATCGACATAAGGCGCAAGGTGCGATGAATGTGCGTTGGGTTCGTCGCTCTCGCGTAGGGCAAGAATCTTGTCATCCTCTGCGATGGCTACGGAGCATACTTGAGTGGCGGTTTCTATTAACAGCAGTTTCATCGCATGTCGATTATTTCAACATCGGTATGTTTTGTTGCATCGAAGGTAAACTGCGATGCAGCGTTGGCAGTTCGTTTGAAGTTGGATATGCTGTAGATATCGCGGCTCGAATCGTACTTGTGCACCTCCATGGTTTTTAGAAGTCCGCTTTCCTCATCGATAAGGAGACGAATCTTGTGGTAACTACGGGCCGAACGTGGCTGGAGGTCTATCACCGCAGTTCCATCGTCGTCGGTGCGAATATATTTGGCCTTGAAGCTACGGTTGTAGTTGGCCAGCAAGCGACCGGGGTTCATCAGGTCGATGTCGTCATCGCCCATATTGTTTACAGTCACCTCCTTGGCCTGTTTGTTCCAGTGCCATACGGTTGTGCCGTCGCTGATAAGTTCCTGGTCGGGCAGGACTAGACGGTACTTCCCTTTGTTATAGCGTACTTCGGCGCTATGGCTACCGGTCTTTTTCCGTTGGCTATCGTATGTGGTGAGTGTGACGGTGAAACTGACATTCTGGTTGAAACGGTCGGAGGCTTTCTTGAGGGCTTCGGTAGCGTTCTCGTCAAGCCTGCCTTGCGAGGCGTGTGTGATTTGGGCCTGCAGGTGGCCAGCTGAGACCAGAAGCATGGCTATCAGAATGGATGCAAGTGTTTTCCTCATATTTCCTGGGTTGTGTTTTCGTTGGTTTCGGGTTCAATATCCTCGGGTGGAATCAGCGGCATTTCGGGCAGGTGACGCGTTGCGCTGGTTTTTGCACCAAGGCGTTCCATCTCTTTTGCGGCGCCAAGTACGCTCTGGCGACCGATAAGGGTCACGTTGGCTTCGTCGGCTCGGCGTTGGAGATCCATTATACCGCTCTGCACCTTGCGGAAGCGTTCGATAAAGAGCGCCACACGGTCGAGAAGGGTCTGTGCCTGTGACATGATTTGTTGCTGGTTGTTGAACTGCTGCACTTGGGTCCAGGCGAGTTTTATCATTCTCAACAGTACGATAAGATTCTGCTCCGAGGTGATGCAGATGCCCGATTCAAATGCTTCGCGCCAGAGGTTGTGGTCGGCACCGAGGGCCAGTTGCATGGCCGACTCGTTGGGCACGAACATTATCATATATTGTAGGGCCTGACGCGGAGCCTTGATATATTTTGCATAGTTTTTCAGGCGGAGTTCCTTGACATGCTGGCGAACGCTGTCCAGGTGGCGCTGAAGGGCAAGGTTGCGTTCCTCGTCGCTTTCGGCGTTGCAATAGTCGAGATAGGCTTTGAGCGATACTTTCGAATCGATGATGACATCTTTGCCGTCGGGATAGTGGACTATGACGTCGGGTACCATCCGGCGACCGGTCTCGTCGTTGCTTATCGTATGTCCATCGCTGTCGCGGAGTGTTACCTGGGTTTCATAGTGCTCGCCTTTCTCCAGCCCGGAATTTTCGAGGATGGTGTCGAGTATCATCTCGCCCCAGTTGCCCTGGGTTTTCGATTCGTTTTTCAGGGCACGGGCCAGGTTGTTGGCGTCGGTGCTCATCTGCTCGGTGCGTTTCACCAGGCTTTCAATGGCTTTCTCGATAGAGGTACGGCTTTCTGTCGAGGTCTTGAGGCTTTCGTTCACCTGTTTGCGCATCGCCTCGAGTTGTTCCTTGAGCGGGTCGACCACGCTGGCCATCTGCTCGTTGTTTGTCTTGCCAAGGGCTTCGGCCCTTTGTTCGAGCATCTTCTGGGTGGCGTTTTGCATCTGCTCTTTGGCCATCTCGAGTTGGCGTTCGAAGGCTTCGTCTCGCTTACGGTCATCCTTGGCAACCTGTTCCTTTACCAACTCCAGTTCGCGACGGAGGGCCTCCCCTTCTGCCTGGAGGGCGGCCTTCTCGGCATAGAGGGATTCCTGTTTGGCGACGAAGGCGGCGGCGTTACGGCCTTTTTGCATCAGCCATCCAACCAGCCATCCCACGACGAGCGCCACGGCGGAGAGTATTATCGTCAGTGTCATACCTTTTTAGTTCTGAAACGACGCGATTTATTGCAACTTCAATGCAGCGACACCCCAATTATGTTCATAAACTCCTCACGGGTTTTGGGGTCTTTCATGAAGGCACCGGTGAAATCGCTGGTGGTGGTCACCGAGTTCTGTTTCTGGACCCCTCGCATGCTCATACACATGTGCTGTGCCTCGATAACCACAGCCACGCCGAGCGGGTTGAGGGTGCGCTGGATGCAATCCTTGATTTGTTTGGTCAGGCGTTCCTGAACCTGGAGGCGACGGGCATAGGCGTCGACCACCCGCGGTATCTTGCTCAATCCCACAATGGTGCCGTTGGGGATATAGGCCACGTGGGCTTTGCCGACGAATGGCACCATGTGGTGCTCGCAGAGCGAGTAGAGTTCGATGTCCTTCACCACCACCATCTGGCGGTAGTCTTCGTGGAACATCGCCGAGCGGAGTATCTCCTCGGGGTTGAGGTCGTAGCCGTTGGTGAAGAAGAGCATCGCCTTGGCTATACGTTCGGGGCTTTTCAGCAGCCCTTCCCTCTCGGGGTCCTCGCCCAGCAGGCGCAGTATCTCCTTGTAGTGCGTTGCCATTTCGGCCACACACCGCTCGTCATACTTGTCAATCTTTTGGTATCCCAATTCCATGGTTTAGTGTTTAGCGTTCAGTGTTCAGTTTTGCTGGCGCAAGTCGTCTGGCCACTCTGCCCCATGACCTTGCGGAGGGCGGCGGCGAAGGCCGTGATGTCCTCTTCCGTGGTGTCGAACGAGCACATCCAGCGGACCTCGTCGCGGTCGAAATCCCAGTCGTAGAAGAAGAACTCCTTCTGCAAAGCCTGCCATGCTTCGCGCGGAAGACGGGCGAAGACTCCGTTGACCTGGACGGGGTAGATCACCTCCACGCCGGGCACCCGGCGCACCTCCTCTTCGAGGCGGCGGGCCATCCGGTTGCTGTGCTCGGCGTTGCGGCGCCAAAGGCCGCATTCGAGGTAGGCGATGAACTGCGCCGCCGTGAAGCGCATCTTGCTGGCCAGCTGGGTCATCTGCTTGCGACGGTATTTGGCGTCGACATCCAGCTTCTCGTTGAGGACCACCACGCTTTCGCCCATGAGCATACCGTTCTTCGTACCGCCGAACGAGAGGATGTCCACGCCGCATCCGGCCGTCAACTCCTCAAACGAGGCCCCGAGGGCAACGGCCGCATTGGCCAGGCGGGCACCGTCCATGTGGAGGTACATGTTGTGGCTGTGGGCCAGTTCGGCAAGGGCGCGCACCTCGTCCGGTGTGTAGAGGGTGCCCAGTTCGGTGCTTTGGGTGATGCTTATGGCCTTGGGCTGCGAGTGATGTTCGAAGCCGAAGCCGTGGAGGCGGCCTTTCACCAGCTCCGGCGTGAGCTTGCCGTCGGGCGTGTCGACGGTCAGCAGGCGGCAGCCCACCACCCGCTGCGGCGCACCGCATTCGTCCACGTTGATATGGGCAGTCTCGGCACATACCACCGCCTCGTGCGAGCGGCACATGAGGTCGATGCTCAGCACGTTGGCGCCGGTGCCGTTGAAGACGAAATAGACCTTGGCCCCCTCGCCGAAGTGGTGGCGGAACACGCGCTCCGCCTCCTGGCACCATTCGTCGTCGCCGTAGGCGAGGGCGTGGCCCCTGTTGGCCTCGGCGATAGCCTGCAGAATCTCAGGACTTACGCCCGAGTGATTGTCCGAGCCGAATCCGCGTTTCATTTGTCCATCGTATAAAGGTACTCCTCGTTATCCCTGGTATTGCGGATGGTCTTCTGGAGGAACTCCATGGCCTCGATGGGAGTGAGGTCGGTCAGGTGGTTGCGCAACACCACGCTGCGGGTCAGTATGTCGGGTTTTACCAGCAGGTCGTCGCGGCGGGTCGACGAAGCGGTGAGGTCGATAGCCGGGAAGATGCGCTTGTTCGAGAGGCGGCGGTCGAGCTGCAACTCCATATTGCCGGTACCCTTGAACTCCTCGAAAATCACGTCGTCCATCTTCGAGCCCGTTTCGGTCAGGGCGGTGGCGATGATGGTTAGGCTTCCGCCGCCCTCAATCTTGCGGGCGGCGCCGAAGAAACGCTTCGGCTTCTGCAGGGCGTTGGCCTCCACACCGCCGCTGAGCACCTTGCCGCTGGCGGGTTGCACAGTATTATATGCTCGCGCGAGGCGCGTGATAGAGTCGAGCACAATCATCACGTCGTGGCCGCACTCCGTGAGGCGCTTGGCCTTCTCGAGCACGATATTGGCAATCCTCACATGACGGTCGGCCGGCTCGTCGAACGTCGAGGCAATCACCTCGGCCTTCACCGAACGCTGCATGTCGGTCACTTCCTCGGGGCGCTCGTCAATAAGCAGCACCATAAGGTAGACCTCGGGGTGGTTGAACGCGATAGCGTTGGCAATTTCCTTCAGGAGAGTGGTCTTGCCGGTCTTCGGCTGGGCCACTATAAGGCCGCGCTGCCCCTTCCCGATAGGGGTGAAAAGGTCGATAATGCGGGTCGAGACCGTTTCCTGCGGATGGCCGGTCAGCTTGAACTTCTCGTTGGGGAACAGCGGGGTGAGGCTCTCGAACGGAACGCGGTCGCGTATGCGTTCGGGGCTCAGGCCGTTAATCTCCATCAGCTTCACCATCGGGAAAAACTTGTCGCCGTCGCGAGGCGGGCGCACCCGACCGCGGATAGTGTCGCC
>CAJOFL010000011.1 GCA_905233895.1 uncultured Bacteroidales bacterium | reverse complement strand
ACACTGAGCACTGCACACTCAATCGACATCAGCCGCCTGCCGGCGGGTTCGTATGTAGTCCGCATCACCACGCCGAAAGGCACCGCTTCGCGGATGCTGCAGGTGGAATAAACAGAAAAGCAAACCCTACAACCCATGAAACGTATCGCCATCGTCATCGCCGCCATGATGCTGCTGGGCACTGCCCTGGGGCAGGAGAGCCAGCGCCTGAGACTGGAGAAGCACCTCTACACCCTCGCTTCCGACAGCCTGCGCGGCCGCCAGGCCGGAACCGAGGACGCCGCAAAAGCCGCACACTACATCACCGGCCAGTGGAACCGAATGGGCCTCGAAGGCCAGTGGCAATCCCTCCCCTTCCAGGTCATGAACAAGGACGGCTTCTTCGACTACTATTTCATTATCGAAGGCAACGACCCGGCGCTCAAGGACGAGTATATCGTGGTCGGAGCCCACTACGACCATGTGGGCGTGAAAGGCGACGAGGTATACAACGGCGCCGACGACAACGCCTCAGGCTCGGCCTGCCTTATCGAAATTGCGCGCCAGCTGCTCGCCCAGCGAGGCCAGATGAAACGCAGCGTCATCATCTGTGCTTTCGACGCCGAGGAGATGGGCCTCTATGGCTCCAAAGCTTTCGTCGACCATCTCAGGACCGACGGCCTCGTCGACCACGTGAAACTCATGATGAGCGTCGACATGGTGGGCTGGTACAAGGTCAACGGGAGCCTCATCCTCGAAGGCACCGGTACCCTGGCCAATGGCAAGAACCTGACCGACCCGGCCACATTGGGAGTGGACATCAAGATACATACCAAGAACTTCGAGACCTCGCTGTTCACCGCCACCGATACCGAGCCCTTCGCCAAAGAGGGCATACCCACGCTAGCCGTCACCACCGGCCTCAAGTCGCCCTACCACAAGCCGCAGGACGACGCCGACCTTATCGACTACGACGGACTGAGCCTTATCGCCGACTATATCTCGGCCTTGACCGTAGCCGCCGCCAACCGCGACGGGGAGCTGGCCTCAGGCAAGCTGGCCTCCAAGCATGAAACCAGCCATTCCGACTTCAGCGTCGGACTGAGCGCAGGCTACAACAACTGCCACATCGCATTCCCCGGCACCGCCATCACGGGCAAAAGCAAGACCGGCTTCACCGGCGGACTGATGCTGCAATACTCATTCAACCGCAACTTCGGCATCCACGCCGACCTGCTCTACACCTACACCCAGTGCCCCTACCCCGACGTGGCCGACCCCTTCGGCCCGGGCTACAACGTCTTCCAGCACAGCCTGACAGTGCCGCTGATGCTGCAGTGGTGCCCTGAGATGCTTATGAACTTGTACTATTTCAACCTGGGCGGTTTCTACAGCCGTGTGTTCGACGGCGGCTTCTACGGCCGCAGCACCACCTCGGGCGGCCCAGACTACAGCGCCACAGATAACCAGTGGGGTATCGCCTGGGGCTTCGGTTTCCACCTGGGTTACCACTGGCAAATTGACTTCTCCTACCTCTACCAGCTCAACGACCTCTTCGACACCTCAACCGGTCTCCCCCAAGCCCAGAAGAACATGTTCTCCCTCTCGCTGGGCTACTACTTCTAGAAATGCATAGCAAACTTTCCTAATAAATGTTAAAAATGGCAAATTATGCAAAAAAGTTTTGCCAGTTTCGAAAATGTGCGTATCTTTGCAGCCGAAACAAGAATAGAAAAATAGACATAAAACAAACGTAAGTCACTATGTATCTGACAAAAGAAAAGAAAGAAGAAATCTTCGCCCAATATGGCAAATCCGCCAAGGACACTGGTAGCGCTGAAGGACAGATTGCCCTTTTCACCTATCGCATCCAGCACCTCACCGAGCTCATGAAGCAGCACAAAAAAGACCAGGTCTCCGAGCGCGCCCTCGTCGGCCTCGTCGGTAAGCGCCGCAAGATGCTCGACTACCTGAAAGAGACTGACATCGAGCGCTACCGCGCCATCGTCAAGCAGCTTGGCCTGCGTAAATAAGGAAAAGAATAGTTTTTCATATTTATTTGGTTATGGTTGGGGCTGCCCGGGATCTCCGGGTAGCCCTTTTTTTGCCGATGGCATTTTAGGTAACCGCTTCTTAACTGGGTGGGTAGGTCGCTTTGTTAAACCCATCAACAAGCACCCAGACTGGATAAAAAGAATGTGTAAAGAAACAATAATTTCTTCAATTCCAAAATATTTCGTAACTTTGCACTTTCTTTTAGCCGGTCGAATGCTGCCCGTTGAGAGAGATAGATAATTGAAATTTATATTTTTATGAGGTCGTGGGGATGGTCCCCGCGGCTGCGGTAAATAGATAAAAACAATAAAAACAAATGAACGAACACATTGTAACTAAACGTTTCGATCTCGGCGATGGCCGCATGATTGAAATCGAGACCGGCAAGCTGGCCAAACAGGCCGACGGCGCTGCCGTTGTCCGCATGAACAACACGATGCTTCTGGCCACCGTCTGTTCCAAGAAAGAGGTGGGCGAGAACGTCGACTTCATGCCCCTCACTGTTGACTATCAGGAAAAATACGCTGCCATGGGACGCTTCCCTGGCGGTTTCTTCAAGCGTGAGGCCCGTCCGTCGGAGCATGAGATTCTCATCGCCCGTCTGGTCGACCGCGCCCTGCGCCCCCTTTTCCCCGACAATTTCCACGCCGAGGTGCAGGTCAACATCACCCTCATCTCTGGCGACCACGACACCATGCCCGACCAACTGGCAGCCCTGGCCGCTGCCTCGGCCCTCGCCGTGAGCGACATCCCCTTCAACGGCCCCGTCAGCGAGGTGCGCGTCAGCTACCTCGACGGCCAGTACGTCATCAACACCCCCATGCAGGACATCGAACGCGCCGACCTCGACCTCATCGTGGCCGCTACCGAGGACAACATCATGATGGTGGAAGGCGAGATGAAGGAAGTCTCCGAGGACGTGATGCTCAACGCCCTCAAGGCCGCCCACGAGGCCATCAAGATCCAGTGCCGCGTGCTGAACGAGCTCACCGCCGAGACCGGCAAGACCGAGAAGCGCGAGTACTGCCACGAGGTGAACGACGAGGAGCTGCGTGAGCGCGTCCGCCAGGCCGTCTACCAGAAGTGCTACGACTTCAGCAAGCAGGGCATCGCCAACAAGCACCAGCGCGAGGACGGCTTCGCCGCCATCAAGCAGGAGTTCATCGACGCCAACTATACTGAGGAGACCCTCACCGACGAGATCAAGTTCATGATCGACCGCTACTATCATGACACCGAGCGTGAGGCCATGCGCGACATGGTGCTCAACGAGCGCACCCGTCTCGACGGCCGCCAGCTCGACGAGATCCGCCCCATCTGGTGCGAGACCGACTACCTGCCTTCGGCCCACGGTAGCGCCATCTTCACCCGCGGCGAGACCCAGTCTCTCAGCACCTGCACCCTCGGCACCAAGCTCGACGAGCAGAAGATCGACGGCGCCGTCATCGAGGGCATGCGTCGCTTCCTGCTGCACTACAACTTCCCCGGCTTCGCCACCGGCGAGGTCAAGCGCAGTGGCAGCACCAGTCGCCGCGAGGTGGGTCACGGCCACTTGGCCTGGCGCGCCCTCAAGGAAGTACTGCCCACCGAGGAGGAGTGCCCCTACACCATCCGCGTGGTCAGCGATATTCTCGAGTCCAATGGTTCCAGCTCTATGGCCACCGTCTGCGCCGGCTGCATGGCGCTGATGGATGCCGGCGTCAAGCTGCGCAAGCCTGTGGCTGGTATCGCCATGGGTCTCATCTCGAAGGGTGACAAGTGGGCCGTGCTGAGCGACATCCTCGGCGACGAGGACCACCTCGGCGACATGGACTTCAAGGTCTGCGGCACCCGCGACGGTATCACCGCCTGCCAGATGGACATCAAGGTTGACGGCCTCAGCTACGACGTGCTGGCCAAGGCCCTCGAGCAGGCCCGCCAGGGTCGTCTCTACATCCTCGGCAAGATCCTCGAAACCATCCCCGAGCCTCGTCAGGACTACAAGGACTTCGTGCCCCGCATCGAGCAGATCAAGATTCCGAAAGACTTCATCGGTGCCGTCATCGGCAAGGGTGGCGAAGTCATCCAGAAGATCCAGGCAGAGACCAACACCATCATCAATATCGAAGAGGAAGGCGAGTTTGGCATCGTCGACGTCGCCTCGCAGAACAAGGACGACATCGCCGCCGCCCTCAAGTGGATCAAGGACATCTGTACGGTGCCCGAGGTGGGCGATGTGTTCGATGCCAAGGTCGTCAGCATCGTCGAGTTCGGCGCCTTCATGGAGTTCCTGCCTGGCAAGGAAGGACTGATGCACATCAGCGAGTACGAATGGGGTCACCCCGAGACGCTGGAGGGTGTCATCCACGTGGGTGACGAGTTCCAGGTGAAGGTCATCGCCTTCGACGAGAAGAACGGCAAGATCAAGCTCAGCCGCAAGGCCCTCCTGCCCAAGCCTGAAGGCTATGTGGAGGAGAAGCCCGCCCGTGGCCCGCGCCGCGAAGGTGGCGACCGTGGTCCGCGCAAGGACGGTGACCGTGGTCCCCGTCGCGAAGGCGGCAACGGCGGCAACGGCGGCGAGCGCCGCAGCGGTGGCAACGGCGGCCGTCGCAGATAAGCCGACAGCCTATAGCAAGAAAAGAGGATGCCCTACAATGGGACATCCTCTTTTCTTTTCACCAACCAATGAAATCAATTATAGAATAAAACTGATAGGTTCTTCCTACAAATGAGTAGGTGAGACTCTTCTCTTTAATAGCTCGTTCAATAGACAAAATATACAAGCTGCCAATGGCATGGAAATCATCACCAACGGTTTGAGCAGTTCCTTCACACCTGAATCGTTAATAACCCAAGCTATGGAATATGAATATACCGAGGGTATCAACGCCAAGACAATAGACAGTGCCAGCAGAACGTAAAAGAAACGGTTATCGTCTTTCTTCCTGACGATTGATAGGGCTAGCGTCAACATGCAAAAAGCGAAACCGCTCAACATCATGATATTGAAAAGCCAGTCGAATATTTGTGGGAAGTCAACATCGCGTCCCCTAAATGTGACTAACTGGGATGTGGCCCCCAGCCACCAACCAGAAGCGATAGCCACACAGCCTATGAAGCCTATAATACCCAATAGTCCAAAGACCATACTCATTATGTGGATTATTTTGTTTTCCATAATACTATAGTTTTATAATTTGTGATACAATCTCGCGGCACAGACCAGTCAGTTCCACCAGCTCTTCAATGCAGCACCATTCGTACACGCTGTGTTCTGCTTGTTGTCCACTGTAGATGCAAGGGCCTCCAGGCAATCCACGGGCCACCATCATGGCACCCGTGGTGCCTGCACGCAACTCCATCGGCTCCATTTTAACACCTGTTTTAACCGCAGCCTGCTGGATTACCTTCACTGTTTTTGGGTGCATACTATTCGCTACGTTGTCATACTGAATCTCCTGCTTTGCCAATTCGATCCCCACATTTGGATAGGCCGCCAGTGTCCTCCTCATCGCCCCCTCCAGATAACTGGTAAAGACAGCACTATCCTTCTTGTCGAAATAGCGGATTCTAAATTCCAGACGGTAATCCTCACAATGCCCCTTCACAGTGTCGCCGTCATAACAGTGGATATACCCTTGCCTGCCTTCTGAGAAAGACGGATGTGTCTCCGGTGGCAGCTGTCCGACAAAGTAGGATGCCGCCGTGCGTGAGTCGCCATAGCCACTGGCCTTGCCGTTCGAGGGATGTGCTTGGTTGCCATAAAAGACATAGGCACGTCCTTCGGCAGTGAAATTCGAAACGCTGAACTGGCCGTAGTCGCCGCCATCCACGTCTATCAACATGTCCGGAACCTTGTCGAGATAACTCAAATCCATACGGTCGGCAGCCTTGCCGATATCTTCGTTCTGACTGAAGCAGAAATAGATGTCGCCGTGGTTGAACCTCTTGTCGTTCAGCACCTGTTCTATCAAGGTAACAAGTATGGCGCAACCCGTCTTGCAGTCTGCGCCTGTCAGAGTGGTACCGTCGGAAGTGACAATGGTCTTGCCCAAGAGGTCGTTCAGGTGCTTGCCTTGCGAACTGTTTGGACTCAGCACAAGTCCGTGCCCAAGCATAATATCACCACCGTCATAATTACGGTGTACTTGTGGATTGATACCAGACCCATCCGCCTCGGGCGTCACGTCGAGATGTGCAAGGAACATAACCGATGGTACCTTCTTCTTCATATTCGATGGCACCTTGGCATAGACATAATAATCTGGCGACATCTTCACATCGACACCCTTGCCCATTGACATAATCTCATTGAAGATGAAGTCTGCCATTGCCTTTTGACCCTCCTGCAACGGAAACTCACTCGGATTGTCGGGGTACTGTGACTGCGACTCAATTCTAACATAGGACAAGTAGCGGTCGAGCATTAGTTCAATGTCGTTCTTTTGGGCCAGCAGATTGCCTGTGACCATTGCGCACAGCGCAATAATAATAAAAGACTTTTTCATAATAATAATGTTTTTGATATTTGTTAAATCCAATTTATTATCTTGACACATCAGACACCTCTTTGCGATAGTTCCGCCTCCTAACTTCCGAACGCCATTCGTCCGAACTGTAAATTTTAGGATAATGATCCATATATCTCCGTCCACACTCGGCACAGCAGGTACCGCGCGTGACTTTCGGATTCGGGCCGAAACATACAAATGATGGTTCTACAGCCAGAGGTGAGCAATGATGGTCATGATTGCTGATTTTATACTCTCTACCGAACCTCTCTGCAGTAACAATTGGTGCATCCGGCAACTTGCATAATGCCACAACTACAAATACAACAGAGATTATGCCCAATGCCCCCACCATGAAACGCCCCATATCGGACAATGCCGAAACAGTCAGATAGGCAAAAAATGCACTAAAGCCAAGAAAGAACCAAAATGCTGCGTAGTCGCCTTCTCCGAAAATTATATTGGACAGGGCGGTAATCCAAAAACCAATCAAAGCCAGGGAAAAGGTTATTTTTATTGTTTTCATATTATTGTATTGTTTTATAGTTCAAATACTATATCTAATGCATCCTGAGCCATACGGCCAGATGTGCGGCAATCATCAACAATAATCAGACCAACATAATCGCCATACCTCTTGATAAACAAGTTGATGACTCTACTGTTTATACGGTAAAGTGCCGACAATCCGTTTTCAGGCAATAAAGACAACACATCGTTCCTGAGATAACACATTAACAAAGATGACATGTTGGTTTTCAGTCCATGCCCAATACAGAAGCGATAAAAAGACGCGTCGTCTGTTGTTTCCGATACAATTGCATTAGGCAGAATCTTTGAAATCTTCTGTAACATATCATCCCGATTCTCATAGAAGAACATTTTTCCAAATGCAGCCATCGCCACATTTGATCCCTCGGCAAGCGCCTTCATGACAGGCAAGCTGTCGAAGAAATAACCCGTTGATGTGTCAAGAATACGACGACTATCTGACAAATAATATCCGCCAAAATTCACTGTTCCCACCGGCAATTGGATTGTGGTATCCAAATCGATTATAGTCGACATCAACAAAGGAAACAGCAATCTCCCTGGTTCAAAGAGAAATCGGTCGTTGTTAGTCGTAAGCCCAAGCGAGGAATAATCCTCCATCTGACTACTGACCACAACATTCCCATCAGTGTCCACAACCATGATTCTCACGACTGAAGCAAAGTCGTTATCGAACGCTATTGCACGGCCTATAGAGTCGGCTCTTAATTGAAGCGCCTGTGCCATGATGACTTTTTCATCCATGCCTGTAGATTGTACCTTGTCGGCTCGGTTGCATCCTGCCATAAGAAGCAGTGCCATAAAACTTAGTGTAATTCTGTACATAATACCAGCCATTTAATAATACAATTATACTTCGAAAGATATTTTCATGCTATTGTTGGATATTTTTACCCTTCTGAATTTTGACAAAATATCATATCCAATATGTCCATACACATTATCCTCAACAATGACCAATTCCACTTTATTTATAAGATAGTCGTCCAATCGCATTGGGCAACATACCACGTTCCACCACTGTTTGCCAAAAAGCTTTGGCTCGGACGGGAATGATCCGTCCTCGTTGATTATGTTGTACTGCTGACGTGAGATGTAACTGATACTGCTGGTTGTATCAACCACGAAGGCAACCTCTGCCTCGTCCGTATTGTATGCGACAGGCCCGACCAGAGATGCTTTAACTACATAAAAACCATAATCATACCGGAAGTCCACAGTGTGGCTCTCGCTTGGCTCATCTGCATTTGCAGACTCCAAAATTACGTTCCCGATGTTCCCAATACGATCCAAGCCAACTAACGCACCGCCAGGAATGGACATCGCTCTTGACATCATCAGCCAACCTTCTAACGCATAAGCACTCCTGTCCTTTATCCTGGGGAATGGGAAGCTAACTCTGTCCACTGGCACCGTGCCGCCAACAGTCGGGACATAACACTTGATGGATGGGGTCACATCCATGTCCATCATTCTATCCATACCAATATCCATCGACTTGGCATAACGAATACGATCCACGACTGTATAGTTGGAACCTGTGGACAGCACTGCGGTTTCAACCTCATGAGACATTATGCAAGGCATTGCATACACCCGCCTTGCAGGTACTGCATGGGCGACAACTTCACCCCACTTATGATTGGCATCAATTTGCAGTGACAACAACAAGTCATCACGGTGCAACTTACCGTATATCCTCGTCATAAGCGCCTCGCCACGTTCTGTTTCTCGAAACCCTCGGAATGCGCAGTCATCCCACATACACCTATAGCTCACAAAACCAAGAGACTCGGCTTTCTCAAGACATTCACTTGCCATATCATAGTCTTCAAGAAGGGCAAACACTTCAGCCGCCGTATAGTATGATAGTGGTGTAGATTGCAGTAGGACGTCACCCACTTGCTCAAGGGCTTTGTCTTTTTCGCCCAAATAGATATGAACGAAACACGCATAATATTGCGCAGTTTGGTCATATTGGGACATGGCAAGCAATGGCTCAAAACATCCTTTTTCCGCAGCCTTTACATCGCCACCGAAGAACAAGTTTGCACCCAACTCAAATAGGGCACGGACATCGTTAGAATTGATGACGAGTGCCTCGCGTGCGGCTTTTACTCCCCTTAAATAATCAGCATTCTGACGTGCCCACATCGCTTCGTAGCATAGAATGTCTGCAGTTCGTTGTTCTTCAGGTAAGTTACAGAAGAACTCTTCAACCATATCATACCAGCCGAGCTCCAACATACAGTTAAGCTTGACCAAAACTGTGCTCTCTGAGGCATGTTCCACATAATAACGTTCAATCCGTTTGACAAACATCATCGCGGATAAATAATATCCCGCCAAGCAATAATAATTCATATAGGCAACGGCCAGTTCTTGATCGTTTGGCGCCTCGTTTTTGAGAGCCGACAATTTATATTTAATACCGTCATCGTTCTGGATATCGCGCCACCTCTTTTGTTGGATATAGTTATTAAGTAACATTATACGAGAATGGATGCCGCCAAGCCAGGCTTTATCCCACATGCCATTAAACCTGTCAGTCAACGCATTGATAAAGACTGAATTACCACTCAATTCCAAGGGAATGTGATAGCAGGCGTTGTCGTCCGCAAGAAGCACGTCGTAAAAAGATTGTACGGCGGCATCCACTTGTCCTTGCTGCATCAGAATTATTGTTTGATTGAAATCCATAGTATGCATGTTTGTGTGTTTATACCTTATATACGATCCTGACAACTATTTCCCGACATTCAATAACAATATGCCAGTCATTTGTGTACTTGCTCATTACCAAGGAGTTCTATTTTATTTTCTGCAAACCAGAAGGCCCAGTGGCATTTCATCTCGAAATTATCGTTACGAATAATATCTCCATCCTCCTCGAAATACTGAATTACCTTTTGATACATGCGAACGGCTTCATATGTGTTTTTTTCTGCTTCATACACCTTGCCCATTTGGAGCATGGCGAGAGGATTGCCTTCCCCAGCGGCCACAAGATACCAGTTCACGGCTTCCTCAGTATTTCTTTCCACACCGGCCAAGCCGTAGTTGTAAATCTCAGCCAGTATGTAAAAAGCCTCATCACAACCAGCTCGTTTTAGCCAATAGATGGCAGTATTTCCGTCATCTACTTTCAAGTACATCTTGCCAAGTTGAAAAGCCGCCGGATTATAACCATCTCCTACATTGCACTCGTAGCCATCGTTGGCAAGAATGAATAAACGCTTTGCCTCGTCCAAATCTTTTGGTACTCCGTCGCCTGTGAGGTAGAGATAGCCCAGATGGTACAAACTTTCGTAATATGATGAACCCCTGAACCAAGTTGCTGCCACAAATGTGTTCTTGGCAACCCCGTACCAGCCATACTGATATAATCTACCCACTTCGAATTGTGCTTTGCCATGGCCTCTTTCGGCGGCATTCTTTAGACAACGGATTCCGCCCTCTTTATCTGCCTGTATAGCCCCATCATACATGGGATAGATCAGGCGTTCTCCCAATTCACACAGTGCATCAAGGTGGCCACAATAAAGTGCAGCATGGCGAATCTTTTCCAAATAAACTTTTGCCATTTTCTTGTTTGCAAACAGATTGTTCTCAGATTGAATCTTTAGAGCCTCAGCATATTCGTCCTTGCCGAGTTGAATCAGCTCATCGTATGTCATTTCGACTGTTGCAACGGCAACGTTTTTTTTGCCCCTTCTTTGCGACGAAGTTTTCATTTTCACAATAATCTATTCAAATTGTCATACATGTAGTCTTGAAGCGACTCTCCCCATTGGTTCAACTTCAAGATGATTGTACTCGTCCTTACTATTGTCGCTGGGTTTGGAATAGTTGTTGATGAGTTCAATAGCCATACGCAGGTGTGCTTGGGCTGAAATAAGCATCTCTTTCGCATTTTGTGGTGCATCTCCCATGTGTTTCATTTTTTTTGTGTTTGCTTTGTTCCTACTATATATACGGTTTGTATTTCCTTTTTGCGACATGTTAAATGTTTTTTTTAATAATTCTCTCTGTAGGTAAGATTTATTGTAAAGTTTTCATAGTCTATTTCGACCTTCTCGAATCGAGACAACACTGACTGTCCAAGTAAGAGCATGGATTGAGGGCTTTCTGAAACATTTGCTCTAACATCAGTTAGACGGATGTCGCCAATCATCAAGGACTTCAAACTGACAGCAGTATTATTGTTCACACTTCCGTCTGCGTTAATAGTTCTCACAGATCCAATAACATCATCGTCTGTGACCGTTCCAGCCAACACCATCTCCTCCCATTCCCTCTTGGAAAGCTGTACGTCAGATGCTCCGCTGTCGAAATAAATATTTGTTGGTATTCCGTTGACATGGCATGTGACAACCATTATCCCGGAATCCCATGAGAATGGCAAGGTCACTGTGTGTTGTTTATATTTCTTTGCAGGATATTTATGGGCCATCGCCTTGCTTTGCTTTTTTGCGTATATAGTTACTTTTGGTTTTATTCTTGAAAATACAGGATCGGAGGTGAAAAATTGCAGCCAAAGAGGCTCAAATGCCACGTCCAGACACCTACAAGCATGTTCCAAAGCTTCTTTATTGCGACCACGCAAAGCGAGAAAATATGCTGTTGCATAGTGGCCAGTTGCCGAAAGGTCAGTTGTACACAATAACCGTTCAAGACAACTGTCTGCCAAATCTTCCTTTCCCCTGGAATAATATATGATACCCGAAAACAGACATGTATTGTTGCGTTCTTCAAAGTCAAGAAGTTGACGACTGCTTGCCTCTGCACTATATCTAAGCCCCCGTTTGTTTTGGCATAGAATCTTGATAAAATACGACATCGCAATTCTTTCAATATCATTATTGTTTTCATCTTCATCATACCATTCTGTTTCAAGGCAGCCATCTCCGTTATTTATAATTGTAGTTAGATATGGGATGGCTTCATCATACATATCTTGTAGATAACACGCCATTGCATAATTCAGGTAATCTTCTGCCATTTCGCATGAATCAATCACAGAACTCATATATGCAAGACCCATTTCCGTATTTCCTGAAGCATACAGCATCTTCCCAGCCAGGAATATGTTTTGCACACTCGATATTTGCGGATTAATCTGCATCATTTTTACATACGAATTCATCGCTTCAGTCTCAAGTCCAAGAGCATAGCAACTTTTACTTTTGTAGAAGTTGAAATATTCATTATAGCCAAAATTGTCAGAAAGTTTTTCGCACAACGCCAACGTTTCTTCGTACTTTTTTTCGATATCGTAAATAGCAAGTACACATATCATCTTGTTCAAGGTCATAAGGCGCGGATTTGACACTATCTCCTCCGCCAGTGCATCAAATAGTTCCATTGAGTTTTTTCCTTCGAGGTAACTCCAAGAGGAGTCTTCCTCTGCATCCATCATGTTTAGCACATTCTTTGCCGCATAGTTCCATTCCTTTTGACCGACGTAATAGTCTGCCATCATCTTGTAGTGCCTGTAACAGTCATAGCTGCCATTGCCATATTGAGCACTACCGGTCATTACCAAAGCGACAAAAACAACTGTAAGTACAACGTGTTTCATTCTATAACATTTTTTTTGATTAATATTCATAATTTTTTCTCAAACCATCACTCTACATAATATACGATAATACGTCCTCTTCCGCGACGGCAATTATTGAAAAAAAATCACGCCACCTGAAGCGGCGTGATTATCAAATATCGAGTTAAGGTGATAAGGTACTAAATGCAGTAATAGAACGATATTGCCAGTGCCACAAGTACCAAAGCGCCAGCGATTGCGAGAACGACTTTGTCTGTTTTGGACATTTTGTTCCTTTCTCTCTCCAACTCTAATTGTCTCGCCTGTTCTTCCTCGCGTTTCCTATTCCATTCTTTTTCTTCCTCAACTTTTCTCTCCCATTCCAGTTGTTTCTGCCGTCTTTCCTGTTCTGCTCTGGCTTTATCAATCTCCTTTTGCTCAATTTGCCTCTTAACATCGTCCATAGAATTATCTATTCGTACGCTTTGAGTCTTACCTGTCGACTGGTCTTTTGCGCTGACATTGAGGATACCGTTGGAATCAATATCAAAGGTAACCTCAATCTGAGGCACACCACGCTTCGCCGGCGGGATACCTGTCAAGAGGAAGCGCCCAATGGTCTTGTTGTCTACAGCCAGCTGGTTCTCACCTTGCAGAACATGGATTTCAACGTCAGATTGATTGGCGACGGTAGTGCTAAACACTTGCTTTTTTTTGGTAGGGATAGTGGTATTGGCATCGATAAGTTTGGTCATTGTCCCACATTGCGTTTCAATGCCGAGGCTTAAGGGGATGATGTCGAGCAGCAGCACGTCCTTTACCTCACCGGTAAGCACGCTACCCTGGATTGCCGCACCGATGGCAACGGTTTCCTCAGGATTGATGCCTGTTTTCGGAGCTTTGCCGAAGAAGATTTCGACCTCCTTTTTTACAGCGGGAATACGGGTGGATCCGCCAACCATTATCACCTCATTAATATCTACGTTTGAGAGGCCTGCATTGCGCATGGCTCTACGACACGGTTCCTTGATGGCATTGATTAGGTCGGCACATTGTTGTTCAAATTGTTCGAGGCTTAGCGTCAATGACAAGTTCTGGGGTAACCCTTCTACTATGGCTATGCACGGGAGATTGATTTCTGCTATAGTGCTACTGGAGAGTTCTATCTTGGCTTTTTCTGCGGCTTCCCGCATACGTGACAAGGCGACGGGATCTCTGCGGAGATCAATATTTGTATCCTTAATGAACTCTTCGGCCATCCAGTCTATAATCTTGCTGTCGAAATCGTCGCCACCAAGTTGCGTATTGCCATCTGTGCTTTTCACCTCAAACACACCATCCCCGATATTCATAATAGTCACATCAAATGTGCCGCCTCCAAAATGAACAATTGCAACATTAACATCATACCCTTTCTTATCAAGTCCATAAGCAACTGCGGCAGCAGTGGGTTCGTTGATAATTCGGCGCACTTTCAAACCGGCCAGACGAGCGGCCTCAGATGTTGCCTTGCGTTGGGCATCGTCAAACCTCGCCGGCACAGTAATGACAGCTTCACATACCTCTTCACCAAGAAAGGTCTCTGCGTCGATTCTTAACCTTCGCAGAATATCAGCACTTACCTCTTGAGGTGTCAGCCAACGGTTACCTGCATCGAAGCATGGTAGTGGGCCATCTCCATGCGCCACGCGGTAGGCCATCCTTCCTGCCAGTTTTTCCGTTGCCTTGTAGCCTTCTCCCATGAATCGTTTTACACTATAGATAGTGCGCTTAGGATTCAAAATAGAACGAGACTTGGCCTGTTCTCCCACCACGCAACTTCCATCCTCGTTGTAACTTACCACCGAAGGGGTTGTATGCATTCCTTTTTCATTCGGAATAATAATGGGTTTGCCATCCAATACGACCGCAGCACAACTGTTGGATGTTCCTAAATCTATACCAATTATATGTGACATAATCGTGTGTTTTATAAACCAAACTACCAACGCGTGAATAGTAGTCAGTCAAGCAGATGGGCATTGAACCCTGACATAGTTGTGCCTGGGCTAGGCATCTTTAGCCCTAACTCCAGCGTGTTGGTGATTGATGTGTGAAGATCAACCGCAGCAGGAAGAATGCTATTGTGAGCATCAGTTACATGATGAATTGAGGGAATTGTATTGTTAGTTAATTTTTGCATGGATTGTGACGAAAACACACTTAATGTGTGTCTGGGTGAGGGTTGGGAAACAATAGAGTTGTGCAAGAGTTCATCCCTTACAAATTTGTTAGCTTCGATTGAGCGTTGGATTTCCGAATCTTGTTGTGTAAATAGTGTATGTCCAGAGATAGCAGATTCCAGTTGAAACAGCAAGTTCTCCCGTCCATTTTCACGTGCAGGAAATGCATCGGAAAATGTCATGGCAGATGCAGTTTGCGCTGACGGCAGGGACGATGAGAGTGTAGTATTGAGTGGTTGAATATGTGGCGTGGTCAAAGAATATCCAGAATATGAATATCCTGTATTATAGCGGTAGTAGCTGCCCGATGACGTATCAGTCCATGTGCATCCTGTCATAAGAATGCAGAAATCAAGAACCGTTGCAACAAAAAATAAATTGCCTTTTTTCATGTTGTTGTATTTTTATGGTTAAACTATTTTGTTCATGGGAGGCAGTATCCTATTCTGCACCCCTTCACTAATATATACGGTTCAACAACATGGTTTGCGACATCGGAATTAATGTTTTTTACTTCACCACCACGATTGTTCCATGTTTTTCACTTTGCTTGCCATTATCAAACAGCACAGTCATTCGCCAAACGAGGGTGTCGGAATCCCATGCGAGTTTTTCCTGGACGCTGGACGAAATCACAACTGAGTCCTTTTCGAATGGGAATGTTTTATTGTACATCCACACATTGCTATTTTGTGGTCGTATCATAAGTTTCAATTCGGGTGCATTGCATTTCCATGAAATGGGTAATGCATCACCCATCTTCCATTGTGTCGGGACACTAGCTTTTATATCATAGTATGTATCTGGGGGATTTGTTGTTGATGGAGTATGCTGAGAAGAAGCGACCTGCGAGGATGCTTGGAGTGCACCACCTTGTCCTTGTGCACTAAGATTTCGGTTTACTATTGGAAGCGGATCATAACTATCCGCGGGCATCTTTTCGGGCTCAGCCTTTGCAATTAGTGTCGGCTCATTAGAACGCGATGGATGTTGTATATCTTCCATTGCCTCACGCAGAGCTTCTCCTTCTTCAGAAGACACAGATGTGTTATTTGGATTATCTGTTGTTTTTATTGCAAACTGATTACCTGTCTCTGGGTTAGAGCCACGTCCCGCGAGTGCAAACAATAAACCTCCTGCCACTAGAACAACCGCAACCGACGCTGCAACACGCCATACTATCGGTTTCGGTTTACGCCATAATACTGTGTGTTTCGCAACACGGTGCGAGTGCTGTGCAGGAGTTTGGAAACCTTCTTGGATTGTTCTTCTATAATTGGATGCCACTTCAGCAATAGACATCAGTTCATCCAAATTTTCATCGCTTTCAGCAACATACTCAAGAACTGCATTCTTTTCCTCCTCTGAAGCTGTACCACTGAGGAAACTGGCTATCTGTTCGTCTGTTATATTGTTTTTCTTTTCCATTTTTCTCTATTTTTTATAATCCGACAAATAGTTTGACACCAATCGTGCAATACCCTCTCTAAAAATGCGCGATACACTGTCAACATGAAGACCATATCTTTTTGCAACATCTTTTTTGTCCTCGTCGCGAATAATCAATGCTTCGATTATTTCTCTGTCTCGTGGGGGCTCGAATTCAGGCAACACTCGTTTCAGATCGCGCATCAGTTCACTATTGTCCCAATCGAAATAGTCCACCTTTGTATCATATATACGATTGTCATCGGTGAATTCCGACACTCGATAATAAGTTTTTTTGCAATAATCCTTAAAAAAACGAAAGACAACGGTTGTAAACCATTTATAAAATTCTCCTTTGGATTGATCATATTCTCTTAACTTTCCCCAATTATCTTTACTAATGTGGAAAAAGAGCTCTTGTATCAAGTCTTCGTACTGGACGGGTAGATTTCGTGCAGTCACGACCTTGTAATAGCATCCATGAAGAATTCCATTAAACTGCTCATAGAAAACATATCGGGTGGCCAAATTGTCGCCAGCGATAACATCCGCCACCATTTGTGCGTCGTCTTTGTAGGCATATCGCCTGGGCAAAGGTATTATTTTTGTCATATTGATATGGTTTTGTTATTTATTTTCTTCGATTATTTCTTCTGTTCTGGTAAGATGGATCTGTGCATTGCGGTAATCAATTGCAACTGTGGAAAAAACGCCAAGCACATTTTGACCTAAAAGCAATGGTGCTGTGGAATCGTTGGCCACGGTGACAACCACATTCCGTAATGTATCTCCACCCAATGTGATAGATTTCAGGATTGCCATTCTTTGGTCACTGCCACCGCCATTAGCATACTTGAACTTTTCATTTTCCAAAGGTGTTAGTTTGCCTTCAGAGATTAGAGAGCAAGCAATATTTGGTGATATTTGAACATATTGGGCACCAGGGTCAAATATCATAGTTGTATCAATATCACATAGCTTGCTTCTGATGTATATAGAGCCACCACTGGTACTATTGTCCTCATTCCATCCACCAAAATAGTAGGGTATAGAAATGGTAGTATCTTTAAATATAATGTGCTTGGGCCATATTGAATCCATTCCTTCATATATTTCGCATAATTTATCAGAATAGTCACGGACAGCATCCAAATGAGAGTCGTGCCTCACCCATGCTCTTGAGAAGGGGGTGTTTTCTGTTTGGAGATATTGGTTCAGACACTCTTTTGCAACTGCACGTTCCCCAAGCAAACAGTAAAGTTCAGCCGAATATAAGCATGCCTTAATAGAGTCATGTCCAGAGAGCATCTGTTTCATCTTATTAAGAGCGCTGTCTTTCATTCCAAGCCAATAGTATGCGAATGGGGTTCTATCAATTATACCCAAACTGTCCTCTTCATGAACAACTCTGCGATATTCTTCTCGTGCCCTATTCATAAACTTTGCGGTATCAATGCCATAATTATTCTGTGCGTATTTCATGGCGTAATAACCGGCAAAATACCGCACGAAAGGATCACCTTCTATACATTGGCATGTGTCAAATGCATCTTTGTATCCACGCATTTCGCCACTCATCATTGCGATAAACCTATTTATTTTCATCGAATCAATCGACACACGTGACACACGTCCATATTTATATAAATCCCAATATGCGCCTACAAAATCACCATTCATCATCCTGCTGTATGCACTCAAGCATCGAAATTCCTCTATACAGGATGTGTCGAATGTTGCATCATCAGATTTCACCGCGAGTACCTGTTTTGCACATTTTACTATATCGTCCTCTTGGTATCCCCAATAAGCCAAATCCCACAGATAGAGTGGTATTATTTGGGGATTAAACACAAAATTATTTTTTATGGAATCATACAAGGTTAGGAATTCGCTGTCTTTATGTCTTCTCAATAATGAATATAGGGATGTCAATGCATAGTGATATTCCTGATATGAAATAATATGTGAATAATCCAAAAGAAAATCAGCAACGGAGTCGAAAATGCTATTGACCCATTCTGGGCTACTGCGAAAATCATTTTTTCGATTCATACGAAGATAAGCCCATGCCGGTCTATACATCCTGATTGATTCCTCCTTACCTTTGGGCTCTATTTTGGCCTTCTTGCGACATTCCATGGCTTTTTTGTAGTAAACCATAGACAACGAATCTGGAATAGAGGAATCTGGCGAATCAATAGAAAAGGCAATGTCAGTAAAATATTGACACAATATGTAGTTAAAAAGAGAATCGAGATATTTGAAATCTAAATCGATTTTTAACGCTATATCAAGAGATAAGCGGCTTTTTTCGGTATCTCCAAAGTAAAAGTTAAATATTTTGGACTGCTGCATCAATGCCCACTTATAATTAAGTTTTCCAGTAATATCCAAGTTCTCTCTCCCCTCATATTCATTTATTATTTTTGAAATATTCACAAACTGCGAAAATGTGCTGTCTGAAGGAATACCTGAGAAAACACTACTTTCGTTTACAAATAAATACGCATACGATAGGAAGTCGAATAGACTATCTGTTGGTGGCAGATATCGAAATGCTTTATAATAGTATATTGTTCGCAAGGAATCAACGGGTTCAATACTTGCCAAGCGATAGAATGTTTTTCCAACAATCAGATTATAGTCAGAATCCATCAATTTTGATTTGTTTTTTTCTGCCAGCTTAATGACATGTTTATATGATTCGCGAATATTATCATATTCAAACTGACTCATGATGTAAAATGGATTCTGGTTCAATCGTTGAACAATACTATCAACATCCATAAAAAAACGATATACATCTGAACCAATATCCTTTACATAGGCCGATGCTTTTGCTTTTTTATTAGTTTTACACGTATATACCCTTTCTTTATGTAGAGAGAACAATTTATCAAATATGATGGAATATTTATTCCCCCAAGGAGAAAACACCAAGTCTCTGTAACGATTCCTTACAATAAGTTTGTCGTTTTCGATTGTACACTCCAAAAGAATGTGGCTTTTGATAGTATCGCAACGGAAATTGGAATTTACACTGTCTTTCAAATGGAACTCAGCATAAAGTGTACCATCGAAGATGACCACATTGGCGGTTGTTATTCGGTTAGTGTCGAAAAGCCTTGTGGAACACAACAACTCACCGTCATCGGTTATATAGAATTCTATCCCCCATTGTTTACCTCCCTCAATAGAATCCGTACGCCACTCACCCAAGAACTGACAAATATCCTGCGCACTCACAGCGGATATGGCAGTAAGCATAAATACTGTAATGGCAAAGCACCGCAGTTTCATAGCATTCCTTGTTAGTCAGCCAAGCCAAATCTAACTGGCAACGTGAAACTGGCTGCCACAGGCTTTCCTCTTCTGGAAGCACGTCCAGGCTTCCAGCGCGGCATCAGCCCCACCACACGCAAAACCTCATCTCCACAGCCGCCGCCAATGTCTTCTACGATTCGTGGATTCTGAATTTCACCTGTTGAGTCGACGACGAACTCAACAACCACACGGCCTTCCAATCCATGAACTCTTGCACTGTCCGGATATCGAAGATTCTGTGCGATAAACTGATATAAAGCGGCATAGCCCCCAGGAAATTCTGGCTCAACCTCTAAAATAGTGAATATTAATTCTTTATCATTGACATCTGTCTCATTTTGAGCCATAATATTCTGTCCATATCCTGCTAAAAGCAGAAGCAAATACGCGAAAAATGTTTTTTTCATTTCTATTGACATTTTGGTAGGTCACATAACAATAAAAAAAGCCGTGAGACTTTGTTCTGTCTGGACGGAGGTTCGCCAAAACCCTAACCACAAACAAGAAAGCTCACGGTGCCGTGAGCGTTTCCCCTTTCATGTGTGGTTAGTTAACAAAATTTGGCGCTTTTCCGTCCACAAAAGAAAAGCGAATACGCTTAATATGTCTTTATGTTTATACTATTCTTCTGTCTTTATGCCATATATTGATGTTTTAGTTTCACGATGCAAAGTTACGCATTATTTTTTAATTGGCAAAATATTTTTAGGTGGACATCAGTAAGTGCGGCTCTAAATAATTATATTTCACTTTTTTTATGCATGTTTGTGGTGGACTATTTTTTGGTTGTTTTGTTAGAAATCGTGATGTGACAAGATGTAAAGTGATCACCGAGAGACCGCCGAAGGATCGTCGAGAGGTACCGGGCTGATTGTGATGGAAATGAGTTGTTGTGTGTTAGTATTGGTATAATTACTATCCGGTTGATTTTCAGCACATTGCTTTGCTTGTAAAGAAGGCACAAAGAACCCATGAAGAAGGGACATGGAAAGGTCTACAAGGACTTGCCTCATCAAGCTCGGCAGGCACACCACGTGCCCTGCATCGAGCAGATCAAGATTCCGAAAGACTTCATCGGTGCCGTCATCGGCAAGGGTGGCGAGGTCATCCAGAAGATCCAGGCCGAGACCAACACCATCATCAATATCGAGGAAGAAGGCGAGTTTGGTATCGTCGACGTCGCTTCGCAGAACAAGGACGACATCGCCGCTGCCATCAAGTGGATCAAGGACATCTGCACCGTTCCCGAAGTGGGCGATGTGTATGACGCCAAGGTCGTATCGATTGTCGAGTTCGGTGCCTTCATGGAGTTCCTGCCCGGCAAGGAAGGCCTGATGCACATCAGCGAGTACGAGTGGGGCCATCCTGCCACCCTCGAAGGCCTCATCCAAGAGGGCGACGAGTTCAAGGTGAAAGTCATCGCCTTCGACGACAAGACCGGCAAGATCAAGCTCAGCCGCAAGGCTCTCCTTCCCAAGCCAGAAGGCTATGTCGAGGAGAAGCCCGCCCGCGGCCCACGCCGCGAAGGTGGTGATCGTGGTGGCCGTCGCGAAGGTGGCGACCACGGACACGGCCGTCGTGAAGGCGGAGAACGCGGCGAACGCCGCAGTTCAGGTAATGGCGAAGGCCGCCGCCGCTAATCCCACCGCGGAATACAAAAATGAAGAGGATGCTCTGAAACGGGCATCCTCTTTTTGTTATTTCAAGTTCACGTACCGATAACACATTACAGTCATCTTAGCCAAAAAAGTTTTCAACACCACATCTACACTACAAACATAGAATTGTCCTTATCGACAATACAGTATATTGCACCTAATATTTCAGCAAAGTGCAATATTTTTTTCTTTTTTTGAAACTTTTTTTGCGATACTGCGTTATAGGTTATGAACAACAAAAATTGGTTAAAAAAATATATATTTGGTTTTTTTTGGCAATAATTGGAAAATTTGTCGTATTTTTACAACCTGAATTAAAGTAGGCAAAAATGGCGCTAATACTTGGAAAAGAATACTGTAAGGTCGATTCCAACGGCCGTTTCAAGTTCCCAATTGCCCTGAAGAGGCAGTTGGCGAGCGAGGACGGTCGGTTTGTGATTCGCCAAAGTATCTATGCCGAGTGTTTGGAGCTGTGGACTTACGACAGTTTCCGGGAAGAAGTCGAAAAACTCCAAGTAAGACTCAACCCCTACAGCCGCGAGGAACGCGACCTGCTGCGCAAGCTGACCGAAGGCAACGTAATCGAGCTCGACTCTAACGACCGTCTTCTGGTACCGCCCGAGCAAAAGTCGGTTATTTCCAAAGCGAAAGAGGTTGTGCTGCAATCTACAGGCAAGTGGATCGAGCTCTGGGACCGTGAGGCCTACGACCGAATGAACCAAACCACCAGCGACTATGCCCTGCAGGCCGAATCGCTGCTTGGCGCCAATGCCGAAAAGGTTGCAGCCGATGGACAGCAATAGCGATAATTACCATGTGCCGGTGATGCTCACCGAGGCCCTGGAGGGGTTGAATATCCGTCCAGAGGGTACCTATGTGGACGTTACGTTCGGCGGCGGCGGACACTCGCGAGCTATCTTGGAGCAACTCGGTGAAGGTGGTCGCTTACTTTCGTTTGATCAGGACGCTGATGCAGCAGCGGTTGCCGCCACCATTAGCAGTGATGAGCGATTTACATTCATCAACGAGAACTTCCGACACCTGAAAGCTTTTCTGCGCCTGAACGGAATTCGTCAGGTGGACGGCGTATTGGCCGACCTGGGGGTAAGTAGCCACCAGTTCGACACCGCCGCACGCGGTTTCTCCACCCGGCTGGACGGCGAACTCGACATGCGGATGAATTGCAAAAGCGACGTAACGGCCCGCGATTTAGTAAACAGCATGGACGAGGATAGTTTGGCCAATTTACTAAAGTTATATGGAGAACTACCCAATGCCCGACAGATGGCCCATGCCATTACAACCGCCAGAAAGGACAAAGAGATAGTCACCACTTTCGACCTACGCGATGCAGTCAGCCGGCACTTACCACGCTGCATGGAGAACAAATATCTGGCAATGCTTTTCCAAGCGCTACGTATCGAAGTCAATGGAGAACTCGAGGCATTGAAGGAGATGCTTGTACAAGCTACGGAAATGCTCACCGAAAACGGGCGACTGGTGGTTATAAGTTATCACTCGCTAGAAGACCGTCTAGTGAAGAACTACATGAAGAGTGGTAATTTTGAAGGAATGTTGGAGAAGGATTTCTACGGCAATGTACTATCGCCTATACGGATGGTAAGCCGTGGAGCAATACAGGCTTCAGAGGAAGAATTGCAACGCAACAGCCGATCACGCAGCGCCAAACTACGTATCGGGGAAAAACTAAGAAGATAAGGAGTTGTTAAAGAAAAAAAGATGTTATGGCGAACAAGTTCAGGGAAAAACCAATTGAGGAACAGCCCGCAACGAGACCTGAAGAGGAGACCAAACCTGCGGCAGAGATAGTCGTGGAGGTTCAAAATGTGACCGAAGAAAATGAATCCAATGAGGAGAGTAAGGGCGCAAAAACTGTAGCCAAGGTGCTGGGGGGAGACATACTGGCCGACAAAATGGTGCTGCGACAGATTCCGTTGCTGCTGCTCTGTCTGGCATGCCTGCTTGTTGTAATCGCCAACCGCTACCATGTAGAAAAGATAAGTCGCGATAAACAGGATACCGAGGTGCGAATCAACTTCCTGCGCGAACATAGAATACAAATGCAAAAACAATACCAACAAAGCATCAAGATATCGCAAATAGCCGAGGATTTAAGCGGTTCGGGCGTAGGTATCACTGCCGGGCCTCCATACGAGATTGAAAAGTGAGGAATAACTAAGGTCAAGAAGTTATAGAAATAATGATTAATAAGAACAATAATAATAAGGACAAGCGGCTGAACATCGGAATGACGGTGCTCTATCTTGTGTTGACGCTGGGCGGAGGAGCCGCTATAATCGGGAACCTGATAAGCACCCAATGGGTACACGGCGACGAATGGCGCGCACGCGGCGAGAAGCGTGTTGCCGAGGTGCGTACCGACCCTGCTCGTCGCGGTAATATCTATTCCAGCGACGGCAAGGTGCTGGCCACCACGGTAACCGAGTGCGACCTCTACCTCGACCTCTATAACGCGCCAGACCTAGACGATAAAGGTCGCGTAAAACGCGACGGCAGAGGCAACGATATGGAAACCGGCCCCATAGTGGACTCGAACTTCGCGAAATACCTTGACAGCGCCTGCGGCATGCTCCACGAGGCCTTCCCCTCGCGTCCGGCAGAATACTACCGCGACCGAATCACGGCCGAACGCCAGAAAGAGCGTCCGAAACGTTGCTTCCTGGTGCAGCGGGGTGTTCCCTACTCGGTGTGGACACGTATTTGCAACCTCCCCGGCTGGAGACGCGGAGTGGTTAAGAGCGTCGACCATGAGTCGGTGCAGCATCAGGTGAGGGCTCATATCTATGGTGATATGGCCGGCAACGTTATAGGATTCAGAAACGACCGTAGCGAGGGTACCTACACCGGATTAGAAGGCTACTACGACTCGGTTCTGCGCGGACAAGACGGTCTCTATAACTACCACCGCCTGACGATGAGCACATGGTTTCCCGACGACCCTAATGCCAAAGGTCATGTGGAGCGTCGCACAGATGACGACCGAGTGGACACCATTATGCTGCGCCACCGTCACGATGGAAGCAGCATCATCTCGACCATCGACACCCGCTATCAGGATATCGCTGAGAACGCCTTGAGGAAAGCACTCCACCAATATCGCGGTACCGCAGGCTGCGCTATCCTTATGGAGATGAAAACCGGCTATATACTGGCCTGCGCCAACCTGGCCATCGACACCTCGATACACGACTTCCGTGAGGTACGCGACCGCAACGTAGCAGTGAGCGACGTCTACGAACCAGGTTCCACCTTCAAAACACTCTTGCTCACAGCAATGCTCTCCGACCCCGGCATCAAGATCGACACCGCCATGCAGGTGAAGGTAGGCTACAAAGACTTCGGCGGCAAGAACGGAGTAATTAAAGACGACCACACCCTTGCAGGACGCGACTCGCTGAACGTGCGCGAAGTAATTGAGCAGTCGTCGAACGTGGGAATGTGCGAACTAGGATGGATGTACTTCAGCGAGCGACGCGACACGCTGCGCCACTTGGTGGAACGTATGTTCCCCTACGGCAAGATGAATCCCGACCTCAACGCACCCGAATACTCAACCTATATCAACGACCTGCATGCCTCTAAACGCGACTTCCTAAACTTCTGCTACGGATATTCCACCCGCATCAACGCTCTTCAACTTATCACCTTCTATAACGCCCTCGGTGCCGAAGGGCGTATGGTTAAGCCCCTCTTCTGCAAAGCCATCGTTGAAGGTGACCGCACTACAGAGATAAAGCCCGTTGTGCTCAACCCACAAATATGCAGTCGTGAAACTGCGCGCCTGATGCGCACTATGCTCGAGGGGGTGGTGGAACATGGCACAGGCAACAACATCAAAAACAACACCTACGGTATTGCTGGCAAGACCGGTACAGCCGTCGACTACCGCACACGTCTCTACAACGGCTCCTTCGCTGGATTCTTCCCTTCGGAGAACCCGCGCTACACCTGTCTGGTTGTGCTAAAGAATAGTCCCGCCTACGGCCGTCAGGCGGCACTGGTGTTCAAGGCTATCGCCGACTGCGTGGTGGCTGTAGACAAAGACCTGAGCGATGGAGGCGTAAAATCGGTGTGGCCGCGTCTGCAAGAGGACAGTTCAATGGCGCAGACCCGTCCACGGCTGATACGCGGAAACCAGAAAGACATCCGACAGTTGTACAAAAAACTCAAGATGCCCTACTATTCAGCCGACTCGTCGAGCGAATGGGTATTTTACCGAGAAGCCACCGATAGCACCCGCGCACAATACTATCCCTACACAACAACAGAAGGAATAGTACCCAACTGTTTGGGAATGACTGCTAAGGATGCTATAGCATTGCTACATTCGGCAGGATACAAAGTAAGAGTTTCGGGCTATGGCAAAGTAGTTTCGCAAACTCCACGTGGAGGGCAACAAGCCAAGAACGGCAGCAGGATAGAAATAACATTGAGATAATCGATGAAACTGAAAGACATACTAAAAGGAGTTGATGCCAAAGTGCAGGGCGGTGCCACCATGGAAGTGGAGAACCTGCAGTTCGACTCGCGCAAGGTGGGCAAAGGCACCCTATTCGTGGCGCAACGCGGCACAAAGGTGGACGGTCACGACTATATCGACGGAGCAATCGAGAAAGGGGCCGTCGCAGTAGTGTGCGAGACGATGCCCAAAAACTGCACGAAAGAGGTGACATACGTCCAAGTTGCCAACAGCAGCCGTGCGCTTGGTCTTATGGCAGCCAACTTCTACGGACACCCTTCAGAGGAACTCAGCCTAATCGGCATCACTGGCACCAACGGCAAAACCACCACCGTCACTCTATTGCACCATTTGTTCCGTATGCTAGGCTACAATGCAGGCCTTATCTCAACCATAGTGAACAAGATTAACGAGGAGGAGTTACCTACCGGTCACACCACTCCTGATGCATTGGAATTAAATCAACTGCTGCGTAGAATGGTTGATGCCGGGTGCAAATTTTGCTTCATGGAGGTAAGTTCACATTCGGTAGTACAAGAACGCATTGCTGGGCTTTCATTTGCTGGAGGTATTTTCAGCAACATCACACACGACCACTTAGACTTCCACAAGACCATGTCTGCCTATATTGCCGCAAAACAAGGATTTTTCAATATGCTTCCCAGTACGGCATGGGCACTAACCAACATCGACGACAAAAACGGAATGGTGATGGTGCAAAACACCGCAGCACGGGTAAGCACCTACAGTCTCACCAAGATGGCCGACTTCCGCTGCAAGGTAGTTGAGGAAAGCATCGACGGTATGCAGGTAGAGATGTGTGGCACCGAGATTTGGAGCCATCTTGTCGGCCGGTTCAACGCATATAATCTCACTGCCATATACGGTGCTGCCATACTGAGTGGCGCCGACAAAAATGAGGTATGCCGTCTGTTAAGCATTCTGGAACCCGCACCCGGTCGATTCCAACGCATCAGCGGACGTGGAATCACAGCTATAGTGGATTATGCACATACACCAGACGCAGTACAGAATGTAATAAGCACCATCAACGACATCCGCGGCCAACGGCAACAACTAATCACCGTAGTAGGATGTGGCGGCGACCGCGACAAAACCAAACGCCCTGAGATGGCTAAGATTGCAGCAGATGGCAGCGATAAATTGGTACTCACCTCGGACAATCCCCGTACGGAGGATCCAGACACAATCCTTGACGATATGGAGAGAGGACTGAGCCCAGAACAATTAAGTCACACTGTGCGAATCACCGACCGACGGCAAGCTATCCGGACCGCATGCATGATGGCGCAAGATGGTGACATCGTGCTGGTTGCAGGCAAAGGGCACGAAAAATACCAGGAGGTAAAGGGAGTACGCTCGCACTTCGACGATGTGGAGGAACTCGAGAAGGAATTAGGAGTTAGAAATTAGAAGTTGGGGAAATAACTTTACAATTAACAATAAACAATTAACAATAACACAATGCTATACTATCTGTTCGACTGGTTAGACCGAGCGTTCGACTTCCCTGGAGCGGGTGTGTTCCAATACATCTCGTTCCGCGCGGCAGCCAGCATGATTACATCTCTAATAATCATGCTACTGCTGGGCAAGCCGTTTATCCGCTGGATGAAAAACCGTATGGGTATGATGGACGAGGTGCGCACCGAACTAGGCTTGGAAGGTGCCGCCCGCAAGGCACAGACTCCCACAATGGGAGGTTTGCTCATTCTGGCCGCAATCATCATCCCGACATTGCTTTTTGCCAAACTGGACAACATCTATGTGCTTATCATGCTGGGCACCACTCTGTGGATGGGCATGGTAGGTTTCCTCGACGACTACCTGAAAAAGAAACGCGGAAAAGCCGGATTGCCCGGTAAGTACAAAGTCATTGGACAAGTGCTACTGGGTCTGGTGGTCGGACTGCTGATTATGTACCATCCCGATATCAGCCACTCCACCCTCACCACCATCCCCTTCGTGAAGAACAACGAACTCGACTATGCCAAACTGGTCACTTGGATGGGCCCGTGGGCACAAGATCTTGTGTGGGTTGTGGTGGTGCTGATGGTGATATTGGTGGTTACCGCCGTGAGCAACGCCTCGAACCTCACCGACGGTATAGACGGAATAGCAACAGGAGTGGCAGCCGTCAATGGAGGAGCGCTGGCCCTACTGGCATGGGTAAGCGGAAATATCATCATGGCCAGTTACCTCAATATCATGTACCTTCCCAATATCGGAGAGTTGGCTATTTTCAGCACCGCATTCGTAGGGGCCACACTAGGCTTCCTATGGTACAATACCCATCCAGCCGAAATCTTCATGGGCGACACGGGGTCCCTAGCCATTGGTGGCATCATTGCCGTGTTCGCTGTGCTAATAAAGAAAGAGTTGCTGCTGCCGGTACTCTGCGGAATATATCTGGTGGAAGACCTGTCTGTTATCATTCAGACAGCGTACTGCAAACGCTACCGCCGCAAATACAAGTTGGCACCAAGCGAGATTGTTCCGGTTGAGAAACGACCTTTCCGCATGACCCCGTTGCACCACCATTACCAGAAAAAAGGCACCGCTGAGGAGAAGGTGGTGATGCGGTTCATAATAATTTCGATACTGCTTGCAATATTCACATTGTCAACACTCAAACTACGATAAATCAAACACATGACAATAGAAACTTTAGTACAACGCGGTTTTGACCGCCCGCATGTCGGACTTGCCGGCATGGACACACGCAAACTGAAAGCAATGCGTAACAGTGCATTGCGCGCATGTTTCAATCGGTTGGAAGACACGAGTTACCGCCTTGAGCATACCGCTACTATACGTGGACGAGAATATATCAATGACGCAGCTTCACGTACGGTGAACGCCACCTGGTATTCTTTCGAGAGTATTCAAGGCGGAATAGTGTGGATTGCTTGCGGTAGCAGCGAGGATACGGACTACAGTCGCCTGTTGCCTTTAGCGTTACGCAAGGTGAGGATGTTACTGGTACTTGGCGATGCAAGCAAAATGAAACAAGCTTTCGGAGCGGTGGTGCCGCAGATTGTAGAGTGCGACAGTATGGCAGAAGCGCTGCACCGTGCCCATTATTATGATTCCGACGATGTAAAGGTACTCTTCTCACCAGCTTCCAGCGGGGTGGCTTCCAGCGAGGCACTTGGAGAGTTGTTCCTCCACGAGGTTAACGAGTTATGAAACTGAAAAGCATATTCCGCGGAGATACAGGTATCTGGGTGGTGTTCTTCCTGCTCAGCCTTGTGTCGCTTGCCGCCGTCTACAGTTCGATTGGACTGGAGGCCTACTCGCACAAAGGCCCCGGGCCCACTGGCCTGTTCCTTAAACATTTGGCCATTGTGGCGGCAACCTACGTGGCTATTATCCTGATTTCAAGGATAAATTACCGCTACTTTTCGCGTTTCGCGGTGCTCGGCTACTGGGCGTCGCTGGTGCTGCTGGTAATACTTATGGCACTCGGCCAGCGATGGTGGGTGATTCCCGGAATCGGGCAATTTCAACCGTCAGAGATAGCGAAAGTAGTGCTCATCATCTTTGTTGCCCGCATGATGGCCTTGAAGAAAGAGAACCAGATGCAAGAACTCAGCACCTTTATCCAACTGCTGTTCTACATAGCGCTGGTTGCAGGATTTGTAATGCCTGAGAACTTCTCGACCGCAGCACTTATCTTTTTGGCTTGCTACATCATGATGTATCTTGGCGGTGTGAACAAGAAGTACTGGTGGCGAGTATTCGCCGTGGGAATGGTGGCTGTGGTTGCATTCCTTGCGTTCAGCTACTATAAATACGAGAAATCCCTCATTTCCGGCGAAGCACAGGAGCAGGTGATTGAGCGTCAGGCAACTTGGGGCCACCGAGTATATTCATGGATCAACCCGCAGCCCGACGAACTGACACAGGAGAACATAGCCAGAATGGCTGAAGCACGTGGGGGTGTGCTCGGGAAGAGGGTCGGAAGCACCATTCACGGCCGACTTATGACACAGGCCCATAACGACTTCATCTACGCCATCATAATCGAAGAGAGCGGATTTATAGGCGGCCTGATTGTATTCGCACTCTACGCCATATTCTACCTGCGATGCATACGGCTGGCGAAACGGTGTTCCGGACCGTTCGGGAAAATCACCGTAGCCGGAATGGGAACAGTCATCTACCTGCAAGCCCTTGTGAACATGAGCGTTGCCGTTGGTGCACTGCCTGTCACCGGACAAACGCTGCCATTCATCAGTTATGGTGGTACCGCCTACCTCTTCCTTGGGTGCGGAGTAGGTGTAATACAAGCAGTTGCAGCTGATATAGAAAGGCAAAAAACACGTGTAAAAGCCGACTGCACTACGACAATAGAACGTGTCGCCCAGGAGGGCGAGGAATAAATACACGGACTAAGGACGGTGTTAACACGGAGTCATCACGGACAAACAGTCATAAACACACTAAGAAACAATAAGTTAAGTATTTCTTAATAACATAAACATCTATAAATCAACGATATGAAAGCAATAGTCAGTGGAGGCGGAAGCGGAGGACACATATTCCCGGCAGTAGCGATTGCAAATGCCATAAAGCGCCGTTGGCCCGAAGCCGAAATACTTTTCGTCGGAGCCGAAGGGCGCATGGAGATGGAAAAAGTGCCCGCTGCGGGCTATGAAATCAAAGGTCTGCCTATAGCCGGTCTTCAGCGGAAACTGACTCCGCAAAATATCGTCAAGAACCTGCAGTTGCCGTTCAAGATGCTGAAGAGCAACCGAATGGTCAAGTCAATATTGAGTGATTTCAAGCCTGATATCGTGGTCGGGGTAGGCGGTTTCGCAAGTGAACCGACACTGAAGGCTGCCGCCAAAATGGGATTCCCCACCCTGCTGCAGGAACAGAACTCCTACGCCGGACTGACCAACCGCATGCTGGCCCGCGACGCTCGCACAATCTGCGTAGCATACGACGGAATGGACCGTTTCTTCCCAAAAGACAAAATCGTTTTCACCGGAAATCCTGTGCGCGCCGATATAGAACAAATGAACTGCACACGAGAGGAAGGCTGTGCGGCATTCGACATCGATCCGACTGGCAAGGTAATCCTATCGGTTGGAGGAAGCCTTGGGGCACGATCCATCAACCAGATGATTATGGGCCACCTGCACTTCTTCCGCGAAAATAACCTGCAACTTATCTGGCAAACAGGACGGTGGATGTATGACGACGCCCGTCGTGCAGTGGAGCAGGCGGGGGTGGACCGTTGGGTCAAAGTACATCAGTTCATAAGCCGAATGGATCAAGCTTATGCAGCCGTCGACCTTGTAATTTCACGTGCAGGCGCAATCGCAATATCCGAACTCTGCCTCGTAGGTAAGCCTGTAGTGCTGATTCCCTCACCCAATGTGGCAGAAGACCACCAGACAAAGAACGCGCTTGCACTTGTCGATCGCGGAGCAGCCCTAATGGTTCGCGACGCCGACTGCGACAATCAGGCACTGCCAATCGTCAAAGAGCTGCTGGCCAGCAACGACCGCATGGCCTCGATGCGCGATGCAATAGGCAAGATGGCTGTACGCGGAGCGGCGGAAAAGATTGTTGACCAAATATCCAAAATCGTCAGATGAGATACTACTTTCTAGGTATAGGAGGCATCGGGATGAGCGCACTGGCGCGGTTTTTCCATAGGCGCGGCGATATCGTCAGCGGATACGACCGTACTCCGTCGCCTCTCACCGCCGAACTTGAAGCCGAGGGAATTACCGTCCACTACGACGACCGTCCTTCCGACCTGCCTTCAAATATCGACCTGGTGGTCTATACTCCAGCCGTTCCAGAAGAACTGGGGGAATTTCAGGCACTGAAGGCCAGCGGAGTGCGAATGGAGAAGCGTTCTCAAGTACTTGGCGAACTCACCCGCGGCAAATGTTGCATCGCTGTTGCCGGAAGTCATGGGAAGACCACTACCAGTACCCTGATTGCCCATTTGTTGAGCAAAGCACCCTGCGGATGTTCTGCTTTTCTGGGTGGTATAAGCAAGAATTTCAACAGCAATATTCTGATTAACAACAATAGCGACTATGTGGTTGTAGAAGCCGATGAATATGACCGCTCATTCCTTCAACTTCACCCTCACTTCGCTGTAATTACCGCCACCGATGCCGACCACCTCGATATCTACGGCGACCATCACACCCTGCTTGAAGCCTACTCACAGTTCGCCAACCAGACGGACAAGGACGGACTCGTCGTGCTAAAGGACGGAATCTTCCTTGAGGACAACGGAGAACCATTCGGCCACCATAACGGACATGAAGACAACCATGAGGGGCACCACCACAACCAATACGAATTCCTACAACGTCCTTGCGCAACATATACCGCCCACGGGATTGAAGCCGACTATTACGCTATAAACGTACGTACATACAATGGAAATCTCTTTTTCGACTTACGTACCCCCGATGGCGTACTTTACGACCTTGAACTCGACGGGGCTCCATTGGTCAACATTGAAAATGCAGTAGCAGCATCAGCAGTTGCGCTAAGTTGCGGTTTAGACCAATACCAACTGCGTAGCGGATTGAAAAGTTTCGCAGGAGTACGACGCAGGTTCGATTATCGTATACGTGAGAAAAACCTTGTCTATATCGACGACTATGCCCACCATCCGCAAGAAATAAAGCGCACCATAGAGTCTGTGCGGTACCTTTATCCTGGGAAACGGGTTATAGGCATATTCCAGCCACATCTTTACACCCGTACCCGCGATTTTGCCGACGAGTTCGCCAGTGTCCTTTCAAGGCTAGACGAGATAGTGATGATGCCCATCTACCCTGCACGTGAGAAACCAATACTCGGCGTAAATTCGAGTATGTTGCTGCGAAAAATCGACAGTATGTCAAAATACCTCTGCACCGCCGATCAAGTACTGGAACTAGTACCTGCACTATGCCCCGATATAGTTCTGACACTAGGTGCGGGAGACATTGACCGGCTGGTACCGAGGTTGGAGGAAACCCTTAGAGATAATCTGCTATGAAACGAGGCGTAAAAATAGGACTGATATTAGCTGGAGCCGTATTATTGACAGCGTTGACTATAGCCGCCAATATGGCTCGCTCACGTTCGCAAGTACATGGAATAGATATCAGTATTCGCTGCGACCGTACCCCACAACTCGTCGACGAACAGACAATTGCCGACAGCATACTTGCCGCAATGCCTCAATTGTTTGCAACACGAGTAGCCGATGTGGACCGTAACCGCATAGCCCTTGCAGCATTGTCAGTTCCTTATATCGAGGAGGCGACTGTATCCTTGAGTGTAAGTGGCAAAGCTGTCGTAAAAGTCAAACAACGGCGCCCCATAGCAAGGCTCTTCTATGGTAACCGTGAACTATATATTGATTGCAGTGGTGCGCTTTTCCCCACTTCGCCGATGGCCGACTGTGACCTGCTTGTACTCGGTGGAGATTTCACTGAACCTCTAAATCCAGATAGTCTCAATCGCCAATTAAGCGACCTGCTGTCAGTAGCAAACTACCTAGATCGCAATAGAAATTACGCAATGCTCATCGACCAAATATACATAGAACAAGACAACGACATTATAATGGTTTCCAAACTTGGCGACAACACCATTGAACTAGGTTCTCCAGACAACCTCGACGAAAAGTTTTCCAACCTATGGACCTTCTACCGCAAAGGAATGCCTCGTGCAGGTTGGAACACCTATAACCGCATAAGCCTAAAATACAAAGGGCAAGTAGTATGCACAAAGAACAAACAATAACAATAAAAAAATACAAACACTATGGAACAAGACATCATCGTAGGACTAGACATCGGTACCACTAAGATTGCCTGCTTTGTTGGTATTCGAAGCGATAACGGGCAAGTAAAAATCCTCGGTTACGGAAAAACCGACTCCGACGGCGTTGAGCATGGTGTGGTACGCAACGTCGAATTGGCCAGCCGTTCAGTGAGGAAAGCCGTCGACCAAGCAGCCAACCAAGCGAATGTCGACATCGACGAAGTGTGGGTCGGTGTAGCCGGACAGCATATCAAATCGCGTCCAAGCCACGGGTATATCACAATTCCCACAGACCACCAACTCATCTCCAAGGAAGATGTCGACCGTCTCATTGCCGAGCAATACAAGACGATGCTCGAGCCTGGCGAGGAAATTGTACACGTATTCCCACAACGATATATCGTGGACCGTGTTGAACTGAGTCGCAACATACCTCCCGTAGGTGTGGCCGGGAAAACCCTCGAAGCCGAGTTCCATATGGTGACCGCCAACGTCATCGACCTCCAGAATATCAAGTATGCCGTCCAAGCGGCCGGCCTACATATCAAGGATGTGGTTCTTGAACCCGTAGCATCGTCATTAGCCGTACTCGACGACGGCGACCGAGACGCCGGTGTAGCAATGGTCGATATCGGTGGCGGTACCACAGACATAGCCATCTTCTATGATGGAATCATCCGACACACTTCCGTCATCCCGCTAGCCGGTAATGCCATCACTAACGACATCCGTGAGAACTGTGCAATCCTGCGAAACCAAGCTGAAAGCCTCAAGGTTAAGTTCGGTTCATGTCTAGTGCAGGCAGTTAGCGAAAACGATGTTATTTCCATCCCCGGCATCCGCAGCCAGTCGGCTCGCGAGATAAGCATGCGCACCCTTGCCAGCATCATCAACATACGCACCAAGATGATCATGGAGCAAGTCGACTATGAAATCAAGCTCTCTGGTTACCAAAAGAAACTCATCGGCGGTGTTGTACTCACAGGTGGTGGCGCACAACTCAAAAACATCAAAGACCTCTGCTCACTGGTGACCGCGACCGAAACACGCGTCGGAACCCCAAACGAACATCTTGATCCATCCAGCGCCGGCTTCGATGAACTCGCCCACCCGATGTACGCTACTGGTATCGGATTGGTCATCTATGGATTGGAGGAAACAGAGAAAGGTACTCGCGGCGAATTGGAGGAGAAAGAGGAAATGAAGCCCTCCACAAGCACCGATATCTTCGCCGATATGGATGACACTCCAGAACCCGAACCGACACAAGTCTCTACCAACAATACAATCACTGATACTAGCAAAAACAACCGTACTGGTAAAAAGGCAATCCGCTCTTTTAGCAATTTTATCAAGACAATCATCCTCGATGAAGGTATTGACGGAGACAAAGACTGAACGGCGAAGGGATATTCACAGCACGATGTTGATAAGTAATTGATATTCACGAATTATAATATAGATATATTTAGTAATTTTACAAACGCAATCAAGACACCTGATTCTAAATCAAAATCTTGTGTCTCAATGCAATAGAATCAAACAAGCACATGGAAAACACCTTCGAATTTGAACCAAAACCAGTCGAAATGCCGACTGTCGACTCGCGAAACGACAATAATCAACCCGCGCCTCTTTTCACTTTCGACTCGCCGAAAGGCCAGTCGTCCTACATCAAGGTCATCGGTGTAGGCGGCGGCGGCGGCAATGCTGTGAACCACATGTATCGTCAAGGTATCGAAGGCGTGGACTTCATCGTCTGCAACACCGACATGAAAGCACTCACCAGTTCACCCGTTCCCAACAAGATACCACTGGGCGATTTGGGGCTGGGAGCTGGCAATAAACCCGAGCGAGCCCGTAAGGCGGCCGAGGCCAAGGAGAAAGACATTCGCGAAGCACTGTCGCACAACACCCAAATGCTCTTCATTACAGCCGGCATGGGCGGTGGCACTGGAACCGGTGCAGCACCTGTCATAGCCGAAATTGCTAAGAGCATTGACCTCGACAACGACGAAAACAAGAAAATACTTGTTGTCGCCATCGTGACACGTCCATTCTCATTCGAGGGAAAACGCCGCCGCGAACAAGCCGAGGCTGGCATAGAGGAACTCCGCAAGTATGTCGACTCAATTATTGTCATTAACAACGACAAATTGCGCGCCTTCGGCGACCTCGACATTTCTGAAGCTTTCGGCATGGCTGACGATGTGCTGCTCACCGCCGCCAAAGGCATCGCCGAGATTATCACCGTCACCGCCAACGTCAATATCGACTTCCAGGATGTTAACACCGTCATGGAACACAGCGGCACTGCACTGATGGGTACTGGCTGCGGCGAAGGCGACGACCGTGCAATCCAAGCAATTGAGGGGGCCACCACTAGTGTTCTGCTTGACGACAGCGACATCCGCGGAGCCAAGAATGTGCTGCTCTACTTTTCCTATTCGTCCGACCGCAAGATCAAGATGGATGAGATTGGTGAAATAACTGACTATATCAGCGAAAAGACCGACGGCACCGCTGAAGTTATATGGGGTGCAGGTATTGACGATAGCCTGGGAGACCAATTGAAAGTCACTCTTATAGCAACTGGCTTTGAGAAAACCAGCAACAACTCCGCCACAATACATGAATTGCCCGTGGAAGAGAAAATCGCCCCCATGGACGAGACCCCCAACGTCGTAGCATCCACTGACGAGCCGGTTATAATCCACAAAACAACCGAAGTAACGCCTACGGACGAAATCAAGCCTTCTAACGACGAACAGAAGTCAGTGAAACATATCTTCGTGCTGGAACCCGATCCGGCCGAGGAGGAGCCTGCACACGAGGTGCGCAATATCCGTTCCACCGCCAATGACCCATTCCCGACTGAAATCGATGTAATGGTTGACAACATACGCATTGAGCACAAACCCGAGGTTGCCCCTGCTCCGCAGATGGCCGCTACAATGGAAGAGCCCGTCGCCGTAGCAGAACTTGTACAGGCCGAGCCTGCAAGGAAGCCCCAACCCACTCCAAGCCCCGCTTACAATGCCTTCTCCAACGACAATGATGCCCTAACCGCCGCCGAGCGCATACGTCGTATCCACGAGATGCTAAGATACGACCCAGCAGGCCCCGACAAAGTGCAAGGTATGACCACTCGCCAGATTGCCAGCGATTTCGCCATGGACGAACTCTCTTCGGCCAGTCACGAGGCATCAACCTATGCTGTCAGCAAAAGCGGCATCATGACCTCTAAACCTAGCCTCCACGACAACGTCGACTGACACACTAACATTCTATCGCAATTTCGCAATCCAGAAATAAACTAATCGGCATCGGCTGCGCCATCGGCGCAGCCGTCTGCTATGGTACCAACCCCCTCGGCGCCCTCAACCTATATGCCGAAGGGATGAACACTCCATCGGTACTCTTCTACCGATTTGGCCTTGCCTGGATTATTGTAGCCATAATAATGTTGTTCCGCCGCGAAAGGATAAAAGTGACGAAACGCGAATTCACCACCCTTTCGGCTTTGGGAATCCTTTTCATCCTATCATCTTTAACGCTGTATCTCAGTTTCCATCACATGCCAGCCGGCATAGCATCGACCATACTTTTCACCTATCCTGTAATGACAGCCGCCATTATGGCACTCTTCTTTCGCGAAAGAATCACAATTGCAACGGTGGCATCCATCACGCTGGCACTTGCGGGCGTACTTCTTCTTTACTGGGGCGATACCGGTGGAACACTGAGTTTCGTTGGAGTTATACTGGTACTTGTATCGGCACTGACATACGCACTTTACATTATCGTAGTGGATAAAAGCCCGCTACAAATGTCATCGTTTAAGATAAACTTTTACGTACTGCTATATTGCGCCCTGGGCATGGTAGCATTTGCTCTTGCAACCGGGCAACCACTGATGCTCCCACCAACCCCGCGGGCATGGCTTTGGGTGGGATGGCTGGCTGTAGTTCCAGCAATTATGGCACTGGTAATGATGGTCTATGCGGCACGATACATCGGATCAACCCCCACCGCAATCCTGGGTGCACTTGAACCAACAACAGCCGTGTTGATAGGAATCTTCGTGTTCAACGAACCATTCTCAATACGTCTTCTGTTGGGTATCATCTTGATTCTGGCGGCAGTAACGATAGTCGTCCTCAGAAAGAGCCGCGAAGAATCAGCTTAACCACAGCGACTTACCTCAAAACCAACTCTGCAACATTCTCCACATGTTGGGTGTGGGGGAACATATCGACGGGCTGAATACGGCGAACATCATATTTTTCCGCCAACAACTGCAGGTCACGGGCCTGCGTGGCGGGGTTGCAACTAACATAAACTATCTTGCGGGGAGCAGTCATAAGCAACTGCGCCACAACCTTTTCGTGCATACCGGCACGTGGAGGGTCGGTCACAACGACATCGGGCCGGCCGTTTTCGGCTATAAATTCTGGCGTGAGCACACGGGCCATGTCGCCTGCATAGAATGCAGCATTTTTGAACCCATTGAGAGTGGCGTTGACTCGCGCATCGGCTACGGCCTCTTCAACATACTCGATTCCAACCACTTTCTTGCATTTATCGGCCAGGAAAAGAGCGATTGTACCAGTACCGGTATATAAATCGTAAAGGATATCATCTGCCTGCAACTCAGCAAATTCAGCAACAAAACTATAGAGCCGCTGAGCCTGCTGCGAGTTGGTCTGATAGAACGACTTGGGATTCACAATATATCGCAACTCACGTCCGCCACGGAACCCCTCCATCCTCTCCTCAATATGGTCGGCACCAGAATATGTAACAACCTCGAGATCAGAGTATGAGTCATTCATTTTCGTATTGACGATATACTGTAACGACGTGATTTTCGGGAACATTTCCTTCAACATATCCAACAACGGGAAGAGCCTCTCGCGGTCATCCTGAGCCACAATCACAATGACCATCCATTCGCCAGTCGAGCTGCAACGGAGAACAAGGTTGCGGAGAAATCCTGTATGATTGCGAATATCGTAGGTCTCAAGAGCATGATTGCGAGCATATTCCGCCACAGCCAGGCGTATGGCATTGCTAGGTTCGGGCTGGAGGGCACAATGCTCGATGGACAAAACCTTGTCGAACAACTGAGGAATGTGGAATCCCAAGGCACCCCACGGGTCGGGTTCGCCATCGGCCATCTGCTCCTTAGTACGCCAGGCTCGATTGGAGAAGGTGAATTCCAGTTTATTACGGTAATAGAATATATTATTCGAACCACATATCGGCCGCATACCGCTGCAGTCAACACCCCCTAGGCGCTCCAGATTGTCGCGCACCTGCCGCTGTTTTGCATCTAGTTGAGCTTCATAGCTCATTGTCTGCCACTTGCAGCCGCCGCACACACCGAAATGCGGGCACACAGCATCAACGCGCAGGGGAGAAAACGAATGGAAACGGACGGCACGACCCTCTGCATAGTTTTTCTTCTTTTTATACAGCTGGATATCAACCACATCTCCAGGAACTACAAATGGAACGAAGACCACCAGGCCATCGACTCGGGCCACCGCCATTCCCTCGGCACCGGCGTCGGCGATGGTCACCGACTCCAACACCGGAAGTTCTCTTAACTTGTTGCGACTCATTGATTTAACATTTAATTAACATTTTATATCGCTGATCCACTGGTTTTTACAACGATTTCTACTGATCAACGCCTGATCAACGCCTGATCAACGCCTGACCAACACCTACCCCCTGAGAAAGATTTTTTGTCGAAAAGAGGGTCCAAAAAAAGGAGGCATCGGTTCGATGCCTCCTTTAACCTAACATTGCCATCAAGCATCTACTGCCTTGGCGGAGCCTTCTCTTAGCGCTCGTCGGAGACGGTGAGTCTCTTTCTGCCTTTGCGGCGGCGGGCGGCCAGCACTTTTCTACCGTTGGCGGTGGACATTCTCTTACGGAAACCGTGCTTGTTGACTCTCTTTCTGGTGGAGGGTTGGAATGTTCTCTTCATAACTATTTTATCTTTTTTATCCTATTTTTCAACTAATTCGCCACTTTTAGGGCTCAAATTTGGAGTTGCAAAAGTACATAAAAAAATCCATATAACGATAAAAAAATATTTCCAAAATTTAATCTAGCAACGCAAACAGCTGTATTTCTGTCGATAACAACAATGGAAATAAATTCTTTTTTCTCATTTGAAAATTTATTTGTACATTTGCAGTCGGATTTTTTAGGCAAGAAAAACGATAATTGTATGGACAAGAAACAATTTGCCGAGATGGTGGCCCGGCCGGAGCGGTTCAGTCCGCAGGATCGCGGATGGCTGCGCGCGATGGTGGACAAGTACCCCCACTCGTCGCTCATGAGCACGTTGGCGCTGCTGGCGGACCATGTCTACCGGTTCGACACCCCCGAGGAACGTCGTGCCGTATCGCTCGCCATGTGCAACAGCGACAAACTCGACGCGATGCTCGGACGCGCAAGTGGCCCCGCAGACGACCCACAAGTAGATATACTCAACGAAATCAATACGTTCCAAGAGATTTCATTCAAAACGGCACCCAAGAGCGTAATCTTGTCGAAATTTCTGCAGGCAGCCCCCGCAAACACGGCGGAAAAAACTGTTCCAGTGCATGAAAACACCGAATACGACGAGAAAAAAAGCCTACGCCCCGACCAGTCGATAGGCACTGAGACACTGGCAGTTATACTCGAGCAGCAAGGCTACTACGACCGTGCGGTCGCAATTTATAAGAATTTATTGGCCCAAAATCCAGAAAAAAGTAGTACTTTTGCACCCCGAATCCAGCATTTGGAATCGCTAATAAACAAGTAAAGAAACAACAAAAAAATAGAAAATGTACACTTTCATCATCATCCTGATCCTGATTGTCTGCGTATTGCTCGCACTGGTAGTCCTTGTACAGAACTCGAAAGGCGGTGGATTGGCCGCCAACTTCTCGGCTCCCACCCAGGTGCTCGGCGCCCGTCAGTCGGCCGACTTTATCGAGAAAGCCACCTGGTGGCTCGCCGCCATTCTGGTTGTGCTTTGCCTGGCCGCCACCATCTCCATCCCGCACCACCACAATGGCAACAACCTCCAGACCGAGGTGACCGCCGATGCATCCAGCCCGATCGAGGCTGCCTCGCCCGTGGCCACTCCGACCACCGCTGAGTAAGTATCTTCAATGCCGTGTATACCAACGGCATAGAGCACAGCGTCACGCAGCTGATTCTATCCCGCTTCCCGCACGTTCCGACCGACGGGCAGCGGGATGCCTGTACTCTAATGTCGCGTTTCCTCTATGATGCCGACCCACGGTCGGTGTTTGTGCTGCGCGGAACCTCGCTCGTCTCGGCACTGATAGCCACCCTGCCGAAACTGCGTGTCAACTCGCTCCTGCTAGCCCCTACGGGCCGCGCCGCCAAGGTCCTTTCGGGCTACTCGCACCAGCCTGCCTTTACCATTCACAAACGCATCTACATGACCGCCACCGACAGCAACGGAGCCGTTCGGACGGTAAGGGCAGTGAACAAACACTCATACACCCTGTTCATTGTCGACGAAGCGTCGATGATAGGCCTTGAACCGACCAGTTCGGGGCAGAGCCTGCTCGAAGACCTCATCGACTATGTCTACGACGGGAACCACTGCCGCCTGATGCTCATCGGCGACACCGCCCAGCTTCCGCCCGTAGGGCAGAGCGAAAGCCCGGCGCTCGACGAACACTATCTGGCAGCAGCCTGCGGACTCAACGTGCTCTCCACCGAACTCACCGAAGTGGTGCGCCAGCAGAACCTCTCTGGCATCCTGGCCAACGCCACCGCCCTGCGGAGCCAGATAGCCGACATCCTGCCCGGCTACGAGGCCGAATTCCCACTTTTCCACACCACTCCCGATGTCATACGCCTTCAAGGTGAGGAACTTACCGAGACCCTCTTCCGCGAATATGAGGGCGACCGGCTGGACGAGGTGGTGGCCATCACCCGCTCCAACAAACGGGCCAACCTCTTCAACCAGGGCATCCGCGCCAGCGTCCTCTTCCGGGAACAGGAAGTCAACGCCGGCGACTACCTCATGGTAGTGAAGAACAACTACTACTGGCTCGACAGCGACTCCACCATCGGCTTCATCGCCAACGGCGACATCGTGGAGGTGATGAGTGTCCGCAACGTACAGGAACTCTATGGTTTCCGCTTCGCCGACGCCACCATTCGCTTTGTGGACTACCCCGACGAACCCACCCACGACTGCAAATTGCTCCTCTCCACCCTCTACAGCGAGTCACCCTCGCTGACCCATGAGGAGCAGCAACGGCTCTACGAAAGTGTCATGGAAGACTATGCCGACCTCCCCCGCAAGGCCGACCGTCTGCGCGAACTGCGTCAGAATCCGTACTACAACGCATTGCAAATCAAGTTCTCCTACGCGCTTACATGCCATAAGACCCAAGGCGGACAATGGCGCACCGTGATAATCGACCAGGGTTTCCTGCCGCCCGACATGACGGTGGACCGCGACTACCTGCGGTGGCTCTACACTGCATTCACCCGCGCCACAGAGCGGGTCTATCTACTTAATTTCGAGGAACGGTTCTTTTAGTTCGTACCTTTGCGCAACTCAAGCATCGATTTGACGGGGTTGGCATACTGTTCCAGCAGCAGGCGGCGACGCGTATCGTCGGCCAACGCCGAGGTGCGGCGCTCCAATTCGCGCACAGTGGCGGTATTGTAGCGGGCATGGTAACGACTGATGCCGGACAGCATGTCGTAGGCGGCATAGTTCGACGGCATGAGGCGGTAGGCGCCAGCGATACGCCGGTCGAGCAGATGGGCCACATGCTCGAAAATATCCCCACCGGCCGGTGGGTCCAGTTCCGATGCGGCAATGGGCTTGCCCACAGCGAGATGCACCATCCCTTTATACCCTTGGATACCGTTGACTACACTGGCCAGGTCCTCGCCAGGGGCCTTTTTGTACTCTCCTTCCCGGCTCAACGCCAGTTCGTTGGCCTTCATGACATCGCAGGGATCCCATTCATAACTTATGCTCATCGGCACGATATTGAGTTCGGCAAGGGCTTCGCGGGGCGAAGCGTCCGAGCCCATGGCGAGCATCTTCAGTATCGCCGGAGCGGTACGGTCGAGGCCATCCTTGGCACGGCCGTTCTTCTGGGCTATCCAAACCGAGCGGTGCCAGTCGGCAACCAGCAGGTGGATATAGGCCGAAAGATGGGCAAGGCTCTCGTAGAAGGCCCGCGGCGTACCGCCGCGGTGCATGCTTATCATCTTGTTGCAGCGGAAAAGCTCGGCGGCAGCGGGCATAGACAAGAGGTTGTCGCCGAAGACGATATACGATGTCCTCCCCTTCTTTTCCAGCAACAGGTGCTGGAGCAAGAAGGCGTCGAGGGTGATGTCGCGGTGGTTCGATACGAAAAGGTAGTTGCCGCGGCGGCGCAGGTAACCGAGACCGGAGTGGGTCAGGCCGTCGGTGGTGATGGCCAGGATGCGTTTTATGGCGTCATTCATAAAGGTTGCCTGCAACTCACGAGTACTTTTAATCTCAGCCAACTGCTTGAGTTTCAACTGCACGTCGTCATCTGGATAGACAAAACGCATTATCTGCGGAGCCACATCGAGTGCGGCAATTCGGCTCATCGCCTCGGGAACCTCGAGGTCGGTATAGGGGCGGATATCGTCAAAGTTCATAGGTAGAAACTTATTACGCGTTCCATCTCGGTCTGTGCACGGCTGCCTTCGTAGAGCACACGGTAAACGGCCTCGGCCAACGGCAGTGCCCCTTGCAGGTTCTGATGGTGCTGATGAACGATTTTGGCTGAGTAATAGCCCTCGGGAACAGTGCCGAGGGTAGCGAAAGCCTGGTCGGCAGGCATCTCTTTTCCAAGCAGATAGCCCAGCCGGCGGTTGCGACTGTGCTCCGACCAGCAAGTGACCATCAGGTCGCCGAGGTAGCAGTAGAGGGCCATGTCGTGGCTCCGGTCGGGGCTGAGCAGACGGGCCGTGGCCAGCATCTCGGCGTATGCGGCGGTGACATAGACGGCCGTCAGGTTGTCGCCGAAACCGACTCCCTGGCACAATCCGGCGCCTATGGCATAGACGTTCTTCATCAAACCCGCAATCTCCACACCTACAATATCTTCGGTGGTGACGGCTCGCATGTAGGCACAGTCGAGCATCGAACTCACTTCGTCGGCCAACGCCTTGTTGTCCGAGGCAACGGCCAGGAAGGCCGGCAGCTCGCGAACCACCTCCTCGGCATGGGTCGGGCCGCTCACGACGCAGATATTCTCCACAGGAACACCCAGTTGCGAGTGCAAATACATCGAGACACTGGTCGAATATTCGGGAACAGCGCCCTTGATGGCGGAGATGAACCGCTTGCCGACGTAGGCGGCGGGCGGCAGCGTGTCGAGCACCGAAGCTATGTATGCCGAGGGGATTACGAGAACGAGGTGTGAACAACAGGCAACAACGTCGGCAAGGTCGCCGCTGAGACGGATGCGCGACGTGTCGAGGGCGGCGTCACTCAAATGGCTCGGATTGTGGCCACTGCGGGCTATGGCGTCGCGAACCTCGTCGCGGCGAACCCACCAGCAGACCTCCCGGTCGGGCGTTTCGAGCAGAACTTTTATGATTGCAGTGGCCCAACTGCCACTTCCTATTACTCCTATCATCTGTCTTTTCAATTAGTTACCACAGGAACGCCCCTCTCGGGCCTCCCTGCTTGCAGTTTGCAAAGATAGAGCCGTTTTTTCACATTTTATAACACTTTTTTGTTAAAATTTCTTAACGGCTTTTGCAAAACGTCGCTATAACGTCCTAATTAACAATACGTTTACCCCACCTTCGCCTGACCAACGCCTGATCAACGCCTGACCAACGCCTGCTTTCCACCCTCTCGACGACACCCCGAGCGACCTCCTCCACGGGGTGGGAAATGAAAAAAAATCCTAAAAAAAACACTCTCATGGTTGCAATTCAAAAAAAAGTGTTATCTTTGCATATTGTTCCGAAAGAGCCCCGCGCGGCTCCTACGGAGCAGAACAAACTGGCAAACAACTGATTGTGTGCTATTGCACCTTAATAGAAAAAAGAAAATAATAATAAAAAATACAAACTGAAAGATGAAAAAAGTATTATTTAGTCTGTTACTGGCTTTAGTATGCTTGCCTATGGCCATCGCCCAAACGAAGGACGCCCCGGTGTTCCAGCGCATCGACAAGACTGTCTGCGGCTCATACACCTGGAACCTTACCGGCGAGACCTACACATCCGACACCGCCGTGATGTATCTGCATGGCGACACCGCCTATGTGCTCTTCCTCTCGATGGCCGCCCCCACCTACGACACCATCGACACCGTCCGTCTGAGCGGCAACTGCAGCGTCACCTTCCGCAACACGGTGTTCACCACCGCCGGAACCTTCGACGCCACAATCCCCACCCGCAGCGGCTGTGACAGCATAGTGCGCCTCAACGTCACCCTCACCGGTATCGACAGCACCGACCAGACCGTCCGCGCCTGCGACTCGCTGATGGCTCCCTGGGGCGAGATGCTCTTCGCCTCGGCCAACATCGTCAAGGACACCGTCATCAACGGATGCACCCGCCACGACGTGCTCAACCTGACAATCAACAGCTCGTACACCTCCCCCCTCGAGGAGGTGACTGCCCACTGCTCCTACAGCTGGAACGGACATAACATCACCGATACCGTCCTGCATACCGACACCCTCACCACCGTCGGTGGCTGCGACAGCATCGTGAGCGTCCGCGTAACCAACTTCGACGGCAACCTGGTGGAATTCGACACCGTGGCCGTCTGCGGCTCCTACACCGTATGGGACACCACCCTCACCACCAGCGGCGACTACGCCCACAGCGTCACCGTTAACGGCTGCACCACCACCACCAACCTCCACCTCACCGTCAACACTGTCTACAATGACACCGCCGCCGTCACCGTCGAGGACATCAACGCCGGCTGCTACTACACCTTCGCAGGCCAGACCTACAACGACACCAACGTGGTCCACTACGGCATCCTCACCTCCGCTGCAGGCTGCGACAGCCTTGCTGCCATCAGAATCGTCTCCTACGACAACCACCAGTATGATAGCGCCAGCATCGAATACTGCGGCTACCGCTACCCCTGGGGCAGCTCCGAGCAGTACGGATGGACCCGCTTCATCGTCAACCCCTCCGACCCCAACCACAACTCGCTTGCCGTGAGCGACGATCTCGTCTCTGACGACACCACCTACACCCTCAACGGCTGCACCTTCCACCGCCATATCGACATCCGTTTCATCCACAAATACGATGCCGACACCGTCCGTCGCAGCGGCTGCGCCGAAATAACCTACAGCTCCGACAGCGGCTATAAACTCGAAACGACTTCGGGCGGCGATTACAGCAAACTTTCTTCAGTCAAGCTCAGCGGCGCAGTCCCGACCTTCACCACCTCGCTTGATACGACCGTTACGACGACGGGCACAACGCCTTTCACGATTAACGGCAAGTCTTTTACCGCGCAAAGTAACAGCGATTTAACGATAGCTGTTTCAGACAGCACGATTGCAGTATTGACGGGCGGCACGGTTGT
>CAJOFL010000010.1 GCA_905233895.1 uncultured Bacteroidales bacterium | reverse complement strand
CTCAGGAGTCTGCGAGTCTACGGGTCTACGAGTCAACGAGGCGTCCGGCTCCGCAGGAGTCTGCGAGTCTACGGGTCCACGAGTCAACGAGGCGTCCGGCCCCTCGGCTTGTAGACTTGTCGACTCGTTGACTTGTTGACTCTTTGACTCTTTGACTTGTAGACTCGTACGAAGAATCAGTTTCCCGTTGGGGGCCAGGACATCGGGCACCGTAGGCACCTCGGGCATCACAAAATCGCGGATATCGAACCCCTCGCCTTGTAGACTTGTAGACTCGTTGACTTGTTGACTCTTTGGCTCTTCGCCTTGTAGACTCTTCTCCTTCGGGTTGCGGCGATGGATTTCGGGATTATTCATCCCCGACTCGGCCAACAGGCGCGGCTTCATGTGCTGGCGGCGCCCCTTCGGCTCGGTGGAAGTCTGCGAGTCTACGGGTCTACGAGTCAACGAGGCGTCCGGCCCATCGTCTTGTCGACTTGTTGACTTGTTGACTCTTTGACTTGTAGACTCTTTGACTTGTAGACTCGTCGACTTGTCGACGCTCTCGGGGTTGGCGGCCTGGTGGTCGAGAATCTTGTAGACAAGCTCCTGCGCATCCATGCGCTTGGCCTTCGCAATGCCCATCCTCTCTGCAATATCCATCAGCTCGATATGGGCCTTGGCGGTAAGTTCAGATTTGCTGTACATTAAATCGTTTATACGTTAATACGTTTATAAGTTGATACGTTTGATATGTTGATACATTGGTTCCTTGGGATTGAAAGTCAGGCAGATAGCGCAAACCGTGCGGGAAAGCCCCCTGACATTTTGACGACGCAAAAATACTCAAAAATTCCGACACGGAGAAAATTTTTTTTCATAGAAACGACATTTTTTATTGCCGAATGAAAAAAAAATAGTAATTTTGCAAATCGAAAACGGAGTCGCCCCCTCCCGCTTCGCAAACAACAAACAATTAACAATTAACAACAAACAATAAAAACCATGAACATTCCCGCAAATCTGAAGTACACCCAGGACGACGAATGGGTACGCGTAGAAGGCGAATTCGCCTTTGTTGGTATCACCGATTACGCCCAGCACGAGCTCGGCGACATCGTCTTTGTCGACGTCACCTGCGAAGGCGACACCGTCGAGGCCGGCGAGCCCTTCGGCTCCGTCGAAGCCGTCAAGACCGTGGCCGACCTGCTCATGCCCGTCAAGGGCGAGGTAGTGGAATTCAACACCGCCCTCGACGACGCCAGCGCCATCAACGCCGACCCCTACGGCGCCGGTTGGATCATCAAAATCCGCCCCGAGAACCCCGCCGACATCGACGCCCTCATGGACGCCGCCGCCTACACCGCCAAGATAGGCGCATAACCACCGTCGCCACCCGCAAAAGGGAGCCGTCCGCCTGGACGGCTCCCTTTTTTTGTATGTCTGATTCCTCCCCTTGCACCTCGTGCCTCTTTTTTTTATAAAATTAAAGGCAAAAAAAATTTTTAGATGGTATCCCAAAGTAGGCGTTGATCAGGCGTTGATCAGGCGTTGATCAGGCGTTGATCAGGCGAAGGTGGGGTAAACACATTGTGAACTAGGATGTTATAGCACCATTTTTAAAAACTCGTTAAGATTTATTAACACTTTTTCGTTAATAAATCTTAAATCGAGCGCGACACCTGATGGTGGTGCGGCGGATATTTTCTACAAAAAAAAAATTGGCAATTGGAGGGCATTTGTTAAAAAAACAATAGTGTTGATAACTTTTTTCACTTGACAAAAACGATAGTTTACGCACTGTCGCCCCGACCGTTACGACAGATTTAACGGCATCGCGCAGACAGCGCAAATGTTAAAACGTGAAACAAACAGCCCCCGCCGCCGTCATATAGGCAAACGAAAGGGAATAAAAACACCAATAAATCGCATCGCTATGAAACGAATCATCACTCTTCTTGCCCTCTTCTGGGCAGTGACGCTACAGGCGCAAAGCCTCCAGGATTACGACCTGAGCATCGAGAACAGCACTTGGCAGTCGATTGCCTCAACCGGCACCCGCCTCAATCAAGTGTACTACGCCAACTCGCAGCAAATACAGTTGCCATTCGATCTCGAGTTCGGAAACCATTCCTTCTCACAGGGTACCAATGTTAGAGTTACCGGTCGAGGAACCCTTATTCTGGGCATTTACGGCCCCTACAGTTACAACTACACGCATTGGAACGACCCCCGTCAAGAGTATGTCATCATACCTTTCTTTATGGGGAATGCCGAGGCCCCGAACCAGAGCACCTCAAGGGTTTACTGGTTGGTGCGCGACGACGATCGTGGAGGTCAGGAACTGGTGGTAGAATGGACGGGCTTGCACCGTGCGTCGCACAACGGCGAGAGTGTCGACTACCAGCTGCACCTGCATTCGAACGGCGACATTGGGGTGCTCTTCGGACAAGTCACCCTCAGTTCTGAGTCCGACTCACTATTCACTTTTGCAGCTGTGGCGGGTTCAACAACCGACCGTGTGCTCATCACTGGCAGTTGGGCTACCGACAGCACAATCACTAAGGCCAACCCCACACAGTTGTCCAACAGCCCCTTGACGCCGCTGATGACCGGCAGTCCGGTATCTGGCCAGCTTATCACCTATATCCGTCCGCTCCCGCCCTGCCCCCGTCCGACCAATCTGACGGTGAATTACGCCGACCAAAACGAGATAAATATTTCGTGGACTGGAAACAGCGTTTCAGGTGCGCAATATCTGGTGCAGTACGATACGGCGAACTTCACTCCAGGTGTTGGCTGGCATCCGGGAATGACGGTGACCGATACATTCTTCACGCTCAACCTGCTGCTGCCCGACATGCACTACTGGTTCAAGGTGCGTTCCGACTGCGGTGCCGACACATCGGTATGGGAGAGCATCGACGCATGGACCATGTGCGACGGGATGACCCATGCCGACCTTCCTTACTCCTATGATTTCGATAGTACCATAGCCCCCTGCTGGCGCAAGTTGGGGTCGTTGAGTTGGCGCACCCAGAGCGGAAGCGGAGCCAACATGGTGCGCTTCTGCAATCTCTTTAACGGAAACACCTTCGCCATCATGCCGCCGATGGACTGGGTGAACGACCTGCAGGTCACGTTCAAGGTAAAGCAGGGACCGGTGATGGTGGGCGTGATGGACAATCCCTACGACACCTCCACGTTCACTCCGGTGCAGGAATGTTGGGCTAACAGCTACGATTGGTACACCTATACCGTGCGACTTGCCTCATATACAGGTAGCGGCCAGTATATCGCATTCCGCCCGTGGCCCAACATGTACGGTATGGCGAGCTGCAACCTCGACGATGTGCTGCTCGAAACCATACATGGCTGCATCGAGCCGGTCAACCTCCGCGCCACCCGTTTCAACGCCACTTCGGCCGACATTACCTGGCGCGATTTCGACAGCGTTGGTTCCTACCGCGTTATCTATTGGGCCTCTACTGGTACCCGCGACACGCTTTACACTACGGTCGACCACTGTACAATCACAGGTTTGCAACCCGAAACGCCCTACTCTGTGGCTGTAAGTATCCTCTGCGATTCCGTCACAGTCGGTCCAGCCGACACGGTGGAGTTCACCACACTCGCCACTTGTATCAAGCCTGTCGCAGTCACTGTGGACAATGTAAGCGGTCGAGCCGCCACCGTACACTGGACCGAGATGAACAACTTGGGTACCTACCGTGTGGCCCTCCGTCGCGGATTCGACACAATTCGCATAGATACAGTGGTGGGCGACACAACGTTGCGCTATAACGACCTAGAGGGCAACAAATATTATATAGTTTATGTCAGTCAGTTATGTTCCGGTTTATGGACTGATCAGGCGTGGGAAAGTTTCCAAACCGTCTACAGTTGTGCTGGTCCGCAAGGGGTTGTTGTCGACAGTGTCACCCTCTCCACCGCGAGAGTCGCTATAACAGATACATTGTCTTCCGGAAGTTACGCCATAGTGCTTCGCACCGGTGCACAGCGAGACACTATCTTTAGCACCGACACGGTTCTCACCCTCACAGGTCTCGATGCAGCCACCAACTATGTGGTAACCGCCTATACCGTCTGCGCCGATACTTCGTTCTCTGCTGACGTATCTGCAGCATTTTCAACCCCCTGCAGTATCATCACACATAGTGATCTGCCCTATACTGAAGATTTCAACCATTGTATCAACAACGACCTCACCACCCTCAGCCCCTGTTGGACATTCCGAAACTATGCGCCCTCGAACTATACCGGTCTCTATCGGCCATCCGACAATGTGCATTACGGTGATACAGGGCTCAGTCTTTACACCCTTGTACGTAATCCCAACCAACCGATGTTCGTGGTGCTGCCCGAGGTGGATAGCCTCGCCAATCTTGTAGTGGGCTTCCTGACCTATGCCACCATGGATGGCCGTGCGAAAATTGATGTGGGCGTTATGTCAGACCCGGCTGACACTACAACTTTTGTTTCGCTCCACACTCATATATCAGCCGTACGCGATGTATGGGAGGAGCATGAGGTGCAACTGGACCATTACACAGGAGATGGCCGTTATGTTGCTTTCAGGCTTGGAATTGCCGACTCCAGTTCATTCAGCACAGTTTATCTCGATGATATAGAATTAAGGCTCGACCTCTCGTGCAGTCAGCCCGACAGCCTCCATGTCGAAGGAATTACCGACTCGACGGCGCATCTTGTTATAGTTCCTGCAACTGATGCCGACAGTGATGCGGTAGCTTTCCAGGTGGTACTCTCCTCATATTTTGGTTCAGATACCGCAATAATAGTTTCCAGTTCCACAATCCTGACGTCGCTCAACCCTGCAACCGACTATACCGTCAGCGTACGTTCCGTCTGCCCCGAAGGTGGTCTGACTATGGCCACAACGGTGCAGTTTACAACTCCGTGCGGTGCCTACAGACTACCGTGGTTCGAGGATTTTGAGCATCAGGATATGTTCCGTATGCCGCGTTGCTGGGAGTTGACAGACACTGCATCGAATGAACCGCAGGTGCGCTGGGTGCGCCCCTCATCCTACAGCGGTGATAACCTTATGATGGTCTCGCTCCGCGATTCTGCGTTCAGCAGCTTTGCCACTCCGTGGATGGCGCCGCATGACGGACCTGCCATTTTGCGTTTTGTGGCCAGAATGTATGAAACGGTGGGGCTGCACGACACTGTGCCTGTCAACCTGCAGGTTGAGTTGCAACGTGGCGACAGCCAGAGGCTGCTCTTCTCGGCGAAGACTGCCTTTGCGGAATGGACTCCGGTGGATGTGCCGGTTGATGGCGGCTTGCTTGCCGAGGGCGGACGTTTTGTTTTCACGTTCACGCGTGTGGGTGACTCTTCTGCCGGTACTGCCGTTCTCAGCCTGGACGATATCGGCCTTACGGCCGACACGCTCCCCGATCCTCAGGGTATCGGCCCGGTGCTTTACACGCCACGGTTGACGCTCTACCCCAACCCTGCCGAGCGGGTGGTTTTTGTTACTCTGGGCGACGCCGAGGGCGAATGGAGTCTGGAGGTGCACGATGCGCTGGGGCGCTGTGTGATGGATGTGCGCTCGGCCGGGCCTACGCTGCGGCTGGATGTCGGCCGGCTGCCGGCGGGGCCGTATTTCCTCTGCGCGGGAGGGGCGGTGGTGAGGTTGTTGGTTGTTCGTTAGGGTTTACGGTTTACGGTTTACGGTTGATATGTTTGAAGGCTGCCCGTGGGAAGCGGGCAGCCTTCAAATGGTGGGCGTGTGTGCGGTATGGAGGGTTAGTCCATGATGGTGTTCCAGTGGTGGATGTCGTCGGCTTCGCCGAGTTGGATGGCGCGGAGTGCGTTGTAGAGTTTGGTGCTGTAGGGGCCGGGTTCTTTGCCGAAGTGGTAGCTGCGGCCGGTCTCGGGGTCGTCGAGGCGTTCGATGGGGCTGATGACGGCGGCGGTGCCGCAGGCGCCGGCTTCCTGGAAGGTGGCGAGTTCTTCGACGTCGATGGGGCGGCGTTCGACTTTCATGCCCATGTCTTCGGCGAGCTGCATAAGGCTCTTGTTGGTGATGGAGGGCAGGATGGAGGTGCTGAGGGGTGTGATGTAGGCGCCGTCTTTGATGCCGAAGAAGTTGGCGGCGCCGGCTTCGTCGACGTAGCGTTTTTCTTTGGCGTCGAGGTAGAATTCGCAGGCGTACTGGCCGCCGTGGCAGGCTTCGACGTGGGCTTTGAGGCTGGCGGCGTAGTTGCCACCGACTTTGTAGATGCCGGTGCCGAGGGGTGCGGAGCGGTCGTATTTGCGGGTGATGACGTAGGGGTTGGCTTTGAATCCGCCTTTGAAGTAGGGGCCGACGGGTGTGACGAAGATGACGAAGAGGTATTCGTCGGCGGGTTTGACGCCGACGGTGATGCCGGTGCCGATGAGGAGTGGGCGGAGGTAGAGGGAGGCGCCGGTGCCGTAGGGCGGGATGAAGCGCTCGTTGAGTTTGATGACGCGTTTGCACATCTCGACGAATTTCTCGGTGGAGAGTTCGGGCATCATGATTCCGCGGCAGGTGCTCTGGAGGCGCTCGGCGTTGGCTTCGGGGCGGAAGATGCGGATTTTGCCGTCTTTGCAGCGGTAGGCTTTCAGGCCTTCGAAGGCTTCCTGGCCGTAGTGGAGGCTGGAGGCGGCCATGTGGATTTCGATGTGTTCGGAGCTGGATACTTCGATTTCGCCCCATTTGCCGTCACGGTAGTAGCAGCGTACGTTGTAGTCCGTTTTTACGTAACCAAACGGGAGGTTTTGCCAATCTATGTTCATGTGTGTTAGTTTTTTGGGTTGTTTTTTACTGTTTTTATTTTAGGGCAAAGATACGTAAAAAAGTTGGTTTGTTGAAAAAAAAGTTTTGCCATGTCAAGTTTTTGTTGTATTTTTGCAGCCGGTTTTTCAGTGAGCAGTGTGCGGTGAGCAGTGTTTAGTTGGCTGGCGCAGAATTTTTTCCGTGGGAGCAAAACACTGAACATTTAACATTGAAAATTGAACACTGGATTGGCCCCTTAGCTCAGTTGGTTAGAGCAGCTGACTCATAATCAGCGGGTCCTTGGTTCGAACCCGAGAGGGGCCACAGGGTATGGGAAGATTGATGGCCATAGACTATGGAAGGAAACGGACGGGGTTGGCGGTGACCGACCCCGTCCGCATTATCGCCACGGCCCTCGCCACGGTGGAGACGCCGCGCGTGATGCAGTTTATACGCGATTACTGCGCGCGTGAGGAGGTGGACCTTTTCGTGGTGGGCGAGGCGCGGAGGCTCGACGGCTCGCCGAGCGAGTCGGCGGCTCTGATCGAGCCGTTTGTCGATGCCCTGCGGGTGGCGTTCCCCGGCAAGGAGGTGGCCCGCATCGACGAGCGTTTCACTTCGAAGATGGCTTTCCAGACGATGATTGACAGCGGCCTGCGCAGGAAGGAGCGCCGCGACAAGGGCATGGTTGACCAGATTGCCGCCACGATCATGCTGCAAGATTTTATGAGAAGTCAACAAGTCGACAAGTCTACAAGCCGACGGGGCACAAGGACTCGTTGACTCGTAGACTTATAGACTCAACAATAAAAGAGATATGATACTACCGATTATTGGCTACGGACACCCGACTTTGAGAAAGGTCGCTAAACCGATTGACAAGGATTACCCCGACCTGAAGGGGCTTGTAAGGAACATGTACGACACGATGTACAACGCCGACGGCGTGGGCCTGGCGGCGCCGCAGGTGGACCTCCCCATCCGCGTGGTGGTCATTGGGTTCCGCCCCTACGACGAGAAGACGGATTCTTACGGCGAACCCACCGAGGAGCACACCCTCGTCAACCCCGAGATTGTGGAGTACGGTGCGGAAAAGGACTGGTTCAACGAGGGCTGCCTCTCGGTGCCCGACATCCACGAGGATGTGCTGCGTCCGACCACGGTGAGGGTCCGCTATTGGGATGAGGACTGGCAGGAGCACACGGACGAGGCCACGGGGCTCTACGCCCGTGTGGTGCAGCACGAGGTGGACCACCTGGACGGCAAGGTGTTCACCGACCGGCTGAGCAACCTGCGCCGCACTATGCTCAAGCGCAAGCTGAACGATATCGCTTCGAAGAAAATCCGCACTAAATATAAGATGAAATGAAAAGATTGATTCCTTTTTTGGCCTTTTCCCTTCTGCTCCTGGCGGCATGCGGCCACAAGGCGAGCCGCGAGGAGATGGTGAAGATTATTGAGGAGCGCGAATTGGAGATGGACTTCAACTATCTCGACGCCGAGAGCGCCGACAGCACCATTGACGGGATGATTGCCCTTTACCGCCAGTTTTACGGCCAGTTTCCGACCGACAGCCTGGCGGCGGTGTATATGCAGAAGACGGCCGACCTGTGCATTACCGCCGGACGATACGGCGAGGCGGTGGCGGTGCTGGACAGCATCATAACTCTAGACCCTGATTTCGCCGATTTGGCGGGGTGCTGGTTCCTCAAAGGGTTCGCCTACCAGAACGCTGAAGAGTTCGATTCGGCCCGCGTGGCCTACACCTACTTCGTCGACACCTACCCCGACCATTACCTTGCCAAGGATACGCGCACCACGCTTCAATACCTGGAACTCACGCCGGAGGAGATGCTGGCTGAAATCCTTGCCGGTGCCACCGACGAAAACCTCGTGATGGAATGACGGTCAGTTCGTTCCGTATCCGTGCGAGCTACCCCAATTATTATATGGTGCAGCTCTATGTCCGTGAGGGGCGTGAGATTTTCAACCACGACAGCGAGGACCCCGAAAACCGCCTGGAGGGCAACAAGCCCGGTACGGTGATTTACCGTCTGGAGGGCGAAGGTCGCGGTGTGGAGCACGAGTTTCCGCCGCGGTGGTACGACATGTATTGCCTGCTCAAACTCCACGGAGCCGAGCAGCGCCGCTACCTCGAGATGCTCCTCGACGAGCACGACAGCGGCACAGCGCCCGCCGGACTGGAGAGTCAGCGTGAGGACTTCCGCCGCCAGTGCATCGAATATGTCGAGCAGCACCCGCTAACCGACTGCGCCGAACTTATCACCACTCTCACTCCCGGCGAGTTCTCAGACGAGAACATAAGCTACAAGGGGCGCATGCTGATGGACCTCACGCGCAACAGTTACCCGGTGCCGGACTTCTGTATCCTCACCTCGAAGGCGTTCAACCAACCGGAGCGGATGCCCGAACTGCTGGAGCAGGCCATCAACGACCTTGAGGTGATGACCCGTTGCCGACTGGGAGACAGCCACAATCCACTCGTCTTCGCCATCCGCTGCGCAATGCCTCAGTATATCCCAGGACTGATGCCCACGCTGCTCAACATCGGAGTTACCCGTACGGCCTACAACGCCCTGCGCGACATGTATGACGGCACGATGGCCGGTCGCGTCTACCTCAGCACCCTCCACACTATCAGTGAGATGCTTGGTATTGAACACCGCTACCAGCGTTCGGACATAAGTCTCAGCCATGAGGCTCAGTTGGGCCGTATCAGCCAGCTGGAACAACGTATCCGAAAAGTAGACGAGCGACTGGTGACCGATGCCCGCTACCAAGCGCTTCAGCTCACCCTCTATGTCCGCCGTTTCTACATTGAAAATTCAGACCTCATCCTCACCTTTATGCAGGGCAAACAGGCATTTCCCAGCTTTATCCTTCAGCGTATGGTGTGGACTATAGGCAACGACGAGAGCTACCCGGGAGTGCTCTACAGCCGGCACTCGCGTACGGGAGTCGGCAAACAGGTGGAGAGCTACCGCAATATCTTCGGCGAAGAAATCATGACCGGGGATGTGACGACAGAAGACCTCGCCTACCGCGATCGTAACGAAATCAGGCGAGCCTTCCCGGCGGTGTACCACTTCGACCCGCTGTTGAAAAAACTGGAGTTCCGCTACAAGACACCGGTAACTATCGAGTTCGCCGTGGAGACGCGCCCCCGCCGGCTGAGCCTCTTCTCGGTACTGCAACTGAATGCCTCGGAACTTACTGGAAGAGCGGCTCTTATCTCGGCCACCGATCTGCGTAACGACGGCCTCATCAACGATGCTGCCATGATGGACATTATAAAGCCATATCATCTGCGTCAGATTGTTTCCGCCTCAATTGACGACCGATCGCTTGCAAAACTCCAGTTCTTTGGTCACGGCCTTTCGGTTCTTCCTCGCACCGCAATTTCTGCACGGCTCTGTTTTTCTGTGGCGCGGGCTCGTCACTGGAAAGCCAAAGGACAGAACGTATGTCTTTGCCAGCAGCATTTCGTGCCGGAGGACACCATCACCCTGAACGAAGTGGATGCGATTCTTTCCATGATGCCGGCGGCCATCCACGTGGTAACCGCCTGCCGCGGATATGGCATCCCCGCCTTTATGGATCTCGGCGCCTACGGAATAAAGATTGACGGTAACAAGATAGTTAACGCAGACGGACTTGAAATAGCAGAGGACGACCTTATTACCGTCAGTTCGCGTCGCCAGACCCTCTATCGCGGACAGGCCGACTTCCGTCCGGCCAGATTCACCAAATACCTACAAGGAGCTCCGGTGGAATTGAGTGATGAGGAGAAGGTGTTCTTCGAACAGATGAAGGTGGCCTACCTGCAATATCAGCGTATCGTGGGTTCTCAACAGGCAATGCATATCACCGACATCAACAAACTGGCCCGCCTTATCCGTTGCGACCTTCAAGACAAGCCCAAGAAAGCTTCGGACATTGTTAATACATGGTACACTTCTCGTCCTGAAGACTACGTATGCGGTGTGCTACAAAGCCGCATGGGCGACCATAATGACCAAAGCAGACTTTTCAACCTGCTTTCAACTAACAACAAAATCGACTTCTTCCGCCGAGTTCACCCAATCTGTCGCGAGCGCTCGATTTCCGGCCTCACAGCTGGCAGTTTTATGCTCGGTCGATTCGTGGCCCGTCCGTTGCCGGTCAGAATGTGGAGTGAACTGTGCGACGATACGGTTGCATTCCTACTGAACGAATATGTCCTCTATGAGAAGTACATACAAGTGCTTCAGGAGGTGGGCGAGATAAAACTTGCTCGTGCCCACAGCCGTATCGAAACAGAGGGTATCGACAATATGGTATTGCGCAACTTCGACCTGGCCGATTTTATTCCGCTACTCTATGCCGGACGTGACTGGAACCGTATTTCCAATGCACTGGAAAACATGGACCATCAAGACAACACTCACCTGTTGATTGAGAGCCTAAGCCGTCCAATTGAGGATATTTTCGCTTCACATGGACGTTGGCGAGACGGCTATATCCAGTCGGTTTTGAAGTCGGCAGGCGAGTAGTCCTTCGGCCATATTTATCCAAATTAACAAAAAAAATTTAACATTTGTACAATAAAAAGCAATTTTTTTTGTTATTCAGGTACATAACTTTGTGAAAACAACGATTGTTGAATAATAACAAATTATTATGAACCTCGGTATTAAACTATTGGTAGCAGAGGACGACCCCAACCTGGGAACCATCCTCAAAGCCTACCTCACACAGAAAGGTTACACCGTCGTCTGGGCAAAGGATGGCGAAGAGGCAATGCACCTGTTTGACAGCGAAGATGTCGACGCCTGCATTCTCGACGTTATGATGCCCATCAAGGACGGCTTTACCGTGGCCCGCGACATTCGTCGGCTCGACAAAAAAGTACCCATCATCTTCCTTACTGCCAAGAATCTAGAAGCGGACAAACTTAAAGGATTCGAGGTAGGGGCTGATGATTATATCACCAAGCCCTTCAGCATGGAGGAACTCCTCGCACGTATTGGCGCCACAATGAGGCGTTCGTTCAACGAGGATCGCCCCGACAAAAATGTTTTCCGATTTGGCGGCTTCGAATTCGACTATGTCCACCAGACGCTTACTATCGGCGACAATATACAACGTATGACTGCCAAGGAGTGCGACTTGCTACGCATCTTCGCAATCAACTATGGCCAGCTTGTCGACCGTAACACCACCCTCCAAAAAATCTGGAAGGACGACAGCTACTTTGCTGCCCGTTCGATGGACGTCTACATTACCAAGCTCCGCAAATATCTAAAGGCCGATCCTACGGTCGAAATCGTTAACGTCCATGGTGTCGGTTTCAAACTGACCAGCAAGGAGAACGGATGAAGCTTACCTTCCTCGGTACCGGTACCTCGCAAGGCGTTCCTGTCATAGCCTGCCGTTGCGATGTCTGTTCGTCGTCCGACGTGCGGGATTGCCGTTTGCGTACATCAGCCCTGCTTCAGGTCAACTCTAAAAACATACTTTTCGACATCGGTCCGGACTTCCGTCAGCAGATGTTGCGACATCGCGTTGACCATCTTGACGTCATACTTGTTACCCACGCACACCGAGACCATGTTGGTGGGCTAGATGACATACGCTCGTTTAATTACGTCCAGCATCGCAAGATGGACATCTATCTCAACGCTGAAGCACGTACTACTATCGAACGCGACTATCATTATATATTTACCCATCACCAATACCCAGGCTTACCAGAAGCCGAACTACATACTGTCGGCCGTTCTCCATTCGTTGTTGCCGATGGTATTGAGGTGATCCCCATCAACGCCATGCACAAAGACCTTCCAATACTGGGATTCCGTATCGGGCCAATGGCATACATCACTGACGCCAACCATATATCCCCTACCGAACTGGACAAGTTACGCGGCATCGACCTCTTGGTTCTCAATTCTTTAAGACAGGAGCATCATTTCTCTCATTATTCCCTTCCTGAAGCCCTTGATGTCATCCGTGAGGTGGCTCCTCGCCAGGCTTTCCTTACACATATCAGCCACGAGATGGGCCTACACGCTACCGTGTCGGCCGCGCTCCCTATTAATGTACAACTAGCATACGACAATCTAGAAATACAATTATGATTTCCATTTGTATCCCAATACACAACTTCTACGCCTACCCCTTGGCGAGACGCCTCTCCAACCAGGCGAAAATATCGAAAGTCGACGTGGAGATAATCTGCATTGACGACCATTCGTCAGGCTACTACCTCAACCAAAATAAAGGTCTCACAGAGATTGGTCAGTATATCAAGTTGGCCGAGAATGTGGGGCGTGCCCGTATTCGCAACCTTTTCCTTAAATACGCCACTGGCGAATACCTGCTCTTCCTCGATGATGACTCGCTGGTTGAAGAAGATAAGTTCCTGCGCAAATACGCCAAGGCTATCGAGGCTAATCCCGAGGTGGTTGTCGGCGGACGTATCTATGACGAGCGTGGTAACGACCAGGAGCACCGCTTGCGTTACCTATACGGCACCAAGATAGAGAGCCGTTCCGTTGAGGAACGCCGCAAGCACCCTTACCAGTCGTTCATGACCAATAACTTCCTTATCAGGCGTGACGTGCTGGAACGGATTAAGTTTGACAAGCGGTTATCCAAATACGGACATGAGGACACCCTTTTCGGATACCGGCTCGAGGAGGCCCATATACCTATACTCCATATAGACAATCCCGTTATTAACGGACAGGTAGAGACTAATGCCGAATTCCTACACAAGACCGTCACCGCCACTGAGAACCTTTCATACATATATAATTTTATGTGGGAGGACCAGCGCTTTTGCCAGTCAGTGCGTCTACTGAAGGCCTACGGGCGTGTCCGCAGCCTCGGTATGCACAAGGTCGTCTACCATATTTTTCGCTTGATGAAAAGCCCCATGGAGTCACACTTCGTCAGTGGTACCGGCATTTCGCTGCGCCAGTTCAGTTTTTATAAACTCGGCATCTTTATACAGAAGGTTCATTTCGAAAACACAGAATACGTCTAATACTATGAAACACCACATCATTATTGCTGCATGCCTCATGCTTGTCGTTTCGCTTTCGGCGCAGGTGGTCGAGACCACTACCTACGACGACGGCCGTGTCTATACCGGCCAGCGCGACGGTAAAGGCAAAATCAATGGCAAAGGACTCATGACATGGCCCAACGGCGACCGCTACGACGGCATGTGGGTCAAGGGCAACCAAGAGGGAGAAGGCACTTACTATTGGGCCAATGGCCTCATCTATTCCGGCCAGTGGCACAAGAATCTCATCAAGGGTCACGGCACTTTCCAATTCCCCAACGGCAACATAATGGAAGGCGACTGGACCTCGATGGGCAATGGCACCGGTTACCTTACATGGCCAGACGGTACCCGCTACGATGGCCCCTTTATCAACGGTGCCCCCCATGGTCAGGGTGTTAAGGTATGGAGCAATGGCGACCGATATGAAGGCAGCTTCATACAGGGCCATATGACTGGCCAGGGAACTATCACTTTCGCCGACGGTACCACCTACACCGGCAACTGGGTCAACGACAAGCGTGACGGCCAGGGTGTATGCCGATATAAGGATGGAGGCCACTATGAAGGTTCGTGGCGTAACGACCAGTTTGAAGGCCGCGGAAAGTATACCGCTCCCGACGGCACGACCCTCGAAGGCCAGTTTTCCAACGGAAAATACGTTGAGCAATGAAAATAAAATATTTCTTTTTTTCTTTTTTATTTATTCTTTTAATAGGGTGCTGGGGCAGTCGTTATGTCTCGGCTGACGCCGACATTGAAGCCGTATATGTTGGACGTTCCTACTACGACATTGTACGTGACTTCGGGCAACCCGACGCAACGGCCACCGATGGCCGCGAGGGAACGAGGGCGGCATACAACAATGTCTCGCTTTCCGGAACCGCCGCCGCACCACTTTACCGCCAGTTCAATATGCGCAATCGCGCCACTCACGTCAGTGGTACCCCCATGGGCGGCATCACATTCTCCTTCAATTCGGAGATGAAGTGCTACGCCGTAGACAGCGACTTTGAGCGCGAACGTCTCAAAGAACCTAAGGCCGAGAAGCCCGCTAAGCCAGGCGACCCTCGCCGGCCCGACCCCGTCAAGCCAAAGATCCCGCGCACCGTTGACTATCCCTACATCGAGTCCTGCTCACCCTTCGCCGAAGTGGTTAGCATTGAAAAGGTTGAGGTTGACCGCGAGCATGTGAAAATCTACTTCCAGTATCGCAATCGCACACCCGACCGCCGTCCGCTCAACGATCAGGGCATTTTTATCGTTCCCGAGACATACCTTGAGGACTGCAGTAACGGCATGCGTTACAACCTCGTTTCGGCTGAAGGCATCGCCCTTTGGCCCAATCGTTCGCAGTTCGCCCACAACAAGGGCGGCTTCGACGTACTCAACTACTGCCTCACTTTCGAGCCAGTCGGACTCTACACCGAGTATATCAACATTGTCGAACCTGGCCATTCCGGATTTAACTTCTACGGTGTCGACATCCGTACTCCAATCACCACTAAAGAAGAATTAAGAAACCAACAATAGTCATGAAGAAAACATTATTCCTTATGGCGGCAGCTACGCTATGCCTTGTTGCCTGCCAGCCCAAGCAGAATGACAAGCCCGTGGAGAAGCCACAGGTGACCGTTGAAAACGGCCGCTTCACCCCAGAGGTGATGTGGGGGCTCGGCGTAATGAGTGAGTATGCCGTCAGTACCGACGGAAGCCGGGTGCTCTACACCGTGCGCTACACCGACATGGAGCAGAACAAGAACAACACTGAACTGTATCTAATGCCCGTTGCCGGCGGCGAGGCGCAGCAGTTGACTAAAACAACCGAGAGCGAGTTCAGCCCCGTATGGTACGACGACAATACTGTCATGTTCTGCCGTGGAGACAAAATCCTTTCCATGAATCTTAAAAGCAAACGTGAGACCGTGGTCGCCAAGTGCGAGCGCGGATTTGAGGGTTTCAAGGTGGCTCCCGACGGCAAATCACTTGTCTACATCTCGACCATTCCCGTCAAGCGCCCCGAACACATTGAAGGTCTCTTCAAAGGCCTCGACAAGACCACCGGCCGCATCAACGAAGATCTTATGTACCGCCATTGGGACAACTGGGTGGATGAGATTCCCCACATCTATTATGTGCCTTTAACCAATGGTAAAGCCGATATGGACAAAGTAGTTGATATTCTGAACGGCGAACCTTACGAAAGCCCCATGCGACCTTGGGGTGGCACCGAGCAGTACGACTACAGCCCCGACTCCAAACTGGTGGCCTACACCTGCCGCAAGAAGACCGGCTATGACTACGCCCACTCCACCAACAGCGACATCTTTATCTATAATATTGAAACCGGCGAGACACGCAATATCTCCGAAGGTATCATGGGCTACGACCAGAATCCCGCCTTCAGCCACGATGGCCGCATGATTGCATGGGAGAGTATGGAACGCGACGGCTATGAGAGCGACAAACTGCGCCTAATGGTCATGGATCTTGAAAGCGGCGCAATGACCGATCTCTCCGAGGACTTCGACTACGGTGTAAGCGGTATCACCTGGAGCGCCAACGACCGCGAACTCTATGCCATCGTTATGTATCGTGGCATGAACGAGGTCTTCACTTTCGACCGCGAGACCCGCGCCATACGCCAAATTTCCCACGGCTACCATGATGTCAACGGCGTCCAGTTAGCTGGCGACAAACTCGTTGCAACCCAAGCCTCTATCCAGTATCCTGCAACCCTCTATACTTACAACCTCACTGACACCGCTGCTCACGGTACCAAAATTTCTACCTTCAACGACGATGTTCTCTCACAGGTACGTATGGGCGAAGTCAAGGAGCAGTGGATTCCCACCGTCGACGGACAACAGATGCTTACCTGGATTATTTATCCCTACGACTACGACTCCACCAAGGTCTACCCTGCCCTCCTCTTCTGTGAGGGCGGCCCCCAAACAATGGTCAGCCAATTCTGGAGTACCCGTTGGAACTTTGAGGTTATGTCGGGTGCCGGATACTTCGTCATCGCCCCCAACCGTCGCGGTGTACCAGGCTTTGGTATGGAATGGCTCGAGGAGATTTCTGGCGACTACGGCGGACTCTGCATGCAGGACTATATGACTGCTACCGACTGGGCTGCCGAAAACATACCTCAAATTGACCGTGAGCGCATCGGTGCCTGCGGCGCCTCATTTGGCGGTTACAGCGTCTACTGGCTCGCTGGCCACAACCACGATGTAGCTGGCTACAACGAAGGTCGACGCTTCAAGGCTCTCCTCGCCCACAACGGTATGTTCAACTTCGAGCAGCAGTACCTCGAGACAGAGGAGATGTGGTTCGACAACTGGGATCTCGGCGGTCCATACTGGGATTGGGACAACCCTCAGATAAAGAAATCCTACGCCAACTCGCCCCACCTCTTTGTGGATAAGTGGAACACCCCCATCTGCGTCATCCACTCCGAGTTCGACTTCCGCATAGTGGCATCTGAGGGTATGGCTGCCTACAATGCCGCACAGATGCGCCACATACCAAGCCGCTACCTCTATTTCCCCGACGAGACCCATTGGGTGCTTCGTCCGCAGAACAGCCTCCTCTGGCACCGCAACTTTATTGACTGGTTCGACCAGTGGCTTAAAAAATAATCAAAATTACAAGTTACCAGTTACCGGTTACTGGTTGAGAATTTATATATATCGAGAGTGGGGAGATTCCTCGCTCTCGATTCTTTTTCCCACAGGCCTTTGTCGGCCAAATGTGGAAGGGGAATTTTGTTAAAAAAAAGATTTGCACAGATGGAAGAAAGTTTGTATCTTTGCACTTTGTAAAGAACACGTGTGCAATGCGTACGTATAATATTGCAAAATATTAACTTTTAATAAAATAACACGCTATGAACAACAGCATTTTCATGTTCCCAAAGCCAGATAACGAGCCTGTTAAAGGCTACGCTCCCGGCAGCGAAGAAAGAAAAGAAATCCGCAAGGCCCTCGACGAGCTCTATGCAAAGGTAACCGAAATTCCCGCAATCATCGGAGGCAAAGAGGTGAAGACCAAGGATATGGGCGAGATAGTAATGCCCACTGAAAACCACCACGTGCTGGCCCGCTACTACAAGGTGGGCGAGAAAGAGGTGAAGGCCGCAATCGCCGCCGCCATGAAGGCACAGCGAGAATGGGCCGATACTCCCTGGATTGACCGCGCCAGCGTGATGATGAAGATTGCCACTCTCATCAGCGGCAAATACCGCTACCTCATCAATGCCGCCACCATGCTTGGTCAAGGAAAGACCACAATGCAGGCCGAAATCGACTCCGCCTGTGAACTGGTTGACTTCCTGCGTTACAACACTTGGTATGCCAGCCAGATCTACAGCAACCAGCCCTGCTCCGACAAGGGTACGCTGAACTACAACGTCTATCGCCCTCTCGAAGGCTTCGTGTTCGCTATTACCCCGTTCAACTTTACATCGATTGCCTCGAACCTCTGCATGAGCCCCGTGCTGATGGGCAATGTGTGCATCTGGAAGCCGTCGACCACCGCTATGCTTTCGAACTACCTCCTGATGAAGATCTACAAGGAAGCCGGCCTTCCCGACGGCGTTGTGAACTTCCTTCCCGGCAGCGGCGCCCTTATCGGCAAAGTGGCATTCGCCAACGAGAACCTCGCTGGCGTCCACTTTACCGGTTCGACAGGCACCTTCAAAGGTTTCTGGAAGTCTATCGGCCAGAATATCGACATCTACAAAACCTACCCGAAGATTGTCGGCGAGACCGGTGGCAAGGACTTCATCATGGTCCACCGCAGTGCCAGCCCCGATCAGGTGGCTACCGCCATCGTACGTGGCGCCTTCGAGTTCCAGGGTCAGAAGTGCTCGGCTGCCAGCCGCGCCTATGTGCCCGCATCGATGTGGCCCAAGGTTAAGACCATCGTTGGCAAGATGCTCAAGGAAATCAAGATGGGCGATGTGCGTGACTTCAGCGCCTTCGTCAACGCCGTTATCGACGAGGCTTCGTTCGACAACTGCAAGCGCTATATCGACCACGCCAAGAAGAGCCGCGATGCTGAAATCGTCTTCGGCGGCAAGTGCGACAAGCGCAAAGGCTGGTTCATTGAGCCTACCGTAATCCTGGCCAAGAAGCCAGATTACAAGAGTATGTGCGAAGAAATCTTCGGACCCATCATAACCATCTACGTCTATGAGGACAAGGACTATGAGAAGGCCTGCCACCTGTGCGACGAGACTTCGCCCTACGCCCTCACCGGTGCCATCTTCGCTAGCGACCGCAAGGCTCTGCGCGCTGGTGCCGAGATACTGAAGTATGCCGCCGGCAACATCTACTACAACGACAAGCCCACTGGAGCCGTTGTAGGCCAGCAGCCCTTCGGCGGTGCCCGCGCCAGCGGTACCAACGATAAGGCAGGTTCGTACCTCAACCTGCTGCGTTGGGTCAGCCCGCAGGCCGTCAAGGAGACCTTCGACCCCGCCCACGACTACAAATATCCGTTTATCAGCAGTGCAAAATAAATTGACTTCGAGACTTCAAGGCTTCGAGCTTGGTATTGAAGACTTGATGTCCTGAAGTCTTGAAGTCTCAAAAAAAATAAAAAAACATGAAGAAAATATTTACAATAATCGCAGCTCTCGCGCTGCTCGCATCGGCCGGTTTCGCCCAAAGCAATGCCCGCCGCTTGACGGAGAAAGATATGGCTAATATCTCGCCCGTCAGCATTTTCAAGTCCAACGTCAACAAGGTTGTTGCCCCTGTGACAACCCCCACCCCTACCCCGAAGAACATCACCAGTTTCCCATGGACTGAGGACTTCGAGACTGGTACAGCTCCTGCCGGCTTCACTTTCATCGATGCCGACAACGACGGTTTCAACTGGGATCCTGCCTACCTGTTCAACGAAGGTGCCGGTCACAACGGCAGCAACGGTATGATTGCTTCTGCCTCGTACGACAACAACAGCGCTTCTGCTCTTACTCCGGACAACTGGATGATTCTGCCCGCTTTCGAAATTCCCGCCAGCGGCACCGATTTCACCTTGAGATGGTTTGAGAAGGGCCAAGATCCCAACTATTGCGACGAGGTCTACAGTGTCTATATCAGCACCACCGGCTCCACTGTAAGCGATTTCACCACCGCAGTTCTCACCAGCACCGCCACTGGTGATTGGGTGAAAAAGACTGTCAGCCTGGCTTCCTATGCCGGCCAGACCATCTATATCGCCTTCCGTCACCACAATGTGACCGATATGTTCTTCCTCGACATCGACGATATCCGCATCGGCGGCCCCGAGCCCCCCGAACTCAGTATCAGCGGCCCCGTTACCGTCAGAATGAACGAGGCAGCCACCTTCACTGCCGCTACCGATGTCACCAGCCTGACCTGGTATGTCGACGGCTCGACGGAAACGGAGACTGGTCTCTCGCTCACCTACACCTTCACCACTGACGGCCAGCATACCGTTGTGGCTGAAGCCACCAATTCCGCAGGCAGTGCTTTCGACACTATCGACCTGAATGTCGTTGACTGCAGCGAAATCATCGACGACTTCCCCTATGTCGAGAATTTCGAAAGCGAAGTTCCCTGCTGGATTATGATTAGCAACGACCCGACTAACGACGACGAATTCGGTGTAACTTCCGAGGAAGCTTTCCAAGGTCTCTCCAGCTTCGGTTTCAGCAGCTACAGCTCGGCCGACGACTACAACCAGTACCTCATAACTCCCGAAATCGATCTACCCACCACTGGCGATTATATGGTCAGTTTCTGGTACAACGCCTATGCTTCGGGCGACGCTTTCCGCGTGATGGGCTCCACTACCACCAATGACACTACCGCTTTCACCACCCTGCTGGATGTTCCCACGGTTGGCGTCACCGGCGAGTGGGTCGAAGCCCGCATCTTGCTGCCTCAAGGCACCAAGTACATCTGCATTAACTACTATGGTGACTGGGCCTACTACCTCTGGATCGACAGCCTAGTCATAACCACCCTCAGCGAGCCCGATCTCACCGTCAGCGGCACCACTTCGGTGGGTACCGGTAATCCCGCCTACTTCCATGCCGCCAGCACTCTGGCCAACACCTTCAGCTGGACCGTCGACGGAGTGGCTCAGAGCGAGACCGGCGCCGACCTGACCTATACCTTCACCACTGCCGGTACACATACCGTCGAGGTGAGTGCCACCAACTCGGTAGGCACCGCTACCGACGATATGACTGTCGAGGTGTTCAACTGCGACGGTATCACCCTGCCCTACACTCCTGACTTCAGCGAAGGACTGCACTGCTGGGTCAGCCGCAGCGATGCCGACCAAGGAATGGGTTGGTTCCCCAGCATCGATATGTTCGAAAGCAATCCCGTCGGCCAGGTGCTCTCCATGTCGGGTGATATCGTCTGGGGCATGTTCTATATGCAAGCCGATGTCGACAACTGGCTCATCAGCCCCAATGTCACCATGCCCGCAGAAGGCAGCTTCGACCTCACCTGGAAAGTTATGACCTACTCGGCCGACTATCCCACCGACCACTATGCCGCCTACATCATTGCCGAGGACGGCACCGAAACTATGATCTATGAAGAGACCCTTGGTCCGCAGAACACCAACTTCGCCCAGCGTGTGGCCCCCATCCCCGCCAATATCAACGGCAACTTCAAGGTGGCCTTCCGTCACTGGAACAGTGAAAACGGCTATGTCATCATCCTCGACGACATCCAGATTGTTGCCGGCGGCACCGTGACTGGTATCGAGAACGCCAGCGACATCAACGTGGCCGTCTATCCCAACCCCGCCAGCCAGATGCTCAACGTGAAGGCTGAGGGCCTCCAGAAGGTTGAAATGATGGATCTGGCCGGCCGCACTGTGCTGACCACTGCCGCCAGCCACATCAACCTCAACGGCATTGCCAGCGGTATCTACATGGTGCGCGTCACCACCGCCAACGGCATCCACACCGAAAAGATGGTTGTGAAGTAACCAACCTTCCCTTAAATGACAAAGGGCGCTTCCACTAGGAGGCGCCCTTGTTTTATTTGGACCTTATTGCAATGCGAGTTACCGGTTACCGGTTTACCGGTGCCTCGGGATGAAGGAGCCTCAGGCAGCATCCAACAGGCTTATAACATAGGGATAACTAGCACCACGGTGCATGGTTACTCCCTCTGGAGAGGGAGTAATCTCGGACTTAACACGGAGTCATCTCCTACAAACAGCAAATTATTTAAGCACATGCTTCATCACCTGGTTGTAACCGTTGTAGCTTTGTATACTGCCGTCGGTGAAGTGGAATGTGATGCTGGTTGTCCGCATGTATTTGATACGGCCGCGTTCATCCCAGAAAAGCTCGTCGAAGAGATAAGGGGCCGGCGAGCCGGGTCGTATGGGGCCCATGCAGCGCACCGTACGTACCGAACGGTGGAACTTGTCCTCCTGCACACGTCCACGGTCGTTATAGGGGGTGACCGTAATTTCAATCTTTGTTATGGTCTTAGCGAAGCAGTTGTAGAAGTTGTACTCTAAGCCGAACATATAGTCGCTGCGTGCGGGCTTGATATTCATGAGGAATATCTCGTTGCGGTTCATGCGTTCCTTTGCGCGTTCGACCTCGGCACGGCTTTGTTCGGCGACAGCAGCCAGCGAGTCGTTCTGGAGGGCGGTAAGCAGGCTGTCGGCATGCCGGCCGGCCCAGATGCCGATACCCGCCAGCGAGTCGAGTTGGCGTTGCAAACTGTCGGCACGGAGGGCCTCTCGGCGGCGCCGTTCCTGCTCGCGACGGTCCTTCGACTGCCATTCGGCATAGGTGCTGAAGGCGCCCCATTTGGCAAGCCGCTCAACAGCGCGAAGGGTGAGGGGCTGCTGGCGTCCGGTGTTGGTCATCACGTTGAACACCACAGGCCACTCCTCTGACGCCTGGAAGGAATAGCCCTTCCAAAGGAGCGGGCTATAGTCGCCGTATCTGCGATCGTTACTGTCGACCTCGATAAGTGTGGTCACTTGCGTCATATCGACAAAAGTCCACGACGACCATGTCTCGAAGCGTGAGCGCCAATAGCTATGAGAGACCAAATAAGGCAGCAACTCCTCGGCTAGAGTCACCGGTAGGCGAAAGTCGGCATCAGCGTTCTGGAAACGTACCGTACGGCGGCCCAGCGACTTGTACGGGCCTGAGATATGATACGAAACATTGAAGTCGGCCTTTCCGCCACTGGCGCGAAGCACCGCCGAACGGATGCTGTCGGGCGGCAGGATAAGGAAGGCGTCGTCCATACAGGCCTCTTCAACAGTGGCAAAGTTCCACGGCTGCTGCGCGAGGCAAAGTGAAAAGTGAAAAGCGAAAAGCGCAATTGCTATATATATGATAGTTTTCTTCATCTGTCTTAACTCCTAACTAGTGTGCTTCGAGCCAGTTATCGCCCGATCCCATACCGACCTCAATGTCGATTCCATCAAGCGGGAGGGCGGTCTTCATGTGATGCTCCACCAGGGTGCGCACCTCCGTCTCCTCAGGCCGGTAAAGGTCGAACACAAGTTCGTCGTGCACCTGGAGGATCATCTTTGTGCGCAGGTGGTTGGCCTCGAGTTCTTCATGTATACGCACCATTGCCAGCTTAATCATGTCGGCCGATGTGCCTTGAATGGGCATATTGACGGCGTTACGCTCGGCAAACGAACGGGCAGCCGCGTTGCGCGAATTGATGTCTGGAAGGTAGCGCCGACGACCAAGGAGAGTTTGTGCATATCCATTCCTGTGGGCAGCCTCCTTGCTTCGTTCAATAAAAGCAGCAATATCTGGATACTGGGCAAAATACTCGTCGATAAGACAGGCGGCTTCCTTTCGGGGAATAGCGAGTTGTTCCGACAACCCAAAGGCCGATATGCCGTATACAATGCCGAAATTGACGCTCTTTGCGTTGCGGCGCTGCTCCTTCGACACTTCTTCTATGGGAAGATGATATATCTTGGCAGCAGTGGCTGCATGGATATCCAACCCACGGGCAAAAGCGTCAAGCATGTGGCGGTCCTTGGACAGGGAGGCAATAATACGGAGTTCTATCTGTGAGTAGTCGGCCGCCAGAATAATGTGGTCACTGTCGGCAGGAACAAAAGCCCGTCTTATCTCGCGGCCACGCTCGGTGCGGATTGGTATATTCTGGAGATTGGGATTTGATGAGGAGAGCCTGCCTGTAGCAGTGACCGTCTGGTTATACACCGTATGGAGCCGACCAGATACGGGGCTTATGAGTTTAGGGAACGAGTCGAGGTAGGTGCCAACCAATTTGGAAATAGAGCGATATTCGAGAATCAAGGGGATAATTTCGTGACGGTCGGCAAGTTTCTGCAGCACATCTTCAGCAGTGGAGTATTGTTTGGTAGCTGTACGCGGCGGTTTGTCGGTCACCTTGAGCCGTTCATAAAGAACCTCACCCAACTGACGGGGCGAAGAAATGTTGAACGGAATGCCCGCAAGAGTATGGATACGCTGCTCGATGGAGTGCATCTCATCGGTGAGGGTGGTAGAATAAGCGCGCAAAGCTTCTGTGTCGATTCGCACACCTTCGCGTTCCATCGACATAAGGACATCGACTAGCGGCAGCTCAACCTTGCGGTATAGCTCCATCTGACCGGCATCCTTGAGTTTGGCTGCCATCATAGGATATAGTTGCCACAATGCAGCAGCGCGTTCTTGGGGGCTTTCGGGTTCGCATCCGAGGTTCTGGGAACAGATGAATTCCAATGTATGCCGCATCTCGGCATCGAGCAGATAGTGTGCCAGTTGGATATCAAATATATTCCCCTTGGGACAATCGGTACCCATCCCAAGTTCAACGAGATAATATTTCAAAGTCTTGAGATCGTGACAAAGCTTGGTGGTGGACTTATCCTCCATCAGAGCGGTCAATAATCCGAAATCAACATCACCCACCTGTGCGCTCCAGACGCTATCGGCATCGGTTGCAAGCACCACCTCCGGACCGGAGGTCACTATAGCGATGTTTTTACTCACTAAGGAGCGAAGGATTTCGGGAGTAAGCGGCTGGATGGACGTAGGACTGACCGAAGGAACGGTTGTGGATGAATCTCCGAATATCGAGAGTTGCGAATTAGCCGACTCAACTGCGGTACTGCCGCCTTCAGGGTTTTGAGCAACACTTACTTGCCCGTTCCATTTCATGGCTGCTTCAGGGTCGGAAATGGTGAGATCGTTGAACAGTCGGCGTGAGAATTGCCGGAATTCCAGTTCGTCGCAAATCTGGCGCAGCAAAGGATAGTCTGGTTGCACCAAGCGCAGAGCCTCCTCATCGAAATCTATAGGAGCATCAAGTCGAATTGTGGCCAGTTGTTTGGAGAAAAGAGCCTGCTCAGCATGTTCACGCACATTCTCACGCAGACGGTCGTTCTTGATTTCGTCCGAATGGGCTATCATTTCCTCAATGGAGCCGAACTGGGCAATAAGTTTCTTTGCCGTCTTCTCCCCCACTCCAGGTATACCCGGGATATTGTCGATAGCATCGCCCCAAAGACCAAGCAGGTCTATTATCTGACGACAGTTGGTGACATTGTACTTCTCACACACCTCATCAACCCCCAACATGGCGTCTGGAGTTTTTCCTCGCCCCTGGCGATACATCGAAATATGAGGCGTCACCAATTGTGCAAAGTCCTTGTCTGGAGTAACCATCACCACTCGATCGAAGCCTGCCTGTTCCGCTGAATGGCTCAATGTGCCGATAACATCGTCGGCCTCAAAACCTTCACATGATAGTCGGGGAATACGGAAAGCGTCGATGATGTGGCAAATCCACGGTAGATTAGATTCAATTTCTTCCGGCATTGGGTCTCGGTGAGCCTTGTATTCGGAGTACATCTCGTGGCGGAAGGTGGGTTTTGCCAAATCGAAAGCCACTCCGATATGTGTCGGCTGCTGCGAGCGGATTATGTCGTAAAGTCCCATGATAAAGCCCAACGCAGCCGAAGTGTTCATTCCCTTCGAGTTTATGCGCGGATTGTTACTCATGGCGTAATAGCCACGATAGACGGATGCCATTCCGTCAATAAGGACGAGTTTCTTCATTTCAGCGGGTCGGCTGTCAGTTCATCATACTCACGACGGTTGCGTAGAACATTACAAGCCAGATATACAGCGGAGCGGAACGACTGTTCCGATGCACAATCGTGGCCGGCAATATCATAGCCAGTACCATGAGCGGGCGAAGTGCGAACAAACGGCAATCCAGCAGTGTAGTTGACCCCTTCGGTGAATGACATGAGTTTGAATGGTATCAGACCCTGATCATGATAAAGCGCAAGTACGCCGTCGAACTTGTTAAATTCCGAACTTCCGAAGAAGCCGTCTGACGGGAACGGTCCGTATGCAAGAACTCCCTTACCCTGCACTTCGTCAATAACGGGGCGTATTACACGCTGGTCGAAATCACCAATCACCCCATTGTCGCCAGCATGCGGATCAAGAGCAAGGACGGCAATTTTCGGCGTTGTAATACCAAAGTCGCGTTTTAGGCTTTGGTTGAGAAGCATGAGTTTCTCGTACAGGAGATCATGAGTCAATGCAGAGGGTACATCCTTAAGAGCTAAATGGTTTGTCACTATGCCGATACGGATGCGGTCACACACCATCAGCATCAACGACGAGGAACCGAACTGGTGTGAAAGATATTCGGTATGACCCGGGAAGTCGAAATCCGGTGCCTGTATGTTACGCTTGTTGATAGGGGCCGTAACCAAAACATCCACCTTACCCGACTTAAGGTCGGCACAAGCGCGATTCAGACTCTCACGTGCAAGCGCACCGGCGATTTCAGTGCTCTTACCCAAGTCAATCTTGATTTCATCCTGAGTAAGGTTAATCACATTGTATTTACCCGGTACCGCATCGGCTGCATCACGTATAGCGTTGAATTGGATTTCCTGGGGAACCGACGTGAGCAGTTTCTTGTGATATGAAGCCACCTTTGTTGAACCATAAAGCACCGGAGTGCAGAATTCAAACATTCTAGTATCGGCAAATGTTTTGATAATCACCTCGTAGCCAACACCGTTCAAATCACCGTGAGTAATTGCTACGCGTATTTTTTGATTGTTATTGTTCATATGATTTAGAGATTATTTAATCATGTCTTGCATTTGAAGGAAAGCATAAAGCAGTCTTATACCGTAACCCGATGCACCTACACGGTAGTATTGCTGAGCTTTGGTGAAGTAAGCCACTCCAGCGATATCAAGATGAATAAAGGGTACGTCGGCAGCAAAATGAGCCAAAAACTTACCTGCAGTGATGGTGCCCGCCTGAGGAGAGGCAGTACTATTGCGAAGGTCAGCGAAGTCGCTCTTTATCATCTTGTCATATTCGCGCCACATGGGGAATTGTACCAAACGTTCATATACCTGGTCTCCCACGATGCGCATCATGGTCATAGGATCGGCGGCATTCTGCTCCATAGCAGCAATACCGAAAGTGGAAATGGCTCTCACTGCCGCACCGGTAAGAGTAGCTGCATCCACAATGAGGCTGGGCTTATAATTCTTGGCAGCATATGCAATAGCGTCGGCCAAAATAAGGCGTCCTTCTGCATCCGTGTTGACGACCTCTACCGTTGTTCCATCGTACATGGTAATGATGTCGTCCGGAGCGTATGCATTGCCAGATGGACGGTTGTCGGTCATTGGGAGGAGTGCAACAAGATGTACAGGAAGATGGTTGTCGGCAGCGGCGAAAAGGACGGAAGCCATAGTGGCAGCACCAGCCATATCACTTTTCATTTCGCTCATATAGTCGCCTGGTTTGATATTGAGGCCACCTGTATCAAACATAATTCCTTTACCCACCAGACAAATAGGGGCTTTTTTAGCTCCTTTATATTCGAGTACCACAAAGCGAGGTTCGTCCTGTGAACCACGGTTTACGGCCAGCAAACCACCCATCCGGAGACTTTCTATCTTCTTGCGATCCATAACGGTGCAAGTAACGCCATCCAAATCGGCAGCAATGGAAGCCAGCTCTTCTGCAAACTGCGGTGCATTGAGATCTTGAACAGGCAAATTCACCCATTCACGGCACCAGAATATGCGGTTCCAAAGGCGAATGGATGCTTCCAATTCATCTGGCTTCACAAACAGGTTGTCGACAGTTAAAGTGCCCAGATGGTGCGGTGTCTTCGAAATATAGCGGTCAAAACTATAGTCGGCAAGAGTCAGACCCTCGACAAAAGCCGCCACTTCTTCTGGCAACGTTCCGCCAGCGGTAATGGCGACATCGGCATCTGCATTGGAAGTGAGCATTCGCTGTACTTTTGCTGCAGTACAACGCAGACGCTCTTGACAATCCGGGGCAGGGCGTTCGCTGTTGAAAGACACGAAATAAAGGTGATAAGGCAACCTATCGAATACCATAACAAAGTCGCGTTCCTGTTCACGCCGTTCGCGAACAGCATCAGCCTCTTTACGACTAAGCGGAAGAGTTCTCACGGCTGCATCGTCGCCATAGAGGTAAACGAGATTACCATTGTGGGTTTTAGCATTTATTGTGCCAAGTATGTGGTTCATATTATTTTTTATTGGTGGTTAATCATTATCACAATACGATCTGGAGTGATTTGTTCCAGTGTTTCATTGAAAATGCGGCGTGTGGCAATATCCATCCAAGCCATTGGCTCGTCGAGTATCACAACAGGTGCATTGGAAGACAATGCCCTTTCCAACGCAATACGCTGCCATTGACCCATGCTCAACTCGCTTCCTCCATCAAAGACACGACCCAAGAGAGTCCGTGTGCCTTGCGGCAATCTATCGACGAAACTTATAAGAGCCGAATGTTTTGAACTTAAAGTCGAGTTTCCAAATGCAATATTCTCATCGACAGTACATGCGTAGCGCACAAAATCCTGGAAAAGGACTGCCACATGCGAACGCCATTCTGCAGGATTAAACTGACGAATATCTACACCATTGACAAGCACAACCCCTTGCTGAGGATCATATAGGCGAAGAAGAAGTTTCACAAGAGTAGACTTACCATAACCATTGCGCCCTTCGATTCGACACAGTTCACCACGTCGGACATTAAGGTTATAATGGCTCAGTACATCATGATCCATATCAGGATAGCGGAATGTAATATCGCGAAATTCTATACATTCAACCGTGTCGGGTACTGGAACAGGTTTTTCCGGACACAAAATTGTGGGCTGCAGGTTCAGAAACTCGAAAAGGTTACTGACGAAGAGGCGGTTGTCATACAACGATGCAATGGCTCCAACAAACGACGAGAGATAACCTTGTCCACGTCGAAATGCTTCGAAGAGCATTACAAACGAGCCTATTGTTATCGCACCAGCGAATGCTTTGGATGCAAGCAACCATACTATGACAAACATCGCGGCTATTTCAATCAATGCACACGCCACATCCAAAGCACCCAGACGACGGGAGATGGCTAATAATTGTGAGGAAAGACGAGCTCGTGCCTCAACAAAAAGGCGGCGGAAAGTCGGCGCAAGCCTGAAGGCTCTCATCTCAGCGGCCGACTGGCGGCTGGTCAGCAATGAACCGTAGTATGCAGTACGACGGTAGAGTTGGGTGTTTGACCGCCGAAAGTTATAAATGCTTTGAGCTTTGTAAAGTCTGACAGCAAATGAAGGCATAACCGCAATCACCATAACAGGTACAACCCACCACGAAGCACTAGTTAACATCACAATCACACCTGCAATGGAAACAACTGAGCCAATAAGAGACATGAAACTGTTCAATATCTGCAACGGTCGTGAAACGGATTCCTGCTGCGCACGATGGAAGATATCATGGTATTCAGGCATATCATATGCCGAAAGGTCGACTGTGGCAGCTTGCCGCTGCACAATGTCGCTCATATAGTCGATAAGACGCTGCGAAAGTACATCGTTGTTTACACCATTAAGGGCTGAAACGACACGGTTAAGTAACGATACGGCACACATTGCGAGCAGCCATATCAATACATTTTCAGACGACATTGTACCAGCAACTCCTGCTTGTACAGTATCAATCAATATCTTGAGAATGTATAGGTTAATCAATGGCAATATGCTCTGAAGCATGACGTATACCAGCCGACGCCAGAACGAACCTCTATCGCAACGGCGTAACATCATCAAAGCTTGCCAGAGTTGTTTCATACTACGGTGATTGTTTTTACGACTTCACTTCCCAACTCGTCATTAATTCTATTTCGAAGGTTCTCCCGTCTCATTGTGAGTTCCTGACGCAATGCGGCTGAAAGGACCCGCAAACGAAGGTTGCCTTGATTGTACACAATACTAGAGGTCAGACGGCTAATAAGGTCACCGACAAGTGCACGATATATGCGTTCCACCTTCATCTGAGATGCAATCTCGCCCATATCGTAGCGGTGCAAAAACCGCTGCATGTAGTAGTCAACAGTTCTATCCTCTTGCATCTGCAACGGTTCCTTTCTCTACATTGAATATCTTGTGTTCAAGATTGGGCAGTTGTTCGAAAATAGACTGCACTCGTCCGGGCTGTGTGTCGGTTAGGAGCACTTGGCCAAAACGGTCACTGCCCACAAGTGCAATCAGCTGCCCCACTCGCATCATATCAAGTTTGTCGAATATGTCGTCCAACAATAGTGTTGGGTGCTGCCCGGTAATAGCAAGGAGGTATTGGAACTGGGCCAATTTAAGTGCTAGCGCAAAACTCTTCTGTTGACCTTGTGAACCAAACCGCTTGACAGGCATTTCGGGAGATAGACAAAGTGTAATATCGTCTTTATGGGGCCCGCAGGTTGTGTGCAGAGTATAACGATCTGCTTGACGACTTTCTGCCAATTGAATCTCTAGCGGACGATCATCACGTTGGTAACCGACACTGCCTGGTTCTTCGCTGCCGACAATCCAATGGTAGTATTCCTCAAAGTATGGCACGAATTCTTTGACGAAACGGGCTCGCGCTTCATAAAGGTAATCACCATGTCGACATAGTTGCTCATCCCATATCTCAACCATAGCAGCATCCCACTGCCGGTCATCCCACATCTGTTTCAACAGGCGGTTGCGCTGGTCAAGGGCCTTTGTATATTGAATCAAATGGTCAAGATATGCATGGTCGGTTTGCGAGATAACCCCATCAATAAACTTACGGCGCATATCACTGCCACCGGTTATAAGCAACGAGTCGGATGGAGTAATCATCACCAAGGGGAGTTTGCCTATATGTTCTGCAAGAGTCTTGTACGTCTTCTTGTTCCATCGCATTTGCTTGCTCTGTCCACGCCGCTGTATACAACTCACCTGATTATCGCCATAATGTCCATGTATTGCGAAAAACTCCTCCCCAAGACGAATATTCTGGCTATCGACAGGATTGAAATAACTTTTACAGAACGAGAGGTAGTATACGGCATCGAGCAGATTGGTCTTACCAGCGCCATTATTGCCCACAAAGCAATTGACATTGCCGCAAAGTACGATATCGGCCTCTGTATAGTTCTTAAAGTTGGTTAATATAAGCCTGTCGAGTGTCATATTCCTATTAGTCTTTCCTTCACTTCTTCCATCAGCCAACGTGGCGTCGATGTTGCACCACTTATGCCGACAATAGTTGCACTTGACACCCACTCCGGACGTAGTTCCCCGACATTCCCAATCAGATAGGTGGCAGGTTGAACTTTACGGCAGTATTCGTATAGGTAATGTCCATTACTACTGTTGGCTCCTGCCACAAATAGCAGCACATCAACACTTCGGGCAAACTCTTCCAGTTCTCGTGCACGGTTGGCCACACGGTTGCATACGGTATCATATGCAATGAAATCGGATGGATGGTGGGATTCTATATTGGCGATGAGTGTGCGATATTCGTCGCGACTCTTGGTGGTCTGAGAGTAGAGCCGTATCGGTCTGCTGAAGTCAATATCGTTGATGTCGTCCGGACTGCTTACTATTATGGCGGTGCCTTCAGTTTGTCCAGTAAGGCCAATTACTTCGGCATGACCAGGTTTACCGAAGATAACCACCTGACCATCAATGGCCCGCATCTCATCGTACCCTCGACGGATACGTTGCTGGAGTGCAAGTACTATCGGACAAGTGGCATCAATGAGGTCAATACCCAAACGCCTAGCAGTACGATATGTCTCGGGAGGCTCACCATGGGCTCGAATAAGCACCTTACAGCCGCCAAGAGTTTCCAACCGACGATGGTCTATCACCTCAAGTCCTTTACTGCGCAATCGGTCCACCTCTGCACTATTGTGGACAATATCACCCAAACAATAGAGCCTACCGTCACGTCGAAGTGCCTCCTCGGCAGCGCCGATGGCTTTCACCACGCCAAAACAATAGCCTGCATTATCGTCGATTCTCACCTCCATAACGGACCATTAACTCATGCTTTGGTTCACCTGACTGGCCGCCTCGATTACCTCCTCGTATTCCTCAGGTGTAAGATCGCCTGAGAAGTAATAGACAGGGTTCACCTTCTTACCGCCAAGAATTACTTCATAGTGGAGATGCGAGCCTGTTGAAAGTCCGGTACTGCCGACGGTGCCAATCTGTTCTCCACGTTTCACCTTTTGCCCCACCCTCACTTTGGCTGTCTGCATGTGGGCATATAGGGTCTGGAATCCGAAGCCGTGATCTACAACGACCACAACACCATAGCCTCCAAAGCCCTGTGCATTGCGACCAGCCACCCGGACAATACCGTCACCGGTGGCGTAGATGGGAGTACCTTGACGGGCTGTGATGTCGATACCGGAATGGAGACGGTAGTGCTTTAGGATGGGATGGAAACGCATACCATAACCGCTGACAACCTTTGCATGTTTTTTTGCGATGGGCATAATGGCTGGCATTGCAGCCATACGGTCGCTCTTGTTACGAGCCATCTCATAGAGTTCATCGAGTGATTTGGACTCGATATACACGCGTTTGGTGAGGTCGTCGACCTTCATCGAGGTCTCCTTGAGCAAACCTCCGTCGTCAATATCCTCCAGGTCAGCGTAACGCTCCACACCACCGATACCACTGCGACGCTTGTCGTCGCCGATGGGTTCCGATTCAAAGATGGTCCTGTAGAGTACATTGTCGCGTTCCTCAAGGTTTTCTATCACCTTTTCGGCACGTTCCACACGATCCTGAAGACGGCGCGTCTGCCGCTTGTACTTGGTCAGTTCGCGTTGCATCGAACGTTCCTTGGGCGAATCCATGAACTGAAGTCCGATAAAGACAATCAGTACACCGAGCACCACGCCGAAAAGCACATTGAAGCTGATACGGCGCACACGTTCGCGCAGCGACACAAAGACTTTCTCATACCTTAGGGTATGGGGGTTGAAGCGGTATGTATGGCGCTGGGTATGCTTCACAGCAGTTCCTTAAGTTGGTCAATACTGCGCACAAATTCCATAATTGGGCGCAAGTGGTTGAAGTAGTATGTCAGATTGAGTTCCGGGATACGAATCATGCTGGCGGCATCGCCCAGCTGGCTGCTGAGGTTTCCCTGCGTCTCCTCAATTGCCAGTTCCTGACAGACGATGGTCATATTCTTGATAGGATGGATGTCGAAATCCACCGAACTGCGTGCCACGATGATACAGTCGGGCAGCAGATAATAGAGCGTACCCTCCGATTCGCGCATCAGTGGCAGGTAACTGTCGGAACGGATGAAATCGAAGATACCGAGGTCGAAAAACACCTGGTGGTAGCCACCTTTCTGACGGTCGTTCTCATGCCAGATACGGCGGCAGCTGGCCACCTTGATGAAAGCCTCCACCACCCGGTTGTAGGCATCGATAACTTCGGGCGAGTAGTGCTCTTTCAGGTGGAACTCCACTGCTGACATGTCGTGGTTCAACTGGCTGAGTTTGGTCTTGTAGTGGCTTATGACGCTCACCATGAACTTATTGCTCTTGTGGCCCATCTTGTCCTTCACGCCACGTATCACACGCTCGATGCGCTCAGCGTTTTCTCCAACGGCAAGTGCATTGACGTAGCAGTCAAGGATGTCGCGTTTCATCTTGCCTTCAGCGTTGAGGAGTGCCACTTTGGCCAGTTCACGCTCGGTCTTATAGTTGGGTTCCTTGCCAAGTAGGAAGCGAATGTAACTGGACTTCTCGTTCTTGGTAAACGTCTTGATAAACTGATGGTAACTGTGGCTCTCGCTTTCGTGCTCGATAAAGCCTGTACCAGGTGTGGCGGGGCAGATGTAACGACGGCCGTAGTATCGCATCTCGCCCGAGTCGCGCACACCGAAGTCGTTGTGGTAATAATGGTTTGACACCCGGACATAGAGTCCTTCGGTCACCCTCACCCGTTTGTATGGAAATATTCTCATTCGTTTATACGTTTATACGTTGATACGTGCTATCCGTGAATTGCTTCGCCGTGGGCAGCCTCAAGGGCTTCCATAACCGCTTCGCTCATGGTGGGGTGCGGATGGATGGCGGCAGCCACCTGACGGGCAGTAAGACCCGCTTCACGTGCGGCCACAATCTCGGCAATCATCTCAGTGACGCCTGCACCACACATGTGGCAGCCAAGTATGAGGTCGGTCTTTGCATCGAGCACCACCTTGACGAATCCGTCGGTGGCACCTGCAGCAGTAGCTTTTCCGCTGGCTTTGAAGAAGAACTTGCCAACTTTGACTTCATAACCTGCATCGATGGCTTTCTTCTCACTGAGGCCCACGCTAGCCACTTCCGGTTCGGTATATGTGCAACCTGGAACATTGCTGTAGTTCACCTTCTGGGCTTCACCCTTGACGATATGCTCCACGCAGCAGATGGCTTCCTTCGAGGCCACATGGGCCAGTGCGGGACCGTGAACCACATCACCGATGGCATAGTAACCGGGCACGTTGGTGCAGTAGTAGTCGTCCACCTCAATCTTGCCGCGTTCAAACTTGATGCCGGTCTCTTCAAGGCCGATGTTTTCGAGGTTGGTCACCACACCGACGGCACTCAGCACGATGTCGACATCGACAACCGTCTCGGTGTTTTTCTTCAGGTCCTTTACGGTCACATGGCAGATGTCACCTTCAATATCGACCTTCTCTACCGAGCAACTCGGCATCACTTTCATACCCATCTTGCGGAACGAGCGGCTCATCTGGGCGGCCACCTCCTCATCCTCGTTGGGGAGAATCTGGGGCATGAACTCGACCAAGATTACCTGGGTGCCGATACTCTGGTAGAAGTAGGCGAACTCACTTCCGATAGCGCCGCTTCCGCAGACGAGCATCGATTTCGGCTGCTCACGGAGGGTCATCGCCTCACGGTAGCCGATGATATGCTTGCCGTCCTGCGGCATTGCGGGCATCACCTTTGAGCGGGCGCCGGTAGCTATTATGATATGGTCGGCCTCGTATTCGGTTCCGTCGACATTGACGATATGGTTGGGACATACCTTTGCGGTGCCCATAATGACGTCGACATTGTTCTTCTTGAGGAGGAACTCGACACCCTTGTTCATCGTCGAAGCCACACCGCGCGAACGGTCGACCATCGCATTGAGGTCGGCCTCCACCCCTTCGGCTTTCACGCCGTATACGGCGGCATGCTTGGCATAGTTGAAGGCTTGTGCGCTCTTCATGAGGGCTTTGGTGGGAATGCAGCCCCAGTTGAGGCAGATGCCACCCAGGTTTTCGCGTTCCACAACGGCGGTTTTCAGGCCCAGTTGGGCTCCTTTGACTGCGGCAACATAGCCTCCCGGCCCGCTGCCAATGACGATAAGGTCGTATTTCATAGTGCGTTTGCTTATTTTTATTATTTTATTTATTGGGTGCAAAGATATGTTTTTTTTTCGACATAGCCAAATCTTTTTTCTTACAAACCTCCAAATCACCAATAATGGTTATTTTGCCATATCGCGGAAAAGGTGTATCTTTGCAGCAAGAAAAATGTAAAACAACACATTGTATTAACCTACAAAACATCAACATATTATGGAACACCACCATCACGAACACGACCACTCTAGCCACTCTCACCACCACCATCACCACCACAGTCACGCGATAGAGCGGCTTTCGACCATCTACATTGTGGCCGTTGTCCTCAACCTTTTGTTTGTCATTGTCGAAGCTGTTGCCGGTGCAATAGGCCACTCGCTGGGCCTGCTCTCCGACGCCGGTCACAATCTGAGCGACGTCTTCTCGCTTCTGCTGGCAATGATTGCACTCAAACTGGCCTCGAGCCACGCGACAAAGCGCTTCACCTACGGCCGCCGGAAAGCATCAGTGCTCATCTCGCTGCTCAACGCCATTATACTCCTTGTTGCAGTAGGAGCCATCATCGTCGAAAGTATCGAGAAGTTCATCCATCCAGCCGAAGTCAACGGTACGCTTATCATCTGGACGGCCGCCGTCGGTATAGTCATCAACGGCCTTACTGCATGGGCGTTAAGCCGTCAGCAGCAGCACGACATCAACACCCGCGGCGCTTTCCTCCACATGCTTGCCGATACCCTCGTGAGCATCGGAGTGGTGCTCAGCGGTGTGGTCATCAACCTCACCGGCTGGTATGTTGTCGACCCGATTATAGGACTTGTGATTGCTGTCGTGATTCTTGTCTCAACCTGGAACCTCTTGGCCGAAAGCCTGCGAATGAGCACGGATGCCGTTCCCGAAGGGTTCGACGTGGACGAGATATCAAAGAAAATCGAGGAGCAGGAAGGTGTGCTTAACGTGCACCATATCCATATCTGGCCCATCTCCACCACCGAGACAGCCCTTACCGCCCATGTGGTGATACCCGATGCGAAGATGCTCGAAGAGGTGACCGACCGCGTGAAAGACCTGCTCGACGGAATGGGAATACACCACAGTACCCTCGAGTTGGAAACCAACAGCTCCCACTGTCATCAGCACGACTGTTGCTGAAAGGTACTTACCACCACTTCGTTGACCATCTGTTTCAGGTCCTGGATAAACTGCGCGGCATCATATTTATGCGCTTCGATGTCGCGCAGTTTCTTCTCCCACTGGCCGGTAAGTTCGGCGCTTTTGAGAAGATCCTGCTTGATGAGGCCAACAAGCTGTATCCCGGTGGCGGTAGGCTCGATGTTTTTGCGCACACGGACGATGTAGTTGCGCCGGAAAAGGGTCTCGATAATGGCTGCGCGGGTCGAAGGACGGCCGATACCGTTGGCCTTCATCGCGTCGCGCAGTTCCTCATTCTCGACGGTCTTTCCAGCCGTCTCCATCGCACGGAGCAGTGTGGCTTCGGTATATGGTTTGGGAGGGGTGGTCTGTTTCTCGGTGAGAGTGGGCTGGTGCGGACCGTGCTCTCCCTGTTCGAAAGCTGGAAGCACCTGTTCCTTATCAGAATTTTCTGAGTTTTCTGAATTATCTGAGGATTCTGATTTCCCGCCGAATACCACTCGCCAACCTTCGTCCAGTATCTGCTTGCCGGTAGCCTTGAATGCCGTTTTTTCAACTTCACCCAGCACGGTGGTGGTGGAGAACTTGCAATCCGGGTGGAAGACGGCTATAAATCGGCGGGCGACGAGGTCGTAGACACGCTTCTCGTCGAGCGTGAGGCTCGTGTTCTGTGGGTTCTGTCCGGTGGGGATGATTGCATGGTGGTCGGTCACCTTCGAGCTGTCGAACACCTTCTTGCTTTTCTTTAGTTTCTTGCCCATAAGCGGCGCTACCAGAGGTGCATAAGGCACAAGACCCTGGAGAATCTGCGGGCAGCGGGCATAGACGTCGTCTGAGAGGTAGGTGGTATCGACACGCGGATAGGTGGTGAGCTTCTTCTCATAGAGGCTCTGTATGTGTTTGAGGGTATCGTCGGCGGTAAACGAGTAACGCTTGTTGCACTCCACCTGGAGGCTCGTAAGGTCGAAGAGGCGGGGCGGTGCCTCAGTGCCGGCCTTCTGCTCCACTTTGGTAACCGTAAAGTCTTTCTCCTTTAGGGCATTAAGGTCAATAGCCTTGGGGTCTTTCAGTTTCCCTTTGGTAGAGGAGAAAACGACATTGCGGTAGACGGTACTCAAGACCCAGTATTTCTCTGGTTTGAAATTCTTTATCTCCTCATGACGGCGTACAATCATAGCCAACGTCGGGGTTTGTACGCGGCCTATTGAGAAGACCTGCTTGGGGTCGGTGCGGAAGAGGAGGGTGTAGAGTCTGGTGGCGTTCATACCGAGAAGCCAGTCGCCGATTGCGCGACAGAGACCGGCCTCGTAGAGACTCTGGTATTCATCCTGCGGTTTGAGATTGGAGAAGGCCTCCTTGATGGCCTCCTCAGTGAGGCTCGATACCCAGAGACGCTGAACGGGACAGGTGGCACGTGCTTTCTGCATCACCCACCGCTGTATCAGTTCTCCCTCCTGTCCGGCATCGCCGCAGTTGATGATACTGTCGGCAGCCTGCATCAGCCGTTCGATGGTGGCGAACTGCTTTTCGTAGCCCTGGTTGGGGATGAGTTTTATGCCGAATCGAGGCGGTATCATGGGGAGTGCCGAAAGGCTCCATCGGCGCCACTGGTCGGTATAGTCCTGCGGCTCCTTGAGGCAACAGAGATGGCCGAATGTCCAAGTAACCTGATAACCGTTACCCTCCATATACCCTTCATGCGAGGTATTGGCGCCCAGCACTTTGGCTATCTCCTTTGCCACACTCGGCTTCTCAGCAATGCAAACAATCATTAGTGTTTAGTTTCACTTTTCACTTTATTCAGTTGGATTGCGGCCCAATCGTTACGGTTCTTTTTTGATATGAGATTCATTCCCAGTGCAGTTCCCTTTTCAACAAGGGCGGGAACATCGGCCTCGTAGAATCCGCTGAGGAGCAGCGTTCCACCGGGATTGAGGGCTGCCGCATATCGTTCCATATCGGCCAAAAGGATATTGCGGTTGATATTGGCTATTATCACATCGTAATTACCGTCAATGGATGTGGCGTCGCCCAACTTGAGGTCGACCTGCACTCCGTTGGTAGCAGCGTTCTCCTGCGCGTTGCGGAATGCCCATTCGTCGACATCGATACCGGCCACATAGGCCGCTCCGCGCATTTTGGCAAGAATAGCAAGCACGGCGGTGCCGCATCCCATATCGAGCACTCGGCGACCAACCATTGGCAACTCGGCCACATAGGAGAGCATCATGTAGGTGGTCGGATGGTGGGCGGTACCGAAACTCATCTTGGGCTCGATGATTATCTCATAATCGACATCTGTGCGATGAGGATGGAACGGGGCGCGCACCCATATCGAGCCGCCATTGTACTTAACCGTTACCGCCTCATGAGTGGCTTCCCATTCGGCATTCCAGTCGCGGTCCTCCATCTCGGCAACCTCATAGCGCAGGGGAACCGGGAAAGCCTCTACGGTTGCAGCAAGCCAATGGGAATCGAATTCGGGGGATTGCACGTAGGCTTTGAGCCCGTCGGGAGTCTCAACGAAACTCTCGTAAGGGCCTTCGTTGCCCAAGGTATCTATCAGCAAGTCGCGGAACAAATCCGTCGACTCCATAGTAAAGGTCACTTCAATATATTTCATAGGTAGGGATATTCAACCTTTGTGAGGAAAAGGCCGCAAGCCGGCATACTGACACCGGCGGCACATCGGTCTTTGCGTTCTATTATCTCGCGGAGGCCGTCGATTGTGAGTTTTCCGCGGCCAACATCAAGCAGGGTGCCAGTAACCGACCGCACCATATTTCGAAGGAAGCGGTTGCTGCGTATGGTGAACACCCACTCCTCCCCCACTCTGTTCCAGTGGGCTTCGGTAAGGTGGCAGATATTGGTCTTTACCTGGGTGTGCAGTTTGGCGAACGAGGTAAAGTCGTCGTACTCCATAAGCACTTCGGCTGCACGGTTCATCAGGTCGATGTCAGGCTTGAACCATATTCTGGTGTAGAGCCCTTGTCGGAACGGCAGACGGCAGTTGCTAACGTGGTACTGGTAGGTGCGGGCTGTAGCGTCGAAACGGGCGTGAGCGTTGTCTGCCACAGGGAATATATCGAATATTGCTATATCCGTCGGCAGCATATTGTTGAGCTTGAACACCAACTGACCATCGTCCACTGGCCACTGGCCACTATAATCGAAATGGGCATAGAAATCGGCTGCATGAACACCGGTGTCGGTGCGTCCGCAACCGACGACAACTATCGGCTGACGCAACAAAGTGGACAGGGTCTGCTCGAGGGTCAGCTGCACGGTAGGCAAGTCGGGTTGGGTCTGCCATCCGCAGTAGGCGGCACCGTTGTAGGCCAGATGTATGAAGTAGCGAGCCATCGGTGGTTATTTCTTTCGTAGCACTATGCGGAAGCAGCTACCTTGCCCGGGGATGCTGTATTTAAGGTAGAGGCGGCCACGGTGATACTGGTTGACGATGCGGCGGGCCAGCGGAAGACCGAGACCCCATCCGCGACTCTTGGTGGTGAAACCGCTCTCGAAGATATGTCGCTGCACCGACGGGGTCATACCTCGGCCGGTATCGGTAATGTCGATATATATCTTACGGGCGTCCTGCGAAGCCACGATAGTTATTATTCCATCCCCCTCCATCGCGTCGACGGCGTTTTTGCAGAGGTTCTCCACCACCCACTCGAAGAGGTAGCTGTTAAGGGGTGCAACAAGAGGGTCGTCTTCAGGGAGCGAGAGGTTGATTTGGACCTTGCGCGGCAGGCGGCCACGGAGGTAGCCAACGGCGTTCTCAATTGCTGTACGGACACTCTCTTCCTTAAGCTCAGGTACCGAGCCAATCTTCGAGAAGCGATGGGTGATAGTCTCGAGGCGACGGATGTCCTTTTGCACCTCGGCGGCATACTGGGGAGAAAATTCCTTGCCCTGCAAGTACTCGGTCCATCCGGAAAGCGACGAGATGGGGGTACCCAACTGGTGGGCAGTCTCCTTGGCCAGGCCCACCCAGATGCGGTTCTGCTCATCGCGGCGGGCGGTACGGAAGAGGTTGTAACTCACCAGCACGATGACGAAGGCTATGAAAAGATAAAGAATGGGCAACCATCCCAGACCACGCACCAGCGGACTGCGGTCGTAGTAGACGTAGGCATGACTGCCGTCGGGCATACCGAGTTCGATTGGGCCGTTGCTGAAACGAAGTCTGCCGACATGTGCGGAGTCGATATTGCCGTAAGCATAGACAACGGTTCGCGAACTATCCATAATGACCACCGGCACCTTCACGGCGTTCTGGGTGATGTCGGTCAGGAACGAACGATTGAAGCCGTCGAGCATCTGACGCAGCGAGGTGTAGTACTGCGACTCCTTGTAGTAGAGGGTCATGGGCATGCCCCAAAGGCGGTAGTGGAAGGGCGGATTCTGCGAGTATTCTTCAAGCAGGTCGCCCTCGAGTTTCTGTCCAGCCAGTTCCTGCGGCACGGTAATCATCGAGTCCTTGGCGGTGGTGATGATGATGGGGGTGTGCGAACTGTCGACGATATAGTTGACATAGGCCAGGCTGAAGCGGAGGTCGGAACCCATATCGGGGTCGTTGAACGACTGGAGAATGTTGGTGTACATCTCCATCTTGCGATGCTCGTCAAGGGTGGCTTCGGCGAAGAACTGCTGCTGCACCTCCATGATATGGGCACGTTGGCTTATGGCGTTGGCCCAGAGGCGCACGTTCTCCTCCTCCTCGTGGCGTACAGCCTCGGCAATGGTGTGCACCTGCCAGAGGGCCACCAGCGCCAGCGCCGTGGTGAGCGCAAGGAGTATCCATTTCAGCCTGATTCGCATGTTCCTTTCTATTACGTATTATTCAACCCTTATTGTGCGGGCAGGGGTTATCTTGCTGATATAGCGGGCAGGAAGCAGCAGGGCCAGCAGGCAGATGACGAGGGTGCCGAGGCTCACGAAGAGGAATATGTGCCAGTCGGCGTCGACAGGTACACGGCTCATGGCATAGCTCTCGGCATCGAGTTTCACCAGTTGGAAACGACGCTGCAGCCAGCATAGCAGTGCGGCCACGGCCACCCCGGCGGCAATGCCCTCAAGGATAAGGCGCGAGGCGCGCATGATAAAGATGCGGCGCACCGAACGGTCACTGGCTCCCAGGGCTTTCAACACCCCTATGGTGCTGCTCTTCTCGAATATCATTATCAACAAAGCACTTACGATGGCCACGGAGCACACGATGCACATGATGGCCAGGATGAGCGTGAGAAAGCAGGTCGAGCCACGAGAAGAGGGCCGGATTGGCGTCGCGCACGGTGGTGGCGGTCAGGTCATAAGGCAGCACTTGCAGGATGCCGGTGCAAACCTGATCAAGTTGCGAGAAGTCGTCGACCAGAACCTCCCATCCGCCCACGGTGCCGTCCTCCCAGCCGTTGATGCGAACCAGCTGCCGCAGGTCGCCCATCACATAGAGTTCGTCCATCTCGGCCAGGTCGGTACGGTAAATCCCGCTAATGGTGAAGGCGCGGGCGCGATAGTTGCCGCCCTGCCAAAAATAGGTGCGCATCTTGTCGCCGACATGTAAACCCAGCTTGGATGCGATGTCGGCCGAGACAAGCACCTCGTTCGAGGGAGACTTCTCGGGATTCTCCGAGTTTTCTGAATAATCAGAATCTTCCGAAAACTCCGGCAAACGCCCTTCCACCAGACACGAGGCGAAGAACGTTGTGTCGTAACCCGGCTCGAGGCCGCGGAAGATGATGCCGTGAATCTGGTCGTCGGTCTTGACCATTGCCCCTTTGGTGGCGAAAGCCTGCACACAGCGCACTCCCGGCACCGCCTCCACATCATGCCTCAGCGAGGAATATTCCGCCGGGATGGGTATGGCATCGTATTCGGCGCCAGCGGCATACGAGCGCACAGTGATATGGCTGCCGAAGCCCACCACCTTGTCGGTGATGTCCTCGCGGAATCCGCGCAAGATGCAGACGGCCATCACCATGACCACCACACCCAGCGCGATACCCACCACGGCCACGGAGGTCAGCGGACCAGAGAATCCCCCACCCTTCCGCGGCATACCGCTCAAACAATTAAAAAGCGGTGATGATTCCCACGAAGTCGTCGGCCTTGAGCGAGGCACCTCCGATAAGGCCGCCGTCGATGTCGGGGCAGGCGAAGAGTTCCTTGGCGTTCGAGGGCTTGCAGCTTCCGCCATAGAGGATGCTAATCTCGTCGGCCACCTTCTTGCCCCATTTGCCAGCCAGGAGCGAACGGATATGGGCATGCATCTCCTGCGCCTGCTCGGGCGTGGCGGTCTTGCCGGTACCGATGGCCCAGACAGGCTCATAGGCAATCACGATATTCTTGATTTGCTCGGCGTCGAGGTGGAACAGACCGCCCTCGACCTGGGTCTTCACCACGTCGAACTGGCGTCCGGCCTCGCGTTCCTCAAGCACTTCGCCGACACACACGATGGGTTTCAGTTCGTGCTTCAGGAGCAGGTCGACCTTGGCGGCCACGGTGGCGTCGGTCTCGCCATAATAGGCGCGGCGCTCGGAATGGCCCACGATGCAGTAGTCAATCTCGCACGAGGCAAGCATCTCGGCACTCACCTCGCCGGTGTAGGCACCGCTCTCGTGGTCGGCCACATTCTGCGCTCCGACCATGAAATAACTGTCGTTAGCGTAGTCGCTGGCCATCTCGAGGAAAGTGAACGGCGGACAGATAATCACCTGCTCGTCGCGCGGAAGAGTCACCTCCTCCAGTTTGCTCATCAGGTCGTCAATCAGTTCATCGGCCTCCGAGAAGCTCTTGTTCATCTTCCAGTTGCCGGCAACGATATGTTTTCTCATAACGTGAAGTTTAAGTTGTTATACATATTATTATGATATATTAACGACATGCCTGCCGCTTTATTGTGCGCGGCGGTATTTTTTTGTCACCGGATGGGGGTACAAAGGCAGGCGTTGATCAGGCGTTGATCAGGCGTTGATCAGGCGAAGGTGGGTCTAAACGCCTGGCATTGTTGCGGTTATACGAATTTTAACATTATATAACACGGAGTATCAACAAGTTAGCATTTTTAATCAAAATATCAAAATCCGTCACCGTTCCCTCGGAAATGAACTGCGGTGGAAAAAAAATTTTTGCCAGTTCCACCACATTTCGTATTTTTGCATTTTCAAAAACCGACACCGAATGAGTAAAGTAAAAGTTGGAATAGCCCAGATGAGTTGCGTCGCCGACAAGGCGCAAAACATTGAACGCTACACCGATAAGGTGCGCGAGTTGGCCGCCGGCGGTGCCCAGATCGTCTGCCTCCAAGAGCTTTTCGCCTCGCTGTATTTTTGCGACGAGGAGCGTTACGAGAACTTCAAACTGGCTGAACCCATCCCCGATGGCCCCACTACCCAGCATTTCATGGCGTTGGCCCGCGAACTGGGCGTGGTTCTAGTGTGCTCGATGTTCGAAAAACGCGCCGAGGGCCTCTACCACAACACAACTGCAGTCATCGACGCCGACGGCTCATACCTCGGGAAATATCGCAAAATGCACATCCCCGACGACCCAGGATATTACGAAAAATTCTATTTCACACCAGGTGATCTCGGCTATAAAGTGTTCAAAACCAAGTTCGCCACCATCGGCGTTCTCATCTGTTGGGACCAATGGTACCCCGAGGCAAGCCGTATCACCGCCCTCAAAGGTGCACAAATCATGTTCTATCCAACCGCCATTGGCTGGGATGTGCGCCAGAACGAGCACGATAACCGTGAGCAGTACGAAGCCTGGCAGACCATCCAACGCGCTCATGCAGTGGCTAATGGAGTACCCGTTGTAAGCGTCAACCGTACCGGTCGCGAGGGCGGAATGCAGTTCTGGGGCGGCAGCTTCATCACCAACGCCTTCGGCCGTGTGCTTTATCAAGCCCCCCACCTCGAAGAGACCATACATATTGAGGAACTCGACCTCGACCAGACAGACCATTACCGTCGCCACTGGCCCTACCTCCGAGACCGCCGAATCGACTCATACTCAGACATAACCAAACGCTATATCGATAATGACACACTCTGAGCTCACACCTCGCGAACAGGGTTTCTACATGCCTGCCGAATGGGTTCACCATCAAGCAACATGGCTCACCTACCCAAAGAATCCAGACTCATGGCCAGGTAAAATCGAGACAATCTACCCTTCATATCACCTGTTTGTCAAGACATTGGCCGAGTGCGAGGAGGTGCATATCAACGTCGACGACGAGACCATGTTGCATCATGTTCGCGAAGAACTTGAAGCAATTGATGCAAACATGCAGAATATCAGATTACATATCATTCCGAGCAACGATGCATGGTGTCGCGATCATGGGCCTGCGTTCCTGCTTAACCGCAATGATTACAAGCGGTTCGGCATGGTGAACTGGAATCATAATGCCTGGGGCGGCAAGTATCCATATGAGCTTGATACAGAAGTGCCTGTACGTATCCATGATTTGATGCCCGATGTCGAGATGTTCTCGCCCGACATAATAATGGAAGGCGGTTCGATTGACGTAAACGGTTGCGGAGACCTCCTCACCACCACCTCATGTCTGCTTAATCCCAACCGCAATCCTCACTTGAACCAAGACCAGATAGAAAGCTATCTTCGTGACTATTACGGTGTGGAAAATATTATTTGGTTAGGCGACGGAATAGTGGGTGACGACACCGATGGACATGTTGACGACCTCAGTCGTTTCGTAGATACCGACACCATTATCACCGCCGTTGAGGAGGACAGTTGGGACGAAAACTACGAACCCTTACAAAAAAACCTCCGGATGCTCCAGCGTTGCCGTCTGGCGAACGGTAAGCAGCCAACAATTGTTGAGCTACCGATGCCAGACGTAGTGTTCTACGACAACCAGCGACTGCCAGCCTCATACGCTAACTTTTACATTGCCAACGGGAAAGTGATATTCCCCACCTACCGCTGCCTGACTGACAATGAGGCTGCATATATCCTTGAAGCCTGCTTCCCCGACCGCGAAGTGATAGGAATAGACTCGACCGATATCATCTGGGGTCTCGGTTCATTCCACTGTCTCAGCCAGCAACAACCAGCCTTGGAAAGTGAATAATGAAAAGTGAAAAATAATAGAATAAGTATGTTGAAGAAACTCTTTCTGCTGGCAGTAATTTCAATTTTCAGTTTTCAATTTTCAATTGCCCAAAAGCCCTTCATCCCCGACACCACCACCGAAGGCCAGGCTCGTGTCGAAGAGGTAATGCGCCTGATTGACGGCAATTACACCGAAACACCTGACATGGTGAGCCTTAGCGAGGCGGCCATCAATGCTATGCTCCGCACCCTCGACCCCCACAGCGTGTATATTCCAGCCCGCAATGTAGAGCGCGCAAACGAAGGGTTGCAAGGAAATTTTGAAGGTGTCGGCATCTCGTTCCAGATTATCAGCGATACCATTGTAGTCCAGAGCGTTATCGATGGCGGGCCAAGCGAAAAGGTCGGCATCCAGATTGGAGACAAACTACTGCGTGTCGACGGAGAGCCCGTTACAGGCGACAGCGTTGACAACCAGTTTGTATTCAAACGCTTGCGCGGAAAGAAAGGTACCACGGTGATTATCGACATCCTACGCCAGGGGTCGGTATACAACTTCCATATAGTTCGCGACAAGGTACCAATCTACAGCATTGACACCTATTTCATGGCCGATGACTCTATTGGCTATATCCGCCTTATCCGCTTTGCCCGCACTTCTGGCGACGAATTTCGCAAGGCTCTAAAGGCCTTGAAGAAAGAAGGCATGAAATCACTCATCCTAGACCTCCGCGGCAATACTGGCGGCTTCCTCGACATCGCCTGCCAACTGGGCAATGAATTCCTCGACCGTGGACAGCTGATTGTCTATCAAGAAGGAAGAAAGACCCCGCGACAGAACTTTACGGCCAACGGCCGCGGCAACTGGACCGCAGTGCGCGACAAGCGCGGCAATATAACAGCCAATAAACTCGTAGTGCTGATTGACGAAGGTTCCGCCTCGGCTTCGGAGATTGTCTCCGGTGCCGTACAGGATTGGGATCGCGCCACCCTTATCGGTCGCCGTTCATTTGGCAAAGGATTGGTTCAACGCATGTTCCCATTAAGGGATGGAAGCCAGATGCGACTCACCACAGCACGCTATTTCACCCCAGTCGGACGTTGCATCCAACGCCCATACGACGAGGGTGACGATGTTTACCGTCAGGATGTTAACAACCGATACAAGCACGGCGAGTTGGTCAATGCCGACTCCATTCACTTTCCCGACTCACTCAAATACCGTACAGCAAGCGGCCGCACCGTCTACGGCGGCGGCGGAATTATGCCCGACATATTCGTGCCCATGGACACCATGCGCCTCTCGGACTACTATATATCCCTACGTGGAAAAGGCCTTCTTAACTCGTTCCCGATGCAGTGGGCCGACAACCACCGCAAGGATAAGGAAGTTAAGTCTTTCGAATCGTTCTTAGAAAACTACGACACATTTGGCCTCGACAGTCTGCTGGCCGCCGCAGCGTTGGAAAAAGGGGTGGTGCGTGACACCGCCAAAGAAGCCACCGAACCTGAACGCACAGCCCACAGCGACCGGTACCTGGCACTGATGCTCAAGGCTCAAGTGGCAAAGAATCTGTTCGGTACGGAATACTACTACAAGGTGATGAAAGAGTTTGACGACGGCTACCTTCGGGCGGTGGAGGAATTACGCAAGTAGTTGATTTTTTTCAACAATGGTTGTTAATTTTAAGTTAAAATAAAATTTATTCGTATATTTGCAAATCGAAGTATTGGGCAAAATATGCCCAATATATTGATTTGGTTGAATTTAGCAAAACAATAAAATATAAAAATATGACACCTTCACACATTGAACACATCGGCATTGCCGTTACAAACCTCGACGAAGCCATCCGTTATTGGGAAGACGTGATGGGCCTAAAGTGCTACGCCATCGAAGAGGTTACTGATCAAAAAGTCAAGACCGCATTCTTCCGCTGCGGCGACGTCAAGATTGAGCTTCTCGAGCCCACCTGCCCCGAAAGCACCATCGCAGGTTTTATTGAGAAGAACGGCGGTAAAGGTGGCATGCACCACATCGCCTTCGCTATGGAGAACACCGACCAGGCCCTGAACGAGGCAAAGGAGAAAGGTGTCCGTCTCATCGACCAGCAGAGCCGCCCCGGTGCCGAAGGCCTCCACATCGGCTTCCTGCACCCCAAAAGCACTCTGGGCGTTCTCACCGAATTTTGCTGCAAATAAATAAAACACAACAATATGGCTTTTGAAGAAAAAATAAAAGAGTTGCTTGACAAGCGTGGCGAAGCCAAGATTGGCGGAGGCCAGAAGCGCATAGACAAGCAACACGAGTCGGGCAAACTCACTGCCCGTGAGCGTATTGCCCTGTTGCTTGACGAGGGCTCGTTCGAAGAATTCGACATGTTCGTCACCCACCGCTGCACCAACTTCGACATGCAGAAGCAGTCGTTCCTTGGCGACGGTGTAGTCACAGGCTACGGTACCATTGGAGGCCGCATCGTCTATGTGTTCGCACAGGATTTCACCGTCTTCGGCGGTTCGCTGAGCGAGACCATGGCCCTGAAGATTTGCAAGGTAATGGATCAGGCCATGAAGGTCGGTGCCCCCGTCATCGGTCTTAACGACTCGGGCGGAGCCCGTATCCAGGAAGGCTGCAATGCCCTGGCCGGATATGCCGAGATTTTCGAGCGCAATATCCTTGCCTCGGGTGTTGTTCCTCAGATCAGCGCCATTTTCGGCCCCTGCGCCGGCGGCTCGGTCTACAGCCCCGCTCTGACCGACTTTATTCTCATGTCGAAGGAGAACAGCTACATGTTCCTTACCGGCCCGAAGGTGGTCAAGACCGTCACTGGCGAGGATGTCACAGTCGACAAACTTGGCGGCGCCATGGTTCACGCCACCAAGAGCGGCGTTGCCCACTTTGTCGGAGAGACAGAGGAGAGCACCATCCAGCTCATCCGTGACCTCGTAGGTTTCATCCCCAGTAATAATTTCGAGGAGGCCCCCTTCGTTCCGACCGAGGACCCCATCGATCGTCTTGAGGATCACCTTAACCACCTTATCCCCGAGAACCCCAACGAGGCATACGACGTCAAGGAGGTTATCAACTCCATCGTCGACGACGGCCGCTTCCTCGAGGTTCACGAGAAGTTCGCCCCCAACCTGGTGGTCGGCTTCGCCCACATGGGTGGCATGAGCGTCGGTATCGTCGCCAACCAGCCCAAGGCCATGGCAGGTGTGCTCGACTGCAACGCCAGCCGCAAGGGTGCCCGTTTCGTCCGTTTCTGCGACGCTTTCAATATCCCGCTCGTCACCCTCGTCGACGTACCCGGCTTCTTGCCCGGNGCCCGGTACCGGCCAGGAGTACAACGGTGTCATCGTCCACGGTGCCAAGATGCTCTTCGCTTATGGCGAGGCCACCGTGCCGAAGGTGACCGTCACCCTCCGCAAGAGTTACGGCGGTGCCCACATCGTGATGAGCTGCAAGCAGCTGCGTTCTGACATGAACTATGCCTGGCCCACTGCACAGATTGCAGTCATGGGTGCCAGCGGCGCCACCGAGGTTCTGCATGGCCGCGCCTTGAAGGAAATCACAGATGCTGAGGAGAAGGCCAAATTCATTGCCGAGAAGGAGAAGGAGTACAACGACCAGTTTGCCAACCCTTACAACGCCGCCAAGTACGGTTACATCGACGATGTCATTGAGCCGCGCAACACCCGCTTCCGCGTCATCCGTGCCCTTCAGGTTCTCCAGACCAAGAAGGACAGTCTGCCCATGAAGAAGCATTGCAACCTCCCGTTGTAATCATGATACGACAGGAATCAAGTAGAAAACAATTCATTTATTAACCAATTAAAAACATCAAAACAAAATGAAGAAAGTTCTGTTTATCGCTTTCGCCGCCATGGCCATGTTTGCCATGACTGCTTGCAACAACAACAAGGCTGCCGCCGAGGCTACTGACGACACCACCGTCGCCGCCGAGTGCGAGCACATGTGCGCCATGGATTCCACCTGCTGCGCCGACCAGTGCATGTGCAGCGAGGAGTGCAAGGCCGCCAACTGCGAGGCTTGCCCCAACCACGGCACCGAGAACTGCTGCAAGGCCAAAGCCGCTGCTGAAGGCCAGGCCTGCGAGAAAGCTTGCGAGCACAAGTGCGAGAAGGCTTGCGACAAGAAATGCGACAAGCCCTGCGAGAAGAAGTGCGAGAAGTAAATTGAATGTAGCCGGCCGCCAACGGTGGCTGGCTACACCAATTAATATGTTTTGATGTTACAATTAACAGAAGTAGAATGAATACCATAAGTAAAATACTGATAGCAGGACTGCTCAGCTTCGTCATGCTGACGGCAGCGGCACAGCCGGCCGACGCAGTGGCCGGTGCCACCAAGGCCGCCTGCCATGCCCAGCCGACCGAGGCTGTCGAAGCTCCGCATGGCGGTTGCCAGATGATGATGGCACCGTCGGTGGACTTCCAGAGCGTCAAGGTCTGCTTCGACCCCCGTATGGGGGCCTTCGTGGCAGTGGACAGCGTGGAGTGTTCCATCCACTTGGTCAAGACTATCGGCGACAGCCTGAAAACCGTGGCCGTCTATCAGACCGACAACACCCACAAGCGCCACGACCTGAAGAACATCCTTCGTCCGGTCAGTGTCGGCACCATGGGCCCCTATGTCGTCTTGCTGGCTTCGGCCGTTAACGACAGCGCCTACATCGCCCTCCTGGACCAGGAACTCAATGTGGTGGCCCGCCACGACTTCAGAAGCCCCATGTATGCCATGCATATCGCTCCTGGCTGCATCTTCGTCGTTGGCCGCAATCCTTACGGTTACGACATCAACGAGATTCATTTCGACAGCCCCGAGACATTCGGCGACGCTGCCGTCATGACCCACCACTACCGTGTGGCCAAGCAGGCTGAGAAAATCAAACACTCCGACCCTGTCGGCATCGGCCTTACCGCCACCGCCGTGGCCGTGGTGTTCATCGCCTTGGTCTGTATCGCCCTCCTTATCACCGGCTCGGGCAAACTGATTACCCGTTCGGAGGAGAAGAGCAAGAACAAGGGCAAGAAGGCCGCCGCCATCAAGCCCGTCAGCGACGGCAGTTCGACCACCAACGAGCAGGAGGTCTTCGCCGCCATCGCTGCAGCCATCCACCTCTACAACGAGGAGCTGCACGACGAGGAGGACGGTGTCATCACCATCCAGAAGGTGGAGCGCGAATGGACTCCCTGGAACGCCAAGTTCTACAATATGAATCATTATTTTAACAACAGAAGATAGCCATGAAGAATTATAAACTCAAGATAAACGGCAACGAATACAACGTTGACATCAACGAAGTTGAAGGCCAGGAGATAAAACTCGATGTGAACGGCACCCCATACGTCGTCACCGTCGACCAGGAAATCAAGCAGCAGCGCAAGCCTGTGGCCGCCGCGCCGCGTCCGCAGGTGGCTCCCGCCGCTGGTGGCAGTGTGCAGAAGAGCAACGCCCCGGCCGGCAGCAAGGTGACCACTCCCCTGCCCGGCACTATCCTCGACGTGTTCGTCAATGTTGGCGACACCGTCAAGGAGGGCCAGACAGTAGTGCTGCTCGAGGCCATGAAGATGGAGAACAACATCGAGGCCGACGTGGCTGGTACCGTCAAGGAAGTCAAAGTCCGCAAGGGCGACAGCGTCCTCGAGGGCGATGTGTTGGTTGTAATCGGATAATGTTCGTTTAATGTTTAAAGTTTAATGTTTAAAGCTGACGCAGCCTAGAACCAATTAAACCGTAAACCGTAAACCTTAAACAAAAAAAACAATGATTAGTTTAGCGACAGGCGGCTTCATGGAGTTCATGTCGACGCAGCTGGTCCAGTTCCTGGAGTATACCGGCTTCGCCAACGTGACATGGGGCCACATAGCAATGATTTTCATAGGCTTGGTGTTCATCTTCCTGGGCATCAAGTTCGAGTTCGAGCCGCTGCTGCTGGTTCCCATTGGATTCGGCATGCTCATCGGCAACATCCCCTTCTACCCCGGACTGAAAATAGGCATCTACGAGCACGGCTCGGTGCTTAACATCCTCTACCATGGAGTGCAGAACGGCTGGTATCCACCGCTAATCTTCCTGGGTATCGGAGCAATGACCGACTTCTCGGCGTTGCTCTCCAACCCGAAGCTGATGCTTATCGGCGCTGCCGCCCAGGTTGGCATCTTCGCCGCCTATATGGGTGCTTTGGCCCTGGGATTCATGCCCAACGAGGCCGGTGCCATCGGCATCATCGGCGGTGCCGACGGCCCGACGGCTATCTTCATCTCCTCGCAGCTTGCCCCCGACCTTATGGGCGCCATCGCCGTGTCGGCCTATAGCTACATGGCCCTTGTGCCCGTCATCCAGCCGCCCATCATGCGACTGATGACCACCAAGAAAGAGCGCACCATCCGCATGAAGCCCCCGCGTCAGGTGTCGAAACTGGAGAAGATCACCTTCCCCATCATCGGACTCCTCTTCTGCGCCTTCATCGTGCCGAGCGGCCTGCCCCTGCTGGGTATGCTCTTCTTCGGCAACCTGCTCAAGGAGTGCGGCGTCACCAAGCGCCTCAGCGACGTGGCCTCGAACGCCATCGTCAACATTTGCACCCTGCTCATCGGCATCACCGTGGGTGCCTCGACCCAGGCTTCGGTGTTCCTCACCGGCAAGAGCGTGATGATTTTCGGCCTCGGTGCCGGAAGCTTCATCGTGGCCACCTTCTGCGGTGTCCTCTTCGTGAAGATTATGAACCTCTTCCTCAAGGAGGGCAACAAGATCAACCCCCTCATCGGCAACTCGGGCGTCAGCGCCGTTCCCGACGCGGCCCGCGTGTCGAACAACGTTGGTCTGGAATACGACAAGACGAACTATCTGCTGCAGCATGCCATGGGCCCGAACGTGGCCGGTGTGGTAGGCTCGGCAGTGGCCGCCGGTATTCTGCTGGCATTCCTGCATTAATGAATGCCGATACACAAAAAAAAGCCTCTCGCGATGCGGGAGGCTTTTTTTTATCAGTATGTCACACCGTGGCGCGTACACCACTGCTGGGCTTCCTTGTGACCAAGCTTGGCTGCCCGCTTGTAGTTGCTCTGTTCTCGCTTGGGCTGCTTCTGCCGTGCGTAGAGCTCGGCGATACGGCAATAGGTCTCGGCGTCCTTGGGGTTGATGGTCACGGCCTTCTGGTAGGCTGTGATGGCCTTGCCGAAGGCACCCGTCTCAGCATAGGTGCGCCCCAGAAGACGGTAGGCCTCGGTCAGGTCGGGGGCTATACGGATGGCGTGGCGGTACTGCTCAATGGCCTGGTTGTATTCGGCACGGCTGAAGTGGATGTCGCCTAGCCGGTTGTAGGCATTCACATAGCCCGAATCCAGTTCTATTACACTCTGCAGGCACTCGATGGCCTTAGCCTGGTCGCCCTTTAGCATGAAAGCCCAGCCGAGACAGTAGAAAAGCCTGGTCGAGCGGCGGTTCTGCTGCAGGCCTTTGCCGTCTGCTCTTCCGGTTCGGGTGAAGGGGAGGCCCTGCACAGTCTGCAGCGCATGGGAATTGCGGAAGAAACGGGCTTTGCTGCCTGGCGCTGCGGAAAACTGCTGGGCAAAACGGGTACGGTGCTGTATCTGGGAATTGCCTGCATGATGATGGTACGTTATGTTGGCATGAAGGTTCCGTTCGTTACGGAAGCAGGCATCTTTGTCTGGATCCTGTTTCTTTCCCTGGCCGTGCTGAGGTACCGGGGCAGCGGCCTGTATTGCGTGCTGGTACTTTTGTTCCTGTTGGGGCTGCCGTTGCGGACTGCCGTGCCGTTGCTGGTGTTTGAGTGGATGCTGGATGGTTGCCGTTCGGCGCTGAATTCGGCTGCCGTGTCAACTATGTCAGCCATCCGGACAACAAGTATCTGGAAGTCATCGGCGACAACGACATCGTCCTCAAGGTGCTGCCGCT
>CAJOFL010000009.1 GCA_905233895.1 uncultured Bacteroidales bacterium | reverse complement strand
CCTCCTGACCGCGACGGTAGACTACCGTTACCTCGCTTCCGAGTCGCAGGGCGGTACGGGCTGCATCCATAGCTACGTTGCCGCCACCCACAACGATGACTTTACGGCCGAGGTAGATGGGCGTGTCGTACTGCTCGTCGTAGCCGTGCATGAGGTTGGTACGGGTGAGGAGTTCGTTGGCGGAGATGACTCCGATAAGGGTTTCGCCAGTGATACCCATGAACTTGGGCAGGCCGGCGCCGGAGGCAATATATACGGCGTCGTATTCCATATCTTCAAAGAGCTGGTCGATGGTGATGCTCTTGCCGATGATGACGTTGGTTCGAATTTCGACTCCTAGACGGCGCAGGTTCTCAATTTCGGGCTCCACCACACGCTGTTTGGGTAGGCGGAACTCGGGGATACCGTAGACGAGCACTCCGCCGGCGTGGTGAAGAGCTTCGAAGACGGTTACCTGGAAGCCGTGTTTGGCGAGATCGCCGGCACAAGTGAGGCCGCTGGGACCGCTGCCGATGACCGCCACCTTACGGCCGGCAGGATAGCATGGGCTCTGGGGCTTGGATTGGGCGCGGTGGTTGTCGGCCACGAAGCGCTCCAATGCTCCGATAGCGATAGGCTCGGCTTTGATGCCCATCACGCAGCTCCCCTCGCATTGGGTCTCCTGCGGGCATACACGTCCGCATACGGCCGGAAGGGCCGAGTCGTGGGTGATGGTGATATAGGCTTGGTTGAGGTTTTCTTCCTTGATATCCTGGATGAAACGGGGGATATTGATGCCCACAGGGCAGGCTTCCACGCAACGCGGCTTCTTGCATTGCAGGCAGCGGTTGGCTTCGAGCAGGGCCTGATGCTCGGTGAGGCCAAACGAGACCTCGTCGAAGTTCTTTGCGCGCACCTTCGGGTCTTGCTCGCGGGGCTTCTGGCGCTTCTTGGCTTCTGACATTGCGGCTTCTACAGCGGGAGCCAGATTGCAATTATGACCATCCGAGGCAGTGGCTATGCGGTAGCGTCGGGCGTCGGGGGTCTTGAGCTTGCGGGCGGCCTCGTCGAAGTCGACCAGATGGCCGTCGAACTCGGGGCCGTCGACGCAGCAGAACTTCACCTCGTCGCCGACCCTCACGCGGCAGGCTCCGCACATACCTGTTCCGTCGACCATCATGCAGTTGAGGCTCACGATGGTGGTAAGGTCGTATTTCTTGGTGGTCAACGCCACGAATTTCATCATCGGCAAGGGACCGATGGCCACACAATGGCTGTAGTCGGCACCACTTTGGCAGAGTTGGTCGACTTTGGCGGTAACCAAGCCCTGTTCGCCGTAGGAACCGTCGTCGGTCATGATATGCAGATTATGGCACACGGCGCGCAGCTCGTCCTCATAGAAGAGGAGGTCCTTCGAGCGTGCACCGATGATGACGTCGGTCGGAATCCCTTGGCGGAAAGCCCATTTCACCTGCGGAAATACCGGCGCGATACCCACACCACCAGCCACGAAGAGCAGTCGCTTCAGCTCGCCCTTTTCGTGCTTCTCAATCAGTTCGCTCGGACGTCCTAGCGGGCCGACGATAGTGTATAGGTCGTCGCCCTCGTTCATCGCAGCCAACTGGCGCGTTGTCTCGCCGACCACCTGGAAGACAATGACCACCGACTGCCGTTGGTAGACGATGTCACTGATGGTGAGTGGTATGCGCTCGCCGTTCTCATGGGGGATGACGATGACAAACTGGCCCGGCTTGCCGCTGAGCGATATCCACGGGGCGTGGACTTCCATCCGGTAAATCTCGTGGCTGTTGAGCAGCCTCTTGCTGATAATTTCGTACATAATTCTTTTTTTCTTAATCAGAATAAAAAGAACAAAAGAAATATTCTGATAGTTCTGATTGAAATTTATTCTGCGAAATATTTGTAGAACAGCGGAATGGTCTCGATGCCGCGGAAGAACTGCTGGAGGGGATAGTTCTCGTTGGGGGCATGGATGTCGTCACTGGCGAGTCCGAAGCCCATTAGGATGCTCTTGAGACCCAGTATTTTCTCGAAGCCGGCGACGATGGGGATGCTTCCGCCGCTGCGGGTGGGGATGGGGCGCTTGCCGAAGGTGTCGGTCATTGCCTTCTCGGCGGCCTTGTAGGCTTTCAACTCTATCGGGCTGACGTAGGCTGCGCCACCGTGACAAGGTGTTACTTTGACGGTTACGTAATCGGGAGCCACACTCTCGAAATATTCCTGAAATAGGCGGCTTATCTTCTCAAAGTCCTGATTGGCCACCAGACGGGTGCTAATCTTGGCGTAGGCTTTGCTGGGAAGCACGGTCTTGGTACCCTCGCCGGTATGTCCGCCCCAGATACCACATACATCGAGACAGGGCCGGATGCCGGTACGCTCCTTGGTGGTGTAGCCTTTCTCTCCCTTGAGGGCCTTCACGCCGAGGTCGCGCTTGTACTGCTCCTCGTTGAAGGGAGCCTGTGCCATAAGGGCGCGTTCCTCGTCGCTAAGGACAAGCACGTCGTCGTAAAAGCCGGGGATGGTGATGTGGCCGTCGGCATCGTGCAGGTCGGCAATCATCTTGCAGAGCACGTTGATGGGGTTGGCAACAGCGCCGCCAAAGATACCGCTGTGCAGATCGTGATTGGCGCCGGTTACTTCCACCTCCCAGTAGCAGAGGCCGCGCAAGCCGCTGGTGATGCTGGGCACGTCGGGGGCAATCATCGAAGTGTCGCTCACAAGGATAATGTCGGCTTTGAGCAACTCCTTGTTCTTCTCGCAGAAACCATAGAGGCTGCCGCTGCCGATTTCCTCCTCGCCTTCGAGCATGAATTTCACGTTGCAGGGCAGGTTGCCAGTACGTACCATATATTCAAACGCTTTGGCGTGCATGAAACTCTGACCCTTGTCATCGTCGGCGCCACGGGCCCAGATATAGCCGTCCTTGACCACAGGCTCGAAAGGCTGTGTGCGCCACAGCTCGAGCGGTGCTACCGGCATCACATCGTAGTGACCATAGACCAGCACGGTGGGCTTCTTGGGGTCGATGATCTTCTCGCCGTATACAACCGGGTTGCCGTCGGTTGGCATCACCTCGGCACGGTCGGCACCGGCCTCAAGTAGGAGTTCTTTCCAACGCTCGGCGCAACGCACCATATCTGGTTTGTGCTCCTGCTCGCTGCTGATGGAAGGGATGCGGATAAGTGAGAAAAGCTCTTCAAGGAATCGGTCCTTGTTTTGTTCGATATATTGTTTCATAGGTTGATGATATTATATGTTCAGAAATATGTCAGACCATTTGCTCGACGTTCCAGACGAAGGCTCGGATACCGACCTCTTCGTTGCGTTTGTCGAGCTTACGCACCGAGAGCAGTAGCTCGTCGACTTTCGAGTCGTCGACTACGGTCATTACGGCGTTGTTCATTTCTGGCCAAGTGTGGGTTCCGCGGTGGGGGTCGCCGTTAATATGGCCGCGTCCCTGCACGTTCTCCCAGAAGGAGAAACCGCGGATATCCAGCATATCGAGCATATACTCGACACGCTCGGTGCTGGCTTGGTTGAAGATTATCATTACACTTTTCATTTCTCGTCGAGGTTTATTTTCATAAATACAAATCGGTCTTTCTTCTCTATATGGAAGAGTTTACGGAGGATGCGCACGAGGCTCTGGAGACCGCCATAGAGCACCGGCACCACGATAAGGGTAACGAAGGTTGAGATGGTGAGACCTCCGATGACGATGATACCAAGAGTGGTCCACAATTCGGAACCTTCGGAATGGGATGTGGCCATAGGGATCATACCGAGGATAGTAGTGAAGGCGGTCATCATAACCGGGCGCAGACGGCTTTGTCCGCTGAGGGCGATAGCCTCGTTGAGGGGAATGTCGCGTTCGCGCAGAAGGTTGATATAATCCACCAGCACGATACCGTTCTTCACGACGATACCTATCAATAGCACCAATCCGAGCATACCGACCATATCGAGGTTTTCGCCCGTTATTAGCAACGCCAGTACGGCGCCCGTAAGGGCGAAGGGAATGGCGGCCATGATGATAGCGGGCTTTCCGAAACTCTCGAACTGCGAAGCCATAACGATATAGACAAGCAGGATGATAAGTGCGCCTACGAGTATCATGGCGCGGGTGGATTCCTGCTGGTCTTCGAACGAACCGGCTAGGCTAACATGTATTCCGGAAGGTACGCCCAGTTGGTCAATCTCATTCTGCACATTCATGGCGAGCTCACGGAGCGAGGTCTTATAGGGCAAGACGGTGAGGGTGAGGTAACGCTGGCGGTTTTTACGCTCGATGGTGGGCGGGCACCAGTATTCCTCCACTGTGCCCAACTCTTCTAGTTTTATCAATTTGCCGGTTGCTGTTGGGATGGAGAGCTGCTCGATATCGGAGATGGCGTCGCGGTATTCCTCGCGCAGACGTACTACGATGTTGTACTCTTCGCCGTCTTCTTTGAGGTAGCCTGCGGCCATACCATTCACGCGGTTGCGGATATACATGGCTACGGTGCTTTCGTTGAGGCCATGAAGTGCGAGTTTTTGCTTGTCGAGCTCTATCTTGAGTTCGGCGCGGTCCTCATCGCGACTGATACGGGTGTCGCGAGCACCGCGGACGTTCTGTTCCACACGGCGCTTGAGTTCCTGCGTGAAGGAGGTGGTCTGGTCGAAGTCGTAGCCGTAGATTTCCACACTCAGCGAGTTGTTGGAGCCGCCGCCCATGCCGCCTTGCGAGACCTGGAATGTTACCAACTCGGGATATTCGGCGAAGCATTGGCGGAGTTCTTCCTGCATCTCGAAGATGGTGCGCTTACGCACATATTTCTTGGTGCAGCGCACCGTCATGGATATCTTGTTGTTGGTAGTGCTGTTGAAGAGGGCCGCGAAACCGGCATCGTCGTTCGAACCGGCATTGGTGGAGAGGGCAATAATGTCGTCGCCCAAGATGTTACGGATATCCTCCTCCATGTGACGGGCGGTTTTGAGGGTCTCCTCAATGCGGGTGCCGCGCTGAAGCTCGGCGCTGATGGATATCTGGCCGTTGTCCTGCTCTTTCATAAAGTCCATGCCGACTTTACCCATCGCAACGGGAATCATGGATACTGCAAAGAAGGCAAGTGCTACGAGGAATGTGGACAGCTTATGGCGCAGGCAGAACCGCAGGAAGTTGGCGTAGCCTGCTTCGATTGCAGAGAAAACACGGCCGATGGTCTTGTCGAAGGTGAACCAGCGCTTAGCCTCCTTGCGTTCGGCTTCCTCACGATCCTCACGGGTGAGGTAGAACTTTTTCTCGCGCAGCATCTTGCTGGCCAGCATGGGAATGAGAGAGATGGCTGCTGTGGTCGATACACATACCACGATGGTGATAATCCATCCCAATTCCTTGAACATGATGCCCATCATACCGGGAATCATGGTCAGTGGCACGAATACAGCTACCAATACCAAGGTGGTTGCAATGACCGATGTCCATACTTCGTTGGTAGCATAGATGGCTGCCTCGCGAGGCGACTCGCCACGTTCTATGTGCTTGGTGATGTTCTCCAACACTACAATGGCATCGTCGACCACCATACCGATGGCAACGGTAAGAGAAGCCAGCGAGATGATGTTCAACGAGCTGTCGGCCAACAGCAGGTAGATGAATGATGTTACAAGCGATATGGGAATGGTGAGGGCGATGATAAGCGTTGAACGCCAGTTGCCGAGGAATACCAGCACAACCAGCACCACGAACAAAAGGGCGTAGAAGATGCTGCTGGTAAGGCCGTTGATGGCGTTGACAATCTCTTCCGAGCCGTCGCGGATAAGGGTTATCTCGATGTCGGGCGGCAGGGTCTTCTGTATCTTGGCCATCTCTTTCCTTACCGCGCTGGCTATTGCAACGGTGTTAGCGCCGGTCTGTTTGGTGATGATAAGACGGGCACCATCGCGGCTGTTGATTTTCTCGTCGAGCGAGAGATCTTTGATGGTGTCGCGTACGGTGGCTAGGTCGCGTACAAAGACTTGCTTGCCGGTGGGGGTGGTTGTAACCACGATGTCGGCAATCTCAGAACTTTCCACATATTCACCCTTGACGCGCATCTGGTACTGCTCCTTGCCCATCTTGACGGTTCCGCTGGCGAGGTCAAGATTGTTGGCGCTGATAGCGTTGCCCACAAGTTCCAGAGGTATGCCGTAGGCGTCGAGCTGCTTGGGGTCGAGGTCAATATAGACATATCGTTGGGGTGCACCGCTGACTGTGATGTTGCCGATACCGTCGACGCGGTTCAGCACATTGACCACGTTGTCCTCGAGGATACGGTCGAGACCAGGATAGCTTTCCTTTGCAGTGAAGCCGAACTGCAGAATCGGCATTGCCGACGAGTTGAGCTTCAATATCATCGGGCGGCTTACGCCGTCGGGTAGATTGTCGTAGAGCAGGTCGACGTAGGAACGTATGTCGTTGAGCGATTCGTCGATGTTTTCACCCCATTCGAATTCGAGTGTTACAACTGATATGTTATCCTTTGAGGTTGATGTGATATTCTTAAGACCGTCGACGGAGTTGAGCGAGTTCTCGATAATCTTGGTGATGTTAGTTTCGATATCGCTTGCGTTTGCGCCTGCGTAGGTGGTCATCACGGTTACATAGGGCGGGTCCATCTCGGGCATCTGGTCGATAGGCAGACGCGTGAGCGAGAAGAGGCCCAGCACAATGACGGCCACGAATATCAAGCCCGTGGTGATGGGCTTGTTGATTGCTGTTTTGTAAATTGCCATATTACTCTACAATTTCGAGGGTTGCACCGTCGACCAGACGAGCCTGGCCGGTAACTACCAGTTCGTCGCCAGCCTTGAGGGCGCCGGATTCTACAGGTATAATCTCGATACGGTCGTCGTAACGCTGTCCGAGGGTTACGGCCACGCGGCGTGCGGTACCGTTGTCGTTAACAAACACATAGCGGTCATTTGATCCGGTGAGTTTCAACACGCTCTGGTAAGGAACCACTATTGCGTCGACTTCGCCCACGGCCAGACGGGTGCGGACATACATGCCGGGACGGATCTTCTCCGAGGCGTTGGGGATGTTCAGCTTGGCCTGGAAGGTGTGGCTGGCGGCGTCGATGGTGGGATAGACAATCTCGATGGTGGCGGGGAACACCTCGCCGGGATAGATGTCGCTCTCGATTTCCACTTTCATTCCCTGTTTCACCATCGGGAAGTAGGTCTCGGGGATATTGATGATGGCTTTCAGGCGGCTGATCTGGGTGAGGGTGAGGATGGGCTGGCCGGCATACATTTCGCCATCCTCATAGTATTTGGCGCTGATCACGCCGGCGAACTGGGCTTTTACGAAGGTGTTCTGCTCGAGGAATTTCTCGTTCTCGGCAAGCTGGTCGTAGCCGGCTTTGGTCTGGTCGTAGACCTGCTGGCTGATCGAACCGCTCTGCTTCAGAGCGCTCACGCGCTCGAACTCGGTCTTGGTCGAGGCCAGGTTGATGCGGGTGGTGTTGAGCTGGGTCTGGTCCATACGCACGAGCATCGAGCCTTTCTGCACTCGCGAGCCCACTTCGACATAGATATGTTCGATGTGGCCGGTGAGGCTGGGGGCGATGTTCATGGTCTCGTAGCCTTCGAGGGTCGAGCTGAGCTCGAGTGTTTTGGCGATGCGCTCGCTCTCGAGGGTCTGCACTTTCACTTTTTCTGCTTCTTTGGCGGTGGTGGTGGCAGCCTTGTCGCCACCTTTTCCTCCGCATGCCACAATTCCGATGGTGGCAAGGACGATTGCCGTAAGTCTGATTGCTTTATTCATTGGTGTTGTTGTTTTATTCGATGTTGAGTAGGTTCTCCAAAGCCACCTGGGCCGAGATGACGCTCATCACGGCCTGGATGTAGTTGCTCTGTGCGCTGATGATGTCGGTCGACGCGTTGGTCACCTCGAGGCTCGAGGCGCGGCCGAACTTGTATTTCTCGGTGATGTTGTCGAACACGCGCTGCGTCACTTCGAGGTTGCGGCTCTGGATGTCGTAGCTTTCGAGGGCCGACACAAGGTCGTAGCAAAGCTGGTTGTATTGCACTCTGAGGCCGTCTTCGGCCTGGCGGCGGTTGTTGACGGCTTCCTGAAGGTCGATTTTCGCACTCTTGATATTGGCTGTGCGCGAGCCGCTGCTGAACAGGGGCACGCTGACCGAGGCGCCGACCATGTTCGGCGGGGTCATGTTGAAACCCTCGTCTTTTCCGAAATAGGTCTTGTTGCTGTACTGGTAGTAGGCCGAGAGGGTGGGGGTGAAGTCCATCCATGCCATCGTGACGTTGCGCTTGGCCACCGCTTCGCTCTGCTCAAGAAGCTTGTAATTGTAGTTCTTGGTGATGTCGAATCCCTGACCGAGGAGCTGCACGGCGTTGTCGACGTTCAGTATCTCGTCGATCGTGGTGGTGAGCTCGAGGGTGGCGTCGACGTCGGCACCCAGCTGCAGCAGCATCGAGTTGCGCAGGGCCTGGAGCGAGCGCTTGGTGCTGTTGATGCTGTTCTTCATCGTGGCCACCTGGACTTGGAGCTTGTCGGCATCGACCTGCTCGGCGGCTCCCACATCGACGGCAGCCTGGCTGGTGGCTGCCAGCCGTTCGAGGTTGGCCAGGCTCGAGTCGAGCAGGCCCACCGTCTGCTGCATGACGAGGATGCTTACATATACGTTCTTGACGTTCGAGCGGGTCTGCTGCTCGGTCATCTGGCGCGAAAGGTCGGTCATCTGGCGCGAGATGTTCTGCAGCATGGTGCCTACAATCTGGGCGCCGGTAATGGCCACCGAGGCTGTGATGCTAAAGGTTCCGCTGGGGTTCATCGCGATGCCGCTTTCGTTCGAACTCTCTTCGGTGTCGCCGCTCGAAGGGAAGGAGATGGGCATTGTTACGCCGCCGATGGTGATCGAATCGGGCATCATCGACATCATCGAGCCGCCACCGCCGAGGTTCATGCGGTAGCCGCACATGTTCTGGTAGTCGAATCCCGCTTTCACCTGCGGCAGCATCGTGCTGAAGGTCTTCCACTTGGCCAATTCGGCTTTCTTCACGTCGAGGTCGGCGTTCTGCATTGTGGCGTTGTGCTCAACAGCATATTGCTGAGCCTGCTCTAGGGTCAGCCTAAGTACCGGACGCTCCTGTGCACCGGCCGAACCGGCCAGCAGCAGGAGGAACAATGCAAATGTCAGTTTTTTCAATTCCATCGAATTCTTTAGTATCGTTTATTTTTATTTAAGTTGCTTGTATATAATAATATGGCTCGTCTTAGTGCACACTAAGGCAACTTGCAAAGTTACACATAAAACGCGAAGTGGGAGATACTTTGCGTGTTAAAAAATCTTAATAAAAGTTAAGACATTCAAAGCCAATTCCTATGAGGAAGGCTTTTTTATTTGCGTTTGCGCTCGGGGATGGGCTGGAGAGTGGCTAGTTGCACTTTCATCCTCACTCCGGGAGCGGCCTCGACGGTGGCCATGCCGCGGTCGGCACTGACAAAGGTGACGTGTACACCTCCGGCGGTCATCACTAAGTCGCCGTTTTTCAGGCTGTCACGGTAAGCGGCCTCTTTCTTGCTCTTGTCGCTTTGGGGCTTTATCAGGAAGAAATAGAACACGGCAATCATAGCCACAATCATGATGGCTGTCTTCCAGCCGTTTGCAATGTCGAGGAGTATCATCTGTCTGTCAGGTGTTGGTTTGTTTCTTTTTTGTTGTCATAACGCTCCCGATGGAGGATTATTGTGCCGGTTACGGAAAAAATATTTGACTTTTTGAAAAATATTTAACTTGTTGATTATGTGTGTTATATAATGTTAAAAATCGCTTAAGAGCAAGAACTCCAGGTGGTTAGACCCACCTTCGCCTGATCAACGCCTGATCAACGCCTGATCAACGCCTGCCCTGTACTACCCCTTTATTTTCGATTCGGCACAATAAAATGGTTTGCCGTGGCGTTATAATAAATATTATGACCGACAACAACGAAAAGTACCGCTCGCTACGGGCGCAATATCCTGAGTTTGAGTATGTGGCATGGCACCACGAGGTGTGCCCCGAGGGGTTGCGCCTATGGTTCGACTTCCGCATGGGCGACATCGAGTTCCATCCCACCGCCCTCATCGAGCGGCGCCCGTTCCTCAACTTCGACGTCGATATTGACTCTATCGTCTTCAATATCGGCATGATAGAGCTGATAAGCTACTGGAAATGTGCCTGTCCGCCAACGGTGCGGGTCCTCTGCGGAAGCCTCTCTTCTGAGCAGGTTGCCTTCTGGAAGAAACTCTACTGGCATGGACTCGGCGAGTTCTTCTATACCAACGGCATTCAAGAAACGCCTGAGGCGTTTCTCGAAATTGAGAGTGGAGAATTGAGAATTGAGAATTATTCGTGTGCGAAAGCCAACTCTCAACTTTATATCGTTCCCATTGGCGGCGGCAAGGACAGCGTGGTCACCCTCGAGCTCCTGCGCCGTTCTGGCAAGACTATCCGCCCCCTCATCATGAATCCACGCGGCGCCACCGTCGAGTGCGCTCGAGTGGCTGGATTCCCGATGGATGAAGTGTTGGTGATACGTCGCACGATAGATCCTACGCTGCTGGAACTGAACGCGAAGGGCTACCTCAATGGACATACCCCCTTCAGCGCAATGCTGGCTTTCTACACTCGCCTCGCCTCGGCCCTCAGCGGCATCCCCAACGTGGCCCTCTCCAACGAGAGTTCAGCCAATGAAAGCACCGTTATCGGCTCCGATGTGAATCATCAGTACAGCAAGAGTCTCGAGTTCGAGGACGACTTCCGCCACTATTGCCCTGGATTCAACTATTTCAGTTTTTTGAGGCCGCTCTCCGAACTTCAGATTGCCATGCTCTTCAGCCGTTTCACGGCCTATCATGATGTATTCCGCTCGTGCAACGTGGGTAGCAAGCAGGACATCTGGTGCGGACACTGTGCCAAGTGCCTCTTTGCCTATATCATCCTTTCGCCGTTCATCGAACCCGCAAGGCTTAACCAGATATTCGGCAAGTCGATGCTCGACGACATCACTCTCGAGCATGAGTTCCGCCAACTTCTCGGCGAGGAGGAGACAAAGCCCTTCGAGTGCGTAGGCACCGTCAGCGAAGTGCGCCAGGCTCTCTCGATGGCTCTCGCCCGCTGGTATAAAACGGAACGCCCATCCCTCCTTAAAGACTTTAATGTCCTTATTGATCCTATAGCCCTTAACACACTCTTGCCGATCGGCAACCTCACTCCCGTAGAACGCAAAATCCTACAAGACGCATGTACCGCGAAGACCAATTGAAAGCCCTGCTCGAGGGTCGCAAGATATTGATTGCCGGCTACGGCCGTGAAGGTAAGAGTGTCGAACGGCTCATCCAGCGGCTCCTTCCGCAGGCCGATTATACCATCGCCGACGGCAACGAGCAGATTGCCGCCGAGAGTGCTAAAGACTACGACCTCATCATCAAGTCGCCCGGTGTGCCTATGCGAGTACTTGAAGTCTCGAAGCCCCGAAGTCTCGAAGTCTCTTCCCTCACCGACCTCTTCCTTCAGGTCTACGGTGACCTCACCATTGGCGTCACCGGCACCAAGGGCAAGTCCACCACCGCCAGCCTTATCCACCACCTCCTGCCAGGCTCGATACTTGCAGGGAATATTGGCATACCCCTGTTCGATATCCTCGACGACCTCCGTGAGGACAGCATAGTCGTGGCCGAACTCAGCTGCCACCAGTTGGAGAATATCCACCGTGCCCCGCATATCGCCGTGCTTCTTAACCTCTTCCAGGAACATCTCGACCACTACGACGATTATATGGGCTACAAGATGGCCAAAATGCAGATAGCCCTCCGTCAGCGCGAGGGAGACCATTTCTTCTATTGTACCGACAATGACGAACTGCGCAACATCGTAGAGGCGTACCCAAGTGTACGCTCGTGTATGCACCCCTATTCCCTCAACGATATCACCGATGAGGAACGCACTCTCCTCGATGCTTTCCCCCTCGAGGGCGACCATAACCGCAGCAACGCCCTCGTGGCTTGCCGTGTGGCGAATCTTCTGGGAGTGCCTGTATCCACCCAGCAGATGTCTACATTTGTTGGATTGCGGCATCGTTTGGAGAAAGTGGCCGAAGTGCGCGGTATTACTTGGTACGACGATAGCATCTCCACCATCCCCGCAGCCGCCATTGCCGCCGTCAAGGCCCTTGGCCGTGTGGATACCCTTATCCTCGGGGGCTTCGACCGTGGTATCGACTACCAGCCGCTGGTCGAATTCCTCACTCAAGCAATTACGCAATCTCACAATCACGCAATAAAAAACCTCGTCTTCGTCGGTGCCGCCGGCCGCAGAATTCATTCCCAACTCTCAATACTCAATACTCAATTCCTCGAAGAGGACGACTATACCAAGATCGTTCCCTGGTGTGCCGAGCATACGCCTCAGGGTGGGGTGGTGCTCCTCTCTCCGGCAGCCGCCTCCTACGACGCATTCAAGAACTTCGAGCATCGCGGTGACTTTTTCCGCGAACAGATAATGAAACTGAAATGACTGACTATATCTCCATTCGCAAAGCATTGCACGACCATCCTCAGACCGCCGGCAACGAACAGTTTGCCCATGATATGATTGTCCGTCACCTGCAAGGCCTGCACCCGACCAAGGTCTACACCCATGTGGGTGGCTACGGCGTCATCGCCGTCTGGGAAGCCAAAGATTCACACAATAACACATTCACGCATTCACGCATTCCAACAGTTGCCTTCCGGGCCGACACCGATGCCCTCCCCATAGGTCACCGCTGTGGCCACGACGGTCATACCACTATATTATTACGCTTAGCCGAACTGATAGATGAGAGATTCTCAACTCTCAATTCTCAATTCTCAATTTTACTGCTTTGGCAGCCCGCCGAGGAGACCGGCACCGGCTCGCGCGCCGTGCTCGACAGTGGCATATTGCAGCAGTACGACATCAAGGCGTTCTATGCCTTGCACAACCTTCCAGGCTATCCGCTCGGCACCGTCGTCATCTGTCCGCGCACTTTTGCCGCCGCCTCCACGGGCGTCGTCTACCGCCTCGACGGTCGCGAGACCCACGCCTCCACGCCTGAACTGGGCCTCAATCCAGGCCTTGCAGTGGCTGAGATTATCAATAGGTTCAACGGGTTTAATGGGTTGAATGGTGAGTTCCGGCAATCCACCCTCATCTGTGTCCGTCTTGGCGAACCGGCTTTTGGTACATCGGCAGGTCATGCTGAGGTGATGTTCACCCTCCGCGCCTTCACCAACGCTGCGATGGAACGGCTCCTGTCCGACGCCAACAGTGCTGTCGACGAGATTGCCTCCCGCCACAGCCTCACCGTATCTCGCTCTTTGGTGGAGCCTTTCCACGCCACGGAGAACCATGAGGAATGTGTTAATGTGTTAATGCGTAAATGCGTGAGTGCTGACGCGACAAACACTAACGCAATCAAGCAATCACGCATTAACGTAATCGTTAAGGAGGAGCCTTTCCGCTGGAGTGAGGACTTCGCCGAGTACTTGATGGAGTTCCCCGGTGCCATGTTCGGCATCGGTAGCGGTGAGCACCAGCCCGAGCTGCACCACCCCTCCTACGACTTCCCCGACGACCTCATCGAGCCCGCCGCCCAACTGTTCTTCCAGTTAGCACAATAAAGAAGGCGAAGGTCAACCTTCGCCTTCTTTATTGCGTTATTTTGAAATAAAATATTTACCTGGTTTGTGACAGGGTAGGACCGTTGGTATTGCCGTTGCCCGAGGTTGAGCTGGCTGTGGTGCTGGTTGTGGTGCCGGTCTTCTTCTCCAGGGTGATGTAGTTGGGGAAGGGCACCTGGGTGGTACCAACCGAGAGGCTGGGGCGCACTCGCAGACCTACCTTCGACGAGATGCCTTCGTTGTTGAAACTGGCGGCGAAGTTCTTCAGGGCCTCAACACTCTTTTTCGAGAAGAGGTCGGCCAACTCGGCATTGACGCCCAGCGGCACGGTGGTGGTGGCCGATGGCTTGATGGTGTAGCTGTTGGAGTTGACTCCGTTGGCCATGTCGGTACCGTCGATGGACAGAATCCAGTCCAGCGCCGTCATAGCGGCCTGGGTGGTGGTGGGGTTGGTCACATCGACATTGACATTCATCGACAGCGGTACCTTCTTGGCCTGGTAGGCGGCCACAAGTTTCACCACGTCGGTGGCCGATAAGTTGCCTTGCGTCACGTTCTTCACGTTGACGCCTGCCACAGTGACGTTGGAGACGTTTTTGAGGTTGAATTCGCAGTTTGCCAGATTGGCCACACTGCTGAACTGACTGGCAAGTTCGTTGAGTATGTCACACGAACTGAGCAGGATAGAACCTGCGAGGGCTAATACTAAGGTTATTTTTTTCATGCTGCAAAGATACAAATATTTTTTAATTATTGGGAAAAAATATTGATATGCAGTATTGTATTGTTTTTTTTGAATTATTATTTTGCCATGTCGTCGGTTTTATGTACCTTTGCAGTTTGATTTTATAGATAATTGTATTATAATATAAATATTTTCAAATCGTTATGGAAGAGAATAATGCTGCTGAAAAGCAACTCAATTTCCTTGAAGAGATTATCGAACAGGGCCTCAGCGATGGCAAGTACACCGCCATTCAGACCCGTTTTCCGCCGGAACCCAACGGCTACCTGCACATCGGCCACGCCAAGTCGATATGCATTAATTTTGGACTGGCGAAGAAGTACGGCGGCAAGACCAACCTCCGTTTCGACGATACCAACCCCGTGAAGGAGGACACCGAATATGTGGACTCCATCCAGGAAGACATCCATTGGCTTGGCTTCGACTGGGCCGAGAAACACTATGCCTCCGACTACTTCGAACAGCTCTACGAGTGGGCCGAACTGCTGATACAAAAGGGATTGGCATACGTCGACGACCAGACCCTCGACGAGATTCGCGAGGGCCGCGGCACGGTGACCACGCCGGGTAAGAACAGCCCCTACCGCGACCGCTCGGTCGAGGAGAACCTCGACCTGTTCCGCCGCATGAAGGCCGGCGAGTTCCCCGACGGCAGCAAGGTGCTGCGCGCCAAAATCGACATGGCGCACCCCAACATGATGTTCCGCGACCCCATCATGTACCGCATCCTCCATGCTCACCACCACCGCACGGGCGACAAGTGGTGCATCTACCCCATGTACGACTACGCCCACGGCCAGAGCGACAGTATTGAACATATTACCCACAGTATCTGCACGCTGGAGTTTGACATCCACCGTCCGCTTTACGACTGGTTCATCGAACAGCTTGGCATCTGGCCGAGCCATCAGTATGAGTTTGCCCGCCTGAACATCAACTACACGGTGATGAGCAAGCGCAAGTTGCTCCAACTGGTCAAGGAGAACTACGTCAGCGGCTGGGACGACCCTCGCATGCCGACCATCTGCGGCTTCCGCCGTCGCGGCTACACGCCCGAGAGCATCCGCGCCTTCTGCGACCGCATCGGCGTGGCCAAGCGCGACAATATCATCGACTACGGCCTGCTGGAGTTCTCGCTGCGCGAACACCTCAACAAGGTGGCTCAGCGCCGCATGGCGGTGCTTGATCCCGTGAAGGTTGTCATAGACAATTATCCCGAGGGACAGACCGAGATGTTGACGGCCGTCAACAACCCCGAGTGCGAAGCCGACGGTACCCGTCAGGTGCCTTTCGGCCGCGAGCTCTATATCGAGCGCGAAGACTTCATGGAGGTGGCACCCAAGAAATACTTCCGCATGGCCATCGGCCAAGAGGTGCGTCTGCGCTATGCCTACTTCGTCACGGCACAGAGCGTCGAGAAAGATGCCGAGGGCAACATCACCTGCATCCACTGCACCTACGACCCCGCCACGCGCGGCGGCGACGCCCCCGACGGGCGCCGCGTGAAGGGCACCATCCACTGGGTGGCCGCCCACAGCGCCATCGACGCAGAGGTGCGCCTCTTCGACCGCCTCTTCGCCGTCGAGGCCCCCGACGATGTGGAAGAAGGTCACACCTTCCTCGAGAACCTCAACCCCAACAGCCTCCGTGTGGTCACCGCCAAATGCGAGCCTGCCCTCAGCGAGTGGAAAGCGGAAAGCGGAAAGTGGAAAGACGGAATAGTTCGTTACCAGTTCGAGCGCATGGGCTACTTCTGCACCGACCGCGACAGCACCCCCGACCACCCCGTCTTCAACCGCACCTGCACCCTCAAAGACAGCTGGGCGAAGATAAAATAATGTCATTTGCTGCCATGCTGACGATGGAGTTCCAACACAAGGACCTGGCTGCTGGTCGCTGGGCACAGATGTCGTTGGCCGAGCAGATGCTGAACATCGGCAGCGAGGTGTCTCGTGCCAACCGCTGGAAAAACAAAGGCAATGAGGAGCAGTGCCACCGTGCCGCCGACCGTGCGTTGGAGCTTGTATCATTGACCATCGACGCCAACAAGAACCGAGCAGGATTGAAGGAGCTGTGCCGCCTCTACGAGGTGATGGCCGATTACTACTACGGCAAGAACATCTATCATACAGATGCAAATGCCATGCAGCGGTATTTTGATGTCTTTTATTTAGGTAAAACGAAATAGAATATTTTTTGTATTTTTGCAGTCGAAAATAAAAATAAAACAATGAGATAAAAAAGAATATAATAGAAACAAAATAACATAGCATTGACTACCATTTCGCGTTCAAAATAAGCCTAGGAAACTGATTTTGATAATCGGAAAAGATAGTTCAAGGTAAGCCGCTCGACGGTAACCAAGTAATGTTGCTGGTGGCCTGCGCCATTTGGCGTGTGCTTTGCAACATTACAGGGGTTTCTTCCTAGGCTTTCCCTGAACGCAATCAAGGCTCACGCCTTTCTTGTTGCCGATAAGTGATTGATAGCAATGCGCTAATCAATCACAAAAATGATCGAAGTAACAGAAAAGAGCCTAAAAGGTTATTCTTTTATTGATTTGTTTGCAGGAATAGGCGGCTTCCATTACGCCTTATCCTCGTATGGTGCAGAATGCTTGTATGCATCAGAGTGGGATAAACCTGCCCAAGAAACTTATTTTTCCAATTTTGGAATGATGCCGTCTGGTGATATCACCAAGATTGCTGCTGAGGAGATACCGCCCCATGATATTTTGTGCGGTGGTTTTCCGTGTCAAGCATTCTCAGTCAGTGGCAAGCGGCTTGGTTTTGATGATACCCGTGGAACTTTGTTTTTTGACATAGCTCGCATAGTGAAACATCACATGCCCAAAGTTGTTTTTATGGAGAATGTTAAAAATCTTGTGCAACATGATAAGGGACGTACATTCAAAGTTGTACAAGGCACAATGGATGAACTTGGTTATTCGATGTTTTTCAAAGTGCTTAACAGTGGTGATTTCGGTGTGCCTCAACACAGGGAACGTATTTATATGGTTTGTTTCCGAGATGATATTCTGCAAGGACATACTTTTTCATTCCCATGCATCAATGAGGTATCAACACTAAAAGATCTTCTCGAAAACTGTCCAACAGATGCTAAAATCATTGAAAGGAAAGATATTCAAATATATAAAGAGCCTGCCGTGAGCGGCGAATTGCCCAATAGGCCAATTCAGATTGGAATTGTAAACAAAGGGGGGCAGGGTGAGCGAATATATGACCCCATTGGACATGCAATCACACTTAGTGCGTATGGTGGCGGTGCGGGAGCGAAGACAGGACTGTATTATATCAATGGACTTGTCAGGAAGTTGAGCCCACGGGAATGTGCCAGATTACAGGGTTTTCCGGATGATTTTGTCGTACACCCAAACCAGCAACAGGCGTACAAGCAATTTGGTAACAGTGTTACGATAGACGTGCTTCAATATATTGTCGGTGAAATATCTAAAATTATATCATTATGTCGACAATAATCGATCCAGTGCTTCTTGGCAGTTTGACTGCGCGCCAAGGCTTTCAGAATGAAAAGGAAGTAGCAAGCAAGTTCAACAATTGGCGCTATGATGAGGATGCTCAAAGGTGGCTTCGTATAATGAACTATGATTTAAAAGATATTGAGCATGTGGAGGCAGTAATATTGTCTGGGCATTATAAAACAGATGTTCAGGTTCAGGTTACTATCTATCTCAAGAAAGCCATAGATATTCGAAATCTACAGGTGAAACTTGTAAGCAATGTTAATGGATTCAATCAGATAGAAAGGCGACGGGTGGACAGATATGCCGATCTATGGGGAATGCCTTCAAATGTAAGGTCAGTCCTAAGACGCTATACGGGAGAGGATAAACCATCAATTCCGAATCCCAAAGACCCACGTAGGATGTTTGCCGATGAGTTTTCTTTCCCTGAGCAAAGATTGGTCCTGGATTGGATACGTCAACACAAGATACTTATTGTATCGGATATACTGAAAGGTCGCGGAGAGTTCGCTGCGGAATGGATGCTCGTTGCACAAAAAGTAATGTATAATGCTCGTTGGGTGCTGAAGCCAATGAACTATTGTCTCAACTTCTTTGGTAATGGGGATGTTGAAATCACTGAACGAGGGAATTTTCGTATAGGAAGAATAACAATGCAGAGAAAGGGTGGGGACGGCGGTCGGGATTCTGCAAAGGATTTACAGTTTAAGATAAATCCAGCAGAATTGTTTGAGTAATCAAAAGCCGCCCATACAGTGGCAGGAGCTCGATAATTGGGGGAAACTAAGAGTATATCTGTCGTGGAAGATATGCTCTTTTTTTTCTTGTATCCTATGAGCAAAAGGACCCATATATAACCCACCAAGAAGGACCGAAGAAACACCACCGCCGAAGGAACACCGACGGATTTAGTTGTTCTTTTTCAAAAGCCAATCGATGACATTAAGCCGTTGGATACCTTCAATGTTTGATGCCTCAAAGTCGGTGGTAAGTAGATATTTTGGATATGAGTCGCGTATCTTGCTTAGTGATTAATGACGAAAATGGCAAAAAAAGTTTGTTTTCGTCATTATTTCCTGTGATGTGAAGCAGCAGGAGTCACCACCGCCGAAACATCGCCGACGGATTGTCGAGAGGTTGTTGTGTTTCGGCGGTGGTAAATATATGGTTGTTGAAAAAAGAATCGGAGATTTTTCTCCGAAGATTTGAAGATTTTATGATGAAGAATTGAGGATTTTTGGATGAAGAATCGGAGATTTTTTTTGAAGATTTGAAGATTTTTTGTTGGAGATTTGAAGATTTTTTGTATCTTTGCAGTCGGAGATATATTGAAAAACATTTTCTCTCGCTACACAATAAAAACCGATATGTTGCGTTACAAACTTAAAAATAAGATGTTATGAATGCAATTACTATGTATCCCAGCAACCAGTCGCAGTATGACATTCTGGTTTCGCTTGCACGTGAGATGAAGATGCGGTTTACGACAGAAAACAATGCGAAATCGGAGTTCCTGTCATCCTTGTGTTCTGCTGCCAAAGAGGCGAAGCAGATTGCCGTAGGTGAGTTGAAAGCAGAATCGTTAGATGATCTTTTGGCAGAAGCATAACCCATGGATATTGTTGTCACTCGCGAATTTCGCAAGAATTTCAAGCATCTGTCGGGCAAATATGCCTCGTTGCGCGATGACTTGCGTCTGCTGCAATCGCAGCTGCTGGAAAATCCCTTCATGGGTGTTGAACTATCAGGAGGATTCCGTAAGATACGGCTTGCTATCCGCTCGAAAGCTAAGGGAAAAAGCGGTGGCGCAAGGGTTATTACGTTCAACTACATTGTTGACGAACAATGTCAACGAATTGTGCTGGTAAAGATGTACGACAAGAGTGAGGCTGAGAATATCAGTGATGCAGAAATTCGTCGCGCATTTGATTCATTGGAAGACTGATTTTTTACTTTGCTGTTTGAAAAAAATGTAGTATCTTTGCAGAGTAATGCAAAGAGTATATATTATTGATAATAAACTGATACATATATGAATATTTCTTTTGATTGGCTTAAAGAGTATGTGGATATTGAGGATATGACTCCTCAACAGTTGGACGACCTGCTGACTTTCTCCGGTCTGGAGGTGGACAGCATGGAGAAGGTGGAGACCATCAAGGGCGGTCTGGAGCATGTGGTGATAGCGCAGGTACTGACCTGCGAGCCGCACCCCGACAGCGACCACCTGCACCTGACCACCGTCGACGTGGGCGGCGAGCGTCCGCTGAACATCGTCTGCGGCGCCCCCAACGTGGCTGCCGGACAGAAGGTGGTGTGCGCACAGATTGGCACCAAGATCTACACCTCGGATACCGAATACTACTACGAGATCAAGAAGGGCAAATTGCGCGGCGCCGTCAGCGAGGGCATGCTCTGCGCTGCCGACGAGCTGCAGCTCGGCACCGACCACGCCGGCATCATGGTGCTGCCGGACGACGCCCCCGTGGGAATGCCCGCCAAGGAGTACTTCCACGTGAAGGACGACTGCCTGCTGGAGGTGGCCATCACCGCCAACCGCATGGACGCCATCTCGCACATCGGCGTGGCCCGCGACGTGGTGGCTGTGAGAAATACACGCGAGGGGAAGCAGCTGAAGATTAAGTGGCCGGAGGTTTCTGAATGCGTTAATGCGTCAACGTGTAAATGCGTTAGTGCTGACGCGCCAGCCACTAACACAATAACGCAATCACACGATAACGCAATCAGGGTTACTGTCGAAGACCCCGACCTATGCCCGCGCTATACCGGCATCACGCTGCGCAACGTGAAGGTAGGGGAGAGCCCCGAGTGGCTGCAGAACCGCCTGCGCACCGTGGGTCTGCGCCCCATCAACAACGTGGTCGATGTCACCAACTTCGTCATGATGGAAGTGGGCCAGCCGCTGCACGCTTTCGATGCCGACCAGATTGCTGGTGGCCACGTCATCGTGAAGCGCCTGCCGCAGGGCACCAAGTTCGTCACCCTCGACGGCGTGGAGCGCACGCTCGATGCCCGCGACCTGATGATATGTTGCGAATGTGGGAATTCGGGAATGTGTGAATGTGGGAGTCAGACTAACGAATTAACAAATTCACAAATTAACACATTGGCGGAGCCTATGTGCATCGCCGGTGTCTTCGGTGGCCTGAAGAGCGGCACAACTATGGAGACCAAGAACGTCTTCCTCGAGAGCGCCTTCTTCAACCCCGTGAGCATCCGCAAGACCAGCCAGCGCCACACGCTGAAGACCGACGCCAGCTACCGCTACGAGCGTACCTGCGACCCCAATATCACCGAGTGGGCTCTGCGTCGTGCCGTGAAGCTCATCCAAGAACTCGCCGGCGGCGAGATATGCGGCCAGATGGTGGACCTCTACCCGAAGCCCATCGAGAAACCCGTCGTTGAGGTGAACTTCCGCCGTATGTTCGACCTCGTGGGGCAGGACATCCCGCTGGAGGCCGTCCGCACCGCCCTCACCTCGCTCGACATCGAGATTGTCAACGAGACCGCCGAAGGCATGACCCTCAAGGTGCCCACCTGCAAGGCCGATGTCACCCGCGAGTGTGACATCGTGGAGGAAATCATGCGCATCTACGGCTACAACAACATCCACATCGGCGAGACCGTCAACAGCTGCCTCAGCTACGGCAAGAAGCCCGACCCGCGCAAACTGAAGAACGCCGTCAGCGACTACCTCACCGACAACGGCTTCAGCGAGATTATGAACAACTCGCTGACCAAGAGCGAGTATTACGAGGAGAACCCCGACTTCCCCGCCGACCGTTGCATCCCCATCCTCAACCCCCTCTCGAAGGAACTCAACGTGATGCGCCAGACGTTGCTCTATAGCGGCCTCGAGTGCATCGCCCGCAATATCAACTTCCGCATCCTCGACCAGAAGCTGTATGAGTTCGGTAGATCTTATCTGAAGAATTCCGAATATTCTGAAAACTCCGAATATTCCGAATTGCCGGTGACGAAAAGGTTCGCTGAGACCGAGCACGTCAGCATTTTCATGACCGGCAACATGACGCCCGAGAGCTGGAAGATGAAGCCTTCCGAGACCGACTTCTTCTACCTCAAGGCCTACGTCATGGACATCCTGCACCGCATGCGCGTTAACATGGGCCGCGTGGAGATGGTGCCGACGCAGTACAAGTTCTTCGCCGAAGGCCTCGACATCGTGCAGAGGGATAGTAAGAAACTGCTCGGCACCCTCGGTCGCATCGGCCGCGAGACGCTGAAGAAGATGGACATCAAGCAGCCCGTCTATTATGCCGACCTCAACTGGACGCTGCTCCTCAAGCAGTACCCCACGAAGGAAGTTCAGTATCAGGAGGTGGCCAAGTTCCCCGAAGTGCGGCGCGACCTCGCCCTCATCCTGCGCAAGGATGTCACCTTTGCTCAGGTAGAGCAGGCCGCCCTGCAGTGCGAGAAGAAGCTGCTCAAGTCTGTCAGCCTCTTCGACGTCTATGAGGGCAAGGGCATCACTGAAGGCTTCAAGTCCTACGCCGTCAGCTTCATCCTGCAGGACAAGGACAAGACCCTCGCCGACAAGCAGATTGAGGCTACCATGTCCAAAATCCAGAAGACCCTCGAGACCCAGCTGGGCGCCAAAATCAGAGGTTGATAAGTTGCTGATTGTTAATGGTGACTCCGTAATGACTCCCTGATAAGTCCGAGATGACTCCGTGATAAGATAGGGTAAACATGCATCGAAGTGCTACTAACCACTATGTTAACCCTATGTAATAGTCATGTTGAATACTTACCGGTAAACTGGTAACTGGTAACTCGCATTGCAATACAGGGGAAATAGGTGTAATAATGCTGAGGATTTATTAGAAACGATGAAAGGCTTGGAGCAATATGATGTGAAGTTGCTGCTGGCGCTGGTGAAGAGTGTCGGGGGAAGGACCGACTTCTTCAAGGTGCTGGTCGAGGGGCCGCACCCCGAGCTGGCGGCCTTCAGCAACGCCATCCGCGGCGACGACGACGCCATGGTGTGGCTCTTCAAGCACAACTTCGCCTGGCTGGCCATCCTCAGCAACGCCTGCGACGGCGACGAGAAGGCACAGGAGTGGGTACAGCGCAACCTCACCAAGGTGAACATGATGTACGCCCTCGCCGCGCGGCGCAACATACCGGCCGTCAAGTGGCTCCTCTCGCACCGCCTCGAGATATTCCTCATGCTGGCGCGCGAGACGGAAAAGTTCCTCGACTACCAGCAGAAGGAGTACGACTGGCCATACGTGATGCACTTCGGTGGACACTACCGAGCCATGAAAGAATTAGAGGATTGGCAAAAAGAAAAACAACAAGACAATGATACAGAAGAACGTAGTAAAGAAAGCTAGTACTAGTAAATCTAGCCAGGCTAGCCCTGCTAAAGAGGCTAGAAAACCTAGAAGCACCCGCCCTGCAGGCCGCAAACCTGTCGCTCCGCAAAAACCGAAGGAACCACATCCCGAGGGAGCTATGCGCCTCAACAAGTACATCGCCCATGCTGGCATCTGCTCGCGTCGCGAGGCCGACGAGCTCATCGCTGCCGGTAGCGTGAAGGTAAACGGCAAGGTGGTCACTGAGATGGGCTACCAGGTGATGCCTGGCGACGAGGTGCAGTATGGCGGCGAGAAGCTCCGCTCGGAGCGTCTGCGCTACTTCCTCCTCAACAAGCCCAAGGGCTTTATCACCACCACCGACGACCCGCAGGAGCGCCGCACGGTGATGATGCTTATGGACGGCTGCTGCGCCGAGCGCATCTACCCCGTCGGCCGTCTCGACCGCGCCACCACCGGCCTGCTGCTCTTCACCAACGACGGCGAGCTGGCCAAGCGCCTCACCCACCCCTCTACGCAAGTCTACAAGATTTACCAGGTGGAACTCAACAAGCCCGTCACCAAGGAGGATATGAAGAAACTCCTCGATGGTATCGAACTGGATGACGGCCCTATGCATGTGGATGATATACAGTATGTCGCTCAAGGCGGCAATGTCGACAAACGCGTCGTGGGTGTTGAGCTTCACAGCGGCCGCAACCGCATCGTGCGCCGCCTCTTCGAGGCCCTTGGATATGAGGTTCATAAACTCGACCGCACTGTCTTCGCCGGCCTCACCAAGAAAGACCTTCCCCGCGGCCGCTGGAGAGAGCTCACCGACAAAGAGGTGGGTTTCCTCAAAATGATTTGATTATTCTCCTATCAGGAACACGGTGTTCCTCTTGTGGAGGTTCACCTTCTCGCGCTCTTTCTGCCATTGGCGGGCAGTGAGAGCGCGGATTGTTTGTGTGGGTAGCGTAAGGTCGCAGGCGACACAGATTATTGTCTGCGGCTGGAGGGTGGTGCAGAGTGCTTCGAGCATCTGGTTGTTACGATAAGGAGCTTCTATAAATATTTGTGTCTGGTGCTCACGGTGCAGACGCTCTTCAAGATGCTTTATAGCGGCAGCGCGACGGCTTTTGTCGACTGGCAGATAGCCGACGAAAGCGAACGACTGGCCGTTGAATCCCGAGGCCATCAGGGCCAGCATGAGCGACGAGGGGCCTACGAGCGGTACAATCTCTATTCCACGACGTTGTGCCACCTTCGTTATCATCGCCCCCGGGTCGGCAACGCATGGAAGGCCAGCCTCGGAGAGTAGGCCGATATTCTCGCCGCGTTCTATTGCGTCGAGGTAATGTCCAATATCCTCGTGCGAGGTGTGTTCATTTAACTCATAGAATTGTGTTTCGTCGATGGCGTGCGGGTATCCCGCCTTCTTTAGGAACCTACGGGCTGTGCGAAGTTCTTCAACAATGAATGTATGGCATGAGGCCAGTAGTCCGAGGTTTCCTTCAGGTAGACTCTGTGCCAGGTCGTCGGCACCAATGGGAACGGGGAAGAGAATCAGTTTGCCTTTCATAGGTTCAGAATCTGTGTCCAAGTGTGATATAGAAAGTAGGACGGTGCAGGAGGCTGTTGTATCCCACCACTGCCCCTATTGGACCAAAATATGTGTTGTAGAAGTAAGCCGCCGAAGTTCCGAGGATGGCGCTGAGATCGTCGATAGAAGTTGGCCACTGGTCGCAGGTGAGTGCTGCTGAAAGGCGCAACTGGAAATAGTGGTTCTTCATCATTCGATATTGTCCTTGCAGGCGAAAGGCGGCAAAATGGCGGTCGACATATTCGGTGTGGTGTATTCCGTCGAATGGCATCTGCTGGTCGACATACTGTCCAAACCATTCGGTACCGAGAGCGTTGATGTAACAAACGGGAGTGTTGTCCGAGAGGAGGAAGCGTCCATAGAGCATAGGCTGTAGGGATATTGTACGACTCAGTGGAATATTCATACGCCAATTCCCACCCACGTCTAAAAGTCCTTCTTGTCCGTTTAGACCAAGGAAGTTGTCAGTAATATATGCCGCACGAATACCGGTACGCATACCGCGACTGGGGAAATACCAATGGTTCTCGTTATTCTGATCGGCTTCTACCCTGTAGGAGAAATAGTGGTCGTCGGTTAGGTTGGCAATGTCGGCTGGAACTTGCGAGTGGGATGTAAGGATACGGCCGAAATAGTCGAACCAATCCCAGCGGAGACCTATACGGACATTGTAATTGTGGAAGTTGAAGTTGAGCGGAGTGAGATCGGCATGGTGCTGGCGGTAAATGACGTTGTAGATGCGGTCGCCAGCTGAGTAGATGTCGAGATCGTTGCGGCGGAAGGTGTAGGAAAGGGTAGGGGAGGTGAAGCCGCGAGGGAATAGTTTTGCGGAAGCCGATGCCTCGAAGCGACGGCCCAAGCGGAGCCGGGCGTCAAGTTGCATGGGTACATGGGCGTGAAGAGGCAGGGTTCCGCTAAGCATCAACGACCCCATCTCTTCGCTGTCGAACCTGAATCCTACACGTGCAATTGGAATACCGACCACGGGAAGGGGTCTAAGAGCGTTGGATGTGAGATGTGTCGAGTTTGCAGATGCATCATATATAATCTCTCGTTTTTCTCCGCTTATTCCCAAATCAATCAGTTCGTTCCAGTGGCGTCGGGCTTCTTCTTCACCACGACGCAGAAGGGTGTCGATGGATGCGGAGGTGAAACTGGCGGCGCTGTAGCCACTTACATCCACCTTTATCACCACGTCGCTCATAGCCATAGTTTCTTCATATTTGCGGCGGGCTCCCATGTCGATAATTTGGTTCATCACAGAAGCTGCGTCGCCAATCTCGTCGGCAGTGCGCGGCTCGTTCTGCACGTTGACGCCAATAATGATATCGGCACCCATTGCTCGAGCTATGTCGGCTGGATAATTATTTGTCAGTCCGCCGTCAACGAGCACCATCTCGTCTTTTCTGACGGGTGTGAACACCCCTGGAATTGCCATTGAGGCGCGCATGATGCTGAGCAGGTTTCCGTCGTGGAAATCCACTTCTGTGAAAGTTACCAAGTCGGTGGCTACACATGCGAAGCGTACCGGCAGTTGGTTGAAGTCAATGCTGTCACGAGGGTTGCCATTGGGATAGAAATATGCCAGCCTGTTGTCGCAGAGCTGGTGGAAAAGCTGCATCAGGTTGCGCCCTCGTATAAGTCCGCCACTCTGTGGGCGGTCGGCTGTGATGCCACGTATGAGGGCGTAGGTGTTCTGCTCCTCGCGTTGGTGGAGGTTGAGCAGGTCGGGATCGATACGGTCGGAGAGAAGTGTTGTCCAGTCTTGAGCGCGCACAATAGAGTCAAGTTCTTCGGGCGTATATCCTAGTGAGTAGAGTCCTCCGACAAGGGCCCCCATACTGGTGCCGCAGATGATGTCGATAGGAATGCCGGCCTCCTCGATAACCTTCAGTGCACCAATATGTGCCACACCCTTTGCGCCGCCGCCGCTAAGCACCACGGCTACGGTGGGCCGCTCCTGCGCAGAGAGTGGTATTAGGGTTGCAAGTAATAATAGTATGGTAAGTGTCTTTTTCATTGGGCTTGAGAGTAAATGTCTTTCCTCACTCGGATAGCCTGCAGGAGGCCTCGGAGGATAAGGAAGACCATAAAGGCGGTCCAGAGGTTGTTGTTCCATCCGTGGTCGGTGAGCCTTCCGATAAAGTTAATGTCGATGTATTTCAGGCCGAAATATACAAGGAAGAAAGCGGCGGTAGCCACGAACATGGCGTTGCGCATGGTGCGGCTGGCGGTGGCACCGACAAAGATACCATCGAAGAGGAACGCCGCGAATCCGCACACTGGTATGGCGAGAACCCAGAACATATATTTCCCGGCGGCAGCAATTAGAGCATTGTCGGAGGTGAAGATATGCAGGAACTGGTTGCTAAACAGAGCGTAGAGGATGGTGAAGAACACGGTGAGTATCAGACCCCAGATGAGCACCAAGCGCACCGCCAGCTTCAGGTGACGCTTCTGACGCGAGCCTATATACCGGCCCACCAGTGCTTCTGCGGCATAGGCGAAACCGTCCATTATATAGCTGAAGAGGGTGAAGAATTGCAGCAGCAGTGCGTCAATGGCCAGCACTTCGTCGCTGATGCGGCCACTAGCGGCGGTGATGAAGGTGAACACCGCCGAGAGGCAAATCGTGCGAAGGAAGATGTCGCCGTTGACTTTGAAGAAGCGGCGCATCTCCTGCCAGTGGAGAGATTCTTTGATAAGATTTCTCGGATTGTTCAGAATACTTTGAATGTTAGGAGTTTTCAGACGCTTCCGCAAGAAGATGAGACCCAGTGCCAGTCCGGAATAGTTGGCAAGTACTGTGCCGAGGGCCACACCGGCAATATCCCAGTGGAGCACCAGCACGAAGAGCAGTGATGCCACGATGTTCACACAGTTGAGGAAGATGGCAATCCACATAGGAGTCTTTGAATCCTGCATACCTATGAACCAGCCCTTTATGGCATATAGCCCGAGGGTGGCGGGAGCAGCCCATATTCGTACGAAGAAATACGTGAGCGCCAGACGCATTACCTCGCTGCTACCCTCGAAGATGATGGGTACGATCAACGAGATGGGCCATTGCAGGGCCAGTAGCGTGACGGCTATGCTGAGGGCGATGGAGCAGGCGCGAATAAGAGTTTTTACGGCTTCATCCCAACGGTTGGCGCCGTAAGCCTGTGCGGTGAAGCCGCTAGTGCCCATGCGCAGGAATCCGAAGTTCCAGTAGATAAGGTTGAAAATGGATGTGCCAATGGTGATGGCACCGATATGTGTACTCGAGAGGTGGCCCACAATCGCCATATCCACCATGCCGAGCAGCGGAACGGTGATGTTGGTGATGATGTTGGGCAATGCAAGCCCGAGTATCTTCCTGTTCATGCTATCAATAAACCAGTTGGATGGTTGTTTCAGCACAATTCAGTACATAGCGGTCACTCTTGCGGGACACTAATGCCACCACGTGGCAGTTCTCAATATTGATGTCGGGATTGGTGAGCTTGTACTTAAACTGGCCAATCTTGTGTTCTCCGGCATTGCCTTCCAGTGGGATATCATTGCCCCACACATCGGTGATTACAGCGCGCAGCATGTGGTTGTGAATATAGTTGCTGTCTATGACACTACCATTGATTTGGCGGTATTTCAGAGAGTCCTCGGTCAGTGCTAGCGTCAGGGTTATGCCATCATCCATTTGTCGGAACAGTTCCACATCCACCGTAATGCGCAGCGTGTCGTCGTCACCGAGGATTGCTCCCACCTCTACTCCGGCCTGTGGCGCTTGACTGATTACATCTTTTATGTCGGCAATGATATTACTCATTGCGCCGCTGTACTGAGTTGTTGTACTGCGGTTGATATAGGCTGCTGGAATGGCATTGATGCCGAAGTAATTATCCCAGATATTACCTTCGTCGGTACGCATGTCGGGGTCGCCAGGGAAAGGTTCTCCCTGTCCTTTGGGATGGTTTATTGAAATGATTACTAATCGGTCGCCATATTTATGATGAGCCTCGTCCAGTGTCATATCGGCTGCAGGGCAATTGGGGCATTTAGGGCCAGTGTATTTTTCCACATAAACGCGGTGTACGTTTGCGTTCTCCCAGTTACTGCCACCATCGGTGGTACCGGTGGTATAATTCCCGGGTTCTATCTTGTCGCAAGATACAACGCCTATTAAACATATCAAACCTATTAAACCTAATATTCTCCTTTTCATATTTTTAGAAACTTGTGGTTAAACTGAATGTCAATCCGTTGCTGGCCGGCACCTGACGGCATACGCCGCCGATGCAGAGTAAGCCCTCGCGCTGCTTGCCGTAGGAGAGCTGCAGGCGGGTTGCCCCCACGTTGTAGCCAGCCGAGAGGTTGTAGTAGTTGCCTATTCCGTCGTTGTATGCATACTGGTCGCTGACCGAGACGAACCAGTGGCTTCCGATGTTCCATTCGACGAGGCCCATCATCCAGTCGCCCGCACGACGGTCATCGTGTCCGTTTGCAGGATCGTATCTGCTGTCGCTTCCCATCCATTCGGCCTCGAAACGCAGAGAGTGTTTCTTGCTGACTCGCCACGAGAGGTCGGCGATTGCCACGTGGTTGTGGTATAGTCCAGGCTCGTGCCCTTCAACCACTGGGTTGAACATCTGGTAGGCGTAGGTTGCGGTGAGTTTGACCGTCTTGGAGAGTTTCTTGGCTACCTCGAGCGATAGGTCGGCATAGTAAAGGTCTCCGTTTCCGAGCCATTTGGCCTCGTAGCCGTCAGTGCCGGCGCCACCGATGGTGGTGGTGTCCAGACCTCTTACCAGTGACCCGTTGAGGTGCAGGTCGGTGCCGTATTTGCCACCCAGCAGGGTGCCTTTTTTAATTTTGTACATTACATCGGCCTGTACAGCTTCCTCGCCGGTCACCTGTGTGGCATAGGGGAACATGGTGAGGAAGGCGTAGGTGTGCTGTTTGGTTATGGCGGGGATATAGTTGATATAGAGCATTTCGCCGGTCTGCGAGCGGACGCTCTTGAAGCACATATTGTCCACATGTTTGGCCTGCAGGTTTGCACTGAAGCCACGCATCGAGTAGGTGAGACCCACCATCAAGGCTTCGCCCGGACGGTAGATATAGTTGTTCATGACGCTGGGATCCTGACCCTTGTGGGCATATTCGGCGGTGAGGTTCCAACGACCATAGGTGACATCGCCGCGCACGGCACCGGCACCTACGTTGAGTGGCAGGTTGAGACGGTGGTTGGGGTTGGTGGCCGATGGGATGCTCTCGTCCTCCTCGTACTTGCTTACGAATCCGGCGCCGAGGGTGACACGCAGTTTGCAGTCTTCCATCTTCTTTATGATACTGTTGAGGTTTACCTCGCCGTCCAATCCACGTACCAGTCCGCGACCATAATCCCAGAAGAAACGTTGCTTGCCAGCCACAGCTTTGATGGTGACGCCTTTCCACGGGCGCAGCTGTATGTTCATACCTAGTAGCGAGTTGTCCAGTCCGAGGTAGCGGTCCTCATAAGCACGCAGAATCATACCCGAGCCGAACTGCTCGTAAAAGGTACCGGCTGTAACAGAGAGCCAGTTGCCGTTGTAGCTGACGAAATAGTTGGGCAGTCCCTGTCCTGTGTAACGGGCGTCGAAGCCGAGCAGCGGGTTCTGGTACATCTCAAAGCGCAGGCCGGCACTGAAGTCGCCGTTCTGGTAGAGAATGTCGGCGCGGGCGTTCATAAGCAGCATTTCGGGCACGTCGTCGGCACCAATCACCGAGTCTTCGCGGCTCATCTGAGCGTCGAGCTGTATGTTTCCAGTGACATGTCCGCCCATAATACCTTGTGCGCTAACCGCCAAGCTTATGCCAATAGTTGCCAACGCTGTAAGTAATAGTCTTTTATTCATTGTGTTCCGATATTATATCTGTCATTTATTTGAATTACAAAATTACAACTTTCCACCGATATGGCAAAATTATTTTTTTATTATGCACATTTTCAACTGATATTCATTTTTTTTTGCTATTTTTGCATCGTGGATTCCATCCGTAATGGATTGATGATTATGTTATATGCTGCTGAAAGTGAGATATATAACTATTATTGCGGTATTGCTGTTCGGTGTGCTGCGCCCTGCCGGAGCACAGGAGTTCCGCTGTGCCGTCGGTGTCAACTACCAGAAACTGATGACAACTACTCAAAGTTATGAGTCATCGGACAAGAAGGTGTTCGACAATATGAAACAGGCTATTGAGGACTTCGTCAACGGGCGTCGCTGGACCAATATCGACTTTGAGCAGCAGGAGCGTATTGACTGTTCCATTACCTTGATTCTCAATTCCCGCACTTCGGCCACTGATTTTGCTGGCCAGCTCTCCATCCAGATGCGTCGTCCAGTTTATAACTCCACCTATACTTCGGGTTTGTTCAACTATATAGAGGGCAACAACTTCACGTTCACCTATAACGAGAGCCAGCCTCTTGACTTCGACATGACCACATTCTATTCCAACTTGGCCTCGGCACTGGGTTATTACTGCTATATCATGCTTGGCATTTACTTCGACTCCTACCAGATGTACGGGGGCGAGCAGTTCTATGCTGCGGCACAACAGGTGCAGCAGGCGGTGCCCAACGACCGCTATGCGGGCTGGGATGCCGGTGGCTCAAAGAACCGCTACTGGTTTATGGAAAACCATACCAATTCTGCTTATGCCGGGCTCCATGAAGTGTACTACGCCTACCACCGCATGGGTCTCGACATGATGACCAAGGATCAGCCGCAGGCCCGACAGGCCATTATAGCCTCTCTACGTGCCTTACAGAAGGTTAACAAGGCCCGAACCAACCTCTTGTCGGTCCAGCAGTTCGTGGATGTCAAGATTCAGGAGATTGTCTCCATTTTCACCCCTGCTCCCGCCCAAGAGCAAAAGGAAGTTTATGACCTCATCAAGGAGATAAGCCCAATCAACGTGGTGAAACTGAAGGATTTCAATACAAAATAACATATCAACGGATAAACGTATAAAAAAAACAATATGACACAAATTCCGATACAGAAAGAAACGATAGACCGCATTGCGGTGGCCAACAAAATCAAAAACCCCGGACGTGCCAGTATCCGCGAGATGCGCAAGATGATTCAGGATGTGGAGGCCGAGACTGGCATCCGCTTCGTGAAGATGGAGATGGGCATTCCTGGCCTACCAGCCCCACAGGTGGGAGTGCAGGCCCAGATTGAGGCTCTAAAGAACGGCGTGGCCAGCATCTACCCAGAAATATATGGTACCGCCGACTTCAAACGCGAGGCAGCCCGTTTCGTGAAGAATTTCCTCGACATCGACGTGACGCCCGACTGCTGTGTGCCTACTGTGGGTTCGATGCAGGCTGGATTTGCTTCGTTCCTTACCCTCACCCGTTACGATGCCAAGAAGACCAAGGTGCTTTTTATCGACCCCGGCTTCCCCGTGCAGAAGCAGCAGTGCCGCGTACTCGGCATCCCGATGAAGGCTTTCGACGTCTATGAATACCGTGGTGATGCTCTGCGTACTAAACTGGAAGAGGAACTCAAGGATGGCGACGTGGCCTGCATGATTTTCAGTAGCCCCAATAACCCCGCATGGTTCTGCTTCACCGACCACGAGCTGCAGATTATCGGCGAGATGGCCAACAAATACGGTGTCGTTGTTATGGAGGACTCCGCCTACTTCCTTATGGACTTCCGCAAGGACTACAGCGTTCCCGGTCAGGCTCCTTTCCAGCCCACTGTAGCCAAGTACACCGATCTCTACGTCATCATGATTTCCGGCTCGAAGAGTTTCAGCTATGCCGGTGAGCGTATCGCCATGATGGTCTGCTCGCCTAAGCTGTTCAACATGGAGTGTCCAGACTTGGCCCGCTACTACAGCCAGACACAGCTCGGTCGCGCCCTCATCTTTGGCACTCTCTATTGCCTTTCCTCCGGTACCGCCCACAGCGTTCAGTACGCCATGGCTGCAATGCTTAAGGGAGCCAACGACGGCACTTTCAACTTTGTCAAGGACATCAAAGAGTACGGCGAGAAGGCCAACGTAATGAAGAAACTCTTCACCGACAACGGCTTCTACATTGTCTACGATAAAGACATGGGTGAGGACATCGGTGACGGTTTCTATTTCACCTTCTGCTATCCCGGTTTCGAGGGTGTGGACTTGCTCAACGAGCTTATCCGCTACGGTATCAGCGCCATAGCCCTTGACATCACGGGTAGCCACAAGCAGGGTATCCGCGCCTGCGTGGCCCTGGTCCAGCGCGATCAGTTCCCCGACCTCAAGGCTCGTCTCGAGGCCTTCCACAAGGACCATCCGGTGAAATAAAAAAGATATGCCCAAAAGAGCCGCTCAACCGAGCGGCTCTTTTTATTAAAACAACATCAGTAGGCGAGCTAGAAGGAAACCGACGTAGGTGCCGACGGCGTAGCCGAAGAGGCCGACGGCGATGCCTGGTCCGATTATGGCTTTGTTCTTCACCGCACCGGCTACCACGGGTACGAAGGGCGGCGAGCATATGAGAGAGATGCTCGAGGCTAGGGTGGTATCGGTGTCAATGCGGAAGAGGGCACTCAGCAGCACATGCATCAGCAGCGATCCGAGAGTGGCGATGGTGATGAAGAGGAAGATGCTTGGGTTGATATTGCCAATGGTGCTGGTGGTGACCTGAGAGGCCACGGCGATGGAGAAGACGAGTATGAGATAGGTGCCGGCCTCGAAGGTGCGCTTTATTTTGCGCACTCGCTTGAAGGTGGAGGCTATGATTGCCAGGGTGCTGATGGCGAGGATGAAGATGGTCTGGAACATATTGTCCGGACACAGCAGTGCTATGCCGGCACCAATGGCGATAATGATTATGGTCAGCACAAGGGCTTGCGCCAGATGGCATAGATTGTCTTTGCGGAAGAGACCATAGAATAGTTCGGAGTTCTGATCTCGAGATTCGGAGTTGTTGCCGATCTCCGAGTTTTGGGTTCCTGACTTTTCAACAGGGAAGTCGGGCAGTACGAGGCGTAGCACCCGTTTGCCGAAGATGATAACGAAGAAAAGGTATACAGCGCTGAGCAGGGTGCTGTAAGCCGAGGTGATTATGTAAGTGGTGTCGTCGACGCTCAGGGCCACCTTGATGGAGGCGAGGTTGGCGTTGCCGCCGGTGTAGAGGCCGGTGAGCATACCGCCGATATTGGCGAAGGTCGCCTTGTCGTCGCCAGCGCATACGAGGAAGCCAGCGGTGATGGCCAGGCAGCAGCCGAGGATGCCAAGCAAGGTCGACTTGATGAAGGCTGGAGCCAACTTGGTCCACGACCGTATGTCGGACGAGAAAAGTAGCAGCGGTATGGCGAAGGGGATGGTGTAGGTGGCTATGTCGGTCTGCACCTTATGCACCTCCGTTGTGTCGGGAATAAGGCCTGTAAGGCCCAGCACACAGCCTATGACGTAAGCGATGATGATGGTGCCCACCTTGTTGAGCAGTGGGAAACGGTGAGTGAGCCACAGTATCAGCAGCGGCGTGAAAAGGCAGAGGACTATGATGATTAACGCATTCACGCATTCAGGAATTCGTCGATGTGGCCGAAGACGATGTCGGCGCGGGCGGCGAAGCTCTCTTCGGTGGCGAAGGCCACGTGGGGGGTGAGGAGGCAGTTGGGGGCCGACAGCAGCGGGTGGTCGAGGGGCAGGGGAGGTTCCTGCTCGAAGACATCGAAGGCGGCGCCTGCGATGCGGCCCTCGCGGAGGGCGGCCGCCACAGCGGCGATGTCGCACACGGGGCCGCGGGCGGTGTTGACCAGCAGGGCGTAGGGCTTCATCAAGGCTATCTGTTTTTTGCCGATGAGGCCACGGGTTTTGTCGGTGAGAGGTGTGTGGAGGGTGACGATGTCGCTCTGCCTCATGATGTCGGCCAGCGGCATGTATTCCACGCCGAGGGCTTTCACATCGGGCCGCTCGGTGCGACTGTAGGCTATGACTTTGGCACCGAAGGCCAGTAGAAGGCGTATGGTTGCGTTGCCGATGGCACCGGTTCCTACTACTCCTACCGTCTTACCGCGCAGCTCGCCTCCGAGGAAGGTGCCGCGACTCTTGCCCTGTCGGATGACACTGTCCATCGTGGTGATACCTCGCAGCAGGTCGAGCATCATGCCCACGGCCAACTCGCTGACGGCGATGGTGCTGTAGCCGGCGGCGTTCTGCACTTGGATGTTGTTCTCACGGCAGTAGTCGAGGTCGATATGGTCCAGACCGGTAAAGCCGACGCTGAGGTAGCGCAGTTTTGGACACTGGCTGAGCACGGTGGCTGGCAGTTTGATGTTGCTTATAACGGCGATGTCGGCGTCGCACATGCGCTCGATGAGCGTATGGTTGTCCTCGCGGCGGTCCATATAATAGGTGAAGGTATGGCCCATTGTAGTGTAATGGGCTTTGAGGCTTTCAAAGCGGGATTGGGGGATACCCAGTGATTCTACACAGACTATATTCATATCAATGTCCTTTCTTTTTTACGCTGAAGCCGAAACCACCCAGTTTTTCACCGAGGGCGTAGTATTTGCCGTGCGAGTAGGCAAGGGGGCCGGCGTGGTTAAGCTGGAACTGGCCGGTGCTCTTGTCGATGAGGCTTTCCTCGGCGTCGATGGCCACGACGTTGGCCATGAACATGTCGTGGCTTCCGAGATGGCGCACCTCGAATACCTTGCATTCTATGTTGAGGGGGCTTTCCTTGATAAGTGGCGCCTTGACGAGTTGTGCCGGTTCGACATGGAGGCCCATCTCGCGTAACTTGTTGTAGTCGCGGCCCGAACGAACTCCGCACCAGTCAGTCTGGCGGGCCAGTGCCTCGGTGGTGAGGTTGATGACGAATTCGCCGGTGCGTTCGATGAGTGCGTGGCTATGGCGTTCGGGGCGAACGCTGATATAGCACATGGGCGGGTCACTGCAGATAGTGCCCGTCCATGCTACGGTGATGATGTTGAAGTTTTCAGGGTCGTCGCCGCAACTGACCATCACGGCCGGCAGCGGGTAAATCATTGTTCCCGGCTTGAACCCTACTTTCATTCGGCTAACTTTTTCTCCAGCTCGTCAACCATGGCACGTATGTTTCGGTCGGTCTGGCGGAGGTTCTCGATGGTCTTGCAGGCGTGGAGCACGGTGGCGTGGTCCTTGTTGCCGCACTGCAGGCCGATGACCGAGAGGGATGACTTGGTAATTTTCTTCGAGAAATACATGGCCAGTTGGCGTGCCTGCACTATCTCGCGCTTGCGCGAGGTTTGCTGGATGCTCTCCACCGGAAGCTCGAGGTGGTCGCACACCACTTTCTGGATGTATTCGATGGTGATTTCGCGCTGGTTGCTCTGGACGTACTTGCTGATTAGCTCGCGGGCCAGTTCGATGGTAATCTGCTTGTGGTTGAGCGAGCTCTGGGCCATAAGTGAGATGAGGGCGCCCTCAAGTTCGCGCACGTTTGAGGCTATGTTGTAGGCGATGTACTCCACCACGTCGTCGCCCATCTCGCCGCCTTCGTTCTGCAGTTTCTGGTGCAGGATGGCCTTACGGGTCTCGACGTCGGGGGCCTGCAATTCGGCCTGAAGTCCCCATTTCAGGCGGCTCAGCAGGCGAGGCTGGAGCCCCTGTATGTCGGATGGCGACTTGTCGGAGGTGATGATTATTTGACAGTTGCGCTGGTGCAGATGGTTGAAGATGTGGAAGAAGGCTTCCTGGGTCTTCTCGCTCTTGGCAGCCATCTGGATATCGTCGATTATCAGCACATCAATCATTTCGTAAAAGTGCATGAAGTCGTTGACGCGCTTATCCTTGCATGCGTCTCCGTATTGGTTCATGAACTGTTCGCTAGTGACGTAGAGAACGGTCTTGTCGGGGTGCAGCTCCTTGGTCTTGAGGCCGATGGCGTTGGCCAGATGGGTCTTGCCGAGGCCTACGCCGGAGTGGATGAAGAGGGGGTTGAACGAGGTGGATCCAGGTTTCTCGGCAACGGCATAGCCGGCCGAGCGGGCTAAGCGGTTGCAGTCGCCCTCGACGAAGTTCTCGAGCGTGTAACTTCCGTTCAGCTGCGACGGCACACGGATTTTGCGCAGGCCGGGGATTACGAACGGGTTAGGTATCTCGCGGGAGCCTTCCTTGTTGATGTTCACCGGCAGGGTCGAAAGGGGATTGACTGTCGAGCGGCCGCCCTGCGAGGTGAGTGTCATTGAGTGGGGTTCGGTCGGGATGGTCTGGTCCATCACGATGCTGTATTTCAGCATCGCATTCGGACCCAGCTGCGACTTGATAACGCGGCGCAGTAATTTTATATAATGTTCCTCTATATATTCATAGAAGAACATGCTAGGCACCTGGACAATCAGAGTGCTTCCCTCAAGCTTCAACGGCACGATAGGAGTGAACCACGTCGAAAACACATCTTTGTTCTCCGGGCCAAGCGCGTCCTTTATCACTCCAAGGCATTCCGCCCACACTTCTTTGTAGTCTTCTGTCATCATATTTTTTCTCTGTTCGCTATTTTCAATCATTTACCCAAAGCGGGTTTTGTTTTCTTTCACTTGCAAAAGTCGAACTTTTTTAGTGAATAGAAAGTGAAAAAAAAATTTGTCACTGTCAACTTTTTTTTGTAAAGAAACACCCCCGTCGCCGCCACACTGTCATAAAGACATTTCTACAACTTACTAAACTACAACCCAAAATCCTTTTTTACCTCTCTTACAAGCCCCCTTAATATACGAAAAAATTCGAGACGTAAAAATTTTTTTTTCATTTTTTCGCCTCAAACGGCCCTTTTTGTTGATAACTCTCTAGGGGGTTGTAAACCACCCTCTTGTAGATTAATAGCCATTGTATAGGACTGGAATGCAGATGTTTGGAGTAAAGGTTTGAAAATCAAACCCCGATTCTGGCCTCCCTCTGCGCAAGTTGTTGAATGTGTGCTGCGGGGGGCGGTTATGCACCTAAGTTGGTTGAAAATTATTTCACCCGAATAGCTTTTTTTATTTTTGAAAAACCATTTTCGGGCAGAGGGGATTCCTGAAGAGCAGGCGCATTTATTTGCCTGTTCGGCGGTTTGTAAGGCAGGTTCCTGCCATGAGTCGGCAACGGTCATTGTTCTGGAGAAAGTCTACAATCAGCACCCGTCAGCATCCATCCGTCAAGTGATGGAACTCACGGGTGCCACTTGGCTCCAGACTAGAGCGGAATGTCGTTTCCGAACAAGGCCGTTATTCGTTGCGGTCGCGTCCGAAAGCCTGTCCTATCCACTGTCGGTTGAGTCGTGCTATGTTCTGTCGCTTGATTTGTTTGGGGCATTCGGCCTCGCAGGCGTAGGTGTTGGTGCATCCTCCGAAGCCTAGTTCGTCCATCTTGATTATCATTTTTCGGGCGCGGTCCATTGCCTCGGGCTGTCCTTGCGGCAACAGATTGAGGTGCGAAACCTTTGCTCCCACGAAGAGCATCGCAGAGGCGTTCTTACAGGCCGCCACGCATGCACCGCAGCCTATGCATGCAGCCGCATCCATTGCTTGGTCGGCAATATGTTTTGATACCAAGATATTGTTTGCGTCGGGCACCCCGCCAGTGGTAGCGCTGATATACCCGCCGGCTTGGATAATCTTGTCGAAAGCGGTGCGGTCGACCACCAGGTCCTTGATAATTGGGAAGGCTTTCGCTCTCCACGGTTCCACCCATATTTCGTCGCCATCGTTGAAATGGCGCATGTGGAGCTGGCAGGTGGTCACACCGTCGTCGTTGCCGTGGGGGCGGCCGTTGATATAGAGGCCGCACATGCCGCAGATGCCCTCGCGGCAGTCGTTGTCGAAACAGACGGGATGGGCTATCTTGTCGTTGATGAGCTTCTCGTTCAGCTGGTCGAGCATCTCGAGGAACGAGCAGTCGGCCGAGATGTTGTCGATCTCGTAGGTCTCGAAGTGCCCTTTGGCGCGGGCGTTCTCCTGGCGCCAGATATGGAGTGTGAATTTCATGGCTTACTTATAATTACGTTTCACAATCTGTATATGCTCGTAGTTGAGCTCTTCCTTGTGCATCACTTCGGGCTTGTCGTGACCTTGGTACTCCCAGGCGGCGACGAACATGAAGTTGTCGTCGTCGCGGAGTGTCTCACCGTCCTCGGTCTGATGCTCTATACGGAAATGACCACCGCAACTTTCCTCACGCTGGTTGGCATCGGCAATGATGAGGCGAGCCAGTTCGAAATAGTCCTCCAAACGGTAAGCTTTCTCCATCTCTGGATTCATATCGCTGGCTTTGCCTGGTATGAATACGTGTTTGTAAAAGTCGGCTTCCAACTCGGCAACTTTGTCGGCAGCAGTGGCAAGGCTTTCCTTCGATCGGGCCATGCCGCAGTATTCCCACATTATACGGCCAAGAGCCTTGTGATAGTGGTCGACGGAATGTTCTCCTTGGATTCCGATGAGACTGTCCATACGGGCACGGACAGCAGCTTCAGCCTCGTCGAATTCGGGGCCTTCGGCCTTAATCTTGCCGACATAAATCTGGTCGGCAAGGTAGTTCTGCAGGGTATAGGGGAGGACGAAGTAGCCGTCAGCCAGACCCTGCATCAAGGCCGATGCACCGAGTCGATTGGCTCCGTGGTCGCTGAAGTTGGCCTCGCCGGCGGCGAAGAGTCCGGGGATGGTGGTCTGCAGTTCGTAGTCGACCCAGAGGCCGCCCATGGTGTAGTGTACGGCGGGGTATATCATCATCGGGTACTCGTAGGGGTCGACATCGACAATTTTTTGGTACATTTGGAAGAGGTTGCCGTATTTCTGCTCCACAACGTCACGCCCGAGTCGCTTGATGGCGTCAGCGAAATCCAGATATACAGCCAATCCCGTTGGGCCTACTCCGTAGCCTGCATCGCAGCGTTCTTTAGCGGCGCGGCTGGCCACATCGCGAGGCACCAGGTTCCCGAAGGCGGGATAGCGACGCTCGAGGTAGTAATCGCGATCCTCCTCAGCGATGTCGAGGGCGCTCTTCTCGCCGCGGCGGATGGCTTCGGCATCCTCTTTATTCTTGGGTACCCAGATACGGCCGTCGTTGCGGAGTGACTCGCTCATAAGCGTGAGCTTCGACTGATAGTCGCCGTGGACGGGGATGCAGGTGGGGTGAATCTGCACGTAGCAGGGGTTGGCAAAGGCGGCACCTCGACGGTGGCATACCCAGGCGGCGCTACCGTTAGAGTTCATGGCGTTGGTGCTCAAATAATACACGTTGCCATAGCCTCCAGTTGCCACCACTATGGCATGGGCGGCATAACGCTCTAGTTCTCCAGTAACGAGGTTACGTGCTATGATACCGCGGGCGCGACCGTCCTTGATGACAAGGTCCATCATCTCGTGACGTTCGTGTAGCACCACGGTACCGCGTGCAATCTCGCGGCTTAAGGCGCCGTAGGCACCCAGCAGCAGCTGCTGGCCCGTTTGTCCGCGGGCATAGAATGTTCTAGAGACTTGGGCTCCGCCGAAGGAACGGTTGTCGAGCAGGCCGCTATAGTCGCGGGCGAAGGGAACACCCTGTGCCACACACTGGTCGATAATGTCTCCGCTAACCTCTGCCAGACGGTAGACATTGGCCTCACGGGCACGGTAGTCGCCACCCTTGATGGTGTCCTTGAACAGGCGTTCCACGCTGTCTCCGTCGTTCTGATAGTTCTTGGCGGCGTTGATGCCGCCCTGGGCGGCGATTGAGTGGGCGCGACGCGGCGAGTCCTGCAGGCAGAATATGTCTACATGGAATCCCAGGGCGCCGAGCGATGCGGCGGCGGAGGCACCGGCTAGGCCAGTACCCACCACGATGATATCGAGCTTGCGCTTGTTGGCCGGGTTCACCAGTTTCTGCGCGGCTTTGTAATTGGTCCATTTCTGAGCGAGCGGACCTTCGGGTATTTTGGAGTCTAATTTCATAATCCTAAATAAACTAAAATGGGAACAATTGCGAAGCCGAGGCAGACTACCCAGGCGTAGATACGGCCAAGCACCTCGATGATGTTGTTGTACTTGTAGTTGTTCAAGCCGAGGGTCTGGAAGGCCGATGGGAAGGCGTGGCGCATGTGGAAGAATACGATGGCGAAGAACAGCAGGTACATAACCACAAGATAAAGGCTGCTGAATTTCTCACGTGCCATATAGTAGAAGTCCGGCTCGGGGTCGCTTTCGGGTATCACACGTCGCAGCGTCTGACGGTCTTCGTACGAAAGGTGGCGTATCCATTTTCGGTCGTTGGAGAAATTGTCCTCAGTGTAGGCTCTCTCTAGAATGTCCATGACTTCAAGTTTCTCGCGCAGCCCGGCAATATAATCGGCGGTCTCTGCTTCGTCACCCTCGCTGTACATGGTGGCTTGCTCTTCGAGTTGGTCTACCAATTCGTCTGGAGTCATCTGCATCTGTTGAGCAAACTGCATCATTTGCATCATCTCTTCATCCTGCATTTTTTCCACTTTTACCATATATTCGCCTTTCACCCATCCGAGTTTTACGAAATAGAAGTCGGAGAAGTGAAGTATCAGACATGCAAATATAAGGATGCCTGTCCAGACCATCAGCTTCGAAGTGGTATGGGTCTTGCTGCGCTGTGCCTGATGATAGCGCACCGGACGGGCCAGACGGTTAGTGAGTGCCAGCCAGAGAGTCAGTAGGATATGCAGCGCAATGAAGCCGAGAAGGCAGATTTCCATAATCTTCACCAGCCAGTTGGTACCCATGAAGTGGCAGAAGGCCGAATACCACGCGCCGCCATCGTGGCGAAGGATAAATAGGTTGGCTGTCATGTGGAACAGCAGGAATACCAAGAGGAACCCGCCCAGCAGGGCGACAAGTATCTTCTTGGTGATTGAGTGTAATTGCGGTAGGTTCATAACTTTTATCTATTTGTTTTCTTTCGGGAAATACATGAAATATTTAGTAACCTGCTTTTCAAGGAAGCGGCGGTCCAGCTGGTCGCTGGCCTCGCTTATGGGCAGGCATCGTCCGTCTTTGTATAGTACCTTTATCTCCTGGTCGTTGAAGTCATAACTACGGTTGCGCAGAACTCCGGTACCTTCGAAATATGACGGCTTTACGTTGGCAAACGGTTCATTGGCTATGCGTATTGCGGGCAGATGTCGGTTGACTAGGTTGTGGCAGAGGGTGGCAAGGATTTCATCGTCGGAATGTTGCCAGTGTTTCACGGCTACCATAATATCATCGTCGTCCACCTCTGCAAAGCGGTCGAGGAAATCTGGTGACGTTGTGTCGAAATGGAAAGTCTCAGGGTTAAGTTCACGGGCGCGCTTGAGAATATTAAGTAGTACATTGTCGGCGGCGATAACGGTCTTGTGCATATATACCTGCCAGTACATCAGGCGGCGTGAAATGATAAACTTCTCCACGCTGTAGATGCCCTTCTCGTCGATGACCAGCTCGTCGTCGTGAACATTAAGCATCGAGATGATACGGTCGGTGCCAACAATTCCCTCGCTAACGCCAGTGAAGAACGAGTCGCGGCCAAGGTAGTCGAGGCGGTCCATGTCCAGTTGGCTGCTCACCAGTTGGTGGAGGAAATGCTTGGGATATTTGTTGGAGAATATTTCTATTGCTTTGTCGAGAGCACCATCCATCTCGAGGTTCATACGCTCCATGAAGCGCAGTGTCAGTTCCTCATGTGGCACATCCACTAGCACCCGCTCCGAGGTGTGAGAGAAAGGTCCGTGGCCGATATCGTGTAGCAGTATGGCTAGCTTTGCTCCGCGGCATTCCTCGTCGGTAATCTCCACACCTTTTAGTTTCAGCACGTCTAGAGCCCGTTTCATCAGGTTTAGGGCACCGAGCATGTGGCTGAAGCGCGTATGCATTGCACCGGGGTAAACTAGGTAGGTCAGCCCCAATTGCTTTATGCGCCGTTGCCGTTGGAAGTATGGATGCTCTATGACACTCAGTATCACCGGGTCATCCACCGAGAGGAACCCGTCATACACTGGGTCGTTTATTATCTTTCGTTTATTCATTTTATTATTTATTCAGTAATTCATTTGCTATCAGTTCTGCCTGTTTCAGCACTGTCTCGGTAGCAAGTGCCTGCATGTCGGGCGGATAGCCATATTTGCGCAGCAGTCGCTTGACAGCCACCTTCATCTTGGCACGCACGTTCTCCTTGATGGTCCAGTCTATGGTGCTGTTTTTGCGTATGGTTTCGGTGAGCACCACCGCTAGTTCACGCAGTTTGTCTTTGCCCATCAATTCGCGGGCGCTTTCGTTGTTGGCCACGGCGGTATAGAAGGCATACTCGTAGGTCTCCAGCCCCATCTCCTGTGCCATATTGTCGCTGGCAACAATTTGCTTGCTGAGCTTGATAAGCTCGTCTATCACTTCGGCAGCAGAGACTATTTTGTTGTGGTAACGTGCGATGGAACCGTCGAGCATCTCCATCAGTGTGCGCCCCTCCACAAGGTTGTATTTCGACCGCGCCTTGATTTCGTCCTCCAAGAGTTTGCGCAATACTTCAAGGGCGATGTTCTGGTGTTCCATGCCCTTCAGCTCCATCAGGAATTCCTCGGAGAGGATGGAGATGTCGGGCTTTTTGATGCCGGCGGCATCGAAGAGGTCTATCACCTGCTCCGATACTAATGCTTGGTCTATCACCTGCCTAATGGTGGTCTCAATCTCCTCGTTGGTATGGCCGCCCCCCTTGGCATCGAACTTGCATAGGCGGGCTTTCACGGCTTGGAAGAAAGCCACTTCGTCCTTGACCTCCATTGCTTCCTCCTGCGGTATAGCCAACGCGAAAGCCTTCCCCAAGGCCGTTACTTCGTTGACAAACCTTTTCTTGCCATCTTCGAGACCGAGGATGAAGTCTTCGGCTTTGAGTATCCACGACAACTTGCCTTTTGTGTCGGAGGTGAAATATTGCTGCCAGTCTAGTCCATGCAGCATCTGTTCAACCACCTCCAGCTTCTCTTTCATCAGCTCTACGGCTTGCGACTGCTGCTGTGTGGGGTCGCCCTTTCCACCGCTGTCAGAGTAGAACGACAGGGCTCTCTTTAGGTCAGCGGCGATGCCGAGGTAGTCCACTACCAAGCCGCCGGGCTTGTCCTTGTAGACGCGGTTCACGCGGGCTATGGCCTGCATCAGGTTGTGCCCCTGCATGGGCTTGTCGATATAGAGGGTGTGCAGACACGGCACATCGAAACCCGTGAGCCACATATCGCGCACTATCACCATCTTCAACTCATCGTTGGGGTCTTTCATCCTTTCGGCCAGGGTGTGTCGGTCAGCTTTGGTGGTGTGGTGCTTGGCGATAGCGGGGCCGTCGGAGGCGGAAGTGGTCATAACCACTTTCAGCGCCCCTTTGCGCAGGTCATCGCTGTGCCATTCGGGCCGTAGCTTGATGATTTCGTCGTAGAGCTCTACGGCAATCCTGCGGCTCATGGCTACAATCATGGCCTTGCCCTCGAATACCTGCTGACGAGCCTCGAAATGCTCTACGATATCGCGGGCGATGTTTTTTACACGGTTTGGACTGCCTATCAAGGCTTCCAGTTGTGTCCACTTAGCTTTGGCCTTCTGCACATCGTCCATCTCCTTTACGTTGAGCTCCTTGTCCAGTTCCTCCACCAGTTTGCGGCCTTCGGCACTCAGTTCCACTTTGGCCAGACGACTCTCGTAGAAGATGCGCACCGTGGCACCGTCCTCTACGGCCTGTGCGATGTCATAGACATCTATGTAGTTGCCAAAGACGGCGGGCGTATTCTTGTCGCTCAGTTCGATAGGGGTGCCGGTGAAGCCGATATAGGTGGCGTTGGGCAGCGCGTCACGCAGGTACTTGGCGAAGCCGTACTTGATTTCAGAGCCTATCACCTCGTCGGCCTCGTTCCTTACATCTACGCTCTTGGCGCGGAAGCCGTACTGTGTGCGGTGCGCCTCGTCGGCTATCACCACCACGTTGTTGCGATCGGTCAGCAGGTCATATACATTGCCCTCTTCGGGGTGGAATTTCTGTATGGTGGTAAAGACCACGCCACCCGACTGCACCGCAAGCAGACGTTTCAGATGCTCACGGCTCTCGGCTTGCACAGGCGTCTGTCTCAGTAACTGCTTGGAGGAGACGAAGGTCTCGAAGAGCTGGTCATCGAGGTCGTTTCGGTCGGTGATGACCACGATGGTGGGGTTGTTCAGCCGCTGCACTATCTTACCGGCATAGAACACCATCGACAGCGACTTGCCGCTGCCTTGCGTGTGCCATACCACACCGGCACGGTGGTCGCCCGTATGCTGCTCACGCACAGTCTGAAAACCAAAGTTTGTCGGCGACTCTAAAACCTTCCATCTGCCAACATTAATGCCTGTGGCCCTCAATGTGGACTCCACGGCTTTGTTGACGGCGTAGTATTGGTGGTAGGCTGCCAACTTCTTCACCGTAGTGATGGTGATTTGCCCCGTGGCCTTGTCTTCGTGCTTGTCTTTCTCGAAGACGGTGAACGAGCGCATGAGGTCGAGCAATGTCTCCTTGTTCAGCATACCGCGCAACAGCACCTCCAGCTCGCCCACCAGATGCGAGGCCACGGTCTCACCGTCCTCGCTCTTCCAGGCCGAATAGCGGCTCAACCCTGCCGACAGCGAGCCTGCACGGGCTTCCAGGCCGTCGGAGATAACTATCAGTTCGTTGTAGATGAACAGCGACGGTATCTGTGCCTTGTAGGTCTCTATCTGGTTGTAGGCGGCGGTGATGGTGGCCTCCTCGTCGGTGGCATTCTTCAACTCCATCACCACCAGCGGCAGACCGTTGACGAACAGCACCACATCGGGTCTTAGGTTATGACCGTTTTCTATGACGGTGAACTGGTTGACCACCGTGAAGTCATTGTTCCACGGGTCGTCAAAGTCCACCAGCCACACCTTCTTTCCGCGCTCCTCACCCTCTTCGTAGACCGACACCGTCACGCCCTGTGTCAGCAGCTCGTGGAACTGCTCGTTGTCGGCCAGCAAATCGGTCGAGCCGATGCGCAGCGCCGTCCTGACAGCATCGTCCAGTACCTGCTCCGGCAGCGATGGGTTGAGCCGCCGCACTGCCGCTTCCAGCTTCTCGCGCAGCACCACCTCGCTCAGCGTCGTCCGCATAGGCGACTGTCCGTCTGGCGCGATATCAGGGCCGTAAAGGTATTCATACCCACGGCTCTGCAATATCTCGATGGTCATCTGCTCAATGTCCGATTCCGTCAGCTTGGTCATAGTGACTTTTTGTTAAGTTTCCAATATCCGTTCTTGTCCTCGCCTATACGTATTAGAATACCCATTTCTTTTAATGCCGCAATATTTCGTGTAATAGTTGATCTGTCCACATCAAGAGTTGTTGCCATTTCATCGTATGTGGTATAAGGATTATTTCTTAGAATATCTATAATGGCAGCTTGTCTCTTAGTTATATTTACAGGTGCATTTGCAGGTGCATTTACAGGTGCATTAAGAGGTTCACCTTTATGTTGTAGTACGGACTTATGTATCTCCTCCAGCATAAAGTCGATGAAGGGGCTACACTCACCCTGCTTGGTACTTTGAGCAATGGCGTCGTAGTAGGCTTGTTGGTTGGAGTAGACCATATTCTCCACCGGCAGGTGCGCAAAGGCAGGGTGCCAGCGACTGAGGATGAGCGACTGCCACAGACGTCCCATTCGTCCGTTGCCATCAATAAATGGATGGATAAACTCGAACTCATAGTGGAACACGCAGCTGCGCACCAGCAGGTGGTCGTCGGCATTCTTCAGCCAGCCGAACAGGTCGGACATCAACCCATGCACCCTGTCGGATGGAGGGGCCAAATGTACCAGACCGCTCTCGGAATAGACACCTACACCGCCCTTGCGGAAATGGCCTGCGTCGTCTGTCAAGGCCGACATCATCAGCCCGTGTGCACGCAGCAGGTCGTCCATCGAGAAGGGGTCGAGTTTTTCAAATTCGTCATACATCCGTATGGCGTTTTTCACCTCCTGAATCTCGCGGATAGGTGCCACCACCGTCTTGCCGTCAAGGATATCCGCCACCTCACTCTCCAGAAGATGGTTGCCCTCTATGGCCAAAGAGCTATGGATAGTCTTGATACGGTTGACCTTGCGCAGCCGCAGGGCGTCGCTCTGTTCCATACGGATGGCAAACCGCTCCATCTGGGCAGCGATATCCGCCACCAGTCCCACCGCCTTCGCCGACAGAGTGAAAGGTGGTTTGTATCCATTATATGTCTTTGTCTTTTTTTCAGCCATAATTGTTAGTCTCCCTTCTTCGATCCCTCTATGTGGGTTCTATGATCCTTCGGTGATGGTTCGGTGATATTCAACAAATAGGATTATGATTAATCCTATTTTTCTTGACCACCATCTGTTCCTCCTGTAATTCTTCTGATATATCTTTGCTTTCCTTTTCCGACTTTTTTCAGTTCCTCTTCTATTTGAGTATATTTTTTCTCTTTTTCTTCATTTCTCAACTTCATTTCTTCATATGTGCTAATCATTTTCTCTGCCGCTGGAATCATCTTATACCCTTTGCTCTGTATCTCTTTTGCAAAACTTACAAAATCATCCAAATTATAATTCAGTGTAAGAGCAGTTTTAGAGTCGTTCTTATCTGATTCATCACTATCGTTCGAATAAATCAATTCCTCATTCTTGGTCATTAATTCATGAATTTCCTTCTTTAACTCCCTTTTTAATCTAGGTAATTCCTTTCCTCGTAAATCAACACCTGACTCAATTAGAGATTTTATTTCCTCCCAACTCTGATTTACAGCCTCTGCCAAGAAGGGATTTCCTAATAGATTTACAATCGCTTTATTTGACGAATCAAACAAACCTATTTCTGACAATAATGCCACTAGCACTTTTGGTCTTGCCACTACAGAGCTATAGAGATTAACTTCTTTTGCACATCTTATTGCACGACTTGAACTTGTAACGAGATATGCGATTCCAAATAACATCTGATTATTTCTTTGGGGAATATTTTTATTGAGTTCTCTAGCCAATAGGTAAAGTTCAGCGTCAGTTTTTGCAATGCGCCAATTCTCCTCAGGAGTTCTATATGCAGCCTTGGGCGTTTTAATTGTTTCGTCGTATATCAACTGGGTTAGATTATCACAATCTACCTCGCTAATACTTACACTATCAATCAAGGACTCATCTCCAATCACAACACCTTTCGGAAGTCTATGTTCCATTACTTCTAACATAAAATTGTATTCATCAGTCTCATCATAAATATTTTGTATATAGGATGAGAATGTGTCATCTGAATACTCATTATCATTACGGAGAATATTAATATAATAATCTATAACAAAAACATTTGATAATTTTTCATATACCACAGTTTCATTTACAGCAGTAAAAGTATTCCTAAAATAATTGAAATTTCTTTTTGCGAAACTAGCATGAATGACAACTTCTTCTACCACACTCTTTGGTATATACACTTTACAACCATTATTTAACAACTCTTTTAGTAGGACTGTGTATATGTCACTAAACGGCCCGTATTTAACCATACAATTAAGGACAAAATCAGTATCCAAGATATACATCTTGCTTGCGAATGTTTTTTTCTGGAATCCTGCCAACATTGGATCCAATCTCATCAATTGAGTTCCAATATATGCTCTTGCCCATAATAAAATTGTTTGGAATTGTTCATCATTTGGCTTGCTTAGTATTTCTCCAAGTCCATACACAAGGCATTCACCCAAGTCAGGTTGGATGCTATCAGTAAGTATTTTTATCAGTTCTTTCTGACGTACCATCCCTGAAACAATATTATCTTCATTGATTGCCAGGTCTTGCCCATAATATTTGAAAAATAAATTCAATGTTTTTTGTATATTATTCCATATCTGTTTGATTTCACTATCACTTAAAGGTATTCCATCTGCAAGTTCTTGCGTTTTTGTAATAATATCATTAATCAGGGCATTTGTTCGTTGTTCCATATGAGAAATGCCTTCCATCATTTCAGACTTTGCTTTCGTTGATGCTGAGATTTTTTCCTCTTCGTTACTTATAAGACCCTCCCTTTTCAATCTTTCTATCGATGCTCTTATCTGCGATTCGTCAATAATACAGCCAAATTCCTTATGGAATTCGTCAATAATTTCGCTTCGTGACAAACCACCCGAATATGTTGAAATTAATGACAATATGGATTTATCAAACAAGGATTTTTTTTGTATTTTTTCTTTTAGCTTCGGAGAAAGTGAAAAAAGCAACGTGCTTTTAATCATCGAACTTGTTAGCAAACTTTCCCCATCTGTTGAGAAATAATTATTTTTCAAAAAATCCTCCTCTATTTGAGCTTTAATGTTGGGGAAGTATCTTGAAATAATATCTTTGTGTTCTCCTGTCACAAGAATAAATGTTGATAAATCAAATATCTGTAATGTCTTTGAATGCTCCATTCTGAATTTGCTTTCCAATCCCTTTATGCTATTTACAGATTGTGAAGTCACAAAAACCAGTTCATCAAATACAACATTATTATCATTTAATTTTTTTACGGTAGCTTTTATTTTTGCATTTGAATCCTTCTGCATTGTAAACTGGAATACTCGGCTTATTTTTGTTTCGTCCTGATAGATTTCAGAACTTATAGCATCAACACCATCATCTTTAATGCCACCGACTTTTCTTATTCGAGGAAATCCGTAATATCCCATAACCTCCAAACACAACTGCTCGAATTTAAAGAAATCAGTATAATTACTTAATGCAAGTTCAATTATATCCATATTATATAATTTAATATTATTCACTATATTTAATATTATCCGATTTTCACTTCGCCTAACATCAGTCTAGGCAGTAATGCATCGCGTTGTGCAGACAGCGCGAGTATCTGTTGTTTATTTGCATTTATTTTATCAAAATAAGGTTTTACTTGGTTGTTGAAGTCAATAACAACTTTTTCATCTGTTGGTACATTCCAGTCCATCTCATAAAGCGCTGCCTTATAGTTTAGGTTGTGTATTCCTGAACTACCATTCTCTAAGTTGAAGAATTCGCCCTGCTTGTGTAGATAACGGAAAAAACAATAAACAAAGAATGTGTGTCTTTCATCAACTCGTAATAATCTACAAAAGTTTGAAAACACAATAGGGTAATCGAACAATTGCTTTACTCCTTCATTAATATATGCCACTCTGCCTGTGGAGCAAGTATCCGTACCGCCAGATATTTCTAGGATAATATCTCCATTGTTCGGCTTGATTTTCTCGTATTTGCTTGGCTTTACATATCGAAGAGGTGTTCTTGTCGCAATCCCGTCATTCAAGTCAGCAACATCCGCCCCCCTTAGGCATCGTACTGGCATACCGCTCTCACCTTCAGGTGTCTCCGTTCCCCATTCTCCACCTATTGTTTCAATAACATAGTCTCCCAGTTTGCCTTCTTTCCAGGTGGAGTCGGGGTTTTCGATGAAGTAGTGGCGGAAGAGAGTTTCGGCGAGGGCTTCGAGGGTCGCGTTCTCCCGGTTCAACAAATCTATCTTGTCATCCAACGAACTCAACACCCCCGCTATCCGCTTCTGCTCCTCTATCGGCGGAAGAGAAATATTTACTGTTTTTAAAGCCGACCCTGATATTTCTGCAAATGTCGTTCCCGTACCTAACGACTGCAAATACTCTGTATTACTTTTTAGCCAATAATACAAATAAACATTGTTAACAATTGTTTCGTTACACACTAAACTTTTAAAACCTTGATTTGTACATATAGGATTTGATGCAATGGCAACATATCCAATTGGTGCACGAGATGAAAACAAAACCGTTCCTTTGGGTAATAATCTTGTGGATGAGTTTTTATATCCTAATTCTGTTATATTTCTTTCTCCCTTTTCGATATAAATTTTGTTATATCCTGTTAAGTCTTTTGGAGAAATCCAAGGAATTATTCCACCCCAATAGTCTCTATTAGAAGTGTCAGGTGTGCCTCCACCGATTATTTCAGCGACCTCTCCCAACTTATATTCTTTCCATTCGCTCATATTACAACTTTTCTTTGATATCCTCTATCTCTTGTTCCAGTTTATCTCGCTCCTCAAAATGCCTGTCTTTCACTATGCCAGCCAACGGAGAGAACGGACTTGTCTTACATAGATTATCCAAGGAGTTATACCGTCTTTCCTTCTCGCGCAACTTCCTGCGCAGGTAGCCCTTGCTGTTCTTGACCATAAAGCGTAACGTCACACAGGCGACGACAAGCGTCACCACCATCACCACCAACGACGCACAAGCCACTATCAGATTTGCTGTTTCTGTACTCATATCGTTTCTATTCGTTGTTTTTCAGTTATTAAGTAATCCTTAATAACTGGTTTCTTCAGTTGTAAAGTAATCCTTTACAACTGGGTATTTCTTATGTTCAATTTTTTTTCTCCACTCAATTCTCTTTCAATATCCTCAATACCGGGCAATTGTTCCACAAATTGTGGAATTATTTGTTTCTCAAGCACCCCCAAGTTTAGGGTGTTTCTTTTCTATTTGGATATGTTTTCCTCAATCAGTTTTTGTAACTCCTCTTTGCTTGGCAGATAGGTCTGATATTTGCTGGCGAAGATTTGGTTGTTGTCTTTCGGTAGGGTAATCTCAACCATTGCATCGCTTTTGTCAGTACACAACAAGATTCCAATAGTCGGATTCTCCTCCTCGGTTTTCACGAAGCGGTCGTAGTAGTTGACATACATCTGCATCTGCCCAAGGTCTTGGTGCTTCAATGTTCCTCGTTTGAGGTCTATCAACACAAATGCACGAAGCAATCGGTTGTAGAAAACAAGGTCCACACGGAAATGCTGCTCGTCAAAGGTAAAGCGCACCTGTCGTCCTACAAAGGTAAACCCTTTGCCTAACTCCAGCAAGAAAGTCTGCAGATGGTCTATCAGACGCTGTTCCAACTCGCTTTCGCTGTATTGCGGCAACTCTTTCAGTCCTAAGAATTCCAGCACGTATGGGTCTTTCACCATATCCTCTGGCTTCTCTATTATCTGTCCTTTTTGTGCTAGCGACTTCACTCCCTTCTTGTCTTTGCTAAGAGCCAACCGTTCATACAGCGAACTGTCGAACTGTCGTTGTAATTCCCGCAGACTCCAGTTATTCTCCGTGGCCTCAATCTCATAGAAACGCCTTTCGTCGGGATTCTCAATGCGCATCAGCTTCAAATAGTGCGACCAACTGAGGGTGAAATGCAATTTGTCAGACGCTGTCTGACCTTTTTGAGAAGATTCCGCAGACAGTGTCTGCGAAATTGGAGAAATCCGAGACGGTGTTGCGGAATTTTCTTCTTTCAATGATTTTCTAGACGGTGTTTGAAAAATTTGAATTCTCTGCGAATAGATTACATAGAACTGTCTCATTTGTTCTATGTTTCTTTCAGAGAATCCTTTTCCGAATTTCCTTGTAAGCCTATTGGACAATTGCCTAATAACAGCTTTCCCATAATTAGCTCGATAGTTGCCTTGCTGCTCATCCTCTACAATCATCCGACCTATCTCATAATAGGTATAGACCATGGCAGTGTTGACCGCCGTGATGGTGCGTTTGCGGGCTTCTTCTATTAGATGCTCTATCTTTTCTCCTAAATCTATCTTCTGTATCTGCTCCATAATTAGTCAATCTTTATTTTTGACAGGTTCTCCAGTATCACTTTGTTCAGGCGTTCTTCTTCTTTCAGCTGGGCTTCCAGTTCGGCGCGGAGGGCAGTGAAGCGTTCGGCAAAGTTAAAGTCGTCTTCCTCTTCGGGCAGGCCGACATAACGGCCGGGGGTGAGCACATAGTCCAGTTCGGCCACACGGCTGACGGGCACCGAGGCACAGAAGCCAGGCACATCGGCATAGTCTGTGCTTTCATCGCGCCAATGGTGGTAGGTGTCGGCGATGGTGTGGATGTCCTCCTCGGTCAATTCACGCGTGCGGCGGTTGATGAGACGGCCCATATTGCGGGCATCGATGAAGAGTATCTCACCAGCCCTCTTCTGACGGTTGCGGGTGACGAACCACAGGCAGGCGGGAATCTGCGTGTTAAGGAAGAGTTTGGCCGGCAGGTTGACAATGCAGGCGATGAGGCCTTTGTCGATAAGCGCACGACGGATGTCGCCTTCGCCACCTGTTTTTGACGTCAGCGAGCCTTTGGCCAGAACGAAGCCTGCCTGCCCGTTGGGGGCGAGATGATAGATGAAGTGCTGTATCCAAGCGAAGTTGGCATTGCCAGAGGGTGGGATGCCATACTGCCAACGGGCGTCGCCTCGCAGTTGGTCGCCACTCCAGTCGCTGTCGTTGAACGGCGGGTTGGCAATGACAAAGTCGGCCTTCACATCCTTGTGGGCGTCGTTGAGGAACGAGCCCTCGGTGTTCCACTTCACCTGTGAGGCATCGATGCCGCGGATGGCGAGGTTCATCTTGCAGAGTCGCCAGGTGGTCTGGTTGCTCTCTTGTCCATAGACAGAGATATTCTCTACAAGTCCTTGATGTTCACGCACAAACTTCTCGCTCTGCACAAACATACCACCCGAACCACAGCAAGGGTCGAGTACTCGCCCTTTGTAGGGCTCCAGCATGGTCACCAACAGCTCGACAACACTCCTTGGCGTGTAGAACTGTCCTCCCTTCTTGCCCTCGGCTAAAGCGAACTCGCCGAGGAAATACTCGAACACGTGCCCCAGCAGGTCGGCGCTGCGGGTGCTGGTGTTCTGCAGGGTAGAGTTGCCGATAAGGTCTATCAATTCGCCCAGCGACGTAGGGTCGAGATTTGGTCGGGCAAATACCTTGGGAAGCACACCTTTCAATGTGCGGTTCTCGCGCTCGATGGCATCCATGGCGTCGTCGATGAGCTTCCCAATCTGTGGGTTCTTGGCCTCGGCCACCAGACGGCTCCAGCGGGCGCTTCCCGGCACATAGAACACATTCTCGGCAGCATACTCCTCACGGTCCTCTGGGTCGGCACCATCGGCTTGTTGTTTTAACAGCTCATTGTAGAGCCGCTCAAACTCCACAGATATATAGCGCAGGAATATCAGTCCAAGTACCACATGCTTGTATTCCGCCGCGTCGATGTTCTTACGCAGCTTGTCAGCTGCCTTCCAGAGACGTTTTTCTAACGGTTCCTCGATTATTTCCTTCTTTTTAGCCATAACTATCACAATAAGTCAGCTAGCATCCCGGCGGTGGAGGCGACCATGTCGGGGCAGGGTTTCTTGCCAGAGGCGAGGAGGCGGGCGCAGACGATGTCGCCGTTGACCTCGCGGAACTGCTCTATCAGTGGGCGCACGTCGGCTGTGTGACCCGTGAGACCACAGACCATCGCCATGCCGCTCACGCAGCCGCAGACTTCACGCGTTCCGGCGAGGCCGCGACCGAAGGGAGCGGCCATATTCATGGCGTGTTCCTTGTCGATGGGCAGACGATCGGCCCAGGCCATCACCACGGCCTGGCAACAGTTGCAGCCTTGCTTGTGCAGCCCCCGGGCCTTCTCCATACGTTCTTCCTTAGTCATAACTCTTAGCTCTTGGTTCTTAGTTCTTAGTTCTTAGTTCTTTAAACATCTCCCATATAACGATAGCGGCAGCGCAGCTGACGTTGAGCGAGTGCTTGGTGCCGTACTGGGGTATTTCGAGGCAGCCGTCGCAGAGGGGCAGAAGGCTTTCTTGTACGCCCTCTATCTCGTTGCCAAGGATTATGGCCACTTTTAATGCGTAAATGCGTAAATGCGTAAATGCGTTAGTGGATGATACATCTCCAAGTTTTATGCTGTCGTCGACCTGCTCCACGGCATATATTTTGTAGCCTTGTTCCTTGAGTGATTTGATGCATTCGGCGGTATCCTCATGGTAGCTCCATTCTACACTGTCTTCGGCGCCGAGGGCGGTCTTGTGAATCTCGCGGTGGGGTGGGGTGGCAGTGATGCCGCAGAGGGCGATATGCTCCACGCGGAAGGCGTCGGCGGTGCGGAAGACGGAGCCGATATTGTTCAGGCTCCGCACATTGTCGAGTACTACCGTCAGCGGAAGTTTCTCACTTGCGCGAAACTCCTCCACCGTCATACGGCCCATCTCCTGTGTTGTCAGCTTGTGTGTCATTGTTCTATAGGGCTAAACTTGACGACAAAGGTATACTTCACGCGGACACGTGTGTCGCGCTGACGTCCGGGAATCCATCGGGGCATCATCCGAATCACGCGTAGAGCTTCCTCGTCGGTCTCCTCGTCAATACCACGCAGCACCTTGAGGTTCGTCAGTCGCCCATTGCGTTCAACGATAAACTCCACATACACCTTCCCCTCCACCTGTCGCGGGTTGCGCAGGTTGCGATTCACAAAGGCCTGCAACGAATCCTCTCCCCCGGGAAACTCCGGGTCGTTCTCGACAACAGTCACATATTCCAACTTATCGTAGATGGGGCTGTCTCCCACTATGCGTCCCGTGGTGTCTAGGAAAAAGAAATGATTATCCTCCATCTGTATCATCTCGATGTCATCGTCCAGACTGTCCCTGATGGTAACCAATGTCGCTCCTGCCGTCTCTTCCATCGGTAAACCGTACATATCAACCAGACACTTGCGTCCGGCAATCTCAGTCACACCGTCCATCCGCATCATACAACTCCGGATATCCGATCCATAATGATACTCTGGATGGAAAGTACCAATACCCACGGATCTTATCTGCGATGTCCAGTCATAATCATACTGCGCCAGCACCAACATCACACTGTCCGGCACATTCATTGCCTCAACAGCATCAGTCAACTGCTGCTCCAGTACACTGTCAACAAAACGGCAGTTCTTCATCAGATACTGCACATCGTTAATCTTGTTGCCACACGACGACAACAACATAAGCAAAAAAAGCAATATGCCTGCACCAGATTTCATAACCCCGAATGCTAAAAACTTAAACTAATAACTTAAACTAAAAAACTACCCCACGCTGCCTTCCAGTGAAATACTCAATAGCTTCTGCGCTTCGACGGCGAACTCCATGGGGAGTTTCTTCAGCACGTCTTTGGCGTAGCCGTTGACTATCAGGCCAACGGCGCTCTCCGGGCTGATGCCGCGCTGCTGGCAGTAGAAGAGCTGGTCTTCGCTGATCTTGCTCGTGGTGGCTTCGTGCTCGAGGATGGCGGTGTGGTTGTCGGCCTTGATATAGGGCCAGGTATGTGCGCCGCATTGGTCGCCGAGCAGCAGGCTGTCGCATTGCGAGTAGTTGCGGGCGTTGTCGGCGCCACGGCCAATCTGCACAAGGCCGCGGTAGCTGTTGTGGCTCTTGCCGGCCGATATACCCTTGCTCATGATGGTCGAGTGGGTGTTCTTGCCCACATGTATCATCTTGGTGCCGGTATCGGCTTGCTGGTAGTTGTTCGTGACGGCCACGCTGTAGAACTCCGCCGTCGAGTCGTCGCCTTGCAGTATGCAGCTTGGGTACTTCCATGTCACCGCACTTCCGGTCTCCACCTGCGTCCAGCTGAGTTTCGAATGGTTTCCCTTGCAGATACCGCGCTTGGTGACGAAATTATAGATGCCGCCCTTGCCTTCCTTGTCGCCGGGGTACCAGTTCTGCACTGTGCTGTACTTCACTTCGGCGTCTTTCATTACGATAATCTCCACGATGGCGGCATGCAACTGGTTCTCGTCGCGCTGGGGGGCGGTGCAGCCTTCCATGTAAGAGACGTAGGCTCCTTCGTCGGCCACTATCAGTGTGCGCTCGAACTGGCCTGTACCTTTGGCGTTGATGCGGAAGTAACTGCTCAGCTCCATCGGGCAGCGCACCCCTTTAGGAATGTAGCAGAACGAGCCGTCGCTGAAGACGGCGCTGTTCAATGCGGCGAAGAAGTTGTCCGTGCTAGGCACCACGCTGCCGAGGTATTTCTTCACCAAGTCGGGGTGCTTCTGCACGGCCTCGCTTATGGGCATGAAGATGATGCCCTTCTCCTCGAGTGCTTTCTGCGAGGTGGTTTTCACGCTCACCGAGTCCATGATGGCATCGTAGGCCACACCTGCAAGAGCCTCCCTCTCACGCAGGGGGATACCCAGCTTGTCGAAGGTGGCGAGCAGTTCGGGGTCTACCTCGTCGATGCTTTTCTTCTTCTCCTGTTTCGGTGCGGCGAAGTAGATGATGTCCTGATAGTTCGGGGTCTCGTATTCGAGGTGCGCCCAGTCGGGTTCTTTCATCTTCTGCCAGCGGCGGAATGCCTCGAGGCGGAACTCGAGGAGCCATTCCGGCTCGCCCTTCTTCTGCGAGATGAGTCGTACCACCTCCTCGTCCAGACCTTTGCGTATGGTGTCGGTGGCGATGTCGGTGGTGAAACCAAACTCGTATTCCTTGTTGGTAACTTCTTGGATTATATCTTTTTCAGTGTCTTCCATTGTGATAAATGCACATTAATTCCGCTGCAAAGATACGAAAAAAGTCCGACATATAGCCGGACTTTTTATATTGTTCATTGTATATTGTTCTAAAGCTCTTTCCACCATTGAGTTGCGCCGGTAGTATCAACTTGTTGCCAAGAGCCGTCGGGCCCTCGGCGGAAAAGGCCCTCCTTGTCCAACGGAGCCGAAAGGCATTTGCTTTCGAAATCAATGGTATCACTAAGTCGGATATAGGCGTAGCCTTTCATTTTACAGAAGTACTCCTCAGGTTGCTCATTTTCGATAAGTATCTCGAAGAGTACAGCGTGCGAGTCATTCAAAAGAAATCTCTGCTGCGAGAACCTCGCTATCCGGTTCGACATTGTAGCCACAATGTATTTTGTGTATTGCATTCTTTGGGGTTGTGGAAGCAAGAGTCTGATATGAGGCAGACTCCAAATCCCGTTCCACATCGAGAAGTCCAGATTGTCTATCGTTGTTGTGTCGTTTGGGTCATATTCACGGTAATGCACCCCAAAATCGTTGATTTTCTGCACCCAATAAACGTCTGGCATGAAAGCCGTCAGAGGATAGGCATTGCGGAATTCGCCAAGCAGTGTACGACAGGAGGGCAATTGACGGGAGAACATCGCGGTGTCGCCAAGTTCCACAGCGTGGCAGATGCTGTCCATTACCGCCACCAGCCTTCCTGTACGGCAGTTCTTGTTGGGCGACCATGTGCGGCCGTATCTGCCCCATGAGTGGAAATAGTATGTTACGCCGTCGCAGCCAGAGGCCTCGCCGTTGAAGTAGGTGGCCGTCTCGTTGGCAGCTTTCACAAGATTGTATATCAGGGAGCAGGCGTCGGCTTTTACGTCAAGCCGGTAGGTTTCTATCTTGACATCGTGGTATTTGTGATGCTTGTCCCATTTATCCCGTTTGGGCCGTTTGCCGTTGGCTCTGGGGTAGTTGTCGTTGTACCAGAGATTTTCCGTGGCACGTTTAAGCACAAGCCAGGATGGTGCAGAATATCTGCCGTTCACTATCGAGAGCGCATATTCTGGCGTGAACGACGGACGGCACATGTAGAATGCATCTGAGTTATAATCCACCAGTTTCTCGCGGCAGGATATGTCGTAGTATCCATCCCATGCGGCAGGCTGCAGCAGGTCTTGTGCCGATACTGCTGTTGCCGACAGGGCGAGATATAGAATGATATATTTTATTTTCTGCATAATAATCATATGGTTAATATCCCATGGGCAATTCCAGCCAGCGGTACCAGTAGCCATCCTGGCGGGTGTATATCCATGTTGGCGGGTCCCAGATGCCCACATACGGGTCTCTCATGCAGCGGAAGGTGCGCTTGCGGCCTGTGGGTTTGAACCACGGCTCTTCCAATACGTTGGTATTTAGGTAGAAGACCACGCCGCGATACACCGTATAACCGTTGGCTTTCTTGTCGGCTTTACCATGATATGAGGTGTTGATCCACACCCGCACCAGTGGTTCGTCAAGTTGGAATCCAGGTGCTTTTCGGTCGATCGGCAATGGCAGCGGTTTGAGAGAGGTGTCCTGTAGGTGGTAGCTGTACAGGTCGTAGAGGTAGTCCTGCCAAGTGCCGTATTCATTGCGCGATACGGTGTCTACACATGGCTGAACAGTTAGTTTCAGGTTGCAGGCGGTACCCTTGCGCATCCGTTCGGGCTTGTAGTCGAAGTCGTACATGTGTTCCTTGCACTCCACCACGCGGTCGAGCATCCGCTTGAGGCCGCGGTCGACAACTTTGTACTCTTGCAGTTCCACCAGCGTATCGGCTCCCGCCCCCACAGCCGCCACTATGCTATCTACATCAATAGAATCAAGTATCGGAGTGCCTTCTACCTCAACCTCGGTCCATGTTCCACCTCGCTCCATGTCGATGTTGCATACGGTGAACCCTGTTGGCTTAACCATCACTCCATTGCGCCTCGCCGCGAGATACCCCACGCATGGCTCCGCCACAATGTCGTACCGGCCTGAGTCGACAGTCTTCATGGTATATACCCCGTCGAAATCGGTTTCCACAGTTTTTATTCTCTCTCCGTCGTGCAATAATAATACTTTCACAAACGGCAATGGCTCGCGCGTCTCGGCATCGCATACGGTACCCTTGATGCACCCCTGTGCCGATGCCGACATAAAAGCCAGTAGCAGAAGTATCAGTATTGCGAAGCGTTTCATTGCATATTGTTTTTAAGTTTGCGGTTGATCCAGATGGCGTAGGGGACGGCGAGGAGGAATGTAAGCATGTCGGCGACGGCCTGGGCCATCTGCACCCCTTGCATGCCGAGCCACAAGGGCAGGAGCAAGAGGGCAGGCAGAAAAAAGAGACCGTTGCGGGTGATGCTCAGCAGGGTGGCGGGGCCGGTCATGCGGATGTTCTGGAACAACATGCCGGTGGCGGTGAACAGGGCCACCAGCGGGAAGGCGGCGCACTGCCAGCGCAACGTGGCGGCACCTATCGCTATCAGTGCGGGGTCTTCGGCACGGAACAACGCAACTATCTGGGGTGCAAATATCAAGCCTGTGGCTGAGATGACCAGCAGGAATGCAGTGCCCACGCAGCTGGCGAAAAGCCACGACTCGCGCACACGGTCGTATTTGCGGGCACCGTAGTTGTAGCCGCACACGGGCTGGAACCCTTGGCAGAAGCCCAGCACGACGCTGAAGGCGAACATCATGATACGTGTGACGACGGCGAAAGCGGCTACCGCCGATGCATCCTCGCCAGGAGCGGCGTAGAGGGCGGCGCAGTAGTTGAGCGACACGGCGGCGGCGCAGTTGAATACCTGGCGGAAGAGGGAAGGGGAGCCGCCGCGGAATATCTCGTAGTAGACTCGCCAAGAAGGCTTGAAGTCGCGCAGGCGGATATGTACGCTTTCGGGGCGGAAAGTGCCGCGAAGCAGCAGGCACCAGGCGAAGAACTGGCTTATGGCGGTAGCCAGCGAGGCACCGCTTACGCCCATGTCGAGGGCGAAGATGAAGAGCGGGTCGAGGGCGATGTTGAGTATGGCTCCGCTCACGATGCCAACCATTCCCAGACGGGCGTTGCCTTGCAGGCGAAGTTGGTTGTTGAGGGTGAGGGCCGACATCATAAACGGCGTTGCCACAACGATATAGCGAAGGTAGTCGTTGGCGTAGGGCACCACACCTTCCGGCGCGCCGAGCAGGCGGCTCAGGGCCGAGAGGTTGGGCAGGCAGACGATGGCGGCCACCAGTCCGACGAGGAACGGGGTGATGAAGCCCACCGACGCCACTATCGAGGCCGACGAACGGTCCTTTGCCCCGAGGGCGCGGGATATGTGGTTGCCGCTTCCGTGGCCGAAGAAGAAGCCCAAGGCCTGGATGAAGGTCATGTAGGCGAACGAGATACCGATGCCGGCGGTGCCTTCGGTGCTCAGGCGTCCGATAAAGGCTGCGTCGACGACGTTGTACAATGCGGTAGTAACCATCGCGATGATGGTAGGTACCGCCATCTTGCAAACCAGTAACTTGACTGGCCGCTGAGTCATCTCGTCGTATTTGTCGTCGAGGGTCACTTACGGATAATCTGCGTAGTTCCTTGCGAGTTGAGGAGGGTGGCTTTGACGGTGTGGATACGGCCCGAACGCTCATATTCCACGTCCACCTCGTCGCCGGGCGAGAAGAGCGCCAGCTCCTCCATCATCTCGGCGAAGGTGTTGACCTCCTTGCCGGCCACGCGGAGAATGATGTCGCCCTGTCGGATGCCGGCCTTCGCGGCGGCACAGTCGTCGGTCACCTTGGCCACATAAAGGCCTTTAATCGAGCTCGCTCCGGTCTGGCGCGCCACGTTGGCGTCGACCTCGGTGACTTGCACCCCCAGGTAGCCGCGCTGCACATAGCCGTAACGTTGCAGGTCGCCGGCCACCTTGACGGCGGTGTTCGAGGGAATGGCGAAGCTATAGCCTATGTAATTGCCGTTGCCCGAGGCGATTGCGGTTACGATACCGATGAGTTCGGCATGTGAGTTGACAAGGGCGCCGCCCGAATTGCCGCTGTTCACCGCCGCGTCGGTCTGGAGGAACGACTCGAGCGGGGTTTCGTTCGAGCGTGGATTATCGATGATGTGCATATTGCGGGCTTTGGCACTGATGATGCCCGAGGTGACGGTCGAGGTGAGGTTGAACGGGTTGCCGATGGCTAGCACTGGCTCGCCGACACGCGCCAAGTCGCTGTTACCGAATGGAATATATGTTAAGCCTTCAGCTTCAACTTTAATCACTGCCAGGTCGGTGGCAGGGTCGTTGCCCACGAGGCGGGCGGAAAGTTCGCGGCGGTCGTTGAGGGTTACAGTGATACGCTCGGCATCCTGCACTACATGGTTGTTGGTCAGGATATAACCGTCGGCGGTGATGATGACGCCAGAGCCGTAGGCCTGGTAGGTCTGACGTTGGACTCCCTGCTGGATGATGAAGCCGAAAAACGACTGGTAGAGGGGCGTGAGCTGCGTCATCTCGGTCTTGATATGCACCACACCGTCGATGGTGGCGGCTGCCACATCGGTGAAGTCTTTGAGTTCCAGGCGTGGACGGTTATCTGTAACTTGCTGAGCAAGAGGGTTTGTGGTTGCTTTTGCGGAGTTGTCGGAGCGCTGTGCGTCGCACGAAGCGGTCAACAGCGTGGTGGCCATAATCGTTAGAAAGACAATTTTTTTCATAAATCGGAACGTTTGTTGCTTTCTAACATAACAAAAAACGTGCCAATTTATTGCCCCCCGGCAGCAAAAAAATAGAAATGTGTGGTAGTTTAAGGCAGGCGTTCGCTCCACTTCGGTCGCGTTCACCTGCCTTCCTCCTGTCGGAGAAAGGCAGGCGTTGATCAGGCGTTGATCAGGCGTTGATCAGGCGAAGGTGGGTCTAACCAGCTGGCGTTCTTGCGGTTATGTGAATTTTAACATTTTATCTTATTGATAATTAATAATTTACTATATTTTGAAAAAAAGATAAATCCAGCCGATGGGTGGTAGGTTTTTAATCTGTAAAAATGTTGGATTTTACATAATAATTTTGTCTTTTTTACGTTAAATATTGCAAAAATGACTGACTGAAATATGACCCCCGTAAGGGGTGGTGAACACCTTAAAATAAGAAACATGAAAGTGAGCAAGGTACATTTCATTGCCATTGGCGGCAGTGCCATGCATAATCTGGCTATTGCGTTATGCCAGAAAGGGATTACGGTCACGGGTAGTGACGATGAGATTTTCGACCCAGCGAAGAGCCGGCTGGAGAAGTACGGATTGCTGCCGGAGACGTTCGGCTGGCATCCTGAGAGGATTACGCCCGATTTGGACGCTGTGGTGCTCGGTATGCATGCACGGATTGATAATCCTGAGTTGCTGCGAGCACAGGAGTTGGGCCTGAAAATTTATAGCTACCCGGAGTACCTCTACGAGCAGAGCAAGGATAAGCTGCGCATCGTGGTGGGCGGCTCGCACGGCAAGACGACTACCACAGCCATGATACTGCATGTGCTGGCTCACTGCGGCATCGAGGCCGACTATATGGTGGGCGCACAATTGAAGGGCTTCGAGGTGATGGTGCGCCTCTCGCATACAGCTAAAGTGATGGTCATCGAGGGCGACGAGTACCTCACTTCGCCCATCGACCGCCGCCCCAAGTTCCACCTATACAAGCCCAATGTGGCCATCATCACCGGCATCGAGTGGGATCATATCAATGTCTTCCCGACGTTCGACATCTACCGCGACCAGTTTGCACAGTTCATTAACCTCATTGAGCCGAAGGGTACGCTGATTTACTGCGACGAGGACAAGGAGGTACATCGCGTGGCGGTGGAAAACCATCGCACCGACATACAGAAGTTGCCGTATGTGTGCCCCGAGAATGTGGTGGAGAACGGTGTCACCTATCTGGCCAACAGAACCCCGTTGATGGTGTTTGGTCATCACAACCTACTCAACCTCACCGCCGCCCGTCTGGCTTGCCGACAGGTGGGGGTGACGGACGAGCAGTTCGACGAGGCCATCAGCACCTTCGAAGGTGCCTCGAAACGGTTGGAGCTTGTCAAGAAAAACGACAGCTGCGCGGTGTATAAGGACTTCGCCCATGCGCCATCGAAGCTGCGCGCCACCATCCACGCCATGCGCGAGCAGTACCCCGACCGCCGGCTGGTGGCCTGCATGGAGCTGCACACCTTCAGCTCGTTGACACAGGAGTTCCTGCAGCAGTACCGCGGAACGATGGACGAGGCCGACGTGCGCTGCGTCTATTTCAGCCAGCATGCCCTACAGCTCAAGAAACTGCCACCCCTCGACCCCGAGGAGGTACGCAAGGCCTTTGGAGGCGAGGTGGAAGTCTTCACCGACAGCGCCGCGATGGTGGCCAAGGTGAAAGCGATGGAATGGAAAAACGCCAACCTCCTGATGATGTCCAGCGGCAACTTCGACGGCATCGACTTCGCCGCTCTTGCCGACGAAATTCTTTAACCTTTAAACATTAACCTTTAACCGTTACAAATGGCACAATTTGAAATAGGCGACAAAGTGAAGTTCCTAAACGCCGTCGGCGGGGGAATCGTAAAGAAGATACAGGGCGGCATGGTGTATGTAGAGGATGAGACGGGCTTCGATATGCCGTTCGCCCCCAACGAGCTTATCCGCATGGCTGACCAAGGTAAGGTGGGTCAGGTGTTCAACGATGAGTGCGGAACAGCGCGCCAAGGAGGAACACCGCGAGCCGACCCAATATGAGCTGATTGAAGAAAACCGTAAGCTCCGCAGCCAGAACGCCAATCTGCAAGACCAGATAAAGCAGCTGAAGAGCCAGGTGCTGAGCCTGCAAAGAACCATAGCGAGAATATCATGAGCAGACAAATCAAGATAGGCAACCTGACGCTGGGCGGGGGGGCGCCCGTGCGCGTGCAGAGCATGACGAATACCGACACGATGGACACCCGCGCCACCGTGGAGCAGGCGCTCCGCATGGTGGAGGCGGGCTGCGAGCTGGTGCGCATCACGGCGCCCGATGTGAAGGCCGCCGAGAACCTCGACCGCATCAAGGAGGAACTCCTCCGGCGCGGCTGCGAGGTGCCGCTGGTGGCCGACATACACTTCAACCCCAAGGCCGCCGAGGTCGCCGCCACACTCGTGGAGAAGGTGCGCGTCAACCCCGGCAACTATACCGACCGCAATACCGGCAAGCTGGAGTTCACCGAGCAGGAATACAACGACGAGCTGAAGAGGATAGGGGAGAGGATGTCCTCGCTGATAGAGATTTGTAAGGCGCA
>CAJOFL010000008.1:41546-88009 GCA_905233895.1 uncultured Bacteroidales bacterium | reverse complement strand
GGCACCATGACCAGCAACGGCGTGACCGCCATGCTGGCCAAAGCCTATGACGACTACAGCAATCTTAGAAAGGAGGCTACCGAATGAAGAACTTTGACCTTATCAAACTCCCCTTCAGCAAGAACAACCCCATCACCGTCCAAGTGCTGGGCGTATGCTCTTGCCTGGCAGTGACGGCACAACTGAAACCCGCCGTGGTGATGGCTTTGTCAGTGACTGTCGTGGTAATGCTGGCCAACGTCATCATCTCGCTGTTACGCAACACTATCCCGCCACGCATCCGCATCATCGTGCAACTGGTCGTCGTCTCCACCCTCGTGGTGCTCGTCGACCAGGTGCTGAAAGCCTACGTCTACGACGTCAGCAAGCAACTCTCCGTCTTCGTGGGCCTCATCATCACCAACTGCATCGTCATGGGCCGCCTCGAGGCCTTCGCTATGGTGCAGAAGCCGTGGGCGAGCTTCCTCGACGGACTCGGCAACGGACTCGGCTACAGCGTCATCCTCATCGTGCTTGGGTTTGTAAGAGAACTCTTCGGCAGCGGCACCCTCTGGGGCTACCCCGTCATGGAGAAGCTCGGCCTCTACGGCATCGGCTACGAGAACAACGGCCTGATGATCATGCCCCCCATGGCCCTTATCCTCGTGGGCCTCATCATCTGGTGGCACCGCTCCCGCAACAAAGACCTTCAAGAAAGTTAACCTATGGAGTACATCAACATCTTTGTCAAGTCTGTCTTTGTCGACAACATGATCTTCGCCTTCTTCCTCGGCATGTGCTCCTACCTTGCCGTGAGCAAGACGGTGAAGACCGTCATAGTTGCTCCTCAATACGTGGCATGACCTATGATAACGGCATTCAAAAGATATATCAAGATATGAAATTCAAACCAATATTTATTGCAGTATTATTGCTTTCAATCGGGCAACAGGCTTTCTGTCAATCAAGAGAAAGTACAAAAGAAATTGTATATGATTTTTCTTTGCCTGTTTACGATATATCCGATACCGTACCGCCTGCAATCTTCAGCAACCAAACAACCTTTAATTACATACGTGTAAAAAGTTCTAATTGGGGTATCATTGACAGCACAGGACGTCCAGAGTTGCCGTTTATTTCATACAACTTCGAGATCCCTTATTCGGCTCATAATATTGAAATCACGATAACAGAAGCCATATATGAAAATGTATCTTTGGACTATCACATAATTCCATTTCAAGGAGACTTGCCAAAAGATTCTGTTTATGAGAATCGTTCATTTCATTTTGACGAGCGTTTTTATAATTCCAGAGAAGTCTTTATGACGGAGGAATATAAATTAATGGATACATTTGTAGTGAGAGGGACAAAAGGTGTGCGAGTATCGGTCATGCCTTTTAAATACAGCCCTTACCGAAAACAACTTACAATTCTAAAGAATGCAAGGCTACATATAAAATATCACACAACACCTCGCCAAGAGTCCACATATAATTATTCTATTGCATGGGAAAATATTCTCAACAGAACATTTGTCAATCACATATCTACAACACGAGCACCTTCTACTGAGAATTATCTGATAATAACACTGCCACAATATGCTGATGCTCTGCAATACTTTGCCGACTACAAACAGTCACTTGGCTATAACGTAATAATTCATTCGCTGAATGAAAGCCAAAGAACTCCCTCGGCAATCAAACTGCTTATCCAAGATTATTACAACAACAACGACACACGCCCAGACTTTATTCTACTAGTCGGAGACCACCCCAATTTGCCTGCTTGCGAAGGTGACTCCACAAGCGAAGATATTGATGACCCAATAACAGATGTTTCGTACACTTTTTTGGAGGGAGACGACTACTACCGTGATGCCTTGATTGGACGATGGCCTGTACATAACACTGACGACGTACAGACAATTGCAAACAAAACCATCTATATGGAGATGAATATGCATTTACACGACAAAAAAGCCGTTTTTATTGCTGGAACGGATGACAACTCAATAAACCAATACTATTTCGAACAAGGTCATGAGGATGTGATAGATGATACATTTGATCCCAATGGATATTACTGTACGCAGCTTAACCAGCCAAATCGGACAACTGCACTATCGTACCTTAACGACAACCCGCTGTTTTATGTTTATTCCGGGCATGGGTATTTTAACACATGGGGGACTATTGGCGTATATAATAATCAATCCTGGTATATTGACGGATCATTCATAAACGGCAGTTCTCATAAAACGTACCCCTCGGTATTTGCTTTTGCATGTAAAACAGGTAACTTTGCATATTCAAGCACAAGTATTGCAGAAAACTGGATTCTAAACAAAAATGGTTCTACTCTATATCTTGGTTCATCAGTTAGCACACTTGTCTTAAGTGATTATCGTATAGAGAAAAAACTGTTTGGAGATGCCTTGTACGATGAACCGACAATCGGTGGCATCGTGGCAATAGGGATGAAACGTTATTATGATGCATTCTTTACAACAAGCAGTCACGCAAAAAGATATATAAAATCATATAACCTTATGGGAGACCCTTCATTCCTGGTGAGAGGCCTTGGCTGCAACGAAGACTACTATGTAGAAAGAATGCGCCTTGGCCAAGGAGACAAACTGTACTATAGAGCGGCAAGAAACGTTATTTTTGATGGAGACAATCGTGCAGGATATGGTTCTGAACTCACTGTAAGAGCAGGCCAGGAGATAATTTTGCAGGATGGTTTTACGGCTTCGGCAGGATCTGAGGTAACAATGCAGATAGAAGAATGCGTGTCAAATCGATTACCTTTACACAACACGAAAGGCAATCGTGAACAGGCAGAGAAAGGATTGTTGATTATTCCAGAAAGCCAAAACATCCCATACAAGGTGACTGTATATCCTAATCCAGCATCGAACAATGTTACGGTTGAGGTCGATGGTGTATGCGACAATACCATATTATTTCAAGTAGTTGACATTTATGGCAGAATTACCCTCGAAAAGAAAAATTCCACATCGAAGACAAACATCCTTGATCTTTCCCATTTACCTTCGGGGTGTTATTATATTGTTACAATTATCGGAGAAAACAAAGATTATAAATGCATTATAAAACAGTAATAATATGAAAAAGTTACATTTGCTTGGCCTTATCATCCTATCTACCCTGACATTCGCTGGCTGCAAGGATAGATATTGCCCTGGGTTCCCCGATGATTTAACCGACATTTTACCATACACCCCAGGACAGACAATAAGATTTGTAAATGAAAATGGCAATTGTAAATCATGGATTATACGTGGAGTTTATCAACAACGTCCTGAAGAGTATACATGGTGCGAGAAATGTTCATGCGGAGACGCGACAACATATAACACCAAACTCAAAGGTGGTAAAGATTCGCTATACGGTGTCGATACTATTTTGAATATAACAATATATTCAAGTTTGACAGTTGATAGTTTAACTGTAGGTGCTCGGGTAGAATATGCACATTACCACAGTGCTGATTTCAGATGCGGACAAACATTTTTCGATAATGGAATTGATACAATTATTCTTACTTCGATCTCTGATAGCAGTTATTATGATTCACTGGTTATCGTAAGGGGTGTTGGTTTGACGAGTTTTTGTACATCAAACGGAGAAAAATACAGCTTGCTTTAGTCATGGACAACATAAATTAAGGAATACCAACACACTAATACATTCAAGATTATGGACTACATTAACATATTCATCAAGTCGATATTCGTCGACAACATGATCTTCGCCTTCTTCCTCGGCATAAGTAGCCTTGTTGCCCCGACTTGATTTTTTAGACTACAAGAGGTTTTTTTTAATAAAAAAAAAGACTATATAAGATTTATTTTGTATCTTTGCAGCACGGTTTGTAATACTAGAACGACATGGAAAACACATCAATTGACGGGCTATATAGGACTTCTCTGGCTACAGTAAGGAGGGTGAAAACCGACATCCACCGCTACCTGTACCACCAAATCAACTGGGAAAACTGGCTGATTGCCATTAAGGGTGCCCGTGGCGTGGGCAAGACCACCCTCATGCTGCAACACATCAAAGAGACATTCCACGACAACCCGGAGCAGGCGTTGTACGTCTCGCTCGACAACATGTGGTTCGCCAATCATACCCTGTCAGAGGTGGTTGAATATCACTACAACCACGGCGGAACACACCTTTTCATCGATGAAATCCACCGCTATCCCCATTGGCAGACTGTAATAAAGAACATGACGGACGAATACCCCGACATGCACATCGCCTACACTGGGTCGTCTATGTTGCGTATGGACAGCAACGAAGGCGACCTTTCGCGTCGGCAAATAGTATATACCCTGCACAACATGTCGTTCCGTGAGTTTCTTCTGTTCGAGACCGGCAAGGAATTGCCTGTTATCGGCCTCGAGGACTTATTGGCAAACCATGTCAAATTGGCCATGGACATCACCGACGGAATAAAGATAATACAATATTTTGACAAGTATCTGAAATATGGCTGCTACCCATTCTACATGCGTGACCGCGACGGCTTCGATGCACGGCTACAGTCGGTCATCCGGGCTGTGCTGACAGATGACCTCCCCGCTGTGGACGATGTCACCTATGCAACACAGCAGAAAGTGATGCGTATGCTGATGATTTTGGCTGAATGTGTACCACAGACACCCAAAATGAGTGAGTTGTACGCCACGCTTGAAACTAACCGCGAGCAAGGGATGAAGATGCTTGCAATGCTGCAACGCGCGGCTTTGTTGCAGCTACTCACTTCGGAAAACAAACGGCTGCACAACCTTACAAAACCCGACAAGATATATCTCAACAACCCCAACCAGATGTATGCCCTCTCGCCCCATGCCGATGCCGGCACCTTAAGGGAGACTTTCTTTCTGAATCAGGTGGGCAACATCGCCGAGGTCAATTATCCGCAGCAGGGCGATTTCCTCGTCAACCACAAGCACCTGTTCGAAGTTGGTGGCAAGGGCAAGACCTTCAAGCAAATCAAGGACGTACCCGACAGTTACCTGGCCGTGGACGATACTGAGATTGGCCACAAGAACCGCATTCCGCTATGGATGTTTGGAATGCTATATTGAACATATCACAATCAGTGACATCATAGAGAAATAAAGACAATGACCTACTAACACATTAACGCATTCGCAACATGGACTACATTAACATATTCATCAAGTCGATATTCGTCGACAACATGATCTTCGCCTTCTTCCTCGGCATGTGCTCCTACCTGGCCGTGTCGAAGACGGTGAAGACCTCGGCGGGCCTCGGCATAGCGGTCACCTTCGTGCTGCTCATCACCGTGCCCATCAACTACCTGCTCAACAAATTCTTCCTCGCCCCCGGCGCGCTGGCATGGATATCGCCCTCGCTGGCCGAGGTGGACCTCAGCTTCCTGAGCCTCATCATGTTCATCGCCGTCATCGCGGCCATAGTGCAGATGGTGGAGATGATAGTGGAGAAGTTCAGCCCTGCGCTCTACAACTCGCTGGGCATCTTCCTGCCGCTCATCGCCGTGAACTGCGCCGTCATGTCGGGCTCGCTCTTCATGCAGGAGCGCGGCTACGCCAACATCGGCGAGGCCACCGTCTTCGCCCTCGGCAGCGGCATCGGCTGGTTCCTGGCCATCGTGGCCATCGCCGCCATCCGCGAGAAGCTGCGCTACAGCCACATCCCCCCTGCCCTCCGTGGCGTGGGCATCACCTTCATCATCACCGGCCTCATGGGAATGGCCTTTATGTCTTTTATGGGATTTAAGCTATGACACAGACATTACTCACCGCTATCATTATCATATTGGTCGTCATCCTGCTGCTGGTGGCGGCGCTGCTCATCCTGCGCGCCAAGCTCATACCGCAGGGCAACGTGAAGATAACCATCAACGACGACAAAGAAATGACCGTCCCCACGGGCGGAACACTTATCAGCACCCTCAGCGAGCAGGGCGTCCACCTGCCCTCGGCCTGCGGCGGCAAAGGAAGCTGCGGACAATGCAAATGCCGCGTCGTCAAGGGCGGCGGCAGCATCCTCCCCACCGAGACACCCCACTTCAGCCGCAAGCAGATACAGGAAGGCTGGCGCCTCGGCTGCCAGGTGAAGGTGAAGGAAGACCTCTCGCTTAAGCTACCCGAGAGCATCCTCAGCATCAAGGAATACGAGTGCACGGTGGTCAGCAACCGCAACGTGGCCACCTTCATCAAAGAGTTCAAGGTGCAGCTGCCCGCCGGAGAACACATGGACTTCGTGCCCGGCTCCTACGCACAGATCAAGATACCCACCTTCCGCATCAAGTACAGCGATTTCGACCGCAGCCTCATCGGCGACGAATACCTGCCCGCATGGGAGAAGTTCAAGATGTTTGACCTCGTCTGCGTCAACACCGAGCCCACCGTCCGTGCCTATTCTATGGCCAACTACCCCGCCGAAGGCGACGTCTTCATGCTCACCGTGCGTATCGCCACACCGCCCTTCACAGCCGACCGCAGCGGATTCCAGAATGTCAACCCTGGCATAGCCTCGAGCTACATCTTCTCGCTGAAGCCCGGCGACAAGGTCATCATGAGCGGCCCCTACGGCGAGTTCCGCGTCCGCGGCACCGAGGACGGCACCTGGCGCGACGACCCGCAGGGTAACGAGATGATATGGGTGGGCGGCGGTGCCGGTATGGCTCCCCTCCGCGCACAGATCATGCACCTCACCCGCACCCTTAACTGCACCCACCGCCCCATGCACTACTTCTACGGCGCCCGTGCTCTCAACGAGGTGTTCTACCTCAACGACTTTCACCAGTTGGAGAAGGACTTCCCGAATTTCCACTTCCACCTGGCCCTCGACCGGCCCGACCCCGCCGCCGATGCCGCCGGCGTGCCCTACACCCCCGGCTTCATCCATCAGGTGATGTACGACACCTACCTAAAGGACCACCCCGCCCCCGAGGACATCGAATACTACATGTGCGGTCCCGGTCCCATGAGCAGTGCCGTCGTCAATATGCTCGACAACCTCGGCGTCCAGCCCGAGAACATCGCCTACGACGACTTCGGTGGCGGTGCCCCGAAGAAATAAAAAAAGAACTGCCGTTCCATTGGAACGGCAGTTTCTTTTTATACATCTATTATTATTTCGTGCGGCGGTTGAGGAAGAAGAGGAGGACGGCGGTCATCACGACCATGATGGCGGCGATGACGAAGAAGGTGGCGGGCCCCATCGGGAAGGGGAATTCGACGTTCATGCCGAAGATGCCGGTGAGCACCGTCAACGGGAGCATCACGGTGTTGAAGATGGTCAGCACCCGCATAATCTCGTTGGTACGGTTGGTCAGCAACGAGTCAAAGGTCTGAGAAAGGCCCTCAATCAACTCACCGTAGTCCTCCACCAAGTCGAACATCTTCTGGTACTGGTCGAGGATATTGCCCCAGTAGTCTTCCATGTCGATGAGTTCCGGATCGACAAACCCCTTGATACCGCCGCTTTCAAACATGTGGAGCACACGCAGTTGCGGACGGAAGGTGGTGTTGAGAAGGATGATATTTCGGCGGGTGACCGATATCTGCTCGATGATGGCGCGGGGCCGTTTGTTGAAAATCTCGTAGTTTATCAAGTCCACTTCGGCACCGACACGCTGAACGAGGGTGTTGGTTTCCAGCATCAGGCGGTTGAGGATATGGTAGAGCAACTGGTCGCTGGTGGCCATCATCTCCTGTGTCTCCTCGTCGCCCTCGGCGAGGTCTTCGTTCATCTCGTCGAACAGCTTCTTCACCACCCAGTGTGCCTTACCAACGGTGATGATATAGTCGCGGCCCCAGAAAATCTTCACCTCGCGGATACGGATGTTCTTGTTGCTCTGGTCGAAATATGGGAAATGCAGAATAAGGAAATAGTAGTCGTCGTATTCATCGATTTTCGGGCGCTGGGTGGTACCTCGGCAGTCCTCGATGTCCAGGGGGTGAAACTCGTATTTCTCAAGCAGCAGGCGGTAGTCGTCCTCTGTGGGATTCGTGATATCGAGCCATTGGACCTTGTTGTACTGGATCGTTTCTATCATAATTTCACCTCCTTTGGGCTTATGTGACTACTTAATTGTCAGAATTCTACATCGGAATAAGGTTATTTGTTCGACTGCAAAGATACAAAAAATTCCGTAACATGCAAAAACAAAATCAACGAAATGTTAAAAAAAGGCATTCCGACAGTTGGAATTTTAACATTTCCGACGACAAGAAAAAACCATTAAAAACCACCGATTTACCAACAACATAAATTACTATCAACGTGATATTTACAGTTACCAAAAAGAGCAAAACGCAGTCCTGTACTGACCTTCGCCTGATCAACGCCTGATCAACGCCTGATCAACGCCTGCCCAAAAAATCGAAAAAAAATGCCATGGGGAACCACCGTTTTTTAACATAAAATCATCCGCAAAAACAGCCCTCCCAACCACCACCGACAACAATTTATCACCATGTCAGTTTTTTTTATTACTTTTGCACTTTATAAAAACATGTAAAATGATGCACACCATACGCCATAAATGGCTGACAACCGCATTGTTAATCATTGCAATCGTCCTTCCGGCGACGGCAACGGCGCAGTCTGGCCTCTACATTCCGTCGGCCAAACCGGTGAAAAACATGCAGAAAGCACTGCAGAATCCGGAGGTTTTCTGCCTGCTAATAAAGTACGACGGTGCCAGCGCCGACTACGACACCGCCGCGCTCGACCTGCTCGACTCGGCCTACCGCATCGCCTTCGACCTGAAGAACCCGATGTACTACACCATGGACATCGAGGGCTACGGCGACGCCGACGAACGGCTCTCCTCACACCGTGTAGAGGCTGTCTACCAATACTTTGCCCGCCGCTGCCACTCGCAGGTGCCCATCCGCAGGGCAATGAACAAGATACACTGCTCATGCCAGGGCGACACGGTGGAGACGCTCCTCTTCGAGGTGCCGGTGAACAAGGCCACCTACGACTGCGCCCAACTGCCCGAAGCGCGGCGTATGCTGAACAAGACCATCGACCTGCGCGGTTCGGTGCTGGTCACCTTCCGCCACAACCCCGACGAGTGCGTCGGTGCGGCCCGCGGCTGCCAAATTCCGGCGGCCGACAGCGTGGTGCGCGGCTACTACGCCTCGCTCTTCATCGCCCGCGGCGCCATCCGCTCGGTCGACAACACGAAAGACAACTGCCCCTCGAATATCGAAATCAAAATCGACGACCACCTCGACTACCGCTCGGTGGTGGAGCAGTACAACATGGTGCCGCACCGCAAGCAGCTTATCGTGCAGGCTGGCTACGTGGTGCTGGACTATAGCGGAGTGATGCCCGCCGACTCGTGTACCGAGCCGCTGAAGGACTCCATCTTCATCCGCATCCCCGTCACCAAGGAGCAGATGGAAGCCAAACTCAAATTCTACGCCAAGGTAAAGACAGCCCGCGGCGTGGAATACAAGGCCATGCCCACCCGCAAGATGCCCGGCAAGGCCGAGCTGGGTCTCCAGGCCCCCATCAACTTGGGCCAATTCGACACCATTTACATAGGCAAGCGCATCCAGGATGACGAGCTGGGCAAATACTTCTACAAGGTCGACGGACCCACCGAGGCGGCCGCCTTCGAAGTGAACGGCACCTACTACGTGGCCTACCACACCGGCAAGCGCGGAGCCTACGAACTGAAGAAACCCCTCGCCGCCCTCTTCCGCATCATCCCTGAGCAGGAGGAAGAAATCCCCTCCAAGAAAGACAAGAAAAACAACCCCGAAGAAAATATCGACTAACGCATTCCCAAATTAACGCATTAACGCATTCCCCAATGGCATACTTGCAGACCGACGTCACCAAGGTGACGACCCATGTTCTCCAGAACATGAAATCCTGCGGCGAGAAAATCGCCATGCTTACGGCCTACGACTATTCGATGGCCTCGCTGCTGCAAAGCACCAAAATCGACGTCGTGCTGGTGGGCGACTCCGCCGCCAACGTCATGGAGGGTCACCAGACCACCCTCCCCATCACCCTCGACGAGATGATAGTCTATGCCACCTCGGTGGTTCGCGCCATCAAGCGCGCCCTCGTGGTAGTCGACATGCCCTTCGGCACCTATCAGGGCAACTCCAAGCAGGCCCTCGCCAGCGCCATACGCATCATGAAAGAGACCGGTGCCGACGCCATCAAGCTCGAAGGCGGCGAAGAGGTGCTGGAAAGCGTACAGCGCATCCTCTCGGCCGGCATACCGGTGATGGGCCACCTGGGCCTTACTCCGCAGAGCATCAACAAATTCGGCACCTACGCCGTCCGCGCCACCGAACAGGAGGAGGCCGACCGCGTGAAGCGCGACGCAGTGATACTCCAAGAGGCCGGATGCTTCGCCATCGTTCTCGAAAAGATTCCCGCCAAACTGGCCGGTGAAATCACCGAAAGCCTCAAGATACCCACCATCGGCATCGGCGCCGGCTCGGCCACCGACGGCCAGGTACTCGTCCTGCAGGACATGCTCGGCATCACCCAGCAATTCAAGCCCCGCTACCTCCGCACCTACGGCACCTTCGGCGAAGACATCTCCAACGCCATCCGCCACTACATCAACGACGTCAAGAGCGGCGACTTCCCCAACGCGAAAGAGCAGTACTAGTACGACATACAAAACACACTCAAGGAATGAACATACCGCAAGGAACCAGCAAAGAGGAGCTAAAGCAGCGTGAAGAGATAATCTCACAGGTGTATCGTCGCTGGACAGAAGAGAATCCTGACAAGCGAGTCTATAATCGATCACTCAAGGACTACATCAACATAAGATACCTTTCAATCACAGAAACGATGCGTCACGCCGCCAAAACGTATGCATCGACTCTTGCAATGTTGCAACTTGACACCATTTTGAGGTATTCTGTCACATTTGGAAAGCCCAAACCTCCCAAAAAAGGAGTAAAAAATCAAGAAATTTTCTCCCTTATGCAAGAGATGCATTGCGAATTGGTTGGCATCGGGACGGTAAAGATGATGGTAGGAATCAAACGCTCGGGTGAAAAGATACAATACTGTATTACAGCGATAACCACATAAAAAAAAGAAATCGACAGGTTGGCTCGCTCGGAAGGTCATCGCCAAATTTTGGACGTCTAACTGGACTGTTCCCCTATTGATTTCCGACTGCAAAAGTACGAACTTTTTTTGGACTGGCAAAAAAAATTTTGCCAGTCCATTTATTTTATGTAATTTTGCAAGCGATTTCAAAGGAAATCACGAAGCGTTACAATCGCTCTTGTTGTAGGTAAATGTGAGAAGTTTGTCTGAATAGCAAGAATGGTATGTAATGGTTCGCGCTTTAGCGTGGACTGTTTATCCCCCTTCTCTATTCAAGGTCATTCTCACAACCTCCTACAAAGATGTGGTGGTGCAGGCCACGCTTCGTTGTAGTTTTAAGTAAACCAATAAAAATAATAACATGAAACAGATTCTAGCAATTGTTCTGGCATTGGTGATTGCCCTTGCTGCATCTGCACAAAAAAACATAACACAGTTCCTAGGCATCCCAGTGGACGGAACAAAGACTGCCATGATGCAAAAACTTAAAACTAAGGGATTCACCTACAACGCCAAACTCGATTGTATGGAGGGTGAATTTAATGGTCGTGATGTCACTCTCCACATTGTCACGAACAATAATAGGGTGTGGCGCATTATGGTCTCCGACGCATATCCAACAAGAAATGAAGCAGACATCAGAATTCGTTTCAATACATTATGTAACCAGTTCTCTAAAAATGGGAAATACTTGCCAGCCAATATCACTGGCGAATACGAAATCAACGAGGAAGAGGATATTTCCATTCAAATGTCGCTGTACAATAAGAGATATGAAGCAGCATACTATCAAGTAACGGAAACAGATACCGACACCATAGAAATGCAGGAATGGCTACTCAATAAAGTTCTTGAAGACTATGGCGAAGAAAAATGGGAAGACATGACAGAATCGGAGCGACAAACTGTAGGCATAAGCCTTGCCATGGATTGGTTACTTGAGAAAGTATCCTACAAATCTGTATGGTTTATGATTTCCGAGCAGTACGGTCGTTACTCGATAATCTTATACTACGACAACGAGCATAACCACTCCAATGGAGAAGATTTATAATATAACCTAAAAATAGTACACAAAAATGAGACAAGATGCATTAGTCGGTTCAGTAAACGACAACTTGGAAAAACTGAAGAAACTCTGTAACGAGAAAGCAGAACAAATGGCCAAAACAATGAAAGAGGATTTTGAAGTTCCTTTTTGGACAGCAGACATTCCCGAATTGATTTGCATTGCAAAGTTCAACAAAAAAGAAGACGGTTCATTTGCCTATATTCTTGACTTCTCGCAGTCAACGTTATAACGGAGCTGACATTGCACCTCTGCATTAGTTACGCCTAAATTTCAACAAAAAGCATCTTCCACCACCAAGCCAGCGAGGGCGAAGCCCATGGCACCGGTTACGTGAACCAGGGAACCTTTGCCGCGGTCGCGGATCACCTCGGGACTCCAAACACATTTGAACTTGCGCTCGGGGAAACGCATGGCGCGGCGCATACGCTTGCGCAGGTTGGCCGCCAGCGGACACCCATCGATCTGCCAGAACTCGCTGACGCGCACCTGCGTCGGGTCTATCTTGCAGGCCGCGCCCATCGAACTGAAAAACGCCGGTCCATCTTTGTGCGTACTGAGCAGTATCAGTTCCATCTTGTCGGCCAGGTTGTCGATGGCGTCAATCACATAATCGTATTCATTAATATTGAACTGCCCTGCCGTATCGGTGCTGAACTTCTCACACCGTGCCACGATTTCGGCATCGGGGTTGATTTCCAGCAGCCGCTCGTGCATCACCTCCACCTTCGGGCGACCCACTGTAAGGGTGGTGGCAGGCAACTGGCGGTTGATATTGGTGGCATCGACGCAGTCGGGGTCGACCATAGCCAGATGTCCTACCCCACTGCGCACCAGCGCCTCGGCGCACCACGAACCAACGCCCCCCACGCCGAATAGAAGCACACGCGTACGCGTCAGCCGACTCATGGCATCGACTCCGAGAAGCATCTCCGTACGGTTGAACGATTCCTTTGTCATCTGCATGATTTTCTTTGTATAACGCGATGCATCATTTTTTATTGCATATAGCCCGTGATATCCGAAATCTTAACAATTCTAAAAAATCAAAAAAGTACACAATAAAAGGTCGGGATGTGTGTTATTAGAGCATAAATGTATATTTAACTATGGAACCTATAAACATACAGGAACTGAACGACCGCATAGGACGCGAAAGCGCGTTCATCGATGTGCTCACCATGGAGATGGGCAAGCAGATTGTAGGCCAGAAGCACATGGTGGAAGGCCTTTTGATTGGCCTCTTGAGCGGTGGACACGTGCTGCTCGAGGGTGTGCCCGGCTTGGCCAAGACCCTTGCCATCAGCACCCTCGCCCGCGCCATCGACGCCCGCTTCAGCCGTATCCAGTTCACCCCCGACCTGCTGCCCGCCGACCTGCTGGGCACCATGATTTACAGCCAGAAGAGCGAGAGCTTCCAAGTGAAGAAAGGCCCGATATTCAGCAACTTCGTGCTGGCCGACGAAATCAACCGTGCCCCCGCAAAGGTGCAGAGCGCATTGCTCGAAGCCATGCAGGAGCGTCAGGTGACTATCGGCGAGGAGACCTACCGTCTGGAGGAGCCGTTCCTCGTGATGGCTACTCAGAACCCCATCGAGCAGGAAGGCACCTACCCCCTGCCCGAGGCACAGGTGGACCGCTTCATGCTCAAGGTGGTCATCTCCTACCCCAAGCGCGACGAGGAGCGCATGATACTGCACCAGGTGGTCACCGGCGAGCAGATTGCCAACGCCCCCCAGCGCCCCATCCTCAAGCCCGCCGACATCATGAAAGCCCGCGACCTTGTGCGCGAAGTGTATATGGACGAGAAGATTGAGAACTATATCACCGACATCATCTTCGCCACCCGCTATCCGTCGCAGTACGGTCTCGAGAAGCTCACACCGCTGGTGAGCTACGGTGCTTCGCCCCGCGGAAGCATCAACCTGGCCGCCGCAGCCAAAGCCTATGCTTTCATGCGCCGTCGCGGCTACGTCATCCCCGAGGATGTTCGCGCTGTGGCCATGGATGTGCTGCGCCACCGTATCGGCCTCACCTACGAAGCCGAAGCCGAGAACGTCACCAGCGAGGAACTGGTCAGCGAAGTGTTGAATAGAGTTGACGTACCCTGATTCAGTGTTTAGTGATTAGTGATGGACGAAGATATCATAAAGAAAGTCCGCAAGATTGAAATCAAGGCGCGTGGACTGAGCCAGCAGATGTTCAGCGGCGAATACCACTCGGCCTTCAAGGGGCGCGGTATGGTGTTCAGCGAGGTTCGCGAATACCAGTACGGCGACGACGTGCGCAATATCGACTGGAACGTCACGGCCCGATTGGCACATCCCTACGTTAAGGTGTTCGAGGAGGAGCGCGAGTTGACGGTGATGCTGCTGGTCGACGTGAGCGGTTCGGGCCGGTTCGGCACCCATAGCCAGTTCAAGGAAGAGCTGGCCGCCGAGGTGGCCGCCACCCTAGCCTTCAGCGCCATCGCCAACAACGACAAGGTTGGCGTGATTCTCTTCAGCGACCGTATCGAAAAGTTCATACCGCCCAAGAAAGGCCGCTCACATATCCTGCGCATCATCCGCGAACTCATCACCTTCAAGCCCGAATCGAACGGAACCGACATCGGAGGCGCCTTAGGCTACTTCTACAACGTCATCAAGAAACGCTGCACCACCTTCCTGCTTTCCGACTTCTACGACACCGGCTATGCCGACGCCCTGAAGCTTGCTGCAGGACGGCATGACCTGGTGGCACTCCGCCTGGTCGACCGTCGTGAAGAACACCTCGAAAACCTCGGTCTGGTGAAGTTCTACGACCCCGAGAGTACCGAGACTCTCTGGGTGGATACCGGAAGCTCCGCCGTGCGACGCATGGCCGACGCACGATATGAACAACGCCGACAGCAGACCGAACAGCTGATGAAACGCTACGGTATCGACATGGCAACCATGTATACCGGCGAAGACTTCGTAAAACCACTGCGTACACTATTGAGTAAAAGGAGTTAAGACAAATGAAGAAGTTGTTGCATATACTGTTCTGCGCAAGTGTAGTTTCATTTTTCACTTTACACTTTTCACTTGTGAATGCGCAGGCCGTGGCCACACTCGAGGCCGATACCATAGCCCTCGGCGACCAGACCACCCTCAACATCCGCAACGCCCTCAACTACCCCTCGGCCGAGATGCTCACTACGGGCGACATTGTGGCCCTGAGCCAGACTTTCGACACCGCCACACGCACCCAACGCACCGTAATCACCAGCTTCGAACCCGGCGACCATTACATCAAACTAAGTCCAGACGATTCGCTGCTGCTGGTGGTGACCGATGTCGAGGTGGATACAACCGCAATGGAGCCGCGCGATATCATGCCACTCGAACGTATCCCCTATTCTTTCTGGGAGATATTCCGCTGGATTCTTCTGGCTCTGGCCATCGCAGCAATTGCATTCGGTGTTTGGTGGCTCGTCACCCACCGCAAGACGGTGCAGCAGATACTCGGCATGACCGAACCCGTCGACACCCGCACCCCCGAAGAACGCGCCCTGCAGACCCTCGAGGAGCTGCGCCGCAAGCAACTCTGGCAGAACGGGAAAAGCAAGGAATACCACACCGAATTGACCGACGCCGTGCGCCTCTTTATCGAGGAGGCCACCGGCATACGCGCCACCGAGATGACCAGCGACGAGACGGTAGAGGCTATCAGTGGCCAGTGGCCAGTGGCCAGCAGTCATTTGAAGGATATTTTCACCACGGCCGACCTGGTGAAGTTCGCAAAGAGCGAACCCCTGCCACATGAGCACGAACGCTCGATGACAGAGGCTGTAGAGTTCGTAAAACAACTATGGCAGCTGGTGAAACCGGCAGAAGAGGAGGTGCAAAATGAATAACATCACTTTTGCTCACCCCTGGCTACTGCTGGGTCTCGTTGCCATTCCGCTGATGGTGGCCTACTATATCTGGCGCTACCACAAGCAGGAGGCCGCCGTGCAACACTCCGACATTGATGTCTTTACCGGTATCGAAAAGACCCTCCGTGTGCGCCTGCGCTGGCTCCCCTATGCCCTTCGCACACTGGCAGTGGGGGCACTGGTTATTGCTTTTGCCCGTCCACAAAGTCAGTTGAGCCGCCAGCAAATGAAGGTGGAAGGTATTGACATTGTGGTGGCGATGGATATATCAGGCAGTATGCTGGCCGAGGACTTCAAGCCAAACCGCCTCGAAGCCGCCAAACAGGTGGCAGCCGAATTTATCGACGGTCGCAAGAACGACCGCATGAGCCTCGTGGTGTTCGCCGGAGAAGCATTCACCCAGGTGCCCCTCACTGTTGACCATAGGGTACTGCTCAGCCAATTGGAGAAAGTCAAGAGCGGAATAGTACGCGACGGTACCGCCCTTGGCGACGGATTGGCCACTGCCGTCAACCGCATCAAGGACAGCGACGCAAAGAGCAAGGTCATCATCCTCCTGACCGACGGTGTCAACAACCAGGGAAGCATCGACCCGCAGAACGCGGCCGAGATTGCTGCCCTCTACGGAATACGCCTATATACCATCGGCGTCGGCTCTCGCGGCAAAGCACCCTTCCCCTTCCGCGACCAGTTCGGAAGGGTTCACTACCAGAACATCGACGTCGAAATAGACGAGCCACTCATGCAGCAGATGGCCGAAGCCACCAGCGACGGACAGTATTTCCGCGCCACCAACAAGAAAGCACTAAAAGAAATCTTCACCCAAATCGACGAAATGGAGAAGAGCAAAATCGATGTAACCCAATACGCGCAGACGCGCGACGAGTACGCCCCCTGGTTATGGCTTGCCCTGCTGGCTCTTGCTGCAGAAATGATTATTCGTTGGATTTGGTTTAAGTGGTAGAAAACAATGATACGATTTGAACATATAGAATACCTCTGGCTGCTGCTTCCGCTGGCACTCCTAGGCCTCGCGTGGGGCTACATGGTTTGGCGAGCCAACAGGCGTCTCAGCCACTGGGCCGACCGACCTATGTTCGGCCGTTTGATTCCCGATAAATCCACTTGGCGCCCGGCCCTCAAGACCGCACTCCTACTCTGTGCGGTAGCCTTCATCATTGTGGCGGTGGCCAATCCCCAGTTTGGCACCCGCCTCGAAAAGACCAAGCAAAGCGGAAGCGACATAGCCATCTGTCTCGACCTCTCGAACAGTATGATGGCCGAAGACCTTCAGCCCAACCGTCTGGAACGAGGCAAACGTGTGGTGAGCAATCTCCTTTCCACTCTTGGCGGCGACCGCGTGAGCCTCGTGGCCTTTGCGGGTGAGAGTTTCATACAGATGCCCCTTACTGGCGACTATGGTGCGACAAAGCTCTTCCTTGACGATATGAGCTGCGACATGATTTCGTCACAAGGAACCGCCATCGGCGACGCTATAGGCAAAGCAATGGAAACCCTTGGCTATGGAGACCCCGACCGTCCGTGGGAGAAGAACAAAGGACGTGCCATAATCGTCATCAGCGACGGAGAAAATCACGAAGACGATGCCGTCGGTGCTGCCCGCAACGCAGCTCGCGAGGGTGTTCGGGTATGCACCATCGGTATGGGTCTTCCCGACGGAGCACCAATCCCCGAATACGACCACCAGAAACGTCGCAGCACCTACAAGCGCGAACGGGGCGGGAGCATAGTGATGACCCACCTCAACGAGCAGATGCTGCGACAGATAGCCGAAGCGGGCAATGGAGTATATACTCGCGCCTCTTCAGCTTCGGGCGGATTGGGTGAGATTGTGAACCTTATCAACAACCTCGAGAAAGAGGACTACGGCGAAGCACAGCTCAGCGCATTCGAAAGCCGATACCAATATCCTCTCGTGGCTGCACTGATATGCCTACTGGCCGAACTGATGCTTTTCGAGCGAAGCAACAGAAAGTGGAACCTGTTTGAAGCTAGGAGTTAAGACAGATGAAAAGGATATTAATATATACCATAGCATTGCTTGCATTGCAACTGACCGCCGGGGCTCAGGCATCACGTCATCAGCTGCGTGAAGGCAACAGGCAGTACAACAAGGAACGCTACGACCAGGCCGAGGTAGCTTACCGTCGCGCATTGGAACGCGACACTACCGATGCCCGTGGGCAATACAATCTCGGGGCATCACTCTATCGGCAGAAGAAATACGACGATGCTGCCCGCCACTACGAGCAGACCCTCGCCGACCCAAAAGTCAGCGACCATCGTAAAGCCAATGCCCTCCACAATCGTGGAAACAGCCTGCTCAAAGCCGGTATTGAAAACCAGCAGCAGGAGATGCTCCAGGAGGCCCTCAAGTCATATCAGGAAGCCCTCAAACTCAACCCCAAGAACGACGATACACGATACAACCTCGCACTCGCCCGCCGACTGCTGCAACAGATGCAACAACAACAGCAACAGCAGCAACAAGGTGGCCAGAACAACGAACAGCAGCAGAACCAGCAGCAACAAAACCAACAGGGGCAGGGAAACAACGACGAAAACCAACAGCAACAAAACCAACAGCAGAATCAACAGAACCAGCAGCAGGACCAGCAACAAAAACAAGGTCAGCAACAAGAAAACCGCCACGATAGCCAGGAAACCCGAAAGCGCGATGCCGAACGAATGCTTGAAGCCATGAAGAACAACGAGCGGCAGACTCTTCGCGAGGTAAACCGCAGCAACGAAAAAGCCCGTAGCGGCAAGAAAGACAAAGACTGGTAACCAGCAGACAGCAGTTAAGACAAATGAAACACATAATCAACATACTATTCACACTTCTGGCGTTCACCGTGGTGACAGCACAGGAAATCTCCGTACAGGCACCATCGAGCGTCTACGCCGGCAGCAACTTCACCGTGCGTTTCGTGGTAAACGACCAGACACGAGACTTCAAGGGGCCCTCCTTCAAAGGATTCAGCACCCTTTCCGGCCCCAATGTGTCGTCCTCGTCAAGCATGAGTTTTATCAACGGACAGGCCTCACACTCGGTGCAAACCACCTTCACCTATATTCTGCGGGCCGATGCAGAAGGCACCTTCAACGTTGATGCTGCTTCATGCACCGTAGGCGGCAAGAAAATCAGCAGCCGTCCGTTCTCCGTCAAAGTAGAGAAGATGAGTGCCCAGCAGCAACAACAGCAGGCACAGCAGCAGCAAAACAGCCAACCGGCCGCACAACCCACCCAGATTGACGAGAGCACCCTCTTCGCCCGCGCCTCGATAAGCAACAGCAACCCCTGGCAAGGAGAACAGGTGATTATCACTTATAAAATCTACACCCAGGTACAGGTCAGCCAGTTCGCCATCGACAAGCTTCCACGCAACCGTGGCTTCTGGGCAGAAGACCTTACCGACGACCACCAGCAGGTGAAGCAGTACTACGAAACCATAGGCGACCGTCGTTATAAGGTGGCCGAAATACGTCGTGGAGCCCTCTTCGCGCAGGAGAGCGGTCGCCTCACAATCGAGCCTCTGGACCTCAACGTGCTGGCTATGGTACAACGCCAACGGCAACGCACGGGAAGCATCTGGGACCTCTTCGACGACCCCTTCTTCAATCCCCAGCAGGCAGTTGAACGCCCACTATCCACACGCCCGCTCACCGTCAACGTCCGTCCATTGCCACATGCACCCGAAGGGTTCGGCGGCGCTGTGGGCCGCTTCGATGTCAAAGGAGGCCTCAACCTCGACCAGGTGAAGGCCAACGAAGCCATCTCCTACCGCGTAACTGTGAGCGGTAGCGGAAACCTCATGCTCATAGAGGCACCTAAACCCCAGTTCCCCTCGGTGTTCGAGGTATACGACCCGCAAATTGACGACAATATCCGCAAGAGCGATGCAGGCATCAGCGGCAGCCGCACCTTCGAATGGGTGCTTATCCCCCGCAGTCAGGGAGATTTCACTATTCCTGCTCTGCACTTTGTCTACTTCGATCCCGCCACCGGCCAGTATGTCACCCGCGAGATTCCCGCCCAGGAGGTGGAGGTGACAAAGGGCGACAGCCGTGCAAACGCCACCATGAAAGAAGAGGTTCGCCACCTCAACACCGACATCAACTACATCCATCCCGTCACCAAGTTACAAACCATCAGCAAACGCGAAAGCTGCAGTTGGCTTTTCTGGGTTCTTGCTGCGCTAATCCTTGCGGGTGAAGGTGTGTGGGCAGCCTACGTCCAACGCAGACGCAAATCGGAAGCCGATGTAGCCGGGATGAAGATGAAACGAGCCACCCGATTGGCACAAAAACGGCTGCGTCGCGCAAATGCGTTGCTTGGTACCAACTCCACTGAAAGCTTCTACGAGGAGATTTATCGTGCCATCTGGGGATGCCTGTCCGACAAGTACAACATTCCACTCTCGCAGCTCAGCCGTGAGACAGTGAGCGCCAGCTTGCAGGAACGCCAGGTAAACGACGTGCAACAGGAATCCATCATGCAGGTGCTGCAGGATGTTGATATGGCCCGTTTCGCCCCAGGCGACCCCAGCCAACAGATGCAGCAAATCTACGACGAGGCACTGAATATGATTGTGAATTTGGTTTAACGGCATAGAACTATGAAAAAGATACTCTTCATACTGGCAACAATCCTCATCCTTGCACCCGAAGCGCAAGCAATATCAAACGTCCACCTGAAAGAACAGGAAGCCCGCGACGGTGATTCATGCTACCGAGTGGGCGACTATGCAGGTGCTATCAGTGTCTACGAGGCGGTACTTTCAAATGGGTTCACTTCGGCCGAACTCTACTACAATCTGGGCAACGCCTACTACCGCACCGACGACTTTCCACGCGCAATCCTCAACTATGAGCGCGCCATTCGCCTGAAACCCTCGATGAAAGACGCCCGCGAGAACCTTGCACTGGCTCAAAGCAAGACCATCGACCATATCGACAACCTCCCGCGACTCTTCATCGCCCGTTGGATTGATGCCCTTCGCACAGGTGTAACTCCTGCAGCTTGGCGCACCATCTGGCTCATACTTCTCGCACTCACGACAGCTGCAATTCTGACGGTGACCCTAGGGCGCAATACCATACTGCGTCGTTGGGCTCTTGGTATCGGTATAGCCCTCGGGATACTGTTCCTGATATCAACAGCTTTCCTCATCTCGTCCACCCATTGGCGCAATGCCCACTCCGAAGCCATCGTGATGCAGCAATCGGTATCGGTCAAGGGGTCACCAGAGAACCAGAGCACAGACAAGATGATTCTCCACGCCGGCACACGGGTACACATCAGCGAAAGCCTCGAAGGTTGGAACAAGATAACTATAGCTGATGGAACCTCCGGATGGTGCCCGTCGGAAGCAATAGAACGGATATGAAACACCTGATATCAATAACCATCCTGCTAGTGGCACTGACGTTGTCCGGCATTTCCCAAACGGTGGAATATGTGGACGACGAGGAGTGCGGCTGCTCACTGGTGTTCGTGGACGGAATACAGACAACCCAGGAGGGCGACCTCTTCGGCTTCAAGCGGGCCGACGGTACCGTTATCGTACCCAACATCTACCGCTATGTTGACCGTTTTCAGGGCGACTACTGCCGGGTATATCTCGGTGACCGCCAATGCGGGCTCATCGACCGCGAAGGGCGCACGGTGGTACCCTGCCGTTACGACGGTATGGAGTATCCCTCCGAAGGACGTGTGCTGGTAGCCTCTGGAGGACTCTACGGTTTCTGCGACCTTCGGGGCAACGAGGTGGTTGAGCCACAGTACATCCAGGCAGGCTCCTTCTCCGAAGGAATGGCTCCGGTACTGGTGGAGATAGACAGTTTCTACTCCGCATGCACCATGATTGACACCAACGGCCGTTTTGTCTTCCAACCCGTTTTCGAGAACATAATGCCCTTTCACGACGGATATGCCGTTGCCCGTCGCTACCAGCGCTGGGGTGTTATCAATCAGAAGGGGCAGGAGATGACACCTTACATCTACGAGTTCATCACCATCCCGCAAAACGGTTACTTCTTCGCCGGCGATTCAGCGGGAATGGCTTTCTTCGACTACAGGTTCAAACCCTTGACCCCGTTCGTCTACCAAAACCCTAGAGAGCTGTCCGAGGGGCGCATAGCCGTACAGCGCGACGGCCGTTGGGGATTCCTCGATATCCACGGACGCGAGGTGGTTCCCTGCATCTACGACGACCTCCTCTCCTTCTCCTCAGGGCGCGCTATGGTGCGAAAGGACGGGAAATACGGTATCATCGACACCGACGGGCGCATCGTCCTCCCCATCGAATACGAGAATAACACCTCGCACGGCGACAAATACGTCTATCACGACAGCCTGGCACTGGTCGAAAAGGACGGGAAACTGGGCTATGTCGATCTCGAAGGCAACCTGACTATCCCCTTCTACTTCGACGAGGCTTTCCACTTCACCCAAGGATACGCCTGCGCCAAGTTCAAAGGCGCATGGGGTTATATCAACCGCAAGGGCGACATTTACATCCCCTTCGTCTTCCAGTACGCCTCCCCCTTCGAATGGGGCCGTGCAGAGGTGGTTTACGAAGGGAATGTGAGCAACATCGACCTGCGGGGCAAATGCGTCAAGAACTGCAACGGAATCATAGCATGGAGAGACTGGACAAAAGAAGAAGAATAGCCGCCCACGACGGTGTTGTAACAGCAGTCAAGGAAGGGCAAGTGGAGGTTCAGATAGCCTCAACGAGCGCCTGTGCCGCATGCGAAGCACACTCCAAGTGCGGTTTCGCCGAATCGCGCAACAAGACCCTCAGCATCCCCACCGCCGACTGGAAGCAGTTCGCCGAAGGACAGCCCGTGGTGGTCAATATCGACGAGGGGCGCGGTATGCTGGCAGTATGGATTGCCTATGTGCTGCCCGCAATCCTCATGCTCGGAGCCATTGTGGTCCTCTCGGCAACTGGCGCTGCCGAATGGCTGGTAGCCGTTGTGGCGATTGCCATTCTCCTCCTCTACGTCGGAGGTCTCTACCTCCTGCGTGGACGTATTGGAAAGAAATTCACCCTCACCGTCAACCCATGCTGATACTAGGAATCGACCCCGGCACACGCATTCTCGGCTACAGCCTGCTGGCAGTCGACGAGCATGTGAGTCAACAAGTCTACGAGTCAACAAGTCAACAAGCCGACCCGCCGACTCGTAGACTCGCAGACTCGCAGACTCGCAGACTTGAGATAGTCGCCATGGATGTGCTGTATCTCAAGAATATCCCCGACTTCAAGGACCGCATAAGGCGCATCTTCGATTCCACCCTGCGTATCATCGACAGTTTCCACCCCGACCACCTGGCCATCGAGGCCCCCTTCTACGGCAAGAACGTGCAGTCGATGCTCAAACTGGGTCGTGCCCAAGGGGTGGCAATCGCTGCAGCTATGAGCCGCGGGTTGAGCTACACCGAGTACGAGCCCTCGGTCATAAAGCAGCTTGTCACCGGCAACGGAAACGCCTCGAAAGAACAGGTGGCCTCCATGCTGCGCTCCATCCTGGGTTTCGACGACTCGCCCCGCTATCTCGATGCAACCGACGCCCTTGCGGTGGCCTACACCTGCCACATGCAGTTCTCCAACCCTATGGCCGAGTTGCGCGAACAACTCAAACCCGCCAAAAGCAAACATAAGTCATCCAAGAAACAATGGGCCGAATTCGTCGACCAGAACCCCGATCGCATACAATGAAACGTCTAGCCATATTCCTTGCAGCCTGCAGCCTGCTGGCAATCTCCTGCCACCCAAAGGCTGGAAACAAGCAGTTCGACCCGCTCCAGGTGGACTTCACCGCCAAATACAACCCCGTCTTCGACGGCCAGCTCTACCCCGCCCTCCTGCTCGCCGTAAATGAGACTTCAAGCCAATCCGATGCCTCGATGTCTCGAAGTTTCGACCTCTTCAACCTCTCCGTCACCGCCCCCGTCTCCAACTCCGTCCTCCGTATCGTCATCGACTCCTCCTCGCTCAACTACGTCACCATCATCCAGGAAATCCTTCCCACACGAGGCGAACGCTACACTTTCCAGCCCTCGGTCAAGTGGAAATACGATGTCCTGCGCCGCCTGCGTCAGCCGGGAGCCGTCGACCTCACCTTCACCTGCTACATCAACGACGAGGAGGTCGACCTCAAGAACCTCCATCTTGGCTACCGCTCCGTCAACGAATGCCCCCTCTCTCTCAAGGCTACAAGTCTTCAAGATTTCAAGACTTCAAGCCGGTCCGACGGCTCAGTGTCTCGATGTCTCGATGTCCAGAAGTCCAACATCGTCGATTTCCGCTGGCTCTTCGCCGCCTATGTTAACGAGGACCATCCCCAGATAGAGCAGATACTGACCGAAATCCTGGAGCAGGGCAACATCAGCCGTATCACCGGCTACCAGAGCTCGGGGCCGAAGGCCGTCAGCGACCAGGTCTTCGCCGTATGGTACTATGCCCTCGACCACGGAATCTCCTACTCCTCCATCACCTGCACCTCCAACCCCTCGCCGCGTGCCAACGTGCAGCATATCCGCTTCTTCGACGAGGTGTGGCAGTCGCGCCAGGCCAACTGTGTGGACGCCTGCGTCTTCTTTGCCTCCATCCTGCGCAAGATGGGTCTCAAGCCCGTCATCTTCGTCGAGCCCTGCCACGCCTACCTGGGCTACTACACCGACCGCAACCGCAAGGATCTCGCGCTGCTCGAGACCACCGTCACCTCGTGGGTCAACTTCCCCGACCTCGAACGGAGCCTCGACGACGAAGGGCACCTGCCGGAATCGAAGTTCGAGCACATCTCGAAGTATCTCACCGAGGCCGACATCCAGCGGTGGCGCAACGGGCGGATGACCTTCACCGAACTCAAGCGTCTCGTGGCCCGAAGCCTCTTCGAGAAGGCCACCGAATACGACCGCGAAACCTGGCTCGCCAACCGTGAGCACTTTGCCGACCCCGCGGCCATCACCTACCAGCAACTTGACATCGAGCTCCTCCGCAGCCAAGTCCAACCCATCAACTGACTCCGTACCAACACCGTGTCTGCGCGCTGACTGCACCGTGTCTGCCGGCCCGGGTATCCTTGTTGTGGGCTTGCAGGGTGCTTGTCTACACCGTGCCGGTAGCGTCGCCCCCCCCCATCGCTTCCGACCCCCGAAGACGATGCAAAGATACACCTCTTTCCCGATGTGGCCAAACAAAGATGCGCATATATGCGTATCTTTCAGCTATCGGGCTGGATATAGGCGGTTTGCAAATGGTGGTTGTGCATACGGTTATGCGTAACCCATCCTACCCCCGCCCCCTCTCTCCCCTAGTCTACCGGTAAACCGGTAACCGGTAACTGGTAACTCGCATTGCATTTTGTTTTTGAAAGGGGGGCACCGGTAACCTGGTAACCGGTAACTCGCGTTGCAATCGTTTTTCGTGGAGGGGGTGCAGGTGACAGGTCAAATTTTATATATAATATATATAAATAATTATTATATATATATAAAAAGGACTATCATTGCCGGCATCCAGAATTGAATGACAAACGAAGTTACCGGTTACCAGGTTACCGGTTACCAGGAGCGGCATAGAAAAAGGCCGGCCCTCAATCAGGGGGAACCGGCCTTGAATCAGCTAATTACCAGGCTACCCTTACTGTTTGATGCGCATCTTGAAGAACGAGCGATAGACAAACACGAGGGCTATCAGCAGGAAGGCGATACCGAACCAGGGGGCCATTCCGCGGAAACCGGCCGAGATGGAGATCTCCATTGCGAGCACACCGAAGAGGGTGGTGAACTTGATGATGGGGTTCAGGGCCACGGAGGAGGTGTCTTTGAAGGGGTCGCCCACGGTGTCGCCCACGACTGAGGCATCGTGAAGGTCAGTACCCTTGGCCTGCATGTCAACCTCGACCACCTTCTTGGCATTATCCCAAGCGCCACCTGCATTAGCCATAAACATGGCCTGGAAGAGGCCAAAGACGGCGATGGAGATGAGGTAGGAAATGAAGAGGCAGACAGCGTTCTGGCCACCAATGCTCTCGGGCGACGAGAGGCAGGCGAAAGCAAGAGCGAAGCAGAAGATGGCGATAAAGATGTTAATCATGCCGCGCTGGGCATATTTGGTGCAGATTTCAACCACATCCTGGCTCTTCTGGGTGTCGGCCTTCTTGGGGGCGTTAGCGTCGAGCTTGATGTTACTCTTGATATACTCCACAGCACGGTTGGCACCGGTAGTGACGGCCTGCATGGAGGCACCGGTGAACCAGTAAATGACGCATCCGCCGAGGATGAATCCGAGAATGCTGTAGGGGTTGAGCAGGTTGAGGATCGAGGCGGGTTCGATACCGAGGGTCTTCTGAATCATCAGGATGAGGGAGAAGATCATAGTGGTGGCACCCACCACGGCGGTACCGATAAGGACGGGCTTGGAGGTGGCTTTGAAGGTGTTGCCTGCACCGTCGTTGGCCTCGAGGTAGTATTTGGCCTTCTCGAAGTCGGGCTTGAAGCCGAACTCCTGCTCCACTTCCTTGGAGGTCTTCTCCACATCGTCCTCGATGAGGGAGAGCTCGTAGACGCTCTGGGCGTTGTCGGTCACAGGACCGTAGGAATCAACAGCGATGGTGACAGGACCCATACCGAGCATACCGAAAGCCACAAGGCCAAAGGCAAAGATGGAGGCATACTGCGGGAGGACGCTGGCGAGGTCGACGTGGAAGAGGACAGTGGCGAGGTAGGCAATAAGCATCAGCACGAAGAAAACAAGACCTGTCCAGAAGGCACTCATGTTGCCGGCCACAAGACCGCTGAGGATATTGAGCGAAGGACCACCCTGCTCGGAGGCAGAGACGACCTCATGGACGTGCTTCGATTTGGGCGAGGTGAACACCTTGGTCAGTTCGGGGATAAGGGCAGCACCGAGGGTACCGCACGAGATGATGACCGCAAGAGCCAGCCAGGTGAGGCCGGGAAGGTTGGAAGCGAGCATGAAATAGCTGGCGCAGAAGGTGCCGGCAATGCTGAGGACGGAGGTAATCCATACAAGGCTGGTCAGGGGCTGCTCGAAATCGAGGTCGTCGGACTTACCGTAGCGAATCTTGGCGATTGCACCATTGATGTAGTAGGCCAGCACGGAAGCCACAATACCGAGGATACGCATGACGAAAATCCAGACAAGCAGTGGCACCTGATACTGGACAGGAACGGCGAGGAGGATAAAGCTCACGAGGGCTACACCGGTAACGCCATAGGTCTCGAAGCCGTCGGCGGTGGGTCCGATAGAGTCACCGGCATTGTCGCCAGTGCAGTCGGCGATAACACCGGGGTTACGCGGGTCGTCCTCGCCAATCTTGAAGACAACCTTCATGAGGTCGCTTCCGATATCGGCAATCTTGGTGAAGATACCGCCAGCGATACGCAGAGCGGATGCACCGAGGCTCTCACCGATAGCGAAACCGATGAAGCACGAGCCAGCAAGGTTCTCGGGCATCAGGAGCAGGATGACGAGCATAAGCACCAGCTCGATGCAGATAAGCACGATACCGATGCTCATACCGGCGCGCAGCGGGATGTTGAGCAAATCGAGCGGACGGCGACGGAGGCTGGCAAAAGCCATACGGGCATTGGCGAAGGTGTTCATACGCACACCGAACCAGGCCACACCGTAGCTTCCGAGGATACCGACAACGGTCCATCCGAGGATGAGCACAACACTTCCGACAGGCATACCCTGCAGCACTCCGAAATAGAGGGCCATTGCAGCACCAATGAAGAGGAAGAGGAGCAGGAGGAACTTGCCCTGCTGCTTGAGGTAGGTGGAGCAGGTCTTGAAGATAACATTGCCGATTTCAAGCATCGACTTGTGGGCCTTGAGCTTGCGCACCTTGCTGAACTGCCAGAAGCCAAATAGCAAGCCGAGCACGACAACGGCAAAACCCCAGTAGAGGATGGACGTCTCGGGCTGGGAGGCAAAGTCCTGGGGCAGTTTCAGGTCAGCCTCGCTGGCCATTGCGAAGAACGGCGTCGCGAGAGCGAGTAATGTAGTTGCTAATTTCTTCATAATTGATTTAAGTATTTAGTTATTATTTATTTTCATCCAAAAGGGAACGCACGATGTCGTCGGTGGAAATACCTTCGGCTTCAGCGTAGTAGTTGCGTACTATACGGTGGCGCAGAACATTGAAAGCCACCGCTTTAACATCCTCGATATCGGGCGAGTACTTGCCGGCAAGGGCCGCATGGGTTTTAGCTCCCATGATGAGGTACTGCGAGGCACGAGGACCGGCTCCGTAGGAGATATATTTCTGGATATCAGGAGTGTTCTGATTAACCGGACGGGTTCTTGTAACAAGACCGACCGCATATTCAAGCACATTGTCGGCCACCGGCATGCGACGTATAGAAGCCTGGCACTGGAGAATCTCTTCGGCAGTGAGGATTGTCTGCGGGTTGGGGGTGCTGCCTCCGGTAGTACGGCGCACAATGTCCACCTCCTCGCTGAACGACGGATAATCGAGGCGAATATTGAACATGAATCGGTCGAGCTGTGCTTCGGGAAGCGGATAGGTACCCTCCTGCTCGATGGGATTCTGGGTGGCTAGAACGAAGAACGGGTCAGGCAACGGATAGGTTGTGCCTCCAATTGTCACACGATGCTCCTGCATAGCCTCCAGCAGAGCCGCCTGAGTCTTTGGGGGGGTACGGTTGATCTCGTCGGCGAGGACGATTCCTGCAAACACCGGACCGCGCAGGAACTGCATCTGGCGCTGCTGGTCGAGAATCTCGCTACCGGTAATGTCAGAGGGCATAAGGTCGGGGGTGAACTGGATACGGCTGAAAGTGAGGCCAAGTGTCCGAGCCAACGTACTCACCATAAGAGTCTTTGCCAATCCCGGAACACCGAGCAGCAGGCAGTGGCCACCGGTGAAAAGGGCCACAAGAAGGCTGTCGACGGCCTCTGTCTGGCCGACAATCACCTTGGATATTTCATCGCGCAGAGCGCGGTTCTTCTGTACTAGCAGGTCGAGAGTTTCTTTATCAGTCATTGTTTAGTGTTCAGTTATTGTAGGTTATGGAAGACGCAGTTTTTGTATTGATCATCGAGGCGGATGTAGGTTTTTGCCATCTGCTGCTTAGCCCACTGGCGCAGTTTCTGCTGTTTGGCATCGGCAAGGGCTGCATTGTAGATGGCGTCGTAGTCGTCGGTGAGATTGGCCTTGTGGGCAGGGTGCTTGCGGTTGAGGCGCACAATGCAATAGGCATCTTTTCCATCGGCGTTCTTGATAGCTGTAGCGTTGCTCACCTGACCCTCGTCCATACCGGGGATTCCCACCGAGTAGTAATCAGCATCAATGGAAGTTCTGTCTAACTTGGTGGAACCGTCGGCAGCCACAGCTGTACCACCCTGACGGGCGTTTGCAGCAGTGCTGTACTGGCGGGCAGCATCCTCGAAGGAGATATGTCCGGCGCGTATCTCGGTGGCGACACTGTCAAGTTTCATACGTGCAGCCAGCAGGTCGGCCGACGATATCTGGGGGATAAGCAGTATATGACGGCAGTTGACGGTATTGCCGCGTCGCTCGATAAGCTGGAGGATATGGAATCCTAACTGGCTCTCGATGATAGGCGACACCTCACCGGGCTTGAGGGCAAATGCAGCGGCCTCGAATTCGGCCACCATCTTTCCACGTCCGAAGAAGCCCACCTCTCCACCTTTCTTTGCAGAACCGGGATCCTGAGAATAGAGGGTGGCCAGCATAGAGAATTTCTCGCCCTTGATCACCCTCTCGCGCAACTCGGCGAGTTGGTTGCGAACCCTGTCGCGTTCGGCCTCGGTGACGGTAGGCGTAAGCTCAATAACAGATATCTCGTAGCGATCAGGCATATCGGGCAACGAGTCGGCAGGAATGGCATTGAAGAACTCGGTCACCTCGCGGGGTGTCACTTTGACGGAACCGGTGATGTCGTATTGTACGCGCTGAGCCAAAATCATGGAGCGTAGCATACGTTCGTACTGCTGCTTTAGTTCGTCGTAGGTAAAGCCCGTCGCCTGACGCAAAGCCTCGCGGGTACCATATTGGTTGAGGTCGTTTTCGAGGTAGTATTCGGCATAGGCGGCAACCTCGTCGTCGGTCACCTCAACACTGTCCACTTCTCCCTTATGAACCAGCAACTGGTTGATGATAAGGTTCTCGAGAATGGCACAACGGTTGGCCTCCGCATCGGCCATACCGCCACGCAGACGCATCTGGGCGAATGGGCGCTCAATATCGGAGTGTTTGATTATATTTTTACCAACCACTGCAGCGACCCCGTCGACGAGAGTTTCGCCCTGTGCCTGCAGAGTTGAAAAGTGCAGGGTGAGAAATGGGATTATCGCTGCTATAAGAAGTATCTTTTTCATGTTTCTTATTTCTTTTCGATATGTCCACCGCGCTCGGCTTCAGCCATAAGGTCGGATTGCATCTTGGAGAGCAGTTCCACTTTGCGATGGTTGATGATAATGGACCGGATTGACTGCTTCTCAAGTTCGAGGGGCGAAATATCGTCAGTAATCTTGTAGTTGAGAATACGGACAAAATAGGTCAACGAGTCGTCGGTAAGCACTATGGAGTGATTCTGTCTGAGATAGAGGCTTTCGTTGTAGGTGGTGATGGGAACAGCAGCCTGAATTGTGTAGAAAGGAATCCAGGTATCCGAATCGTAATAACCTTGCAACCCGTGACGGGTGGCCAACTGCTCCAAATCCACCACTTCGGCATCGGAAAAGACCGTTTTGTTGATGAGGTTCTTCAGTGCAGGAACAGCAGTCGAACGCTTTGGAGCAATAACATAGACAGCCTTTACAATGCTGTTCTTCAACTGGAAGTCGGTTCGGTGAGCATCGTAGTACTCGCGCATCTGGGTGGCGGTCACAACGGTATCGAGCAACTGGTCGACAATCTGGCGCTCGTAGGCGTAGATAAGCAAACTGTTGCGATAGTCACCCAACTGACGGGAGAAGTCCTCCTTCACGTTCTTTTCAGCCTTATCTAGAAGTACCGTCTGGCGTATCCACTGGTCGATAAACGATGAAATGATGGCTGCACTGTCCTCGGATGAAACCCCTTCAGGAACCAATCCTGCAAGATCCGACCGATGCAACTCATGGCCATATACCCGTGCAACAACCGGAGAATCATCGCCACCACGATGACAAGCCGGAAACGCCACGAGAGCTACGAGGCAGAGAAGTATCCTAATATGTGATCTCGTCAACAACATCCCAATTTATCTTGACGTTGTACTTCTTGCGAAGTTCGTCATTGAGGCGACGTTCCACCTCGTTCTGATATGCGTTGAGGTAGTAGCCACGGGCCTCGTTCTGAGCCTTGAGAGTAGGAGCATCCACTCCTACCACCACCACGGCGTTATACCCTTTATCCTTCGGCTGGATGTAGACTCCGCGGTTCCACTGACCGTCAGCCAAAATAGTCTGATGTCCTTTCTCTATATAATCCGTGGAAACGGTAACGGGGGTCTTATCCGAACATTTCTTGTCGAATTTCTTCTCCAGGATTTCCTTCATATCGTTGCCACCAAGGTCTTTTGACAAAGCTTTGGTAAGCAGTTTCACTGCTTTTGAGGGCTCCAACTGGGAGCTGTCGGCCACTTCAAGGACCATCACTCGGGCGCGATAGTTCCAGAAATAGATGGAGTCACCTGGATTCGAAAGGCTCTTCTTGGCACTCTCCTTAGCATAGAACTCGGCGAATCCAATGGAGTCGCGTATGGCCTTTGTCCAAATCATCTTGTCGTTGTAGTTGAAAATCATCAATCCACGACGATATTCCTCTACAACGGCAGCGAAAGCGCTATCCTCTTTTTCAAGCTGGCTGTCGGCATAAACGATTGTCACACTATCAAGGAAAGCATCATAGCGGGTGCGGACATAATAATCCACCTTTTCCATACGCTGCTCCGCCATATTGGCACGAATGTATCTTGCAAAATCGACGGCAGTGTATTCACGATCCGGCACACGCACCAACGGGCGGCGGTCGGTTATGAGACTCTCGTCATAGGACTTCCATCTTCCACGCATCACGGAGTCGGGAACTATCGATATGAGCTGGTCGAGTGAGGCCTGCATCGCCACAGGGGTAACCTTGCGTCCACGACGGGTGGCGACGGGCTCGGGAGTACGGGTTAGGTCAACAATACCATACTTGGCACGGGCTTTCTCTGCAAAAACCTTGCGACTCTCTGCTCCACGCGGATCAACCGTCATTTTCTGCTTGTAGTAGGGAACCATACTCTCAAACGGCGGCAAAGTGTCCTTATGGATAAGTTTTACGATATGCCACCCATACTGAGTGAAGAAAGGCTTTGAGAACTCTCCATCATGCAACGGAACTATAGCGTGGACATACTCTGACGGAATCTGATCGAGACGAGCCAGCGGTATCTCTCCACCGCGGGTTGCCGAACTTTTATCGTCGCTGATTCTGGCAAGGGTTGCAAAATCCTCACCCCTCTGCAGGCGCTTGTAGATATCGTTGATTGCAGTGCGCTTATGGGTTGAATCGTTGGTGCTAAACCAAATATGGGCAATATTCACTTTGCCTGTGACACCAACAGTGTCGAGCAGTTTCACCAGATGGTAGCCAAAACGGGTACGGACAGGTTTGCTAACCTCACCAACCTTGAGGCCATAGGCGGCATTCTCAAAAGGATACACCATATCGAAAGCGGTGAAGTAACCGAGGTCACCTTCGTTAGGACGAGGTTTTGAACCAGGATTAACGCGGAGGAATTCCTCCGTAGCCAATGCCATAAAGTCCTCGCCTCGCGCTATCCTATCGTAGTAGGAATTGATGCGTTCCAAAGCTTTGGCTGTATCTTCGGGCGATGCATCGGGGCGGATACGCACCAGGATCTGGGCCGCATGGAGCGAAAGATGGTTGCGCTCATAGGCTTCAGCGAGAAGTTTGGACAGAACGGACGAGTCTATCAAATAGGGAGCGGCAAGTTCGTGACGATAGCGAGCCAATTCCGTACGCAGTTCTGCCGTTGTATCGAAGCCCAAACTATAGGCATCGAGGGTCTTTGCGCGGAAGTTTGCAAAGAGGTTGACATACTCCCAAAGTGCCTGACGCTTCTCGTACTTGCCGGCATTCTTCAGGTTTGCCACTGTGGGGAGGAACTCTTCCATGAATTCCGACTGGCTTATCTTCTGTCCACCGACTTCCATAACCACCGGATCGCTGGATTGGGCAAATCCACCACACATCAGCGCTAACGCCGCAATTGTCAAAAGGATTCTTTTCATTTTGGATTAACTCTTATCTCACGTTTATCTGGAGTAGTTTGGTGCCTCACGGGTGATAGCGATGTCGTGCGGATGGCTTTCCGTACGGCCGGCATCTGTGATTCGGATGAATTTGGCCTGCTGCAAATCGGTGATGGTACGGCTTCCGGTATAACCCATACCTGCTTTGAGGCCACCAACCATTTGATAGAGCACTTCGGCAAGGGTGCCTTTGTAGGGAACACGTCCGACAACGCCTTCGGGAACAAGTTTCTTGACATCGGTCTCCTTATCCTGGAAGTAACGGTCCTTCGAACCGCTCTGCATAGCCTCGAGGCTTCCCATTCCACGGTAGGACTTGAATTTGCGACCCTCAAAGATGATGGTCTCTCCCGGAGCCTCGTCGACACCAGCCACAAGCGAGCCTACCATTACCGAACTGGCACCCGCAGCAATAGCCTTTACCACATCACCGCTGTAACGTATACCGCCGTCGGCAATCACGGGCACATCATAGCCCTTTTGCTTCAATGCACCGCATACCTCACAGATGGCCGTCAACTGGGGAACACCGATACCTGCAACTATACGGGTAGAGCAGATGGAGCCAGGTCCGATACCGACCTTGATGGCATCGGCGCCAGCTTCTGCAAGCATCAGGGCGGCCTCGCCGGTGGCTATGTTGCCTACAACCACGTCAATGTTGTCATATTTGGCCTTTACAGCCTTAAGGGCTTCCACAACACGGATAGAGTGACCGTGGGCGGTATCGATGACGATAGCGTCGGCACCGGCTTTAACCAATGCATCAACACGGTCCATCATATCGGGAGTGATACCCACACCTGCGGCCACACGCAGACGTCCGCTTTGGTCTTTGCAGGCGTTGGGGCGCTCCTTGGTCTTTATGATGTCGCGATAGGTTATAAGGCCCATAAACTGGCCTTCCTTGTTCACTACGGGAAGCTTTTCAATCTTATGCTGCTGCAGTATGTCGGTGGCTTCAGCGAAGGTAGTGCCCTCATGGGTGGTGATGAGCTTGGTAATCATAATCTCACTCAAGGGGCGGTCCATATCGCGCTCGAAGCGCAGGTCACGGTTAGTCACCATTCCGATAAGCATACGGTTGTCGTCCACAATGGGGATACCACCGATGCCGTACTCCTCCATCAGGTGCAGTGCGTCCTTCACCTTGGCGTCCTTAGTCAAAGTGATGGGGTCGATAATCATACCGTTCTCGGCACGCTTCACCTTGCGCACCTCGTTTGCCTGACGCTCGATGCTCATATTCTTGTGCAACACGCCGATACCGCCCTCCTGGGCCATTCCGATAGCCATTGCGGCCTCAGTCACAGTGTCCATAGCAGCCGACACCAACGGGGTGTTGAGCGTGATGCGCTTCGAGAAGCGCGATGCGACCGTAACCTCGCGAGGAAGCACCTCAGAGTAAGCGGGAACGAGCAGTACGTCGTCGTAAGTCAGGCCTTCGCCGATGAATTTAGAAGTGTCTGTATACATAGCATATATATTATTACAGCGAAATAAATTAATTTGCAAAGATACGACTTTTTTCCAAACAACAGCGAAAAAAGTTTCCCTCAACCCCTTCCTACTTCTACAACCACCTATAATACAGCCTATTGCAAACATCAATTATTTTCACGCATCCAGTATCCCGAAAGGGCAACACCAAGATGCTGATTATTAGGGGAAAGACCTCATTAAGTCCGTATCAGGTCCGTGATGACTCCGTGTCAAGTCCGCATTAAGCCGCACCGGAGTGCTACCAGACACCTAGGAATACCCTAGGTTACTCCTAGTTGGCCCTATGATTCCCAATTTATTTTTGTACCCAATTCAAAAAAAAGGTGTACCTTTGCAACGCGAAAAAAAATCAAAAACCAATGAAGAAAATATCCCAAATCCTTTGTGCTGCCGCCATCATGGCTGCTTTCTGCGCCTGCGGCAACAAGAACGAATTCACCATCAACGGTACCGTCGACATGCCCGAATTGGAGGGTCAGACGGTATACATCATGAACGTCTACGACAGCGACAACGGTCCGGTCGACAGCACCATCCTTACCGACGGCAAGTTCACCTTCAAAGGCACCGTCGACGAGCCTTGGTACGCCGTTATCGGCTGCCCCGAATCGCCCTTTACCGCCTTTGTCTTAGTTGAGCCCGGCACCATCGAGCTCACCGACAACTTCACCATCGGCGGCACCCCTCTCAACGACCGCCTGATGGCCGCCCGCGAAAGCATGGACAATACCGATCTGGCTGAAGAGATGGAGCAATATGCCGAGATGTACTACGGCGCTACCGACGCCGCAATGCGAGCCGAAGCTGAGCGCAAGTACGACAGCATCGAGGCCATTGCCGATGCACGTGAACTTGAAGCCAACTGGAAACTCTACAATGAGAACAAAGACAACATTCTAGCCATCCTGGCTATGGAGCATATCGTGGCCACAGGCGACTTCACCTACCGCGAATTCGACAGCATCGTCAATGAGGCTACTCCCTTTGTTGCCAACAATAAGACCGTACAGGCCAAACTCGAGCAGCTGAAGGCCATCGACGCCACCTCGGCTGGAAAGCACTACACCGACATCCAGGGTGTCGACTGCAAGCTGAGCGACCTGATTGACGGCAAGTTGGCACTGGTCGACTTCTACGCCAGCTGGTGCCGCCCCTGCCGCAATGAGATTAAGGACAACCTCGTGCCGCTGTGGAAGAAATACCAGAAGAAAGGCCTTGTGATTGTGGGCCTCAACGTGTGGGAGCGCGGCGACGCAGCCGCCCGCAAGGCCGCCCATGAGAAGGTGATGAAAGACCTTAACATTACCTATCCCCAGTTGGTCGACAGCACCCGTACCGCCACCAACACCTACGGCGTGAACGGTATCCCGCAGATTATGCTCATCGCCCCCGACGGCACCATCCTCGCCCGCGACCTTCGTGGCGCCGCCATCGAGGAGGCCATCATCAACGCTCTGGGTAAATGAAGTTTAGGCTCATAGGACTTATATGCCTCTTAGGACTTATAAGCCCTATCTGTGCTCAAACTGCTGCCGACAGTACCTTCCAGCGAACCCTCGACAGCCTTGATGCCGACTGGGATGCCCCAATGGCTAAAGGCATACGCTTCAACCTCGACGGAGCAAGTTTCTTCGTCGACAACGAGTACTTCGGCGACCGCGTCTGCGGCTACACCCTTCCTGGTTTCCGGCTGATTCCCAACCTCACGTGGAAAATAAGCCACGGAGTATCCATAACGGTCGGAGCCAGCTGGCTCCACTTCTGGGGTGCACACGGCTATCCCGCCGGCTCGACCTACGGCATCATGCCTGCCTACAGCGACAGCAACACCACTACGCTGCACGTTGTGCCAGTGATGCAGGTACAATACTATATTCCCCAAGGCCCCATCCTGACGATTGGTACCCTCGACCCCTCAACCCACCGGCTACCGCTGCCGCTCTATAATTCCGAGCTGGAATATGCCGCCGACCCCAAGAACGGCGTTGAGTTGTACTACGACAACAACTGGGTAACGGCCGACTTGTGGGTCGACTGGCGTGAGTTCATCTTCAGCCAAAGTCCGTATCAGGAGCGCTTCATCGCCGGCCTGAGCGGCGACCTGCATCTCTATTGGCAGGATTGGAAGTTCTATATTCCGTTGCACTTCCTCGGCCGCCATACAGGCGGACAGGGATTGGCGCAGCACATGCCTGTGCAAAACGTCTTCAACGCCTCCGCCGGATTGGGATTTAACAAGCCCTTCGGCGAGAATAATATGTTCGAAGTTTCCTGCCGCGCTATGTGGTTCCACCAGAAGGACGACCCCACAATACCGTTCTCCACCGGATGGGGCCTCTATCCCGAAGTGCGTACCCTATTCTGGAACAAACTGCTTATGACGGCCAGCTACTGGACAGGACACAACTTCGTTCCCCTGCTGGGCCAATGGCACTACAGTAATCTATCTGCAATGGACGGTAACCTCACCTACGACCGCACCCAAGTGCTCACCTTCAAGGCCGAATACGAGTGGCGCCCCTGGCGGCAAAACTACGTGTTGCGGCTGCAAGGTACCGTCTACCATTATCTTCCCGAAAATCGCACACAGTACAGCATCGGCTGCATCTTTAGCTTCTACCCCACCCTTCGCCTGAAATGACCTTCCAACTCTACGACATAAACGGACCAATAGATACAATCCCCGAGGAGACCGCCGTTACCGTCGGTGTCTTCGACGGAGTGCATCGCGGCCACCAGCAACTGCTCTCCCACCTTTCACCTTCCACCTCTCACCTTTCACCTTTAGCGGTAACTCTTACGGCCCACCCATCCTTTGTGTTAGGTCGCAGAGATAGCGAATACTGGCTCGACGACCCTGAAGAACACCTTCGGCTGCTCTTCGAGGCGGGCATGAAATATGTAGCCGTATTGCCCTTCACCGCCGAAGTGGCGCAGATGACCGCCTGCCAGATGGCTCGCCTGATGTACAACCAGTTGAATATGCGCTCGCTGCTCCTTGGGTATGATAGCCGATTCGGTAGCAAGCAAAATGACGACTTCGACCGTCTGACGCAGTTAGCCACCGAACTTGGCTTCGAATACCTTCATGGGGAGCCGTTCCTACTCGACGGTGATCCGGTAAGTTCAAGCCGCATCCGCTCGTCGCTCGCCGACGGCCGCGTGGATGACACCGCCGCCCTTCTCGGCCGACCCTACTCCATCACTGGTAAGGTGCTTCACGGTCGAGGTGTAGGACATACCATTGGATTCCCTACCGCCAACATAGATCTCTCCACCACTCGCAAGATGCTGCCCCGCGAGGGAGTGTATGCCGTGAGGGTGAGCAACCATATAGGAATGGCGAATCTGGGGCCCGTACCCACATTCGGTGTCGACAATCCGGCACTTGAAGTGCATCTAATTGATTACAACGGCAATCTCTACGGCCAGACAGTAACTGTTGAGTTTATCCGCCGCTTACGCGACATCGTGCGTTTTTCTTCATCCGAAGCCCTCGAAGAACAACTGCAAAAAGACCTTAAAGCCTGCCGCCAGACATGAACGACCTGAACATCACCTTCTACCAGCAGGACATCATCTGGGGTGACCCGGAAGCCAACCGCTGCCGTGTGGCGGCGGCTTTGGCCGCTGCACCCAAGAGCGACATCTTCGTGGTTCCCGAGACCTTCACCACAGGCTTCGGCGACCACATGGCCGCACTGGCCGAAGAGCAGGAAGGCCCCACCTTGCAATGGGCGCGCGCGGCGGCCAAGCAGTACGACCTACTCTTTGTCGGCACATGGATTGTACGCGACGGCGACAAATGCTACAACCGCCTGCATTGGGTCTACCCCGACGGTACGTTCGGTTACTACGACAAAGCCCACACTTTCCGCGTCAGCGGCGAGTACGACATCATCAGTCGTGGCACACAGCGCGAGGTGTTCGAATACAAAGGTTGGCGCATCAAGCCCGCCGTCTGCTACGACCTCCGCTTCCCAAAATGGCTCCGCAACTCAACACTAAACACTGAACACTTAACACTTGATTATGACCTCCTGCTCGTTTGCGCCAATTGGCCAGGCAGCCGCCACGAAGCTTGGACAACTCTACTCAAGGCCCGCGCGATTGAAAACCTTAGTTATGTATTAGGCTGCAACCGATGTGGTAAAGATGGCGTGGGAGGCAACTACACCGGCAATAGTGCCCTCATTGACTACAAAGGATTCCCATTGGCAGAAGCCCAAGCTGAGTCTAACCAACTTGTTACCGTCACCCTCGACAAAGAAAAGCTCGACACCTTCCGTGAGCATTGGCCTCTCCATCTCGACTTTGATTAACGAGACATTTGCCTTAACTACTGTCTACTTAACTACTCCATGAACAACATAGAACAGAAACTGGGATTCGACCGCATCCGACAGATGGTCCGTGAGCATTGCTCCAACACCCTCGCCGCCGAGATGGCGGAGAGGATGACCTTCTCGACAGACTACGATACCCTCCTCCACGAACTGCAACTCACCGAGGAGATGCGCCAGATAGTACTTATGGAAACTGAGTTTCCACAGCAGGATTTCATCGACCTCACCCCTACACTTGTCCATCTGCATCTGGGCAACACATTCATACCTCTCGAGGCTCTCTTCGACCTCAAACTTTCACTGCGCACCATCCGCGAGTGCTATAACTTCCTCACCTCCGAGGAAAAGATGAAATACACAGCCCTGCGCAACCTCGCCATCGAAGTAGAGTTGGGCTACGGTGGCAAGAGTTCACAACTCAACGTCATCAACTCGCTGCTCGGCAAGCTTATTGACGACCACGGCGAACTCTATGACAACGCCTCCCCCACCCTTGCCGAAATCCGACGCACCAAAGCCCGCAAGGCCGCCGAAGTGGATGCGCAGGTCAACAGTGCCCTTGCCCGAGCCAAACGCGAAGGATGGGCGCCAGAAGGAGCAGAAGTGACCATACGCGACGGTCGCCCCGTCATACCACTGCTTACCACCCACCGCCGAAAGATTCGTGGCCTCATTCAGGACGAGAGCGCCACCCGCCTCACCGCCTTCGTGGAACCCAGCGAGGTGGTGGAACTCGGCAACGACCTACGTGAGCTGGACTTCGACGAGCGTCACGAGATACAACGCATCCTCCTCACATTCAGCGACCGGCTGCGTCCTCTGCTGCCACAACTTGAAGAAGCCTACCGCTTCTTGGCGAGAATAGATTTCCTACGGGCCAAAGCCCGTGTAGCGGCAGAGCTGAACGCCGCAGTTCCCATTCTGCATCCCGAACCGCGCATCGACTGGCTCGATGCCCGCCACCCGATACTTTATCTTCAGAAGAAAGACGGTGTCGTACCGTTCAATCTAGCCTTATCTGGCAAAACCAGCGATTCTAGGATTCTCATTATCTCCGGCCCAAATGCCGGCGGCAAGTCGGTGTTACTCAAAGCTGTGGGATTGATACAATACATGCTGCAATGCGGCATGCCAGTACCGTTGCGTCCAACATCGGAATGCGGTCTTTTCGGATCCATATTCATCGACATTGGCGACCAGCAATCAATCGACAACGACCTCTCAACCTATACCTCGCACCTGCAGAACATGAAGGCGTTGCTAGCTTCGGCCAATGACGACACCCTATTTCTGCTCGATGAACTGGGTGGCGGAACCGAGCCCCGTTCTGGCTGTGCAATCGCCGAGGCTGTGCTCGAACAACTGCACACCAAAAAGGCATTCGGAGTGGTTACCACCCACTTTGCCGACCTCAAGTTGCTGGCCGACCGCCTATCAGGCGTAGCTAACGGAGCCATGCTTTTCGACACTGACCAGATGCGCCCCCTCTACCGCCTCGCCGTGGGTCACCCTGGCAGCAGTTTCGCCTTCGAGATTGCCGAGAGCATCGGTTTCCCTAAGGAGGTACTCGACCGTGCAAGCGAGATGGTAGGGCGCGAACAGCTCAACTTCGAACACCAGCTGCAACAGCTAGAGCTCGACAAGCAGGAGATTGCCCGCCAGCGGGAGGAACTGCGTGTAGCCGACGAGTTCCTTAACGAGGTGACACAGAAATACCAACGATTGAACGATAACCTGCAGTCGCGACGCCATGAAATTATTGGCAGCGCGCGCCGTGAGGCACAGCAGATTTTGGAGGGAGCCAACCGTACTGTGGAGCGCACCATCAGCGATATCAAGAGTGCAAAGGCTGAGAAGGAGGCCACCCAACAGGCCCGTGCCCGCCTTGCAGAAGCCACCGAACAAAACATTAAAGCGCAATCAGAACTCAAAGAACAAAAAGAAAAAAGACAAAGTATTTCTGATAGTTCATTTTGTTCTGAAGGAGAAAAAGGGCTGCCCATTCTGGTGGGTAGCATAGTGCGCATCGACGGCGGAGAGACCTACGGCCAAGTGGTGGAAATCAAAGGAAAGAAAGCGGTTGTGGAGAGTAACAGCATGCGCATGACCATCCCCCTCGACCGGCTGCAGGCCACTGCCAAGCAGAAGATTCCTACCGCCAGGAAAGCCACCGGCCAGTCGTTCGCCTCAATCTACGACGATATCAATGAACGACGCAAGCAGTTCAACCCCACCCTCGACCTGCGCGGCCAGCGCGCCGAGGAGGCTCTGGAGCAACTGCGCCGCTTCCTCGACACCGCCATTCTCCTTTCCGAGCACGAGGTACGCATCCTCCACGGGAAAGGCTACGGCATCCTTAAGCAGCTCATCCGCGAACAGTTGCAGGCCACCCGCGAGGTGCGTTCCTTCCATCCAGAACGTCTGGAATTGGGCGGCGAGGGAATCACCGTAGTAGAGCTTTAGGGAGTCTACGAGTTTACAAGTCTACGAGATATAAAAACAACGAGCCGGCTGGATTGTCGACTCGTTGTTTTTTTTTGCAGCTTTTAGTGCCTTATTCGGCAGCGGCTTCACCTTCACCTTCGCCGGCAGTGGCGCTGGCACGGGTGCTGAGGACGTTGACCACCTCAGCGCTCTTCGGGTTGAGGATGGCGTAGTTCTCACAGGCGATGTCCTGCACACGGATGCGCTGGTTGACATCGAGGTTGGTGATGTCGAGCAGCACCTCACTGGGCATGTTGGCCGGAAGAGCCTTCACATTGAGGCGTTTCTGCTTGTAAGCCAGCTTGCCGCCCTTCATGACACCCTTCGAGGTGCCAGTGGTGTGGACGGGGATAGACATCACGACGGGCTTGTCGTCGGTCAGCTCATAGAAGTCGGCGTGATAGACAATCTCGGTCACGGGGTGGAAGTCGATGTCCTTCAGCATGGCCATGTGGTCGGTGCCACCAATGGTGATTTTCACGAAGCAAGGCTCCGGATTGAACAGAATGCGCTGGAAGGCAGTCTGGTCGACGCTGAAAAGAATCTGCTCGCCCTTGCCATACATGACGCACGGTACCTTGGCGTCGCGACGCAGAGCCTTAGCATCCTTTTTCCCTACGTTCTCGCGAAGAGAACCGCTCATTGATACTACTCTCATTGTTGTAAATTTGTTAATTTGTTAATATTTTATTGTCAATATGTCGACTGCGCAAACGACTAACGCATTTACGCATTAACACATTCAAGCATTGTTTAAGTCGTTCATACGGTGGATGACACCCTTGCGGTGAAGGGTGGTTTCGTAGAGATTGTCAAGGCTCTCGTAGTTAACCACGCGGCGGATGGCTTCGGCCAGCAGCCAGTCGCAGCTAAGGACGTGAATCTTGCTGCTCTCACGTTTCAGGGGGATAGTGTCGGTGGTTACCAATTCCTCAAGCTCCGAGGCTTCCACCTTCTCAATGGCGTTGCCGCTGAGCACGGGATGGGTAATCATGGCACGAACACTCTTAGCTCCGCTCTCTTTGATGATGCCGGCGGCCTTGCAGATAGTTGTGCCGGTGTCGATGATATCGTCGAGCAGGATGACATGCTTGTCCTTCACATCGCCGATAAGGCGCATCTCGCCAATTTCATTGGGTTTGTTGCGGTGCTTATAGCAAATGACAAAACTGTTGTTGAGCGTCTTGGCATAGACTCCGGCGCGCTTGCTACCACCCATGTCGGGGCTGGCAAACATCACATCCTCAATGTCGAATTTCTCACGGATGTAAGGCATGAACAGCGAAGAGCCGTAGAGGTGGTCAACAGGGATATTGAAGAAGCCCTGAATCTGATCGGCGTGGAGGTCCATGGTGATGACTCGGTCGACACCTGCAACACTTATCATGTCAGCGATAAGCTTCGAGGCGATAGGCACATGGGGCTTGTCCTTGCGGTCCTGACGGGCGAAGCCGTAGTACGGAATCACGGCCACAATCTTCTGTGCCGAGGCGCGTTTAGCGGCGTCAATCATCATCAGCAGTTCGAAAAGGTTGTCCGTCGGGGGCAGGGTGCTCTGGATAATGAACACAATACCGCCACGGATAGTCTCCTCATACGAGGGCTGAAACTCACCGTCAGCATACTGGAAAACCGTCGAATTGCCCAGCGGGATACCATAGATTTCCGCCACGCGGCGTGCCAGGTTTTCGGTGGCGCGACCGGCAAAAATGAACACCTTGTCAGAACGCATATCGCTCATTAGTGTATTGATTTAGGGTCTGTTATATTAAAAAATTACTTTATCTTAACCTCTGATTTCGAGTGCAAAGATACACTTTTTTATCCGACCCGCAAAACTTTTTTTTGTCATGTTGGAAAAAGTATGTACTTTTGCAGCCGATTTTGAGAGTGAGTAGTGGTCAGTGATAAAGAAGGCGGCAGCCAACTAAACGCTAAACACTAAACACTGAAAGAGGCCCTGGTGGTGGAATGGTAGACACGATAGACTCAAAATCTGTTGCTCGCAAGGGCGTGAGGGTTCAAGTCCCTCCCGGGGTACAAAGGGAAAAGGTTCAAGTCCAAATCTGGGGTTGAACCTTTTCTTGTAATTCTGTTAGAAACAACATCGGCTCGGCATTCGATTTCACGAAGAAATAATGTAATCAACTATTTCTGGTTTCGATATTCTGTGGGATAAAGTCCAGTTTCGCGGTGGAAGTAGCGGCTGAAAGTGGCCTGGTCAGCAAAACCCAACATGTCGGCAACGGTCTGGATGTTGAGGTCGCGCCGCAGCTGCAGCAGGGCTTTCGCTTCGGCCACCACATGGGAGTGTATCCACCAGGCAGCGGTGTGGCCAGTTTCATGGTGGATAACAGTGCTGAAGTGTTTGGGCGACAGGCAGGCCTGTGCGGCATAGAAGCCCACATCGCGGTGGTCGCGGAAGTGCTGCGCCAGGTTGTTCTGGAACTGTATGCTGACGCGCTTGAGGTTGGGCGTTTCGTTTAACTTGACGGTGCGGTAGTAACTGAGCAGCCGCATGAAGAACCCCAGCTGGCGGGTGAGCAGCAGCCGCTTGTCGGGGATGTCGATGGCCGCCGTCTCGCGCATCACGCCCACCAGATGCATGATGACCTCATATTCCTTATGATCCAGTTTCACCCTGGGACAGGGCTCGTAGCGGTAGCGCAGCTGACCTATGATGCGCAGCAGCGGGTCGTCGAGCATCGAGGCGTTGACCACCACCAGCGTGGCGAGATAGTCGTTTTTGTTGACCTCTCTGAGACTATGGTTTGGAAAAATGACGACCACAGTATGTTCCTCAGCAGAATCAGGATATTCGTCGTAAGTCACTCCAATATAGCCGCGATGAACGATACAAATGACGTAATCGGGCGAGGTAAACAACTCTTTATCCGGGGGCAATCCTCTGACATTATCAAAGATAACGATGTCGTTATCCCTGATTTTCTGTGCATTTAGCAACATCGGGTGCTGGTAGGGCTGATCGGTTTTCATATTGCAAAAATACGGAATTTTCTGACAATAATAGCCACATCGGCACTTTTGCCAAACAAAACAACCAATGTGATATTCTATGGCTGTATTTCTTGGAGTACCTTTGAAATGACAACCATTATGGTGTAAGCTACACGCTCACTTACTGCACCTCCAGCGATGGGGGTTCTGCTGGTTAAATGTTTAGTTTGGCGCCGAAAAGGAGTGTTCGTGGCAGCGATGGGCCGTAGATGTAGGCGGCGTCGCGTTCAGGGCCGCTGTCGAGGTCACGCTGGTAACTGTCGAAGATGTTCTGTATGCCGACGCTGAGTTCCAGTTCGGTGCGGTCGCCAAAGGGGATGCTGTAGGCGGCTTTGAGCGAGAGATCGAAGAAGGAGTCGGTGATAACTTTCTCCACATAACCTTCGCCACCATGTTTTGTACCATCTTCGTCGGCTATGTGGTGATACACCAGCATGGGGCCAGTGAAGATGCCCGTAGCGGTGATCTGCAGGCGTTTGACAGGGGTGTAGATGGCGGTGAGGTAGGCATAGAGGTCAGGCGTACGCTCCATGTGGCGCTCATATTGTCCTTCGTTCCATTCCTTTCCCTGTCCGGTGTAGAGGCTACGCTGCCAGGTGCCGCCAAGTTGCAGGCGCATCTGTTCTATGGGAGAGAGTGTCAACTCGACATTTAAGCCCATCACTTCGGCACCGTCGGCATTGCGCCGTTCGTAGTGCATATAGCAGCTGGTGGTGTCGTCGAAAAGCAACTCATTGACAAAGGCATCGTTGATGCGCGTGTAGAAGCCCTCCACCAGCAAGTCGGCCTCAAGGCTGCCGAGGTGGAAGCAGTAGTCGGCCGAGCCAGTGAGCGAATGCGACCGTTCCATACGGAGGTCGGGAGCATTGGTTATCTTGTAAAGTTCGCCGTTTACGGCACCCACGTGGAGGTCCTCGTCATAGACTTGCGGGGCGCGGAAGCCGGAGGCGTAGCCCGCACGGAAGGTCAGGTGGTCGGTAGGAGCATATCGCAAGTTGAGGCGCGGGCTTACGACAGGATTGTCAATCATGGTGTGCTTGTCCAGGCGGGCGCCGACGAGGATGTTCCAGCGGATGTTCTTCCATTCGTTTTGCAGGTAGGCGCTCAGGATACCGACGTTCTGATGCAGCGTATCGGAACTTCCCAGCGTGTAGTCCTGCAGGCGGTCGAGGGTGTGCTCGGCGCCAAAGGTTAGCTCTGCAGGCATGAACCAGAGGGTGTCGAAATGGCGGCTGTAGAGGGTGCCATAGTTGAGCGTCAGGTCCTGCGTGTAGCCGTAGGCGGTGCCGAAAGGCTCGCTGTCGTCGCGTTCGCCATAGTAGCTCTGGCGGTCGACATGCTGCATCGAGGCGAAGAGCGATGCATGTCGCATACCGCTGGCGGGCAACCAGTCCCATTTGAGGTTCGCACAGTTGATGTCGTGTTCGCCCCCCTCGGAGATGTGCGCCATGGGCGACGGCAGATCGAAACGGTCGCCGCCGCGGCGGTAGTCGTGTATGTTGTGGTATTCGAGGTTAAGTTTCGAGTAGTCGGAAGTGCGCAGGTATCCGCGGAAGCCCACCATGTGGCCTTTGAGCAGACCTATCTCCGAGTATCCGTCGCCATTGCGGTCGTAGGAGTCGCGGTGGCGGTTGTGTCCGAAAACGGCAATGTCCGCGCCTTGAG
>CAJOFL010000008.1:0-41464 GCA_905233895.1 uncultured Bacteroidales bacterium | reverse complement strand
GTTCGTGCGCGGCTCGTGGGTGATGACGTTGATGACACCGGCGATGGCGTTGCTGCCATAGAGTGCCGAACCTCCGCCTCGCAGCACCTCGATGCGGTCAATCAAGGCCGTAGGCAGCTGGTCGAGCAGGTAGACGCCCGCCAGCGCGTTGTTCAACGGACGACTGTCGATAAGTATCTGTGAGTAGGCCTGGCCGAGGCCGTTGATGCGCACCTCGTTGGTGCCGCAGTTCTGGCAGGTGTTCTCCACCCGCAGGCCTGTGCTGAAATTCAAGGCCTGACCGAGGTTGACAGCACTGACGGCCTCCATCTGTCCGCCGTCGATGACGCCCACGGCGGTGGGGGCTTCGCTGCGAGTGGTGGCATGCTGCGTGGCCGTCACCACCACCTGGCGCAACCGTATTGTGTCGTGATGGCTTTGCGCCACGGCCATCATCGGCAATAATGTTATGATTATGAGGATTATCTTTTTCATTGATGTATTACTAAATGATATACTCTAACTATTCTTAAGAATGCTAGAAATACAGGAAAAAATAAATTATGGGGCTGGAAGGATACTACACCACCGGCGGTGCCCGCAACTGTACTACCCCATGATGGAGTTGCTTCACCAGCAGCTGTGTCGGCATGCAGATGCACTCCGATGCGGGGAATATAGTGGCCTGTTGTTCCTCGTCCTGCGCAAGATAGCTCTGGCCGAGGAAGTTGCAAAACAGGCAGTCGTGTTCGTGATGATGACCCTCTTCAATGTGACCGACGCATTGCAGACAGTCGTCGTGGGCATCAATCGTCTCATGATGCACATGCAGCGACGACAGCACTACCATTGGTAAATAGCTCACCAACAGCACAAAAGATGCAATATATCGCAGCAATCGGTTCATTTTTCGAGCCGCAAAGATACGATCTTTTTGCGAGACGGCAAAAAGTTTTTGCTCCTGACAGAGGTTTGTTTCCATCAGCACCTCCATCGCTTGGGGGAGGGCTGTTTTGCACAGAGAAAATTGGCGTTACATCTTTGCTGTGGGTCAATAATGAGACATTCTTTTCAGAGTTCCTCCCAAGGTACTGAAGTGAACATCGAGTTTTCGATGTTCACTTTTTCTTTTTTGTTACGTTTTTGATTATAATTTCATATTTAATTTTATACACAATTATTAAATAATTTGCAATTGGTGTATGTGTGGGAAACAGAAAACATCTATAATCTTGAAAGTAAGATACACACTAGCCAAGATAGAAAGGTAAGCTTCCGAACGAGGTGTTATTTCATCGTTTTTGAGGTCTAAAGGAGCGCCCAGGAATGGTTACCAGACTAACCATAATGAATAAAAATTTGGTTAGTTCAGTAACTTTTTGTATTTTTGCACCGGATTTAAAGAACAAAAATGGAGACATTATTTCAAAAACACCGTGCATTAATCTCACAAGTTACCCTGGACATTGTGCGGGAAACAATGCATACAATCGCATGGGAAAAACAACTTGTAGCCATTCGGGGTTCTCGAGGCGTTGGTAAAACGACACTTATCCGTCAATATATCAAGAATACATATGGCATCCAACCTGGCGAAGCATTATATTGTGTGCTCGACAGTATGTATTTTTCCAAGCACACCTTGCTCGAACTCGCCGAGCGCTTCCACATGATGGGAGGTCGTCACCTGTTTCTTGACGAGGTTCACAAATACCCCACATGGAGCCGTGAAATCAAAGAAATAATCGATCTCTATCCTGATTTGCGGATCACCTTCAGTGGCTCATCGCTGATACAGATTCTCAATGCCGACGCCGATCTATCACGCCGTGTACTCAGCTATACTATGGAGGGGCTTTCGTTCCGGGAGTTTTTGCATTTCTACAAAAACATTGATCTTCCCTCCCATTCTTTGGAAGAGATACTTTCTTCTTCGGATGATATTTGTGTAGAGGTAAATACCGCCTGCCATCCTCAGCCATTGTTCGAGGAGTATCTACGTGTGGGGTATTATCCATTTTACGATGGTAATGAGGTGGAATACTATAGCCGTATTGAGAATGTCATCAACTTTATCGTCGAACAAGAGCTTACGCAGTTCTGTGGCATTGATCCAGCCTATACCCGTCGTATCAAGGCTTTGCTGCTCTACCTTGCCGACAATGTGCCCTATGAGGTCAACATAGCCAAACTGTCGGCCTATCTTGAACTCAACAAACAAACCGTTCTCAGTTATCTCAGCAATCTGCAACGTGCCGAACTGCTACATCTTCTCTATTCCGACAACAAATCAGTTACCCGTATGCAGAAACCTGATAAGATATATTTACATAATCCTAATCTTTTCTATGCACTTGGACAACAGGGGAAGATCGGTACCATACGAGAATGTTTTGTTGTGAACCAGTTGAGTTATGGACACACGGTTGAATACGGGAAAGCACAGGGCGATTTCATCGTTGATGGCAGGTCGACTTTTGAAGTAGGCGGCCAGGATAAAACCTTTGACCAAGTGGCCGACGTTCCTAACTCCTATATATTTGCCGACCGTATGGAGTATCCTGTTGGCAAAAAACTCCCGTTGTGGATGGTAGGATTGCTGTATTGAGTCATCTTTCGCGAAAGAACTGCTGGGAAATGTGAAGTAACATTCCCATTTGCGCATCTACAATATATTTACCTATAACCATTAACACTCCATTTGGGCGGAGCGGCGGATATATTCAATATATAAATTACAGGGGGTCCAGCAATGTTTTGTTAAAAAAACGTTAATTTTCGAGGGGGGATGTAGACTTTCGGGCAAAAAGCGGTTATTAGTATATCAGCCGGAGCAACTTAGGCGACGGCAAACGAAAAAATGAGTATCTTTGCCACAGCATATAACAAGTCAGCAAAACGGACAACAAAAACAGATACAGCGAGTTCGATGCAATGGTGCAGCGTCATCGTCGCATGATTCGTGCCATATGCCTGTGGCATGCCACGGGCGGCGCGGTGGAATGCGACGACCTGGTGCAGGAGGTCCTGGCCGCGCTGTGGCACTACCGGCACCGGCTGCGCGAGGGTGCGACTCCCGAAGAGGAACGGGCGTGGGTGCGGTTCCACTGCCGCAGCGTCGTGCAGCACCAGTACCGCCGGAAACGGGTGGAGACGGTGAGGCTCGACGAGCAGATGCCCCTCGCTGACGCGCCTCAGGCCGATGCCCGCGAGCGGATTGCCGAGCTGGCCACCGACCTCACCGCTCACGAACGGAAGGTGATGGAGATGACCCTCGACGGCTACGAGGCCGACGACATAGCGCGCGAGCTGGGTATAAAGAGCCGAAGTGTGGTCCAGATCCGCTGGCGCATAGTGAAAAAGATGAAACAAAAGAGCCAAGAAATATGACAGAACAAGAGATCACCACCCTGCTCCAAGGTGAGGCCGAGCGCCGTAGGCGCGAGGACTCGGCGCACCTCACCCGCCTGCACGGCGAAGTGGGCGGCCGCCGACGCTGGTGGGTGCTGGCCGGCACGGCGGCCCTGTTGCTGACGGCAGGAATCCCCACCGCCGCAGGGCTCCACGACAACGGCCCCCAAGTGGCCTGCAACCAGAACGGCGAAAAAGAAGCTGTACTCCTCTGTGCCAACATGTTACTAAATAAAGAATGAGCAACCCACAACAGTAAACCCACAACAGTAAACCGTAAACTGTAAACCGTAAACTGTAAACCGTAAACTGTAAACCGTAAACCATAGATGAAACGCCTGCTGAAAATAACCCTTCTCCTGACGGCCCTTGCGCTGGCCGCCCTGGCCGTGTGGCGCCTCACGGGGCCCCACGGGGTGGGCGAACTCTACAAGCGCTACTCCGGCCAAGAGGGGGTGCGAGTGGGTTTTGTGAAAAACTACCCATTCGACGACTCGACGAAGGTGGACGTCACCACCGTCGAAGCCCTCGACACGGCGGGATGGAGCTGGATGCAGGCCGAATTTGACCTCCCCTCCCCCGACCCGCGCCGCGCCGCCCTGCTGGCCGACGGAGGTGATGCCATCCTCTCGATGCCCTACGGCGCCGAAGGACGTTTCTTATTCCTCTCCTATCGCGACCGCAAACTCTGCATCGTCGACACCCGTACCAACAGCGAATACCGCAGCATCCTGCTCCACCACCTAGAACTACTCACAAAATGAAGAAAGCACTTCCATATATATTCCTCGCGGCATTGGTAGCCGCCTCCTGTTCCCAACTTTACCCGGTCGCACCGCTTGGTGTCTATCCCGGAACATCGGCCTCGAACGTCCATGTGTCTCAAGACTGGCAGCCGAAGGCTAACGATGAGTTGGACCTGGGGCGTGAAATCACGTTCAGCGGAGACAAAGGTCTTCCGCAAACCCCGCGCACCGCAAACAAACTCCACAGCAAGAGCACCGAACCTTCCGGGGCCGACGCTTCGGCAAACAAAGAATTCCCTCTGGCCGAGGAAAGCACCATGACACTGGAGTATGTGGTAGGCGACGAATCCACACTATATGAGAATGCTTCGCTTCGCGAAGAGATGACGCTCATAGTGCAGATGGTGGGCGACGCCCACCTGGGTCTCAAGGCCACCCTGCAGCCGCTGGCCGGCACCGAGGACGATGACAGTATGGCAGACACCCTCACGCTGGAGACCACCAGCGTCGACGCCGTGCTGGAATGGAGCGACAGGATGGTCCACCGCGGCTATGCCGTGACCATCGACTACGACCGCAAGACGGGTATCTACCACTGCACTGCAGTGAAAATGAGAAAGAAGAAAAAAGAAAAATAATTACAGAATAAAAGAATGGTCACCAGACATTTCCTCAAGACTCTCCTGCTGGCGGCGACACTGCTGCTGCCGACCGTCGGAATGAAAGCACAAATGATTATCGACTCGTGGGGATTCTCCACGGGTGTAGACACAACGCTGTGGTACGACATCGACGGTGTGGACACGGTGATTATCGCCAGTGGGTTCAACATGTCGGCATGTTCGGGGGTGAGAGACATCGGATTCGACTTCACTCTGGGCGTGGCGACCTACAGCCAGTTTTCGACCAACATCAACGGCACGGTGCGGCTGGGGAGTACGCCGGTGCCGGCGAGCGGCGGTTATTCGAACGCCTTGAACCAGAGCAACGGTCCGAAGATAGAGCCCTTCGGCTGGAGGGGCCGATTCGACGACAACTGCTATACGCGTATGGCGCTGCTGGGCACCGCGGGGAACCGTGTGCGGGTGGTGGAGACGCGGATGAAAGACTACAATTCCGGCGGCGACTCGCTGTATGTGTGCTTCCAGGTGCAGCTGTTCGAGACTGGTGGCTTTCGGGTGGTGTATGGCGAGGCCGATTCCGGGGCGGTACATACCGCCTCTTCCGTGCGCCTGCAGAACGGTGTGTCGGCGACGGTGAACAACAATAACAGGGATATCATCTACATCGACTTTGCCACCCACGAGGCGGTGCGATTCAACACCACCTGCTCGCTTTACAACACCGCGGAGTCGTGGCCCGAGAAAGGTCGCTGGTACACACTCGAGCCCGACGCCTCACCCTGCCCCTACCCTGGCGATATCACCGTGGTGAGCAACAATCCCGACAGCACAGTACTTAGTTGGCCTGCGGTGGCGGGCGCTGGCTACTACCTGACGATTGCCGAAGCTGGCATCTACACCATCCTCACCGACACCTTTATCTGCGTCACCGGCATGCTCAATGGAGCCACCACCTATAGCGGCACACTACAGACGATGTGCGCCGACGGCAGCGAGAGCTACCGCGTACGCGAGTTCTCATTCACCACCGCCAACGGCAGTGTTAACAGCCTGCCTTGGATATCCGACTTCGACAACGCCACGGCTGCTGCCAGCTGGAATATCACGCTGCGAGCCGACCAGATATCGAACTGGGAGCGCCACACCTTAAGCGGCAACGGATATATGTACAGCAACGCCATCGACAACCCCGCCTACACTGCCGACTCATGGCTCATCTCGCCGCCAATACCGCTGCCTGCATGGGGTGCCAACGTGCCAGTTTTGTGGGATTACCGCTCGCTGCAATCGACCAACCGATACGACACGCCGGTTATCGACGTAATGGTGGCAGTGTGCGACTCGACTGACGCCATCGACACCTCAGCCGCTGTATGGACCAAGTTGATGACAATTGAGGGGCTGATGCCAAGCTACAAGACCTACTGCCTCACCCTCGAAGGCTACAGCGGCCACCGTGTGCGCGTGGCTTTCGCACGTCACGGCTTCTGCTTCGGTACCGCCTATATCGACAATGTGCGCATAGGTACCGCCGACACTCTGGCCCGCATATATGCCCCACAACACCCCATGGTGGGTGAGAGCACCGAACTCAGGGCACTTTATGTCGGAGTCGACACCATTGCGACACCTTTCTTCTGGAATTCCTCCAAGCATGACAACAACGAGGCCTCTATGATTGTCCGGCCCGACAGCCGTGTGGTCGACATCGTCTATGCCACTTCCGGCCTCGACACCATCACCCTGCAATACGGCGACAGGACCGACACATTGGTGGTGCTGGTCAAAGACTGCGCCACAGCGTCGACCTACCCCTGGCGCGACGACTTCGAGAACGGCACCGACTGCTGGACGCTGCCCTCCAGCAACCGCTGGTACGTGCACCGATACCCCAGCATTAGCTACGATGGCAGTTGCTATATGCGTTCCAAAACGAACCCGGCGACCGATCACAACCGCTTGCTGTCGAACACATTTGTGATGCCCTCGGCCGCCGATATTGCCTACCTGTCGCTGATATTCCAAACCAGAAATACCTATAATAACACCGACGCCCACCTCTCCGTATACTTCGCCTTGGATAGCTCCAACGCCGAGACTCTGCTTATAGACACCGTTATAGGTTGGAACACCTACAGGCAGATAATCGTTCCGCTCAGTAATCTAGCCGGACAAACAGGCCACTTCATCTTCGAGCACTGGACGTCGTCGACTGCAACCAACCACGACATATACCTCGACGACGTGGAGGTACGCTACGCCGCCGACCCCGTTATCACCCACAACATCCCCGACCATGTCTATGTCGGCGACACAAACACCTTCACCGCCACAATATCTGAGGGTTCAACCACAGGGCTCGCCTACAACTGGACACTCGCCTTAGGCCATGCCGACACCATAGGCAATGGCCACGACGGCAACCTGCATATAGTCTATCTCTCAGGCGGCGTCGACACCATCATAGTTACCGCCACCAACGCCTATGGCAGCACTAGCGATACAACAATAATTACTATTTGCGAACCTGTCGACCAGTTCCCGTGGCAGGCCGATTTCAACGACAGGGGCTGCTGGTACACAGCCGATGCACAGGATTGGACCATTACCAATAATTATACCGTCAACCATAATGTGCTGTCGGCATGGGGCGACCTTTCCACTCAAGGCACCATAGCCCTACCGACGATGCAGCTTCCGATGGATACCACACTCACCCTCGACTACAAAACACGTGGTAACTCGGATTACAGTGTGCTGCTTACCACCGGCACCTATGGCACCTACGACAGTGTGCTGTACAACGGCCCGATAACCTCGGGAAGCACTTTCGCCTGGCAAAGCATCAGCCTCAGAGCCTATGCCGGGCAGCGTGTGCGCATAGCCTTCGACAAGCCTCACAACTACGACGTCATACAGATTGACAGCATCATAGTGCGTAGCCACAACTATCCCATCATTGTTCTTGAAGCCCCGCGGCACGCTTTCACCGACGGCGCCGCCACCGCTACGGTACTCATCACCCACGGCGACTCGACGACGATGGTATACCAGTGGCACTCTACGTTGCTGGGCACCACCGTAACCCAAACATCACCGCTGCTAAGCCTCACCTACACAACCACCGGCATTGACACTATAAGCGTGATAGGTGCCAACGACTATGGTGCCGACAGCGCAACGGCTGTGACGGTGGTGACAGCCTGGGATACACTGCAGGCGCCATGCGTGGTCGACGACTTCAGCGGTGGCAACCTCAATCTATGGTACCAGGATGCCAACTGCTCGTGGCAGGAATACCTCGGCACAGGGCGCTCCTACTGGTACAACCCTGCCGTCGACGCCCGCATCGTGTCACGCGCCATCGCTGTGCCCAGCTGGGCCGACGACAGCCTCGTGCTAGAATGGAAAGCCGCGGCCGAAAGCTACAACACGGCCATGCGATACTATGTGCTGGCCACCACAGGCGACTACACCGACTACTCGCAGTACGACACACTCTTCACCTTCGACAATGTGCTCAGCACCGCCATAGCTGAATGGAACATAGGGCGCGCCGGCCTGGGGGCATACGCCGGACAGACCATACATGTGGCTTTCGTCAACCACCCCACAGCCACCTTCTACCAATACGACGCCCGAGCGCTGCGCATCGACGACGTGCAGATAATTAACCTTAGGCTTCCCCAGATAAGGATTGCCAAACCCTCGGTGGCACATAGCGGCGAGCCGACCTTGGTACGCGCCGAGCTTGTAGAAGGCACAAACACTGGTCTTAGCTGCACCTGGCACTCCACCATGGCCACCGCCGGACTTGCCACTCTAACCGTAAACAACGACAGCCTGCATATCCTCTACACCGCTGCCGGTACCGACACCATCAGCCTGGTCGTTACCACTGCCTATGGCACCGACAGCGCCACCACAACCCTCGACGTGCAGAGCTGCTCCGATGTAAACACACTACCATGGAGTGAAAACTGGCTCTACACCTCGGGCCTCGGATGCTGGCGGTCGTACAACTTTACACCTACCAACAACAGCGAATGGTGGTACAGCTACCAGAGCGGCATGCACAGCGGCCAATCGTACAGCGGCTATGATGCCAACAACTGGCTGATAAGCCCCGCCATCCAAATGCCCGACACACCCGACTGCGCCACCCTGCGCTACCGCCTCCGTGCTCCCTATACGCATCAAGACGGATACCTCTATTCCGCCGAACTCGATGTGCTGGTCTCCACCGGCGACGCCACCGACACCTCATCGTTCAGCCATGTGCTCTTCAGCGGCCACCTCTATATAGGCGACAACATCAACGACAGCCGCCTCTACGAGGCTGTGCTCAACAGCTTTGCCGGCCAACGAATACACCTGGCTTTCGTACACCGCGGCCCGCACTGCAGCATCTTCATCGACAGCGTAAGCATCACACTCGTCGTAGACACCACGCATACAGTGCCCGACACCGTCTGGCGGACGGTCAGCGTGACGGCAAATGTAGAGGGTGCCGCCGAAATGTACGGCAGCGGCCTCTATGCCGACAGCAGCATGGTGGAGATAGGCTACCATCTGGCTGACACTGCGGCCTTTGGCGGCCACTGGGAGTTCCTCGGCTGGAGCGACGGCCCCACGGAAACGCCGCGCAACATCCTCGTCACCTCCGACACCGCCATCGTCGCCCTGTTCCAGTGGGTAGGCGATACCACGCAAGCAATCACACAACCAAGCATTCAATCAATATCCATCTACCCCAACCCCTCGGACGGCGATGTCACCGTTAACGTCGGACAGCCATCGTTGATAACAGTGATCGACGCCACCGGACGCATTGTAATTCCCTCAACACAAGCCAATTCAACATTCATCATACCTCATTTATCACTATCGCCAGGCGCCTACTTCGTCCGCATCGTCTCGGATGGAGGTGTAACGATCCGAAAAATGATAATTCGGGGGTATAAATAGGCAGGCGTTGATCAGGCGTTGATCAGGCGTTGATCAGGCGAAGGTGGGGTCAACCTACTGGCGTTCTTGCAGTTACATGAATTTTAACATTATATAACACTGATTTATAACAACTTAAAGTTATCAACCTCGCGAGTGGATAAATAAATTTTGCGGGGTTGATTTTATTTTGTACATTTGCATGTTCAAATTTGGAAAATTTAAGAATTAAAAAATAACAACATGTCAGAAAATCAGATTGTTAATAAAGAGGACCTTGTTGTCCGATTTGCTGGCGACTCGGGTGACGGCATGCAGCTCAGCGGTACGCTGTTCAGCGACGCATCGGCTCTGACCGGAAACGACATTGCCACGTTCCCCGACTACCCCGCTGAAATCCGTGCGCCGCACAACACCATAGCCGGCGTGAGCGGCTATCAGGTGCATGTAGGTAACCACATCTACTCTTCGGGCGACAAATGCGACATCCTTGTGGCCATGAACCCCGCTGCCTTCAAGTCGCAGCTGAAGTGGGCCAAGAAGGGTGCCACCGTCATCGTCGATATCGACACCTTCACCGACGAGGCCATGGAGAAGGCCGGTTACACGGAGAACCCCTTCACCGACGAGCTGGAGCGCGCCTACACCATCATCAAGGCCCCCGTCACCTCGTTCACCGAGAAGATTGGAGATGCACAGGGCGTCGACAAGAAGACCGCCGACAAGAGCCGTAACATGTTCGCCCTCGGTATCATCTTCTATGCTACCCACAAGACCCTCGACCAGACATTTGCCTATCTGGAGCGCAAGTTCGCCAAGAAACCCGCCGTCGTGGCCCTCAACAAGGCCGTTCTGACCGAGGGTTATGAATATGCCGACAAACTGGAGGTTATGCATTCGCACATCTTCGAAGTCGCCAAAGCCGACAAGATGGAGCATGGCCGCTACCGCAATATCACCGGTAACGTGGCCACTGCCTGGGGTCTCCTCGCTGCCTCGGAGAAGAGCGGCCGCCGCCTCTTCCTCGGCTCCTTCCCCATCCCCCCCGCCACCGACGTCATGGTCGAACTGGCCAAGCACAAGAGCCTCGGTGCCCGTGTGTTCCAGGCTGAGGACGAAATCGCCGGTGTCTGCTCCGCCATCGGCGCCAGCTATGCCGGCGCACTGGCCTGCACCTCCACTTCCGGCCCCGGCCTCTCGCTGAAGAGCGAAGCTCTCGGACTTGCTGTGATGACCGAGCTGCCGCTCGTCGTCGTCGACGTGCAGCGCGGCGGCCCCTCGACGGGTCTGCCCACCAAGACCGAGCAGAGCGACCTCGGCCAGGCCCTCTACGGCCGCAACGGCGAAGCTCCGCTGGTGGTGGTTGGCGCCTCAAGCAGCGCCAACTGCTTCTACTGGGCCTTCAACGCCGCCAAGATAGCCCTCGAGCACATGACCCCCGTGGTCCTGCTCACCGACGGTTACCTTGGCAACGGAAGCCAGCTGTTCAAGATTCCTTCGATGAAGGACATGCCTGAAATCAAACCGCGCCTGGCCAAGGAGAACGACCCGAACTACCGTCCGTTCCGCCGCGACGAGGAGAAGTTCGCCCGCGAATGGGCCCTGCCCGGCATGGAAGGCCTCAGCCACCGCGTGGGCGGCCTCGAAAAGTGCCCCGACGGTCCTCTGAGCACCGACCCCGAGAACCACGCCCTCATGACCCGCAACCGTCAGGAGAAGGTGAACCGCGTGGCCAACTATATCCCCGACCAGGAGGTGACCGGCAATCCAGATGCCGACCTGCTCGTCGTGGGTTGGGGCGGCACCGCCGGTGCGCTCACCCTCGCCGTCGAAGAGATGAACAATGAAGGCAAGAAGGTGGCCTACACCCACTTCAACTACATCTGCCCGCTGCCGAAGAACACCGGCGACATCCTGCGCCGCTACAAGAAGATCGTGGTGTGCGAGCTGAACAACGGCCAGTTCTGCGGCTACCTGCGCACCCAGTTCCCCGAATGCCCCATGACCCAGTACAACAAAGTTATGGGCCTGCCCTTCGAGGTTGGCGAGCTGAAAGCCGAGTTCAACAGACTATTGAATGCGTAAATGTGTAAATCAGACTAACGAATTAACACATTAACAAATTAACAAATTATTAATATGGAAAAGCATTTTGTTCCCAAAGCGGATAAAGAATACACCAAGGCTGATTTCCAGAGCGACCAGATGGTGAAGTGGTGCCCCGGTTGTGGCGACCACGCCATCCTCGCCGCCCTGCTGGCCACCTTCCCCAAGACGGGCTACAAGAAAGAGAACGTCTGCATGGTCTCCGGTATCGGCTGCTCGAGCCGTATCCCCTACTATGTCGACACCTACGGCTTCCACAGCATCCACGGTCGCGCCTGCGCCATCGCCACCGGCGTCAAACTCGCCAACCCCGCCCTCAGCGTGTGGGTAAACATGGGCGACGGCGACTCGATGGCCATCGGCGGCAACCACCTCATCCACGCCGTGCGCCGCAACCAGGACCTCAACATCACCATCTTCAACAACGAGATCTACGGTCTCACCAAGGGTCAGTACAGCCCCACCACCAAGTTCGGCCAGGTTACAAAGACCTCGCCCTACGGCACCATCGACTACCCCTTCAATCCCGGTGAGCTCGTGATGGGTGCCCAGGGCACCTTCTTCGCCCGCACCCTCGACTGTGTGCCGCAGCTTTCCACCGAGTGCATGACCCGCGCCGCCCAGCACGACGGCTGCTCGGTTACCGAGGTGCTGCAGAACTGCGTCATCTTCAACGACAAGACGCACGCCGCCATCACCGACCGCGCCGTCCGCGACGACCGCACCATCGTGCTCGAGCACGGCAAGCCCATGCTCTTCGGCAAGAACAAGGAGAAAGGTCTGCGCTTCAACGGCCGCCAGCTCGAAGTGGTTACCATCGGCGAGAACGGCATCACGCTGGACGATATCATGGTCCACGACGAGACCACCGAGGACACTGGCATCCACATGATGCTGGCCCACATGGGTCCTGCGGCCGGCCTGCCCGTCGCCCTCGGCGTCATCCGCAACGTCAAGAAGGTCAGCTACACCCAGCTCTACGAGGAGCAGATGGACGAGCAGATGGCCAACGGCAAATACAAATGCATGGACGACCTGCTCAACAGCGGCGACACCTGGGAAGTGTAATCCCTGTCCATACAAAAAGAATGCGGCCCGCAGCGATGCTGCGGGCCGCATTGCTTTCTACCTTATCGGACAACACAACGGACTGGTGGTTTCGCATCCGCGATTCTTTGCGAGCCATAGCAGCGCATACGAGCAAGTCGCCTCCACCCTGCCGCCTCGACTTTCGATGGTTTCTACCGCCCTTCGCACCAGTTCCGCCGCAATCCCCTGCCCGCGGTAGCGGTCGTCCACATACGTATGGTTGATGACATACACGCCATCCCTTTCGGAATATTGTAGCCCGCGACCTTGTGGAGCGAACGTCACTTCCCCAACCTCCTCGCCGTTCTCCATGGCTGCAATCCGGTTTTTATAAGTGATATATTCCATAGCGTTATTCTTCCTGCTCATAATAATATGAGTAGTCGATGCCTTTCATAAAGATTTCGCGGTCGTCTATGCGGTCAGTGAGGGCTCCACGAAGCAGTTCGCGGATACGGCTGCTGTCGGTATGACTTGCAATCATGGCATCGAGGTATTCTCGTTTGTCTATCTTACTCCAATCTACGCACATCTTCATGCGTTTCTTGAAAATCATATCGAGCCAGATGCGCGTCGAGCGGCCGTTGCCTTCCATGAAAGGATGTGCGGCATTCATCTCTACATACTTATCGACAATCTCGTCGAATGAGGATTCTGGCATTGCCTCAACGGTCTTGAGATAACCATGCAAATGTTCTGCCAGACAGAACATGGTGTTACCCTTCGAGATTGTCTTGGTGCGTATCTTGCCCGCGAAATCGTAGAGGCCACCGAAAAGGTAGGCATGAATCTGCTGCAGCGATTTCACTTTGCCCACATCCCTGCTTGCCACAAGGTTGCTCTCCCAGAGGGTGTAGGCCTTTTTGCGGCTGCGTCCGTCGATGGTGTTGTCGCTGTATTTAAACCAATCGAGGAAAGCCATTGCCTGGCTGTTAGGTATAGCTTTTGCCAGTTTTTCCACACCTGATTGGCTGATTACGTCGGTGTTATACTTCTTTCCGTCGGCGGCAGTGAGTTTCAGTTGGGTAGTGCTACTCACCACCTCGTTTTGCTCTTTCTTTAATTTAGCCTTGAGATATTTCCAGTAGTTGCGGTTCTTCTCATGGTTATCTTGCTCATTGATGGCACCCACAATATCAAGAACCGAAAACCACCATTGGTTTTGTTTTTCGTCCCAGATGGCGCGGACCTTGTGGTCTTTATAGAATCGTATGGAAATCTTATTGCTCATTATCGTTAAGTATATTCACACATTCACGCATTTACACATTCACACATTGTTGCATTTCTCAATTCTCAATTTTCTCCAGCACCAGTCTTTCCATGATGTAGAATGTGTCGGGCTTGGGGTGGCAGCCGTCATCGCTGAGCTCCTTCGGCAGGCCGTTCCGTTTGTCGGCGAGGGCCGTGTGGTAATCCACATACACGATGCCGTTGGCTTCGGCGTAGTCGCGCAGGCGCTTGTTGATGTCGACGATGGTCTGGGCGGCGTCCTTGATGCTGGGGTTCCATGCAAACGAGGCGCAGGGTGGGATAGAGCCGATGAGCGGCACGATGTCGTTGGCACGTGCCAGCTGGCACATGGCTATGATGTTCTCCACCACCTTGTCGGGCTCCACCCAGTAGGTGTTGTGTGCCACGTCGTTGGTGCCGGCCATGATAACCACCGCCTTGGGATGCAGGTTAATGACGTCGGCTGTGAAACGTGCCAGCATCTGGGTCGACGTCTGTCCGCCGATGCCTCTGCCGCAGAAGTTGTGCTTCTTGAAGAAGTCGGGGTGGTAGAGCGCCCAGTATTCTGTGATGGAGTTCCCCATGAACACCACTTCGGGGAATTCGCCGCTGGCGATGATGCGTTCATTGTCGGCCCTGTAGCGTTCAAAGCCACACCAATCCCCCTGTGCGAAGCCTGATAAAGTCATGATTGTAAAAAGTATTATAAGCGTTGTTTTCTTCATATAGGTGTGTTTTACGATGCAAATATACAACTTTTTTGGAATTAACTCCAAAAAAGTTATGACTTTTTGGGAATTGATTCCAAAAAAGTCATGTTTTTCGACACTAAATCACAACCCTCCTTTAGTTAATTCGTTATATAGAGCCACGCCCTTTACCGTCAACAGATATTTCTGTTTTGGATGATTGGGGCGGTCGGGGTATCTGGATTTGAGTTTATTACGGATGAACTTATACGGTACTTGTGCGGTGCATATACGGAGCTGGGTTACTTGTTGTTTTTGTCGTCCGTGTTTTCTTGGAGCAGATAGTCGCTGGCCTTCTCCGAAGATATGACAGATCGACCCGTTTGGGCCTCCAGTTTTATGCGGGCATCACCGGCAATCTGTCCGCCCTTGCGCGCCACAATAGCACTTTGTTTGAATCCTTTTGGATTCTGGGCTTTGCTGATTTCTGTTGCCGATGCTTCTGCCAAAATATTCAAAGCAAGCTCGATGTTCGTCATATTGTCACGCAAGTTCTCTTTCTTCAGGCCTTTGAATTGCTTGTACTGCCGTGTGGTCTTTCCGCTCCAAGCCTGAGTGATGATATCTGTCAGCGAGGCATACTGTTGGTTTTCCGTCACTCCGGCACGATTCCATTCGTCTGTCAATTCCTTGCGCACCTCGATACTCTTCAACCGCTGATTGATCCACTTGTCGGAATAACCCAGTCGGCGATAGTCGGCATAGGCCTGTTCGAAGTTCAATTCAGGGTCTTGCATTTGGTCGAGACGCTGCGCTGCCACCTGTGCCATCCATAGCTTGAAAGGTTCTGCTTTGGGAGAAGGGATGGATTGAATCAGACGGAAAAGCTGCTCGGTATCAGCCACATCTGTCAGTCGCATTTTGTCATCTTCGGATTTTAATTTCAACTGGTTACAATTTGTAACCGTTTCATTTCCTTCCTTTAGAAGTCTATGCTTCAAGACTTTCCAATAGTTACGAGGATTAGGGCTATCTGTCAACACCCCGCATACATCTACTATCGAAAAGTACCATTTCTCTTGCTCGTCATCCCATACGGTGCGAACCTTCTTTTCTTCAAACAGCTGTATTTCTTGCTTCTTTGTCATATTCAAATAATAACATTCTTCTAGATTTCAAATTTCACTAACACATTCTGCCTGGCTCCATCGGAGACACGGCCTGCGACGCTAGCACGGCCAATTGCAGAGGGGTAGAGCAAACGCATTCACACGTTCTCACATTCAAATATTTGCATTCCCGCATTCTCGCATTCACTAACACATTCACGCATTAACACATTCACGCATTAGCACATTCTGTTATTCAGTTACACGTGGTCACCGACCTCAGCTCAAGCAATCGATTATTCAAGATTTACTCATTCACACATTATCGCATTTACACATTCGTTATAACGTTCACGCATTAACTTATATAAATGTTTAGGTTTATATCGCATTCAAGTATCGATAAGTCTCATAGATGATATGTATTATTTATTGTATTATTTATTGTATTATTTATTGTAACATTTATTGTAACATTTATTGTAACATTTACTGTAACATTTACTGTAACATAGATATAATCCAATAGCCCCTTTTATCGGATCCTACTCTTTTAATTATCTTAATAGCAGACATATATGCAATATCCCTATAGATTGTCTGTCGGCTTACATTAATTTGTTTCGCCATTTCAACTTGTGTAACATGAGGAGCCTCTTGGATAAGTTGGATTATTTGTTTCTGACGAGAGGATAAAATATTGTTTTCTACCATATCATTTAAACTCCCCTTCTCGACATCTTGATGCCAATATGGATGACACGGGATGTCTATCAAGAAATAAGTCCTGTCGTCATCGGTTTCAATAACGGCCTTTCCAGAACCATTCTTTCGGAGCTCTTCCTGTATGGTGGGAATACCTGTTGCGCGACCCTTGGCTTCTGCCTTGACTATTCCAAGACAGAGATTATGGGCCTTCATCTCTTCGAGATCCCTCATCTTGGCATTTTCAGCGACCTCGCCATATTTAAGCAACAACTCTGTTTGACCATAGGTAAGTGTGTTGCCTTCAATGTGGTTGGAATTATAGTTGAATTCCAACATAAACTTTTGGTCAAGTCTTCTTTGGTCATTCTCTTTTAATGGTTGAAGAGATTGCCACTCATTAAATAATGCATCTATCTTGCCCATATAAATGTTTGTCAGTTGTTGTTTTCAATTAATTGAAGTCTGAAATGCGGAAATGTTTTATTCTATAAATAACCAATTTAATCCAGGCTTTCTGCTTCTTCGGGCTTTGGGTTGGATTGCTCTTTGATGGCAAAGGGAAGTATCTCGTTCAGGAAGGCGGAGTCTTTGAAGTAGCAGTTCGGATTGTTCTCGAGTTGCTCGTGCATGTGGGCGAAGCCATAATTGGCGTATTCTTCCATCTTGTCAATCAATGTGTCAACCACCTTAGAGGGTTCAATCTCACCTTTATCAAGAGCCAAATAGTCGATATTGGTGCGAGCCACAAGTGCGGCAAAGATATACTCGCGAATCTTGCCATACGACATACGTCCGTTTCTGCTCTCAAGGTTACCCCAGTACATAATTGGTTGACCAAATCCCTTGCGTTTGGAAGCATCTTCCACGAGAGGTTTTGTCTGGTTGGCATATAGTCCAATAAAAAAGGCAATGATATATAGTTCATATCCGGCACCGAACGTCTTTCCACGAGCATCTTGGTATTGCGATGAACCGCGACCATAGTCGGTGAACTGACGTAGCAGTTCTTTCTCGTATCTCATTTCCCACTGAGGGTTACGTTTTGCCCAAAGGTCATATAGTCTTTCCATAATCTTACTTAATCTTGTTTACCATTGTTCTGATTGTTGAGAGGTTGTTCTGATCAAAACCAGCCGCTTTCTGAATACGATAGACAGAACATGTCAACCGATTGATATCATCTGTTCGCACTTTACCTTTAGTAATAAAATCTTTCGTGACTATAATACATTGTTTGTCGAGTTTATCAATAACATCATAAAAAACTGCTTCTTTTGCATCTCCAAACGAGGATGTAGCCGCGTCAAAAATCAGGGGGTAGTTTTCATCACGACGCTGCACGGTAAAGTCTGAGATTGCAAAAAGGACGGACATATACATTATTGTCAGCTGTGAACCAGAAGGATTCTTGATAGCCGTTCCATTTGAGCTCTGAAGTCGGATGGCAGCACCGCCTTCTGCGGTTTCTCTCAAATGTAAAACCCCATGAAAATCATTCACACTCAACTGGTGCATGTATTCGTTTGCTCGGTCTTCCATATCATTCAAGAACAATCTCAAATTCTGTTTCTTTGCAGAAGAGAAGGCTTCAGCAATGATACTAAAAATAGTGTTGACCTCTTTAAGCTCTCTAACTTTGATGCCATCTGGTTCGAGTGCCTGTAGTTCTTTGGCAATGTCATCTTTGCGGGCTTCTTGACTTTTTATCCTATGTTTTAAATCAGATATCTGCTGTTGTGTTTTGTTTTGTTGTACAAAAAGGCTTTTTAAATCCGCAAAATTCTTTTCTAGTAAGTCTTCACTTATATTTCCTGCCTGTATCAACAAATTGCTAATCTCTTCCCGGATTTTCTGCATTCTGTCATCCGTAATTTTGAGTTGCTCGCGATAAATCGAAACACACCTCATCTCTTCAAGAATATCCTTGCATTTTGATGCCACGTTCCGTTCTTCCTCACCACTCAAGCGAATACTTAGATTATGTAACTCTTCCACATAAGAACTGCGGAAAAGCCGATCCCCTTCTATGCGACGTCTTTCTTCGTCTACCTTTGATTTCTCTTCAATCTTTTGTTGATACTCCTCCAGTTTATGAAGCATAAACTCGTATGCTTTGCTTCCTTTGGGGGCAGGACGACCACATACCTTGCAAATCTCGTCATCGAGCATTTCCTGCATTGTGGCCTTGTCCGGGAGGTTCCATGGGAGTTTAGCACTTCCGTTAACCAGTTTCTCGATTACTGATTTTTCACCCTCAAGTTGTCCGATTCTTCGTCCTCTTTCCTGGTCAAATTGCGTCTCTTGTTGACGTTTTTCTTTGCTCATTGAAGCACACTTCTCACCAAACTCCTTATATACTGGAGGATATGCACACAAAACCCACAACTTATCAAGCAAAGAGATGTCAAAGTTTGTACGATTGGCCATGGCCATTAGCCTGTCGTACTCTTTTTGTTGCTTGTCTAATCTGCCTTTCAATTCATTATACCTTTCACTGGTACCCTGGTGTTTTTCCAATTGAGCTAATTCATTCTCAAAAGTTTCAAGGGATTGTTCTTTGTCACGACACTCTCTTCTCAATTGATCCAATTCTCTGTTAGCCGTATTCAAATCAACTGTAAGGGCATTTACTTGCTTTGCAACTTTTTTGTCTTTTGCAGCTTCTGCAGTATATTGTTTATATGACTTGTCGGCAAACTCTTTTGTAAGTGCTTCTAAATTGTCGAAGGTGCGGACATCCGAGAACTTGTCAACAAGCATTTTAAGAGAAGTTGGACTATCGAAAACATTTAGCTCGCTCTCTCCTTGGAACATACTAAACCGCTGAATAAAGGCTTCAAAACACCTATCCATCAGTTGCTTTCCTGCAACCTGCACACGTTCTGCACCATTGGTTTCATAACCAATATAAGACAACTTTCCAGCAGCGAAGTTGCCATCCACTTGTCTCTCAAATGTGAATTTCTTTTCAATGCTTTTCTCGCCATCATGGTCAAACTCCATTTCAACGGACACCTCGTCAATCTCGCCAACGGCCAACCCCTGAAGTCTCATCTCTGACACATGATCTATACTATTATCATTATCCAAACGAGAGGTGTTTAAAAGCCAATGAAGCGCCTCAAACAGCGTGGATTTTCCGTCACCGTTGTCTCCGATAATGAGAGTCAGACGATCTGATAAGACAAACTCATTAACGTCATAGTAACTGCGAAAATTCTTAATTCGAAGTTTCTTGATAATCATACTCTGTCGTTTAAATATTGATTGACCTCTTTGTATATTTCTTTTGCTTCTGCCCCCTCATCGGCTCTACGAATGATTGTGGAGATGGCTCCAATCAGATAATTCTCTGATCGAGTTCCTTCATAGATTGATGCAGGTTCCTCAACAGGACCATAGTTGCCAAGTTGAGTTTGCAACTGTGACAAAACTGCAGCAAGCATTTTTTGTGTATTGGTGGTCATAACTTAAATTATTGGTAATTCTATGTTGTAATAATCTAATACATCCGACAACTCTCTGATTGTGGCATCTGCATTTTCGCTTAAGCTCGCAAAATCACGGACTCTCATCATCTCACTCTTTATCATACTTCTTTCCATTGCGTAATTAGTTTCGGTTGCATCAATTGTTGGCACAACTACAAGGTCATGTATTTCCGCCATTCGCTTGTCTGGATGAGTACGGAGAATACGTCCTCTACGTTGAATAAACTGACGAGGATTTCCAGTACTGGCACAGAATATTGCTAACTCACTTCTTGGTACATCCACACCTTCATCAAGACATTTCATAGAGGTTAGTACATCCAACTTACCCTCGGCAAATTCTTTTAGCATTGCATCACGTTCCGTTGTTCCTGAAACAAACTTTCTGACGGTGGTTGTTGAACTTACATCACGAACAATAGCAGTATACTTATCAATTAGCCGATTGGTCTCTACCTCTTCTGGCAAAGACTCGTTCTCATCAAAATAATCGTCCGAGCTTTCTCCTTCAGGTACATAAATGAGAGTGTATTTCAGATTGCCACGTTCTGCAAAACAATGTTTAACTATTTCACGTAGCACTTCTTCCTTATTGCGAGCTTTGTGAATGATTCTCTTGCGTTTTAAGAGTAGCAACTTTAAAGGTTCGCTCATCTTATCGAATCCACCGCTTTCAAAGTTGAACAATTTTACTAGCTGCAATGAAATCTTCACATATTCCTCCATCTCGTCTTCAGTCAAGCTTACAATGTGAGGATAGTACTTATAACGACATAAAAAGCCTTCTTCAATGGCCTTGTCCATTGGGAAATTAAAAGTGAATTCTTTTGATGCCCCGAAGAAATCAAAAAGTCTTTGATTCCCCCAATTGTCATATTGTCTGCTTGGTGTAGCTGATAACCCAATTCTTCTAGCATAATGTATCCCTTGGAGAAGATTTGCAATACGGCCTCCACCCATATTGTGTGCCTCGTCTGCGATAAAAAGCAATTTACCTTTATCAAAGGTATTCAGCTCGGAGAAAACAGCAGGTCTCCCATAGGATGCGTACGTGGCAATGATGATATATGACACAAAGGGGTTAACATAGCGCTCGATATTCTGCAATTCGGCAACTTCTGATTTCCATTGTGTATTACTACTGCAAACGCGGACAATACGATTCATACCACATTTACGACAATCTTTCTCCCATTGTTCGACTAGAACAAGTGTGGGGACCAAGATTAATGCTTTGTAGTATTCTTTTCGTTTATAGATTTCAATCAGGCAATTCAGTGCGGTTAAGGTCTTGCCCGTACCGGTAGCCATTGCGAAAAGACCTTTTTGACCATTGTTTTTCCATTTTTCAAATGCTTCTTGCTGGTATTCCCGAGGGCCGGATGGATAAGGAAAATGAGGAGTTTCCATACCGCCAGATAATTGCGTTTCTTCTTTTGAGGAACGGACCTCTAAAGCCTTCAATACTCTTTTCTTTGCTCTTCTTAACGCATTTTCCACCGTTTCGGACAATTCGTCCTCAATTATCTTTCTCTCGTCAGCTATTAACTGTGACAATTCCTTTCGTTCGAAAGTATCAGCAATTTGCGTTGTAACCTCATTTACTTTGAGGTATTTGACGGATAGGTCATTGCCTGAAAACGTTTTTTCAAAGTCGTCGGCGATACAGTTTACACGATAATTGTCCAGTTCTCCATCCCAGGAACAGAAAACAGATAAGCTTTCGTTGTTTTGAAGAAGTGCTGCGCGTGAGAAATTACATGAACCCTCAAATGCCACATTGTTTGTACCATCTGAGAAGAGGCCACATTTGGTGTGCGCAATGCCAACTCCACTTTGTGGAACAACAATTTTTATCTCGATGCGGCTATTCCGTATCATCCAAGATAGGCACTCAAAGAAATGTTTGCCTCGTTTGCTTAGTACATTTTTTAGCTGCTGAATATCCGAAAGATCGAAATATGGAATTAGTGCGTTATTATCTTCAGCAACCTTAAAAGCGTTCCAATCCTCAATGCTTAGGATGTCGTTAATGATCATCCGCATATTACCTCCGTTTGCGATGAATGCTGCGAATCCATCTGCCAAAACATTTATGGCAGTTGAAGAGAAAAAGCCTAACATCAAATCAAACCTGGAGGCTTCGAGTAAACCGTCACTAAAGAACCCTGCAGGTTCCCATTGAGTGCTCGATTTGTATCTGCGGTGTGGAGGAAATGTTACATCTTTAAGCATTTTTACACAATCGTCGGAATTAATTGTTGTGCTGAAAAAAAATTATCTATTGGATGATTAGATCGGTTTATTGTGTTGCAAACAGAACAAACGAAGGGTTTCCATAGTCTATCCTGGGAGTGTTTAACAGCTGCAAGGTATTGAGGGTTCGATTTGATATTTGTATATTCTCTTTTTTTAATAAAATTCGACAAAACAAAGTCTATACCAAGTACAAAATCTAATGGAGGATGAACAATTCGAGGTGTTGTCATTAATAATAAACCACCAGAATTAACATCATCTATCTTTTCTCCTCCAAACGTAAAATGAAAACATGGATGTATGTATTCATGTTCTTTTATATCATAATCTAAATGCCATGCAGATTTAAATGTTCCTATTTCATTATTCCCTTTAATAACAATACGAAAACAATAATTATCCCAATTCACAACATCATTCTGATACCGAACCATATTATCAAATATAATTGATAATACTTTTACATTTGGGCGGGTCTCTCTTGGAACAATATTAACAGTAAGCTGTAATTTTTCCACATTATACACACCGTCTTTTTTGCTTTTAGCTATAGCATTTGATATTGGCGAAATATCGTTGCAAATCCTTTGCTTTCTTAAAAGATTTGCAACAATATTCATATCCGTTTGAATATTACTCATGCTTACTACTATTTTCTCTGTGAATAAACCATTTTCAACTCGTCAAATCTTTCTTTTTCTACATCAGCTATTCCGTGCCACAATTCAACATTTCGTTTTTTTAACGCTGCGTCTATTGAAACATATTCTGGTTCTTGCCATGGATACAGATTGTCTTGACCTTCGATGAGCAAACCATCAATTGGGTCTAAAGGCCGATTATATGCTTTACATATAGTCCAAAACTCATCGCTGTCACATTTTTCTATTCTTTGTGCTGATTGTAATTTTTCAAGACCCATTGATTCTTTTATATAATCCACCCTATTAGATGCCGACAATGACCGTAATGATGTTTCAGGAATTACTTCATTATTCCACCAAGTTTCAACCATATGAGCCCACCATCTTTGCCAGCCTTCACAAAATACGCCACTATATTGCACACACGACAGTTTGGCTTTTAACGATTCCCAATCTTGAGACGAGGTTTTGTCAATTCCCAATCTAGATGCCAACACATCTTCATCTATTAGAAGTCCTTGCTTCTCCAAAAATTCTGTTATCAAAAAACGAGCTTGCACATGAGCAGGAGAGCATTTAATTTTTTCATACTCAGAAACAAAGCGACTATCTAAACACGAAACATCCAGATTAAAAACATTGTTTAATTGTTTACTATCAGTTATCTTTTTATACCCTTCCGCCAAGGCAATTAGTTTGGGAGTATAGTATGAAAACGATTCGACATTAATGTTTGATTTGTCAATATAAACATCAAACAAGTCTTTACCCGAGTTCTCTAACGAATGTTTTATTTTGTCATTTGCAGAAAACAGTACTATTGGGAAACTATTTAGCACACCTTCTTTTTGTCTAGTTCGAATCTCTTGAGCCAAAGATGTACCCCTAAAATTCGCTCTCTGATCATTTTTATTTGGCAAATCGTCCAATTTTAAATCCAATATCAATCCATCAATTGAAGATTCCCTTTGCTTTAAAAACCTCATTTGAAGTTCCCATGAATCTTCATGTTGCACAGTCTCGATTGACAAATGGTCTTTTTTTTCAAACCCTTGAATTTTATTATTTGAATTAGGGTCATCGTCAATGTAAATATAATGTACACTCATAAGTATTTATTTTTAATTTATTTGCTTTTTGGTATTAGTATTCTAAAACAAGTTGAGTATCCCTCTTTAGCTGGTATTATTGAAATACTACCTTTATATGAAACAACAATGTCTTTTACTATTTTTAAGCCCAAACCTGTTCCAACAAGTTGTTCATCATTCGGAGCATCAAAACTTGCAGGTGTTGAGGTTGAAAAAAAGGCATTAAACACTCTACTTTTGTTTTCATCAGGTATTCCATCCCCATTGTCATAAAAATGAACAAAAGTATTTGTATCATCAACACCAACTTCAATCAGTATCCTTCCTTTAACATTAGCTCGTTTAATTGCTTTTCTCGAGTTTGTATAAAGATTGTATAAAATAGAACTCCATTCAGACTTGTGCATTGGAGTCGTAACCACATCAAAATCAAGTTCATCAATTTTAAAATCTATCCCATTTTTCCCTAAATCATTGGATATTGTATTATGGAACATGTCGATAACGGCCAGTAAATCAATTGGCTCTTTTTCTCTATTCGTATTTTGAGAAATAGTTGTACTGAAATACCTAGTATATCCAAACAAATCATCAAAATCAACTTTTATTCCCTCTAATTGCTTTTGAGCATCTTCATTAAGATTAGATTGAATTAGTTTACTTATGTGTCCATAAACAGACGGTTGAAACTGCTTGATTTCATGTGTAAATTCCCCTATTGTTAGTCCTAGTCCTGCTAAAACGCGCAACATACCTGCCTCTTCTAATAAATCTGCAATTTGTTCTATTATTTCATGACCTGTCTTGACGACATCTTCATTACTCAGTTGATCACCTCCATTATTATCTTGCCCATCTATTATCAATTTCAACGTATCCAGCATCTCTTGTGCCGTACGAGTCTTTGTTTCTGTTTCTTGAGTAAAATCGTCTTTGTTAGAGCTAGTTTTAAACGTTGTAATTTTTTCAACAACCCTGCCTCTTGCTGCAACTAACGCTTTATTTACAAAGTCAGACAATTGCCTAAAAGCTTCATTCTCAATCAGACCCTCCCTGCTTGCAGTTTCTTCAAAAACCTCACCTTTGGGATCAATTATTTCGACAAAACCAAATAGATTTTTATTGCTCATAGGGACATTTACTCTCCCTGATTCACTACTCCATCTTCTTTCTATATTTGTCCAGTCGTCAGTCACTTCACCATAAGGTAAAACGCGAAAACCATTACGATATAACCTAACACCGCTTGCAGTCTTAGACAGTTCTTGTATTCTGTTTAAATCAATACTTGATATACGGTCATTGTAATATTGAGGTCTATTATATATAAAATAATAGATTTTAAAATAAACATCTGACAACTCAGAAAACTCTTTCTTTTCATCAGAACAGGATATCTCGATAATATCATTTAAGCCAAGACTATCACTATTAATTGTAACCAAACCTTGATGGGCCTTATCAATATAACCTTCAAAAACAGCCAAAGCCTTATCAAACACAGAGATTTTTTCGTTCAAAAATGGTGCCTTGCTCCCCTTTATGGTCTGATTGAAAACCACTTTGAATGATTCTTCATTTTGAACAGCAAGATTGTTTTCTTTGCTTCTTTCTGACAAATAATCTGGTTGAAACAATTCTAAAACATACCTGTATATGCGTTTTATAGCCGCTTCTGTCCATTTATCTCTCAATTTATTAATCCAAAGTATTGTGCCTTCTTCACATTCTTTATCAATATATTCTATCGGGAATGTAACAGAAGATATATCAGTATCGACTATGTATTTGTTCCAGTTAATAGTGATTTTTATTGCCTTTTCCGAAGCCTTTGTTTGGGTAACAATTACTAATTCTTCTCCTAGTCTTTGAGCAGCAAATCGTCCTATACCTTTTCTTCCTGCTTTTGTCCGATTAAAACGAGGAGATGTTGGATTATGAAGCTTATCTGTAGAAGAAATCCTCATAAAACCATTGATTAGTTGTTCTTCTGTCATCCCAAGGCCATTATCTGAAATAACTAACGATCCACCCTGCGATGCTGTGTCAATAAAATCAACATCAACAATTGTTGCATCTGCGTCATATGAATTCTTAATTAATTCAGAAACAGCAGTCTCTGCTCTTCCTACTAACTCATAACCAAGTCTTTGGATCAATCCAGCATCTACTGTAAAACCAATTTCTTTTATATTGTCAGATTCTTCCATGATTGATAGCTTATCATATAAAACAATTAGTACACATTATTTCATCCCCAAGAATATCCACAAGCGTTGTTCCTTTGCTTTGCTTACGATTCTCTTCTTGGCGTTTTATTATATCAAGTTTGATTTGTCGAACACGGTCAGGCTTACACAAGTCTGCGAGGCTTTCGTTCTGGTTCCATGTGTATCCATCTTTCTCAAATTCCATTGCCTTGCGGTAGAGGTCGGGGTGCTGTTCGTAAAGCCATATCCATTCAATCTTTTGTTGGAAGAAACAGAAATAGCACCCAGATCGACTTCTGCAATACGTTCCCTGTTGTCCATCAACTTCAAATGGGATTTCTTCGTAATAGGCAGGCACACCAATACCACTTTCTCTCAGTATTCTAAAGATATCGTCTTTTATTAGTACGTCTGTGTTATCAAGTAATGGAAATTCATTAAGTTTGCCTACTGGATAATCTGTGGTTTTCAGATATTCAAATACTACGTGGTTGAATAGCTTGACATCTAAATCCAACAAGGCATTCATTTTTTTTGAATAGTAGAATGTCTTTGAAAGAGGTTTTCGAACAATATCCATCAAATCTTCTTTCAGTAATCCATCTGGACATAATGCATCATAAAATGATGCCAATTGATCTATGTTGTCATTATGCAGCACCTTATTAATCACATCAATGCTCCAGATGTTTTTTCTGAATGGAAATATGGCCTGAATATTGGGTTTGGATGAAATATACCCATCTCTATCCTCATCTCCTCGGATTCCAACATAAGATATGGCATAGTCATCGCCAACAAACTCTTCAAACCTATCCAGTTTCATTTTTTTTGTGCACCATCTGGCTTGCGGGGATGGCAAGAACCCTCCCATGGCCTTAAGGTAATGATGAAATGGTGTCGGTTCAGAAGTGTTTTCCAAATCCACAGCTTTTAGTCGAACTATATTGCCAAGATATGCTTCCAATCGATTTATCAATGTTTCCGTTTCCGCAAGTTCACAACCTGTATCGGAATTGTAATACTCGATATTCAAATTGGGATATTTCTGTTTTAGATATATCGAAAGTGCAGCGCTGTCTTTGCCGCCAGAAATGCCTAATATGTGCCGAACCATCATTCGTTGCCCTCCTTTTCATTGAATTCAGCGACCCATTCACGTAGTTTGTTTTGCAGCAACATCTTGTCGGGCAGATACAATGTGTATTGCTGAGCGTAGATATTGGCATCTTCGGGCAGGGTCAATTCGACCAAGGAATTGTTGGCCGTCTCGCACATCAATATCCCTATCGTGGGCTTCTCAAAGTCTTGTTTCACATACCGGTCGTAATAGTTTACATACATCTGCATCTGTCCGAGGTCTTGGTGCGTGAGATCGCCAGTTTTGAGGTCAATCAGGACATAGCATTGCAGGAGACGATTGTAGAACACCAAATCGACATAGAAGTTTCGATCCTCGAAAGTGAAGCGTTTCTGCCTGGCCTCGAACAGGAAACCTTTCCCCAGTTCCAACAGGAACTGCTGCATACGACCAATAATGGCGTTCTCCAACTTGGACTCTGTATAGGCGGCATCGGGTTTGAGACCGAGGAATTCCAATGTGATGGGATTCTTGATGATGTCTGATGGCTTTTCGACGGTTTGCCCTTCCCGGGCCAGTCGCATCACATCGTCCTTGTCGCGGCTTAATGCCAACCGTTCATAGAGGCTACTGCCCACCTGACGCTTCAGTTGTTTGACAGACCACTGTTGCTGTGTTGCCTCAATCTCATAAAAGCTGCGGGCTTCTTTGTTCTCGATTCGCATCAGAATAAGATAGTGCGACCACGTGAGTGTGAAACGGGGCATCTGAATTGTGGCAACGTCGTTGCCCCAATTTGTAAGTTTTTTACTTTCTGACGATTGTGTCGTTTCTTCTAATTGTGGCAACGGCGTTGCCACAATTTCTGCATGTTCGTATGCTTGATAGAATTTCCGACATCTTACAAGTGTGTCATAACTCCAATCGTTGCCATAATGTTCCATCAGTCGGGCAGAGAGGTTTTTCAACACCTGTTGGCCGTATGTAGCACGTTCGCCCCGCTGCTCATCTTCAAAGATATAGCGTCCCACCTCAAAGCGAGTCCTAACCTCCGCCACATTGACTGCGTTGACAGCAAATCGCCGTGACTGTTCTATCAGCTCGGATATTCTATTGAAAAGATTATCTGTTCTATTGTCTAATGTGGTTATATCGCTCATCATTTCATTTTCTTGTTCAGTATGGATAACAACGTGCAAACATCAAGGTTGGTATCGCCGGACAAAATCTTCTCAATCTGTTTTTCCAGTTTGGAAGAACGGCTTTTGTCTTTGTCAGGAAGGACATGGGTTTGCGTCCGCAAACTGGTGCCATGGTTTGTCACCAAGTCGAAGGAATAGGCATCACCTTTTTCGTCTTCGCCCGTCATCCGCGAAATGTCTGCATATTTCTCACATTCGCGGAACATATAGACGAGGTCGTCGACAAGCTTATCCTCCTGCTCGTCGCGCAGGGTGTCAAGGCGTTGGTCGAGAATGGTGTAGCAGATGGACTGATACCACTGGATGCGGTTTTCGTACTCGGTCATCACATGATGGTAGAACTCCTTTTGCTTGCCGGTGAGCAGATGCGTTTTTACATTGGCCAACCGCTTGCGGATTTCGATGATATACTCGGAATAGTCGCCTGAATCAAGTCCGAACTCTTCGACAAGACGCTCCTCAATACGGTCAATAAGGTTGGTGTAGCAGGTGCGCAGTTCTCGGATTGCCCGCTCAATGACTTGCCCGTATTCATTTATCGCCTGTTCATCCTTGAGTTTCTCACGGTCGAAGCCGAGGGCATTGGGCAAATCCTCGAAGAAAGCCTGTTCTGGATCTTTCGCTTGGGCCAGAACATCGCGGAAACGCATGGTGGAACGATGGTTGAATTTGCGGGTATGCTTGGTATAGTCGTTAAGGCGGACATAAAAACTGAGGAAGGGCTTGATGGTCTCGATGAAACTTTGGGTAGAGATGGAAAATTCGTCACCGAGATTGACAAAACGGCGATACTGGTTGAAGAAACTGATCTTGACACCATCGACCGAGAACTTTTTCACCTGATAGTCGCCAGGATGTTTCTGAAGGAGATCGAAGAACTCCATATTGACATTGGGAATGAAACTGCCTCGGGTGGAATCATAGAGGGCAAAGTCCTGACGACGGATGAAGAGGTAGGTGGGAATCCAAAAGTCGAGCAGTCCTTGCTTTACTTTGTATGGCTTTTCGAGGAGGGTTCGTGTCAGTTCGGATATGCGGCGAGGCTTGTTGACGGTGCTTTGCAGGAATTCTTCGGTGGCATCCCAAAGAGGACGGAAGCTGGGCTTAACATTTGTATCGTCAAAGATGCCGTTAACGTGTAAGCCTGTGTCTTTGAGAAGCGAATAGTAGATGGTTTTTTCGGGAGGGAATTTGTCAGGAGGGAAACCTAAATCCTCTTTAGTGTTGTGTTCGATAAGGGCTGACAAATAATTTTTCCTGGCAGACGAAATTGTCCCACTGAGCTTGTGACGGTTGAAGAGTTCGTTGCGCAATTCGGGCGTTAGGGGATAGATCTCATCACATACACGAGAGAGGAGCTTGTTGAAATCACGATGAGATTGGATGTTTTGCTCTTTGCCGTTGTATATCCATACAACCTGGTTGTTGTATGAGAACAGACTGTCGCTCAATTCTTTGTTCAGCAGGTCTTGCTCATGTTCCATTAGTTTTTTGAACTCGCCACGAGCTATGTTATCAGTCTCGACCACGGTGGTTTTCAAGAGATAGTCATATTTGTCGATATTGTGGAGATGGGTGATAAGATTGTCCGTGTCCTTGAAGTAGGCAAAGACAAGTGCGAGTCCGGAAGAGGCACTGACAGCCTTGAGTTCTTGTATGATATTCTTCTTGGTGGAAAAAATCAGTTCGATATATCCGTCGGTGTCTCCGTCGGGGGTGATTCTCTCAGGTGCATCAAGAATCTTGTAGTCAAAGAAACGTGGGGTGCCTTTTTGGTAAAAGTGCGCCTTGACTGGCGATATCCTTTGATGAAACAGAAGACTTAGCCTCTCGATGAAATGGATGGGACGCGGGACAACAAGGCCGGCCTCGTGGAACTCGCCTTCAAGATCGACATCAGTTCCCTCGAAGAGGACAAGGCGTCCGCGATAGTCGGCGAAGCGTACAATCTGCATTTTGATGAGACGGCTGACAATAGATTCAGCGTCGGGAGTGTCCATTGCCCATTTAGCGTAGCGTGACAACTGTTTTGCATCAAGACGGAAGCCAGCGTTTCCAAAGGCATTCATTAGACCTATCGCCTTTATGATGCATTTTGCAGTATTTGTCTGTTTTTCAGACTCCCAAACCAAACTCTCGGCGCGTTCGATGGCACGTTGTATCGAGGCCCAGGTCATGGTGTCGGCATTGGCATCGTTCAGCGTGGCCTGAAAATTATAGGTGATGTAGTCGTATACTTTTGCAAGGTTGTATGTCTGACGTTCTGCAGGGAGAAAATCCATAACAGAGTCTTCGCCCCGCATAGCAAGGAAGGAGAAAAGGGAACGTTCGTTTTGGCCATATCGTTGAATGGCCGAGGTGATGGCATAAGCGGAAAAAGTGTCCAAAGGATATAGCTGTGTGGCGATTTGCTCGTCGAAATCTTTAGCCACAAAACCTGTCTCCACTGCAAGGCGATGAAGGTTCTTGGCGTTTGTCAATGCAGGAGTCTTTCCTCCTTCTTGCAGTTGGACAGAGGCAAGGTGCAGTAGTTGCTCGATGGGCTCAACAAAAGTGATTTCTTTGAAACGGCCCTTGACCTTCTTCCATTCGTTACGCTGCTCTTCACTGAGGTTCTTTGCGTAGGATCCGAAGTTTTGGTGGAGAGTGGTGAGGAGAATAATCTGCCGAGAAGGTTCGTTGACATATTCTGCCAGCTTTTGCAGAAAATAGAGTTCCTTTTCGGGATTGTTCTTGGCGGCATGTTCGAGAACTTTTCCAAATTCATCTATCGCAATGACGAGAAATTTTCCTTGCTTACGGCATTTCTTATAGAAGCTGTCGAGTGCATCGAGTACGCTGTCGCCAGACTTCCCATAGTTCAACTTGAGCTGCAAGAGGGTAACGAGGTCGCAGTAATCGCCTACAATATTTAGAATCTCAAAGTTGGCCTTGTCTGAGAGTATCGAAGGGTTGAACAAAAGATTCTTCGAAGTGCCTTGCTGCATGTCGGACTCAACAGCCAGGAGAAAGCTAGATTTACCTGTGCCGTAGGTGCCGATGATGGTGAATGAATGGATGCCTGACTTGAAGCTGTCAACAATATTGCCGATGGATTTCTTTGCATTGGGTGTTACTATATAGCGAACACCTTTTGGAAAGCCATTTTCGATATTGGCCGATAAATTAAATGTTCGTTCCATAGTAATCGTTCAGTATTTTTTCGGTTGAAATATCCTTGGTGAACTGCAGCTGCCGAATGCCGGATTCGTCGCTATAGGTGATACAATCGGAATATTGATCAGAAAGTGTTTTGAGCATTTCGATGATTTCAGAGTCATTCATACAGAACGGCATGCCTACATAGTGTCGAATGTCGTTGTATGGAAGTGTGTTGTCCTTGTCTCTGTTTTTGAGTTCCACAAGGGAATAGAGAAATATCTCCTTGGGGACTTTGCGCTTGCCTTCTGTGTTGAAGTAATACTCTTTGCCGTCTTCCGTGATGCGCAACAAGTCGAGGTCGATGAACAAAGAGGAAAAGTCTTCGTTGGATTGCGGCTTCCGAGGAAGGGCATAATTGTGGATGAGGACATCAATGTCCTTTTTGACGGTGTTCTCGTTGAATTGGCTTTTAAGATCCTCGTCTGCCAACTTATATTTGATATGATTCGTAAATTGCTCTTTAGTAAAACGAGTACGTTCGCGTTGAAAATCGCAGAAGAACATCTTGTAGATGGAGGCCTGTCCACAGAATACAAGGTTGAAATGCAACAGATAGAGCGTTGCTAGGTCTTCAAGATAGAGGTCTTTGCCAGTATGGTCGTTGAAAAGGTAGTCTCCGAGCCAGGTTATTCCTTTTTCATCGTATATATTACATACTTTAAGCCAATAACGAATAGAAGATACCATGTTTTTCCCCACACCGAGATATATAACCGCATCAGGTGCGTTGAAATCGCGATTCTGCACAACAAAATCATATCCTTTCTTGAGCCATAACGACTTGCAAGCAAAGGACTCGTGACCAGAAAAGCTGTATTTTACCATTTATTTTAATCTTTATTTTTAAAATGCAAAAATACGAAGATTATTTGAATTGACAAAATAATGTTTCGCGCGTGCGAGAAAATGTTATAAATGGAAGGTGCCGAGGTAACGGCTGGGGCTGGATTGGTCGGGGCGGACTTGGAATTTGGAACCCGAAGCGCGATGGAAGCAGGTGGCGCAGAACCAGGCATAGACATGCATCAGGGAACCGGAGGCACACATCTCCGTGGGAAGCTCGAAAGTGCATTGGGAACAGCTGTCGCGCAGGGGACCGCCATAGAGCTTGAGCGCCGGGACATCAGGCAGGTAGACAGCCACATACAGGCGCTCGTCGGGCACGGCATACATGTTGCCAAGTCCTGAATCAGGACAGGTGATGCGCAGGAGGTTGCCGTTGATGTCGGCGGTGATGTCATCGGGGATATGGCGCGGCCCCTGTGCTAGCAACAGGCGCTCGGGACAGAGGGTCCAGGCATTCGTCTCCTCATCCCAGCACAAGGCCCCATTATCCCAGTTGGCTTTGACGAAGGCATTGCGTGGTGTCTGTTTCTTGGTGTATCTGGCTACATGTAGGAAGCCGAGGTTGACGGCCTCGGCCAGCTGCACCGAGAGGCGGTTGACGAAGGCCAGCTTGGCACGGTGTCTCTGCTGCGCGGGGGTTCGGGGATTGGTGGGACGGTAGAGGTCTTTCGTGATCTGCTGACCGTTGAGTACTACATATATCTTGTCGCCGCGCTTGCCGTGCTCCAATCCGTTAGAGTCGATCTTTGACATAGGCTTGTCTTGTGCTTGTTAGATACTAGTTATGTGCTTGTTACTCCCTTGTTATCTGGGGGTATTCCTATATTTACCCTAGAATTACCCTAGAGTTTCCCTAGAATTATCCTAGAGTTTACAATATAACGTAACATCATGGGTATTATTATCTCGAAGAGATAATAATATATATTGGCTGAGTTGTCCGAGGAAAAGGATGATGTAAGAAGGATTAGACTTTACCATTGCGTAATGCAAACACAAAGGCGGCCCGCAGGTTTACTGCGGGCCGCTAAAATTGAGGCTGCAACAATGTTGCAGCATATGGGACCATGGTTATTTCTGCATGGTCTTCAGACGCTCGGTGAGCATGGGGACGATCTTATGGAGGTCGCCCACGATGCCGAGGTCGGCCACCTGGAAGATGGGGGCGAACTTGTCTTTGTTGATGGCGATGATGAGTTCGCTCTCCTCCATGCCGGCGAGGTGCTGGATGGCGCCGCTGATGCCGCAAGCCATGTAGAGGGCGGGACGCACGGTCTTACCGGTCTGACCCACCTGACGGTCGGTAGGCATGACGCCAGCGTCGACCATAGCACGGCTGCTGGAGACTTCGCCGCCGAGCTCTTTGGCCAGGGCCTCGAGTTTGGCGAAGCCGTCCTTGGTGCCGACGCCGCGGCCGCCGCTGACGAGGATCTTGGCCTCGCTGATGTCGGTGACGGTCTTTTCTTCCTTGACGGTCTTGACGAGCTTCACACGGGCAATCTTCTTCTCGTCGAAGTTGACTTTGTAGTCGACGACCTCACCCTTGCGGCTGGCGTCGGCGGCCATTTTCTGCATAACACCGGGGCGAACGGTGCTCATCTGCGGGCGGTTGTTCTTGCAGAGAATGGTGGCCATGAGGTTGCCGCCAAAGGCGGGACGGGTCATACGGAACTCGTGGGCCTCGTCGTCGCTGATTTCCAGCTTGGTGGCATCGGCGGTGAGGCCGGTGCGGTTGCGGGCGCTGACGCGGGGGCCGAGGTCGCGGCCGATGGTGGTGGCGCCGATGAGCATGATGCTGGGCTTCTCGCTCTCGATGATGGCGGTGATGGCCTCGGTGTAAGGCTCGGTCATATAATCTTTCAGCAGGTCGTGGTCGACAACCATGACGCGGTCGGCACCGTGCTCGATAAGGGTCTGGGCGAGGGGCTTGATGTCCTTGCCGAGGAGCATGGCGACGACCTTCTCGTTGTTGGCGTCGGCGAGCTCGCGGGCCTTGCCGAGGAGCTCAAGAGCCACATTCTGCAGTTTGCCGTTGCGTTGTTCGGCAAACACGTATACGTCTTTATATTCTGCTAAGTTCATAATTTCTATGGGGCTAATGGGTCTAATAGGTTTTATGGGCTATTAGATGATGTGTTTTTCCTTCAGTTTATTGACAATCAGTTCGACGGCCTCTTCGGGGCTGACCTCGAAGGTCTGGCCGGCGGGCTTGAGCTGCTTGGGGAACGACTTGAAGACGCTAGTGGGCGAGCCGGCTTTGCCGATATGCTCCTCGGGGACGTTGATGCGGTCGGCACCCCACACCTCGACTTCCTTGTCGAAGGCGGTGACGATGCCGCTCACAGTCATGTAGCGGGGCTGCACACTGGAGGCCAGGGCGGTGACAACGCAGGGGGCCTGCATCTCGAGAATCTGGTAGCCGTCCTCGAGCTGCTTCTTTATTGTGAAGGTCTTGGTGGCCTCATCGTACTGGAGGTCTTCCATGTAGGAGACCTGCGGCAGGTCGAGGTGCTCAGCAATCTGGGGTCCCACCTGGGCGGTATCACCGTCGATGGCCTGACGGCCGGTGATGATGAGGTCGACATCCATGGTGCGAAGGGCGCCAGCGAGAGCACTGGAAGTCGCAAGGGTATCTGCGCCGCCGAGCTTGCGGTCGGTGAGCAGGATGGCGCGATCGACACCCATAGCGAGGGCCTCGCGGAGAATGGCCTCAGCCTGGGGCAGACCCATGGTGATGACGGTGACGTGGGCACCGTACTTGTCCTTCAGCTGCAGGGCGTACTCGAGGCCGCCCTTGTCGTCGGGGTTCATAATCGAGGGAACACCCTCGCGGATGAGCGTACCGGTCACGGGATTGATTTTCACCTCGGTGGTATCCGGCACTTGCTTTATACAAACTACTATATTCATGTCTTTACTTTCTTTTATTTGAACAACTTACCGGCTATGACCATGCGCTGCACTTCGCTGGTGCCTTCGTAAATCTCGGTAATCTTGGCGTCGCGCATCATACGCTCCACCGGGTACTCGCGAGTGTAGCCGTAACCGCCGTGGAACTGGACGGCCTTGGTGGTCACCTCCATCGCGGTCTCTGCGCTGAAGAGCTTGGCCATTGCGGCATCGGCGCTGTAGGGGATACCGTGGTCTTTCTTGTAGTGGGCCGAGCGGCAGAGCAGACGGGCGGCCTGAACTTTGGTCTCGAGGTCGGCCATCTGGAACTGAGTGTTCTGGAATTGCGAGATGCTGCGGCCGAACTGCTTACGCTCCTTGGTATACTTAATGGTCTCGTCCATAGCACCCTGGGCGATGCCGAGTGCCTGGCAGGCGATACCGATACGGCCACCATCGAGGGTCTTCATAGCGAGGCCGAAGCCTTTGCCCAGCTGACCCAGCTGACGGTCCTTCGGGATGCGGCAATCCTCAAAGATAAGCTCGGTGGTGGCGCTGCCGCGGATACCCATCTTTTTCTCTTTCTTGCCGATGCTGAAGCCCGGGTCGGTCTTCTCGACGATGAAGGCGCTGATACCCTTGGTACCGAGGCTCTTGTCGGTCATAGCGATGATGATGAACACGTTGGCGTAGCTGCCGTTGGTGATGAAAATCTTGCTGCCGTTGAGCACCCAGTAGTCACCGTCCTCGACGGCGATGGTCTGCTGGCCTGCTGCGTCGGTACCTGCGTTGGGCTCGGTGAGGCCGAAAGCGCCAATCCACTCGCCGCTAGCGAGTTTGGGCAGGTATTTCATCTTCTGCTCCTCGGTGCCGGCCTCGAGGATGGGGGCGCAGCAGAGGGAGGTGTGGGCGGAGAGGATAACGCCCGTGGTGGCGCAGACGCGGCTCAACTCCTCGACGGCCATACCGTACATGATGTTGGTGCCGCCGGCTCCGCCGTACTGGGTGGGGATGGGGATGCCCATGAGGCCTATCTTGGCCATCTTCTGGACGGTCTCCATGGGGAAACGCTCCTCCTCGTCGACTTCGGCGGCGAGGGGCTTAACTTCCTTCTCTGCAAACTCACGAATCATCTGCAGGAAGAGTTCTTCTTGCTTGGTGTAGCTGAAATCCATATCGAAAATTTATTTATTTCACAGCAATCGTTTCAATCTCAACAAGGACGCCCATGGGGAGACCCTTCACGGCGAATGCGGCGCGGGCCGGGCAGTCGGTATTGTAATACTTGGCGTAGACCTCGTTCATGGGTTTGAAATACTCCATATCGGCCAGCAGGCAGGTCGATTTGACCACATCCTGGAAGGTGTATCCGGCCTCGTCGAGGATAGCCTTGATGTTCTGCATCACCTGCTCGGTCTGGGCGGTAATGCCCTCAGGCACAGTCTTGGTGGCGGGGTTGATGGGAATCTGACCCGAGATGTAGAGGGTGTTGCCGGCCTGCACAGCCTGGCTGTAGGGTCCGATGGCCGCGGGGGCGTTGGGGGTGTTGATGATTTTCTTCATGTTATACGGTTTTTTATTGTTGTCGTTAGGGGTGCAAAGTTACACATTTTTTTCGATATAATAAACACAAAATATCAAATAGTTTACAAACAACTGATTGATAGCACTATACAAATCATGCGCCGCCCCACCAACGGGCGGTTGTCGCTGCAGCGGAAGAGGGATGTATTGAACAATTAAGAAAAATCACTCAATCCACTGCATATCAGCATATTATAATGTTAAAATTCACATAACCACCTGAATACCAGTAGTTAAAATACACCTTCGCCTGATCAACGCCTGATCAACGCCTGACCAACGCCTGCCCTTCGACCGGGGTTCAAAAAAATTTTTTGCGACAGCACAATAAATACATTATATTTACGTTTTACATTCCGATTTCAAGACGAAACCGACTGATTGAAAACAAAAAACATACATAGATGAAAAACCTAGTAATAGTTGAGTCGCCGGCCAAGGCGAAAACCATTGAGAAATTCCTCGGTAAGGACTACACCGTCCGTTCCAGTTACGGACACATCCGCGACCTTGCCAAGAAAGAGATGAGCATCGACGTGGAGGACGGATACACGCCGCAGTACCAGATCAGCGACGACAAGCGGACGCTGGTCAGCGAACTGAAGAAAGCCGTCAAGGAGGCCGACCGCGTGTGGCTGGCATCCGATGAGGACCGCGAGGGAGAAGCCATTGCATGGCATCTGCAGGAGACGTTGAAGCTCGACCCCGCGACCACCCAGCGCATTGTCTTCAACGAAATCACCAAGACCGCCATCCTCCACGCCATCGAGCACCCGCGCCAGATCGACATGAACCTTGTCGACGCCCAGCAGGCCCGCCGCGTCCTCGACCGTATTGTGGGCTACGAAATCAGCCCCATCCTGTGGAGCAAGATCAAGCCCGCCCTGAGTGCCGGCCGCGTCCAGAGCGTTGCCGTCCGACTCATCGTCGAGCGAGAGGAGGAAATCAAGGACTTCCAGAGCAAGCCCTACTTCCGCGTCACCGCCCAGATGCGCCCCAAGGACGGCAGCAAGGCCCTCCAGGCCGAGCTCAACCGCCACTTCGACACTGAAAAGGAGGCCGCCGCATTCCTCCAGTCCATCGCCCAGGCCAACTTCAAAGTCAACAAAATCGAGACCAAGCCCGCCAAGCGCACCCCCGCCGCTCCCTTCACCACCAGCACCGGCCAGCCGCAAACTGGGATTCAGCGTGGCACGAACCATGCAGATTGCACAGCAGCTGTACGAAAGCGGATTTATTACCTACATGCGTACCGACAGCGTCAACCTCTCGGACCTGGCGCTGGGCATGGCCAAGGACGAAATCAGCAAACTCTACGGCGAGAGCTACGTCAAGACCCGCCGCTACCAGACCAAGACCAAAGGCGCCCAGGAGGCCCACGAGGCCATCCGCCCCACCGACATGCGCGTCCAGAGCCTCAACATCGAGAGCGCCCAGCGCCGCCTCTACGAACTCATCTGGAAACGCACCGTAGCCAGCCAGATGGCCGACGCCGAAATCGAGAAGACCGAAATCGAAATTCTCGTACCCGGCACCGATATGGCTTTCTGCTGCACCGGCGAGCAGGTCAAGTTCGACGGCTTCCTCAAAGTCTACCTCGAGAGCACTGACGACGAAGACTCGCGCGAGGAGACCGCCACCATGCTCCCGCACCTCCCCGAAGGCACCCTCATGGTCATGGAAAGCTGCGACGCCATCCAGCACTACACCCAGCACCCGCCGCGCTATACCGAGGCCAGCCTCGTCAAGAAGCTCGAAGACCTTGGTATCGGCCGACCCTCCACCTACGCCCCCACCATCAGCACCATCCTCAAACGCGAATACATCATCAAGGAAGACCGCGAGGGCGAATCCCACAACATCATTGCCCTCTGCCTCAAGGGCGGCCAGATCAAGCGCACCGAGCGCGTTGAAAAAGGCTACGCCGAGAAGAGCAAACTCTTCCCCACCGACATCGGATGCGTGGTCAACACCTTCCTCATGGAGCACTTCAAGGACATCATCGACTATAACTTCACCGCCACCGTCGAGAAGGACTTCGACGAAATCGCCGCCGGCGAGAAGGAATGGCGCAAAGTAATCGACAAGTTCTACCTCCCCTTCCATAAAAACGTGCGCCTCACCCAGCAGAACTCGCAACGCACCACCGGCAGCCGCCTCCTCGGCGTCGACCCCGCCTCGGGCAAGAACGTCTACGCCAAAATCGGCCGCTACGGCACCCTCGTCCAAATCGGCGAGACCAACACCGACGAGAAGCCCCGCTTCGCCAGCATGAAGAAAGGCCAGAGCATCGAGAGCATCACCCTCGAAGACGCCCTCTCCCTCTTCGAGCTCCCGCGCACCCTCGGCCAGTTTGAGGACAACGACGTCACCGTCAGCATCGGCAAATTCGGCCCCTACGTCCGCTGCGGCAACAAGTTCTACTCCCTCGGCAAGATGGACGACCCCTACGAGGTGTCGCTCGAACGCGCCATCGAAATCATCAAGACCAAGCGCAAAGCCGAAGAGGACAAGGAAGAGCTCAAGAAAGTCTACCCCCACGAAATCGGTGTCAAAGACGGCGAGGCCGTCATCAGCAACATCGGCCGCTTCGGCCCCTACCTCACCTACCTCGGCGAGAATTTCCGCTTGGCCAAGGGTGTCGACCCGCTCAAGCTCTCCCTCGAAGAAGCAATGAACATCATCAACAACAGCAAAAAGAAAAAGAAGAAATAAGTGACGTTGTCTATCGTCATAGTCAACTACAACGTCAAGTACTTCCTCAAGCAGTGCCTGGCGTCGGTCTACGGCTCGCAACGCCGCCTGGCCGACGGCACGGAACTGGAATTCGACGTATGGGTAGTCGACAACGACTCGGTCGACGGCTCCATCGAGATGGTGCGCGCCGAATACCCGCAGGCCCACGTCATCGCCAATCATGAGAACGCCGGCTTCGCCCGTGCCAACAATCAGGCGCTCGCAGAATGCAGCGGCGACCTTATGCTTCTGCTCAACCCCGACACCCTGGTCGAAGCCGACACCTTCGTCCGTTGTGCCGATTTCATGCAGGAGCATCCCGACTGCGGCGGCCTCTGCGTCAAGATGGTCGACGGCGAAGGGCGCTACCTCAAGGAAAGCAAGCGTGGATTCCCCACCCCGGAAGCCTCATTCTACAAAATCTCCGGTCTCATACGCCTCTTCCCCCGCTCGCGCCGCATCGCTGCCTACTACATGGGCCACCTGCCCGATGACACGGTCAACGAAATCGAAATCATGCCCGGCGCATTCCTCATGTTCCGTCGCGATGTCTACAACCATATCGGAGGACTCGACGAGAGCTACTTCATGTACGGCGAGGACATCGACTTCTCGTGGCGCATACGGCTGGCCGGCTGGAAAAACTACTACCTGCCCACCACACATATCATCCACTACAAGGGCGAAAGCACCAAGAAGGGCTCGATGAACTACGTCTACACCTTCTATCGGGCCATGTCCATATTCGTCCGCAAATACTTCAGCGGCCGCAATGCACGGCTCTTCAACCTGCTGCTCCAGGCGGCCATCTGGCTGCGGGCCCTCGCGGCCTGGGTAGGGCGTGTGGCACGCGCCGTCGCTGTTCCGCTGCTCGACTTCGCCGCCGCTTTCGGCGGATTCGTACTCCTAAAGCATCTCTGGGCCACCTTCTGGGCCGAGAACATCAACTACTACCCGCCCGAGTACACCACGCTCGTCATCCCCTTCTACATCCTTTTCCTCATGGCCTGCAGCTGGCTCCGTGGCGGCTACGACCGCCCCGTCAAGCTTGGCCGCATCGTAGGCGGCATGGGGGTCGGAGTACTCCTCCTTCTGGCCTTCTATTCCCTCCTCGACGAAAGCCAGCGCTACTCGCGAATGCTTCTCCTCACAGGCTCAGCCTGGACCCTCGCATCCACACTCCTCATCCGGATTCTTCTGAGCGCCTGCGGAGCAAAAGGATACGCGTTGCGCACACGCAAGCGTGGAACCACCCTCATCGTAGGCGGCGACGCCGAGGCAACACGCGTCGAGGGCCTCTACCGCACCTACGTCTCACCCACCGCCACGCTGGCCACCACCGCCGACCTCAACCCTCAACACCTCCAGGACCGCATCCGCATCGACCGCGCCGAGGAGGTCATCTTCTGCGGCCGCGACGTCGACCTCCAGACCACCATAGCCCTCATGACCCACCTCCGCACCACCGGCGTCCTCTACCGCATCGCCCCCTCCGAGAGCGATTTCATCATCGGCACCGGCGGCATCCTCTCGGCCGACGACCTCTACCTCGCCGACCTCGACACTGTGAAGATTGCAGACTGTCAGAGT
>CAJOFL010000007.1 GCA_905233895.1 uncultured Bacteroidales bacterium | reverse complement strand
GCGGCGGGTGACGTCGCGCAGGGCACGGCTGGAGCTCAGGTTGCTCACCGTGTTGCCTGGCGTGTGCTGCAGTACATAGTCGGCGACGCTGACCAGCGTATACTCCTCGCCGAACATCTCGCCGGTCTCGCAGACGAGGGCCAGACGGTCGACGTCTGGGTCGACCACGATGCCGAGGTCGCAGTGGTTGTCGCGTACGCAGTCAGAAATCTGGGTGAGGTTCTGCGGTATGGGTTCGGGGTTATGGGCAAAGTGTCCGGTGGGGTCGCAGTTGAGTTCGACGACATCGGTGACGCCGAGGGCGCGCAGGAGGCGCGGGATGGCCAGTCCTCCTGTGGAGTTTACGGCGTCGACGGCCACGCGGAAGCCGGCTTTGCGGATGGCCTCGACATCCACGAGCTTCAGTCCAAGGACACGCTGGATATGGCGGTCGATTTCGTCGTCGCTGACGGTGACCTGGCCAAGGTCGTCAACCTCGGCGAAGGTAACCTCGTCGCTTTCGGCTAGGCGCAGCACCTCCTTGCCTTCGCGGTCGGAGATGAACTCGCCCTTGCTGTTGAGGAGTTTGAGGGCGTTCCAGTGCTTGGGGTTGTGGCTGGCGGTGATAATTATGCCGCCGTCGCAGTGGTGGTCTATTACCGACATCTCGGTGGTAGGTGTGGTTGAGAGGCCTGTCTCGAGTACGTCGATGCCCATGCCTTGGAGGGTGCCGACCACGAGGCGGTCGACCATGGCGCCGCTGAGGCGGGCGTCGCGGCCCACGGCGAGGCGAAGACGCTTGCCGGGCTGCTGCCGCTGCAGGAAGGTGGCGAAGGATGAGGTGAACTTGACGACGTCGATGGGGCTCAGGCCCTCGCCCGGACGGCCACCGATGGTGCCGCGGATCCCGGAGATGGATTTGATGAGGCTCATGGTATTTTGTTTATACGTTGATGGGTTTATACGTTGTTCTGTTTAACGCGCGGATGGGCGTTTTATTGTGCCGCCGGTTTCTTTTTCGTTGCTTTGGAACTGTCCTGCGGTGTGTCGCTGACGGTTCGGGTGTCATAGCCTATTTTCTTCATGGCGGCGCGGATGGCGTCGGCAGTGGTCTTCGAGGCGTCATAGGTCACCGTAACTGTCTGCTCTTTGATATTTGTCTCGATTTTCACCACCCCCTTTTCGAAACGGATGTTTTTCTTTATCTTGTTTTCGCAACTTTCGCAGTGCATCTGCGGAGTGGGGGTCAGCACCAGCACCCGTAGGTCGGGGCCGGCAGCGAGCATCAAGCCCGCCAGAATGGTCAGAAGTATGTGTTTCATAATGTTGTTTTTTTATAGTTTCCAAAAATTCATTCTTATGCCGGCATAGGCCATGATGCCGTGGACGGGGCCCCATACAAGTGTTGGGTCGAATGTCGACGACCATGGGTTGGCGGCGTTGACCACCAGATCTTTCTGGCGGTAGTTGGTCAGGTTCTCGCCGCCGACATAAAGCGAGAAGTGGCGGAACTCACGTGTCACCTGCAGGTTGAGTTGTGGGTAGGCGTTGAATTGCTCGCCGCTGACGAGGTTGCCATCGGCGTCGAGGTGGTCCGGTATGCGTCCGCCGCCGTTGAGTTGCAGGGTGAGGTCGACTTGCCAGATGGCCAGCATGGGCTTCCAACTGAAGGTGACAAGCCCTTTGTAGCGGCTCTGCAGGGGTTTCTCCATCAGCGTTCCGTCATAGGTGCACATAACGTGGTTGTAGCGGAAGGCGGCAAGGATGTTGAGATCCTCGGTGATGTCGTAGGTGGCGTCGACTTGGGCTGTGTGCGAGAAGGAGCGGCCGTCGAGGTCGGCGATGGTGATGCACGTGGGGTCGCTGTCGAAGTCGACCACGGCTTGGTTGATGAAGTCGGTGTAGTAGTACTCGGCGTTGAGTGTCAGGGTCTTGCCTTTAAGTGGAATGTAGAAGGCCATGCTGAGACCGCTGTTCCAGGCCTCTTCCTGTTTCACATTATTGACCACGAGAGTGCGGCCCGAGGCGAGGAGGTAGTGGTTCTCGGCCAGCGGATGTGGGGTACGGTAGCCCTTGCCGGAGGAGGCGCGGAGGGTGAGCCAGTCGGTGGGCACCCATTTCAGGTGCACTCGTGGAGTGACATAGGTGCGGCCGTAGAGTGTGCTGTGGTCAACCCGCAGGCCTCCCATAGCGGTGAACTTGTAGGTGGGCTTGAAGGTGTATTGTGCATACGCTCCAGGCGTGTATTCAAGAGTTGATAACACTTCATCCAGTTGGTCGGCGTTGAGGCTGAGGCCGGTGGAGAGGTTATGGATGCTGTTGAAGTCGTGCTCGAACACCAGTTGGGTGTTGAGGCTTCGCTGACGGTCGGTGTACTCTTTAAGCCCGAAAGTTCCGTCGAGGCTGTAGAGGCTGCCGGAGGCGAGGAGGGCGAGGTTGGTGTTGTGCTCACTGTTCAGGAGGAAGGCATGCTTCATGTAGGCGTCGGCGCGTGTGGCGTCGATAAGCACACGGTAGGGATTGTCGGTGAACGAGAGCAATTGTCCGCCCTCGCGCTCCTCTTGCAGGTAGCCGATGCCTGCGTGCATGATGTAGCGTCCTTTCTGGTATTTCCAGCGATTCTGCAGGTGCAGCTGGTTGAGGTTTGGCGAGTCGTGCCAGCCGTCGCCGTTCTCGTCCATGTGCATGAAGTCGCGCTCGTAGTGGGCCAGCACCTCGGTGCTAAGATTGTGGTTGAGATGCAGGTTGCCCATGGCGTTCCCTTCAGTCTTGAGACGGCTGTCGGTGTAGAGGTTGAGCAGCAAGCCTGGCTCGTCCTCGGGTTTGAGGTATTCCACGTTTATTTGGCCGGTGATGCTCTGCGGGCCATTCTTGACGCTCGAGGCGCCTTTGCTCACCGAAATGCTTTTCATCCAGGCTCCCGGAACATAGCCCAACTGGTAGGGGCTGGCTGCACCCAGGGTGACGGGCTGGTTCTCGAGGAGCATCTGGACATACTGGCCGCTGAGGCCCAAGAGTTTAATTTGACGGGCACCCACGGCGGCGTCGTTGTAGTTGACGTCGACCGAGGGGTTGGTCACAAAGCTTTCGCCAAGGTTGCAGCAGGCGGCACGGAAGAGTTCGTCCTGGCCCAGTTCAGAGCCGTTGACGGCACCGCCCATGCGTGTCAGGCCTTCGGACTTGCGCTGCTTGACCGACACTTCGTCCAACTTGCGGACCATGGCGGTGTCGGTTTGTGCAGCAATAGATGTTGCCATTGATGCCAACAGGCAGGCAACGATAATTTTTTTTATCATGATTGTTTATTGTTACTGTTGTAAATAAAGGTTTGGTTCGCGGAGAAGAGGTTCCACAAACTATTCAGACCCTTAATACAGTAACTGTTGCAGGCCTTGGTCCGGGAGGGGTCTCGGCGCAGTGGATGCCGGGGCGCCACACGGCCACGGTGGCAACCGGCTGTAAGGAACAGAAAGCGGTGAACATTACGGGCAGCACCGGCACGTGCGGGATTGCCGTGGTTGCGGGCTGGTATTCCGACAACTGCATCGACTTCAGGGTCATGCACCCGCCTTCATCGGGGCAGCAGCCGCGGTCGGTGGCCATGGCGAGCGAGATGCGGCCGGTACACGAGCACTTCTCAACCGATACTCCTGACACCCACATAAGCATCAGTATCAGCATTATACCCGTCGGAATTATGTTCAGTACACGTTTCATTCCGGCTGCAAAGATACAAATAAAATTGATATGCAAGAAAAAAAGGAAACCGCCAACAGACGATTGGCGGTTTCCGGGATTGTCAAAGTTATATGATGGGATAAGAAAGATTCGGCTGGCTAGCGGCGTTTCTTGCTGGCCTCCTTGGCCTCGACGGTCATTGTGGCGTGTGGCACAATCATCAGGCGCTCCTTGGGGATGAGCTTGCCGGTGGCCTGGCAGATACCGTAGGTGCCGTTCTCGATGCGGATGAGGGCTGCGCGGAGGTCGCGGATGAATTTCTGCTGGCGGGCGGCCAGTTTCTGGTTCTCCTCCTTGAGCAGCACGTTGCTGCCCTCCTCGAGGGTCTTGAAGGTGGGAGCGGTGTCGGTGGCTTCGTTTTCGTTGCCGGCCACAGCCTGCTGGAGCATCTCAAGGTCGTGCTCAGCAGTGGCTATCTTGGAGAGTATCAACTCTTTGAATTCTTTCAACTCTTCGTCTGAGTAGCGGGTCTTCTCGCGCGGGGCTTCTTTCTTCTTTTCCATAATATTCGTCTGTTTTATTGTGCAAAAGTATGTATATTTTCCGACACAAGGGCTAAAAACATTTCAACATTCGGTGTTGATATCGTCGAGGTATAACTCTATCAGACCGTTAGGTGCGGTGATAAAGATTGTTTTTAACTCTCGGTCCACGCGGTCAATCACCTGGTCGATGACCGGAATGAGGATTTCGGTGCCGTTTTTCATTATTTGGAAGAGCGGTTGGGCTGGGTATTCGATTACCTGCTCGATAACTCCTATGTCGCCATGACGGCTGTCAATCACGTGGAACCCCTTGACTTCGTGGAAGTAGAACTGGTTGCCGGTGAGCTTGGGCAGGAGCGAGAGCGGCAGGTAGAGGTCGTGTCCTACGAGTGCTGAGGCCTGCTCGGGGGTGATGTCTTCGAAGGAGACTACGGCCTTGTTGCCGTTGAGCTGGTCGACATGGAAGAAGTGAGGTACCAGTTGGCCTTTGATTTCGATAAAGGCAGAATCGAGTCCGGCGTATTCTTCGGGCGAGTCGACGTCGAGGAAGAGAATCATCTGGCCCTTGACGCCCCAGGGTTTGGTGACGCGCCCCAGGTAGTAGCATTCACTTACGTTCATTTCAAGTTAGGGGTTAGGGATTAAAAAAAGAATTAGGAGTGGTGCAGAAGCATCCAACTCCTAACTCCTGAATTCTTATTCCTTGCTGTATTAAGCCTCGGCGGGAGCCTCTTCAGCGGGGGCTTCGCCTTCGGCGTTCTCGGCTTCGGCAGCAGCCTTGGCGGCGGCTTCAGCCTCGAGGGCGGCCTGGCGCTTGGCGGCGACGGCGGCAGCCTTGGCCTCGTTGGCCTTCTTCTCGGCTTCGAGACGGGCCTTGCGAGTGTTGCGGGCGTCGTTCTCAACGTCGCTGCGCTTGCTGTTTATCTTGGCTTCTTTGGCCTGCAGCCATTCGTTGAAACGCACATCGGCGGTCTCCTGGCTGATGGCACCCTTCTCGACGCCAATTTGGAGGTGGCGGCGGAGGAGAACACCCTTGTAGGAAAGAATGCGACGGACGGTGTCGCTAGGTTGGGCGCCGTTCTTGATCCATTCGACAGCACGGTCGAAGTTGAGGTCGATAGTGGCGGGGTTGGTCAGCGGATTGTAGGTGCCAAGCTTCTCGATAAATCTTCCATCGCGAGGTGCACGACCATCCGCAACAACGATGTGGTAGAAGGGTTGGTTCTTCTTACCATGACGCTGCAGTCTAATTCTTGCTGGCATAATTGCTTAATTTTTAATTTGTTGTTAATAAATTTTGTTTTACAAACAGACTGCAAAGATACAACTTTTTTTCATACTGGCAAAATTTTTTTTGTTTAGGGTTGTTTTGTTTTGAAGGTTGAGGGTAGGAGTTGGTCAGGCGTTGATCAGGCGTTGATCAGGCGAAGGTGGGTTTTAATTGTTGATATTCTGCGTTTTATGTGATTTTTAACATTATATAACACTGATAATCAATAATTTGAATATTTTTGACTTTTGCGGTGAAATATTTCTTTTTGCGGTATGGTTCTTTTTCCGTAAATTTGCAAAGTTGCACATATTACGAGTGATGTGTGCAGTTGGTTGTTTTATAGTGTTTTAACTTTCAAAGGATAGATGGACAATATTCATAAACTGGAAACGGAGTCGATTGGTAAACTGCTGATGCAGTATGCCTTGCCGGCGGTTATCACGCAGGTGGTGGCTTCGGTCTACAATATCGTCGACCGAGTGTTCCTCGGCCAGTATGTCGGTGCGTTAGCCATTGCAGGCCTGGCGATTACGATGCCTGTGATGAACATAATCCATGCGCTGGGCTCGCTGGTGGGCGTCGGCGCGAGCAGCCGTATGAGTATCGTGCTGGGTCGCAAGGATGAGCGTTGGGCTGAGAAGATACTGGGTAACAGCATGTTGCTGACGTTCTTTTTCGGTTTCCTTTTCGTTACGTGCGGTTACATTTTCATGGACCGTATATTGGAAATGTTCGGTGCGTCGGTCGACACGATAGGCTATGCGCGTGAGTATATGCAGATTGTGCTGCCCGGAATGTTCTTCACCACCATGACATTCAACCTCACGGGCCTTATCCGTGCCAGCGGCTATCCCACGAAGAGCATGTGGATTATGGCGGGTGGCGCGATACTGAATATCTTCCTCGACGCGTTGTTTATCATGGTATTGGGTCTTGGTATCTCCGGAGCGGCCTGGGCTACAACCATTTCGATGTTCTCAACGGCGGTGGTTGCCGTGCTCCATTTCGTGCGTCCGAAGTCGTTTATCCGCTTCAAGCGGCACGCATGGGCTCCGAAACTCTACATTTTCCGCAATGTGCTGCTTATCGGCATGAGCCCGTTCCTGATGAATTTTGCCGCCTCGTTCGTGGTGGCGTTGCTCAACCGCCAGTTAATTCGCTACGGTGGCGACCTTGCCGTTGGTGCCTATGGCATTGTAAACACCTATGCTTCGTTCCTAGTAATGTTCATTCTCGGACTCTGCCAGGGTATGCAGCCTATTGCTGGCTATAACTACGGCGCCGGCCACAACCACCGGTTGCGCCAGGTGTTTGGCCTGACGATGCGGGTGAGTGTGACGGTTGGCGCCCTCGGAGCACTGCTGGCGATGGTGCTTCCCGGACTGATTCTGAGGGCGTTCACTTCCAGTTCCGAATTGATTGGCATCGGTGTTCCCGCCATGCGCTACCTCAATGTGATGATGCCGCTGATTGCTTTTACCATCACCAACTCGCAGTTCTTCCAGAGCATCGACAAGCCGTGGATAGCCATCACGACGAGTCTTTCTCGCCAAGTGCTGTTCCTCATACCGTTGATGTTTGTGATTCCGGCGGTTATGGTGCATTTCGGCCACGACGGTCTGATTGGCGTGTGGCAGACCTGCACGGTGTGCGACGTGCTGGGAGCCGCGCTGGCCGCGGTGCTACTGAGCACCCAGCTCAAGGTGTTCCGTCCTGGTTATGTGGCGCCGTTGCGCAGACCGCGCAAGGAGGCCGGCCCGAAGGATGGAAAATGTTAGGTGACGGAAGTCTGGAGTTAAAAATATAGATATATGAAGTTTCTTGAAAATGTGTCGCTTAAGGAGTACAATACCTTTGGTATCGATGTGAAGGCACGTCGGATGGTGGTTGTCGAGCCAAGGGATTTCCTGGGCTTTGCCCCTCCGGCGGTGGGCGGCCAGTGGCTCGACCCGCAGGGGAAGAACCTGGTGTTGGGTGCCGGAAGCGATGTGGTGTTCACCAGGGATTACGAGGGAATAGTGGTGCTGCTCGCCAATTTCCACTATTCATTTTCCTACATGGAACAGTCGCTCATATCCGCATGGGGCGGCATGTCGATGGACTCCCTCGTCCGTTGGGCCGTCGAGTATGGCTTCTATGGGCTGGAAAATCTTTCGGCAATTCCCGGAACAGTGGGTGCTGCGGTGGTTCAGAATGTTGGTGCCTACGGCGTTGAGGCCAAGGATGTTGTCGAGCGTGTGGTGGCTTACGATATGGAACAGCACCGTACCTGCACCTTCAGTAATGCCGACTGCCAGTTTTCTTACCGCGATTCGATGTTCAAGCATCACCCCGGCCGTTACCTTCTGCTGAGGGTCTTTTTCCGTTTCTCGCCGACATATACCCCCAACCTCAGTTATAAAGCCTTGGAGGCATTGCCGCACGATACGGCGAAGGAGATGCGCGACTCTATCACCGCCCTGCGGTGGCAGAAACTTCCGCGTCCTGAGGAACACGGCTCCGCCGGCAGTTTCTTCAAGAATCCGATGGTCGACGAGACCATATACAACAGGATTAAGGCGGAATATCCCGATATGCCGGAGGCCCATAAGACTGCCGATGGCTACAAACTATCGGCCGGATGGCTGATAGACAAGGCCGGATGGAAAGGCAAGACCTTGGGTAGGGTAGGGGTATGGCCACAGAATGCCTTGGTTCTATACAACACAGGCGGCTGTACCGGCAGCGAGGTGGTCGCCATGGCCGATGCCATCGTTGCCGATATAGAGTCGAAGTTCGGCATCACCTTAACCCCAGAAGCAATTATAATCTAGACTATGGAAAAGAAAGATATATTCTGGCAGTGGTTCCAAGACCATAACGAGCAGTTGATTGCCCTTGGTGACCTTGAGGAGAAGGAGCGCCATGAGTTGGAGAATGCCCTGCAGTACCAGCTGACCAAGTACCATGATGGGCTTGTCTACGAGATGGGTGACCCCACTGCCAACGGGCGTACCCTCACTTTTAGTGCCGAAGGCGACACCGATCTCTTCCGTTATGTTGTGGAGCTGGTCGACGCCGCTCCCGACTTGGACTGGTGGGAGTTTGTGGCATTCAAGCAACCGATGGGCACCGAATTGAAGGTGCGTTTCGACCATTACCTGTTCGATACCCGCAAGATGTATTTCATGCAACTGGAGTGCGAGGAGGAGCCCGAGATGCTTGGCCTGCGCGTAGCCGTGGAAGGTGGCGAGAGCCAGGACGAGGATTTCCAGGTGGGCGTCTATGTTACACTCGAGGCTCTGATGGGCGAGTTCGACTGCGCCACCATGATAGGCTATATGGAGACCGTTCCCGTTCCCGAGGAACCGTTCAAGGCTGGGTTCAATCCCTTGGACGACCTGCCCAAGTTTGTGGAGTGGTTCAAAGCCAAACGTGACGCTGAATAATCCATGCCGCAAACGCGCGACAATCGCTATCGGGGCCGTGCCCGCCGGCGTACGGCGCCGCCCCAGCGCAAGCCTGGCCATCTACGTACCAACTATCGAGATGATGACCCACTTTATTTTTTTATCAAGGATATGGAAGTAGTGCGCTCGGTGTGGCCCGAGGAGGTGCGCAAGGGCGACAGCCGTGCGGTGAGGAAGAAGGAGATGAAGGTTATAGGCATTACACTGATGGCGCTGATGGTGCCGCTGACAGCATTTGCGGTGTGGTTCGTGATTGACACTGGGACGCCGTGGTGGATTATTCCGGCGGCGCAGACGGCTTTCCTGCTCTACTTCGCACTGATGATGTTTATAAACAGCCGTGGCAACCGCGACGAGGATATAGATATTATCATCCGCCGTGAGGCCGACCGCCGTGGTATCAAGTACACAAAGGAAACTCCCCTCTATGCGCTTATGAACCGCATCAACGCCGACTATAACAGTTATTTGTGGAACCGCAACTTCAAATGGGAATGAAAAAGATACTTGCTTTTGCCGCGATGCTTATCCTCGTGGCTACGGCTTGCCGCAAGCCTAACGATAACCCTGTGCCGCAGGATGAACCGTTCATCGATAGCGTATGCCTCTACCGACCTGGCGACTACGGCTCGGCCAACTGGCGTATCCCTGCTATACTTTGTCTGGACGACGGTACGCTCTTGGCTGTCAACGACAAACGCAAGTATAACGAGACCGACCTACCGGAGGATATTGATATTGTCTGCCGCCGTTCGGCAGATAACGGTCGTACTTGGAGCGAGCCGCAGGCCATCATTGAAGGGCAGGGAAGAGGTCGCGGCTACGGCGATCCCGCCTTGGTTCAATGTGAAAATGGAGATGTGCTCTGTATTTTCGCAGGTCACAACGGCTATTTTCAGTCGACAGATTCCGACCCGATATGTGTCTTTTTGAAGCGAAGCACTGACCGTGGCTTGACTTGGGGCGATACCGTCAACCTTACTAGGGTGCTGTGGGATGCCTCGTCTCCCTACCGCGGCTCGTTCGTAGCCTCGGGCAACGGATTGCGACTGAAGCATGGTTCCCATGCCGGACGATTGCTTTTTGCGGCCGCGCTGGTGCGTCGCAGCGAGTGGGTGAGTGATAATTATGTGATTTACAGTGATGATAATGGCTATACTTGGCAGCGTTCGCAGATGGCCTTCTGCGCCGGTGACGAGGCCAAACTGATGGAACTGGCCGACGGCAGCATCCTTATAAGTGTTCGCCGCAGCGGTGCACGAGGATACAACCGTTCCAACGATGGCGGCGAGACTTGGGGCCAGCAGGGCCTCTGGCACGAGATGACGGTGAATGCATGCAACGGCGATATGCTCCGCCTGGACGATACTACGTTGCTACACTCGGTGCCCAACTCGATGCAGAGGGAGGATGTCAGTATCTTCACCTCGAACGACGAGGGGCAGACATGGAAAAGCCCCGTGTTGATGACACCGGGGCCTTCAGTTTACTCGTCGATGACGCTTTTGAAAGACGGCACGATAGGATTCTATGTGGAGCGTAATCCCTCGGGGGCTTGCGAGCTCTGGTACTACCGCTTCAATCGGCAATGGCTGGCTCAGTCAGTCTCGCGTGTCCAATAGACACTCTCGCCGATACCCAGCACCTTTCCTTTGATGCGCAGGCGCCCGTCTGCCATGAATTCGGCAGTCATGTTGACTTTAATGCCACGTTGGGGGTCATAGATTTTTGTGTCGCCCCAGCAACGCTTTTTTGAGTCATATTTCAGGCCGGAGAAGATTACGGTGCGGTCGGAAGGAGTCGAACGGAGGCTTTTGTCGGGATTCTTCGTGTCGAGGAGCTTATTTCCTTTGGCATCGCGGTCGTGTTCCATCCATATCACTTGGCCGCGGTAGGTGCCGTCCTTCAGTTTTACGATTTTCACCTTGAACTTGTCGTTGCCTTGCTTGCCGCTGTAGGTGCCGACAATATTGTCGGCCTTGTCGTTCAGCGTGTTCTGCGCAATGACAGGACAGATGCAAAGGAGGGTCAGCAGGATGATGAGAATCCTTTTCATATATCGGCCTGTTAGATTTCTATCTCTTTTTCTATGCGGTCTTCGCCCCATATTGATTTCATGTTGGCGCCGCCTTCTTTCAGTGTCATCTTACCGTTTTGCTCGAGGTGGATGCGGTAGAAGACGCATGAGTGGAGAGAGGCCTTGTCGCACACCACGTCGGTGGCGAAAGCTTCGCAGGTGGGGGCGCCGCATACGCCACAGTCGATTTGCGGCAGTTGCACTTTGAGGCGTTCTATTTTCTCCATCTTCTCGAGGGCCTTGGATATGTCGGTGTCGAGCACCATCATGGAGCGGGGCTGCACTTCGTCGACGAGGGCGTTCTCGATGAGGTAGTCCTTGAAGCGGTCCATCTCGCGGTCGCGCGGCATTTCGCCGTTGCGTTCACGTTCGGCGGCCTTGCGGGCACGGGCGTACATGCGTTCTCCGCAGAGGAAACGGTTGTCGCAGGAGAGGAGGGCGCCGGCGCAACTCTGGTCGCAGGCGCGGAGCTCGAGGAATTCGACGCCTTCGACTTCGTCGTTCTCCATCTTGTCGAGGAAGTCCATGACGTTCTGGATTCCGTCGATGGAGTAGGAGCGTTTGGCGGTGCAAATACGGCGTTCGCCGTTGGTGAGGGTGGAGAGGATGGCGTCGGCGCTGAGGCGCTGGCGGGAGAGGGGCTTGTACTGATGGTTCTTGCCGTTGTCCTTGATTTGCTTGTAGACGCGATTGTAGAGCAGGTTCATGTTTATCACTCCATCGATGATGGACTTCTCCTCACCCACAGGTGCCTTGACGGCCGACACCTTGGCGGCGCAGGGAGTGACGTAGAAGAGGCCTATCTCCTCGCGCGGTATGCCGCGACTGAGGAGTTCCTCGAGGGCGTACATGGCGCTGAGGTCGAGGGGTGCCTTGATGGGCATGATGTTTTCGGCCAGCGAGGGGTATTTTATCTGGATGAGCCGCACGATGGCCGGGCAGAAGGAGGAAATCCAGGGCTTGGTGTCGGGGTTTTCGCGGGCGTATTTCTCCTTGGCCTCCTTGTAGATGAGCGCAGCGCTTTCGACCTCCATGACGTGGGCGAAGCCGAGTTCGTAGAGGGTGGCGTAGACCTGCGAGACGCTTATCTCGTCGGGGAACTGGCCCATGAACACGGCAGGCAGGAGGGCCACCGAGTGGCGGTAGCGGCGGAAGGCCTCGAAGTCGTCGTCCTTGATGGTGATGGCCTGTGCCGGACAGACTTCGTAGCATTTGCCGCAGTCGATGCAGCGGTGCTCCTGGATGGCGGCCTTGCCACCGTTGATGCGGATGGCCTCGGTGGGGCAAATCTTCATGCAGCGCGAGCATCCGATGCAGCGCGGCTCGTCAATCTGTAAAGCGTGATAAAATGCCATTTTTTTATTTGACTACTGTCTACTTAACTACTTGACTACTGGAAATTCACTTCCATTTCGACGGTGGTTCCGACGCCGACCTCGGAGGTGACGTTCATCTTGTCGACGTTCTTCTGCATGTTGGGAAGGCCCATGCCGGCGCCGAAGCCCATGTCGCGCACTTCGGGGCGGGCGGTGGAGTAACCTTCCTGCATGGCCAGGGCGATGTCGGGGATGCCGGGGCCGCGGTCGGCCACCACCATGCGTATCTTGTCGGCGTCGATGTCGACGCTCACCGTGCCGCCGTAGGCGTGGGCGATGGCGTTGACTTCGGCCTCGTAGAGGGCTACCACCACGCGCTTGACCACCTGCGGGTTGACGTTCAGCTGCTTCAGCGTCTTCTTGACCGAGCTGGAGGCCTTACCGGCATTGACGAAGTCGCCTTCTATTACGGTATATTCTTGGTGCATAATCTTAATATAAAGGTTTGAGGCCCATCTCGTACAGCAGGCCGCAGGTCTTGAACATGGAATAGGTGGTGCAGATGAGCACCATGTCGTTCTCGTCGGCCAGTTCGACCATGTCCTCGGTGGGGCGCTTGCCGCGGACGAAGATGACCACGTCGAGGTTCGCCATGTCGCATGTGCGGATGGTCTGCACGTTGCAGAGGCCGGTGATGAGCACCGGGGTGTCCTTCAGGGTGAGCACGTCGCTCATGAGGTCAGAGGCGAAGCAGTGCTCCACCTCCATGCCCAGTTTGTCGCTTCCAAGGCCAACGGTGGCTCCAAGTTTGTCTACAATTGCTTGTAAAGTCATAATCTTTATGTCGTTAGAGTTGATTAGTTTTTGAAAATGCAAAGATACGAATTAAATCCGATACGGCCAAATTTTATATACAATAATTTCTTTTATTGCTCGTTATGTGTGATATGAATACGATTCCGTACCTCAAGGCGGGCGACAGTGTGGCCCTCTGTGCCACCGCCCGCGCCGTGAGCCCCGACGAGATGGCCGCTGCGGTGGCAGAAATCTCCTCCTGGGGGCTGCAAGTGGTTGTGCCTGAAGGCCTCTACGAGCGCGATAACCAATATGCCGGCACTGACGAACACCGCGCCGCCATGCTCCAGAACCTCCTCGACGACCCTACAGTAAAGGCAATCATCTGCTGCCGTGGCGGCTACGGCACCGTCCGCATCATCGACCGCATTGACTTCTCGCGCTTCGCCGAACATCCCAAGTGGGTGGTTGGTTACAGCGACGTGACGGTATTGCACAGCCATATCCAGCGCACCCTTGGCCTGCCGACCCTCCACGCCACCATGCCTGTCAACTTCGGCCCCGAGCCCTCCAAGGCGTCGGAAAGCCTCCGCAAGGCCCTCTTCGGCGAACCCCTTGAATACCACTGGCGTTCAACGCTGAACCCTGAACACTTCGCACTGAACACCGCGACCGTTGTTGGCGGCAACCTTTCAATTCTTTACAGCCTCCTTGGCTCACGTTCTCAAATAGATACGCGCGGAAAAATACTCCTCGTCGAAGACCTCGACGAATACCTCTACCATATCGATCGCATGATGCAGGCCCTTGGACGTGCGGGGATGCTCGACGGCCTTAAGGCGTTGATTGTTGGTGGGATGACCGATATGCACGACAATACCGTGCCTTTCGGTCGCACTCCCGAGCAGATAGTGCTCGACGCTGTGGGCGACCGGCCCTATCCGGTGCTGTTCGGCGCACCGTTCGGCCACCTCGGGTCAGACAACTTGGCCCTGCCGCTTGGAATGCCGGTCAAAATCAAGGTTGAAGCGTCGGAAGTGACCCTCGCGGTGGAATGATGCCGATGGGGTAGGAGAGGGCAGGCGTTGATCAGGCGTTGATCAGGCGTTGATCAGGCGAAGGTGGGGTTAACCTCCTGATGTTCTTGTAGTTATGTGAATTTTAACATTATAATAGGCTGATTTATAGCAAGATGATGTTTTTCGTTTTAACACAATAATTCGGCTTTTTTTGCGTTATTCCAATCAAACAACACCGACGCGATGCTGCTTGTCCACGTACCGAAACTGACCAATCGCCTGGGCTATACGCTCAATGTGCTGCTGAAACATGTGCTGCGCATCGAGTTCAGTATCACTACCAGTGAGGCCGATTTTCTGGCGTTCGGCGGGATGCGTCTCTGCTATGGCCACAAGCGGCTGGGCGACAGTCTGTTCATTAAATCTGCCGACCTGCTTTTCGAAACATCGATTACCGACCAGGAACCTCGTCCATGGTGCGACGGCGGACAATGGAAATTGTTCCCTGTCTACGGTCGAGACCTCGACTTTGACTTCGACCCCTTGGCGGCGACCTTCTATCTGGTGAGCCGATATGAGGAGTATATGCCTCACCGTGAGGATGTTCATGGCCGATTTATGCCAGAGGACAGCCTTGCGTTTATCCATGGTTTTCTAGACCAGCCGGTAGTCGACCAATGGGCCGACATGCTTGCATCCGCCCTTGCCGCCCGCTATCCCGTCGAGGCGCCCACTCCGCGCACCTACCGGTTCGTGCAGACGGTGGACATAGATGCAGCCTGGTGCTATCTGCATAAAGGCCTATTCCGCACGGTTACAGGTACTTTGCGCGATGCGTTCTGGCGCCGAAACTGGGATGAGGTGCGCCTGCGCTACCGCGTTCTTGCGGGTCGTGAGCCTGACCCCTTCGACACTTTTGACTACATCATTGCCCATAGCGAGCGTTCGCGCGACTCTTACCTCATCTTTTTCAGCCTCTTGGCCGATTATGGGCAGTACGATAAACCGGCCTCGTTCCACAACAATCGCCACCGCGAGCTTCTGCAGCACCTGTGCGACCATGCCAAAGTGGGCATACATCCAGGTTATTCGTCGTTGGAAAATCCTGGTAATGTGGAGGTTGAAACACAACGACTGGAGGAGATTCTCCACCGTACAATAGTGCGTGCCCGCTATCATTTCCTACGTCTCCGGCTACCGCAGTCGTACCGTATTCTTGCTCATGCGGGAATACGCCACGACTACACGATGGGCTATGCCGATGTGCTTGGTTTCCGGGCTGGTATCAGTTCAACCTATCCCTTCTATGACCTCGAGCGCGACACAGAGACTCAACTTACCATACACCCCTTCTGCGCCATGGATACCACGATGCAGAAATACTTGAAACTCAGCCCAGACGAGGCCGTTTCAGCCTACCATCGTCTTATTGACTCGGTTCGAGCCGTTGGCGGTACTTTCTGCTGCATAGTTCATAACCAGAATCTTTCGGACTATTTCGGCTGGAAAGGGTGGCGCGAGGTATACGAAAACATGGTGGATTATGCCAAACCATTAACACCTTGACAGACAATGATTAATTATAAAGAAAAACTTTCCACGGTCCGTGCCTTCGTTTTCGACTTCGATGGCGTGATGACCGATGGCTCCGTGTGGGTATATGCCGACCGCGAGACCGTCCGTTGTGGCAATATAAAAGACGGATTTGCAGTGCAATATGCTGTAAAAAAAGGCTATGTTGTCGCTGTCATCTCAGGTGCCACCTCGGCCAGTATCGACAACCGGATGCAGATGCTCGGTGTCAGTCAATGCTATACTGGCTGCGGCGACAAGATTCATACCTACAACGAATTCCTTAGAATCAACTCATTGACCGATTCCGAAGTGCTTTGTATGGGTGACGATTTGCCTGACTATCCGCTACTCCGACGTGCTGGGGTTAGCACTTGTCCGGCGGATGCTGCGGTGGAAATCAAGGAAATGGTGGATTATATCTCCCCATTCTCAGGTGGTCATGGGTGTGTACGCGATGTCATTGAACAGGTGCTCAGACTGCGCGGCGACTGGTTCCACGAAGACGCGGTGATATGGTAATCCTTGGTTCATATCGTGTTACGTCGGTACGACTGTTTGTGGCTGCCCTCACTGTTCTTGCTATAGGTACCGCAAATGCACAGGAATTCCCTGTGAATGATACTGTTACCGAATATCGACACAAGGGCACTTTCTATCACGACAAGTTCGAAGGCCGCAAGACTGCCAGTGGCGAAATCTTCGACCAGAATGGGTTCACTGCTGCCCACTGGAAGATAAAACTTGGCACCTACCTCTTGGTGACCAACGAAAATACAGGTCTTCAGGTGATTGTCAAGGTCAATGACCGCTGCCCGAAACATGGCGTTCTGGATTTGAGCCACCGTGCCGCCACTGCCATAGGCATTCGCGGTAGTCAGCCAGTGCGTTTGCGAATCCTTCCCGAAGGCTATGAAGAGCGCCGATTGGCACAGGATGCGGTGTTCGATTCGGTTAGTTCCCGGCTGCATCCGCATTCTGGCCCCGAGGTATCTCCCGCCACAAAACCAGTGGAAAAGCTTGCCGTTGCTGCATCGAAGCCATCGCCCCATCATTCCGTACAATCCCGTCGTGAGGATGACTGCTACCGTATTCTCCTTGGTATTGTTGACAATCATGCTGCTGCCTACGGCATGATACGTATGCTCCCCGATATTTATCAGGAGCGGGCTTCGGTTGAAACCCTCGCTGACGATGGCGGATTGCTCGTCTATCTTGACCTGCACCTTCGTCGTGACAAGGCTGACGACCTATGCCGAGCCCTCAAACGCAATTTCCCCGACGTGAAAATTGCTGAGTGTCAGTGACCGTTGTTTGCGTTTGAAAACGCTGGTTTACGACCCCGTCAGACCACTTTTTTGAAAAAAAAATTAACTTTTTTTGTTATAATTAAAATATTATTGCTATCTTTGCATATTCAAATGCGAGTACATTTTCGCAGTTGAATGCATGGATTTGGAACTGATAAAATACTAAAATACAAGCTGTTGTGGCTATTATAAACCGACAGAACAACCTGCACCGAACTCCTAAAATAGCGATTTTTTTGGTCGCAATGGTGCTGTTTTTGACTGCCGCCAACGCTCAAAACGAGGGTCAATACACCCATTTTATGTTCAATCGGCTCAGTTACAACCCTGCCTACGCTGGCAGTTCTGGCAATATCTCCCTCACAGCCCTCTATCGTAACCAGTGGCTAGGCCTTAATCTGCAGGCGCCTACTGGTGTTTCGCAGGCTGGTTCAAAGCCGGTTGACATGCTTTTCAGTTTCGACATGCCTGTCTCGTGGCTTCATGGCGGTATTGGACTCAACTTTAACTCGGAAAAAGTTGGTTACCATGATAATCTGAATATGGCACTTGACTATGCATTCCGCATTTTCTGGGGGCCAGGTAACTTGGCGGCCGCTTTTGAGGTTGACCTATACAACTACAAGTTCAGCACTGAGTATTTGCGTGGCCCTGATGACCTTGACGGCGATCCTTCGTCCACATCTTCGTCGTCTGGTGACCCTCTAGTCGACGGGCGTGCTACTTCCGATTTCCTAATTGATTTCTCTACGGGTCTCTATTATCAGGTTCCGGGGCTATGGTATGTTAGCCTTTCCGCCAAGAATTTACTTGGTTCCAAGAGCGAAGCATTCAATTTCAGTAATGTGCGTACATTCTACCTCATGGCAGGTTATGAATATCACTTCCCCTATAACCCTTCGATAACACTCAAGCCCTCGATGCTCGTCAAGACTGCTGCATTTTCTGTGTTCCAGGCTGATTTTGCATGTCTTGTTGATTATGAGAATGTTTTCTGGGGCGGTCTCGGTTATCGTTGGGGGGATTCTTTCAATATCCTTGCCGGTGTCAACTTCCTTAAATATCTTAAGGTTGGCATCGCTTACGACCTTACCACTTCGAAAATGGGCTTCGGCAATGGACGTAGCGTGGGTTCTGTGGAACTGTTCCTCAACGGAAGTTTCCAGATTAATGTGCCTAAACGTCCTCCGACGGTTTCGCGCAATACAATCCACTTATATTAAAAAATATTAAAAACAATATAATATCGAAACAAAAACGCAAATTAAACGTTAAAGAATAAAATAAATCGTAGAAATATGAAGAAGTTGTTTTTCATCCTCGCCGTCTCGGCAACCATCTTTTACGGTTGCGGCTCGTCCAATCGTGGCGAGCTCGTCGGTATCAACGATCGCCCCTATTTCGAGGATATTGACCTCAAGGGCATGGTGTTCATCAATCAAGGCAACTACACCATGGGTGCCGGTGTCCAAAATGTCACCTACGGTGACGCCACCACAACTCAGCCCCGCAAGATGCAGATGGCATCGTTCTTCATGGACGAAACGGAAATAACCAACAACGAATATCGTCAATTTGTTGACGCAGTCCGTGACTCAGTAGCCCGTCGTATTCTTGGTGAGGCTGGTATTGATGGTTTCCTCATTGAAGAAGATCAGTATGGTGAACCGCTCGATCCCCCGCTGCTTAACCGCAAGGCAAAAATCGACTATAAGGATGCCGATGTACGTCAGGCTCTTATCGATGGCGGTTATTATTTGGTAGATATCAACCATCGTCGTGTGCTTGATGTTTCCAAGATGAATTATGAATACTATTATATAGATTATACCAATGCCGCCCAAAAGGAGAACGGCGTCACTGCTAAGGCCGAGCATCGCGGCACCAGTTTCGCTGTACGCCCCAAAGGTCTCAACAACCGTTCTTCGCAGATCCAGCGTGAATATATCAATATTTATCCTGATACCCTCTGCTGGGTTCATGATTATGCCTATAGCATGAATGAGGACTTCACCCGCAGTTACTTCTCCTCGCCTGCTTACGACAATTATCCTGTCGTCGGTGTCAGTTGGCGTCAGGCTAAGGCTTTCTGTGTGTGGCGTTCCAATATGCTCAACCAGTATCTTGAGAGTATTGACTACACTACACTCAACGACTTCCGTCTGCCCACCGAGAGCGAATGGGAGTTTGCTGCCCGTGGTGGTATTGCTAGTCAGAGTTATCCTTGGGGCGGACCCTATGTGCGTAACCCGAATGGTTGCTTCCTCGCAAACTACGAACCCCTTAAAGGTGCTTATGACGATGATGGTGGTGTGAAGACCCTTATGGTTGGTCACTATGCCCCGAACGACTATGGTCTGTATGACATGGCAGGAAACGTAAGTGAGTGGTGCCTTGATGCTTTCAACGAGACTACATATCAGGTGGCGAATGCTATGACCCCATATTACAACTACGATGCCAAGGATGAGGATGACCTCGCCATGAAGCGCAAAGTGGTCCGTGGCGGCAGCTGGAAGGATCAGAAGTATTTCATACAGGTCCAGACTCGTACTTATGAGTTTATGGATACTGCCAAGTGCTATATTGGTTTCCGTTGCGTACAGCCGTACCTCGGCCGTGTCAAGGGTGACAACCTCCGCACCGCATCCAACGTGGCTAGATAAATAAAGAAAAAAAATATAATAACACAATAAGCAAACACACTAAAAACTGAAATTATGAGCTTCATCGACAACCTCGTCCGCAGTAAGAGCTACAAGACATTCATGGGTTACCTCTATGGTTGGGGTGCCGCCGTCGTTATTATCGGCGCTTTGTTCAAGATTATGCACTGGCCTGGTGCTAACATCATGCTTATCGCAGGTATGGGTACCGAGACCGTCATCTTCTTTCTTTCGGCTTTCGAACCGCCTCACAAAGAGTGGGATTGGAGTCTTGTTTACCCCGAACTTTCAGGAATGAGTGAGGAGAACGTCATGGGTGAACCACAGTATGACGAGGATGGTAACCTCATTGAAGGTGAGAATCTTCCCGTTAGCAAGGATCCTCTCACTGCAAAGATTGACAAGATGCTCGAGGATGCTAACATCAGTTCCGAACTTATTGATCGTCTTGGTCAGGGTATGTCCAACCTTGCAGATAGCGCCAACTCGATGAACAATATGGCCAGCGCTACAGCAGCCACCGACAAGTTTGTAAATCAGATGGACGGCGTCGCCGATCAGGCTGGTCGCCTGTTGCAAAGCATGCAGGGCGCTCCGGAGGCGGTATCGACACTCTCTACAATCTATCATGAGACTGCCCAGGCTCTAAATGGTGATGTTTCCTATGTTGAGGAGATGAAGAAGATGTCTGCCAGCCTTAGCAGTATTAACGCTATGTACGAGATGCAGATTAACAATGCCTCCAACCAGATGCAAATCAACAAGGAATTTGACGAGAAGATGAATACCATGATAGCCAATTTCGCCTCCTCGGTCGACGGAATTTCCAAGTACAAGGAGCAGGTTGACGCCCTCACCCGCAAGGTTGCTGAACTCAATAATGTCTATGGCAACATGCTTGCCGCAATGCAAACCCGTCTTTAATCCACAGCACGTCTAACCAAGAACTAACGTGTAAACTAAAAGAAAGGAATAGACAATGGGTGCAACAAACTGTCCGGAAACCCCGCGACAAAAGATGATCACAATGATGTACCTCGTGTACACCGCTATGTTGGCTCTCAATGTGTCGGCACAGGTCGTTGACGGTTTCAAGACTGTCGGTTCGGCAATGACCAAAAGCAATGAGAACTTGCAGGTGAAACTCGATGATACATACGCCAACTTTGAGGCCGCACTTGCCAATAGCCAGGACAAGGTACAGGCAGACTATGACAAGGCGCAGGAGGTACGCAAACTATCTGCCGAACTTGGTAGTTATATCGACAGTCTTCAGTATGTGTTGATGGCCAAGATTAACCCCACTGCTGAAATCCATCCCAATCCCAAGAATCCCAAGGAAACTATAAAGATGACGGTTGTTAATCCTGACAAATCGCCAAACTTTGATAGTATCAAGAAGGCTATTGCCATGGATGGTTTCCGTTGGTTGAAGATGGATGAACTACATGAAAGTACAAACCTTTTTGCTGCCGAGAAGGCTGGCAAGGGCCCCGAATTGAAGGCGAAGATTCTTGAATATAAGAAGAAAATACGCCAAATTCTTGCTGAGGACTCTTCGAATGTCAATATTGCATTGAATGTGGACAGCCTTTTGACCCCCGACAACAAGCTTGAGGCTTGGGAAGTTGTTAACTTTGAGGAGGTGGTGTCGGGCTCATCGCTGGTTACGCTCACACGTCTGCGTGCTGAGACCATGAATACCGAGTTCGATGCAGTCAATACGCTCTATAAGCACGTCAACAAGGGCGACTTCAAGTTCGACCAGGTACGAATGATTTCACGTCCCAAGTCGAGTTATATTATCTTAGGCGGTGTTTATGAGACCGATGTTAACGTGGCCGCATACGACTCCCATCAGGAATTTACCGCTACTATCAATGGCCAGCAGCTCCACAGCAACGACAGCGGTTCTGTCCACTACCGTGTTGTGTGCAATAATGTTGGTCTGCAGAAGGTTAATGGTACGGCTTATGTCTCTAATCCCGATGGTGGCGTGAAGGAGTATCCAATCAGCGATAGTTATTTTGTGGCCAAGCCTGTGGCTGTTGTCTCGCTTGACAATATGCAGGTGCTTTATGCCGGTATCGAGAACCCCATCACGGCATCGGTTCCCGGTGTTGACAGCCGTAACATTAAGGTCTCTATTTCTGAGGGCCAGGGCAAGATTGTGGCCTCTGAGGGTGATGGCAAGTATATGCTAACTCCTGCCATGGGATGCAAGAAGATTGTCCTCAGTGTCGATGCTTCCATAGACAAGGGCACTCAGCACATGGGTTCCCCGGTATTCAAAGTGAAAACAATACCCGCGCCGCTTATCACTGTCGGTGGTTTGCGCGACGGTGCCAAGGCTTCTCGTAGCAGTTTGGCTTCAGGAGTCAAGGTGGCTGCCCGTGCTGCAGAAGGCTTCGACTTCAAGATTCCGAAGGGCTCCATCCGTGTGATGAGTCTCGAGATTTATGTGGGCAACAAGGGCTTTACCTGCAATGGTGACAACTTTGAGGCTGATGCCCTTTCGGCTATCAAGCGAGCCAACCGTGGCGACAAGGTTTATGTTACTGCTCAGGTCATGATGCCTGATGGCAAGCCTCAGCCCGCAAACTGTGTCATTACTCTCAACAAGTAGTGTGTAACAACAAATGTTTGATAACAAACTAAAATAATGACAATATGAAAAAGGTTCTCTTAAGCATTTTTGCCCTGGTGGCTTTTGCAATGGCTGCCAATGCGCAGAGTGTCATTGATGCCGACGACGGTCGCAATCCCAACGACTTCTATCAGCAGGGTATTGTGGTCGGAAAAAAGGCTATTCCTTATCCTTTCCTCCGTGAAAGCGATGTGGTATGGCGTACTACTATCTGGCGTAAGATTGACTTTAATGAGAGTTTTAATCAGTTCTTCTATTTCCCCTTTGAGGCTGAGAAGAACACCCAGGGGCGTATCAACCTTGTCAACCTAATTCTTAAGGCTGTCAATAACGGTTCTTTTGAAATCTATGAGGATGATGATATGAAGATTCCTCAGGATGTCGAGACTGCCTTGCGTCAGACCATGAGTGTCTCCACCAAGGAGAACGAGGTGGGTGAGGATGAATGGGGAGAACCCATTATCCAGATTGACACCATTCGCGACCCGCTGGATGCCGCTTCGGTTAAGATGGCCCAGTTGAAGGAGTTCTGGTATATTGACAAGCAGGATACCCGCCAGAAGGTGCGTATTGTTGGTATGTCGTTCCAGTATACCAAGGATGTTATCAAGGCTGGTAACCAGGATACGCAGACTGACTGGACATTCTGGGTGCCCATGGACTTTATGACCGTCCGTCAGGTGCTTATCAACGCCAACGCCTATGTCGAGACCAATGATGTCGCCGAGCGCTCGTATGATGATATCTTTGTACAGCGTTATTTCGATAGTTATATCACGCGCGAGTCGAATACTCACAACCGTGCCATTACAGACTATCTGACAGGTGTTGACGCAATCTATGAGTCGCAGATGATCGAGGAGAAAATCTTCGACATCGAGAGCGACATGTGGGAATACTAATCAGTTGTTTGATTGTTGGATTGAATGCGAGAAAAGGAGTTAAGAGTTCGTCTCTTGGCTCCTTTTTTGTTTTTTGCTATGCGGAGGCTTTCGGTAATACTGCTGCTCGTCATGTCCTTGGGTGCCACCGGTCAGGTGGATGAAGGTGCATTGTGGGGTGTGGGTATGAATTCTAGGCAGTCGCCAATGCCGTATCCGTTCCTTCGTGAGAGTGACGTGGTGTGGTCGACCTGCTTGTGGAAGACCATAGATCTCCATGAGGCGTTCAATCAGTACATGTATTTCCCTATCGACACATTCCGTTGCGACGAGCGCAAGAGTCTGGCATATGTTATCTGGGATGGTGTAGTGTCGGGGGAGATACCTATCTTTGAGGACGACGAGTTGAAGATTCCGCTTGATAACTCCATATTTGTACAGCAGTATACTAAGGCCGATACGGTTCGGCTGGAGATTGGCTACGACGATGACGACAACGAGATGTATGAGTATTCGATTCGTCCGCGCGACTTTGATGGGGCAGAGTTCTACTGGTATGCTTTGCGTGAGGTGTGGTTCATCGGGAAGCAGGATACCCGACAGGACTCACGCCGCATTGCCCTTGCGCCGCTCAAGAACACGTACCGCAAGTTTGGCGACGACGAGGAGGGCATATATCTTGGTCGTATGCCAATTTTTTGGATTCCGATGCAGAATCCGGTGGTGCGCACTTATCTTTCGCGCCACACTGCCTATACCGACGGTTTCAACAGCGCTTTGCAGCCCTCATGGGATTATATCTTTGTCGCGCAGCGCTACAGTGCCTATGTAACCCGCGAAAGCAACCGTTACCTGCGTGAAGTCTCAAGGTATCTGACAGGAATCGACGCCATCCTCGAGGCTGAGGCCATAGAGGAGAAGGTGTTCGAGATTGGTGACGATATGTGGGAGTATTAGTTTCCGGCCTTAATTGTACGGACGGCCAGCAGTCGGTCGGCAATGTCGGCCGGCGAACGGTAATAGACACTGACAGTGTAGGTGTTAGGTGTCTCGCGGTGGTCGCCTTCTATTTGTGCCGTCTCGCCTTGCGTCGAGCGCACGGGTAGATAGATAAGTTGGTAGGCGTAGTACCCTTGCTTTAACCGGAGTCTTTTGGTATATGCTTTGTATTCAGGTCGATACTCCATGCGTGACTCCTCGTCGAGCCGCCATCCGGTCAGTTCGCCCACCACATGGATGCTTCCTCCTAGCAGTGGCTGGTCCATCGGAAGGCTGAGGTTGACCCATACGTAGTCGGCCTCGAGTGCTTTGTTCTGGCGGTCCCAGACGTTCACTTTCATGTCGCCGTTGAGAGCGGCGTCGACGGTATAATGCCGCCGTGAGCGGTTCTCGCAGGGAGTGATGATGGCAAAGGTCTCGCCGCCGTAGCGTTCCACGCGTTGCACGTTGTACATCGGTGTGCGCAGGTTACTCAGGTCGAAGAATCGAAAAGTGTTGCCGCCGTCGAAAATGTTCTGCTGTCGGTTGCGATAGGCGAGGGCGTCGCCGATGTAGCCGCTGAACGGCAGTTCACGCCGTGTGTCAAGACGACCGTTCTGTTGTGCTATTACCTTGAGATATTGCTCGTTGAGCGTCAGCCCCATCACTCCCGGTATGGCCTCGACATAGGCGTCGACCTCCTGCCGTCGGTCGGTGGACATTCCGTCGTAGGGGAGGGCAGTCTCGGTTGAGAGTTTCACCGACTGCTCTGTTACACGGAAGCGTCGTGTAAGGAGCACACTGTCAGGGTAGTCCTCGAGGCTTACGGTAAGGAGGTAATTGCCCGAGTGGATGAAGCGGGCACCCATAGCAGGGATGGTTTGCGTGTAATGGATGAATGGTGTGAGGGTGGTGAATGAGAACTCGTAGTTGTCCACAGGACCGCTTTCGAAGCCCTGCATAAAATCGTATGGCTCGAGACCGTCGGGGCGCCAGTCGGCGTCGCAATGGCTTATACTCCAGCGCAGTGCCTCGGGATTATCGGCCAGGATGTCGAACTGCAGCGCCAGGCGGTGAGTCTCCTCGTCGAGCGTCAGCAATGGCTCCTCAAGTGTACTTGCCGGACGGCTGAGTATCACAGTCTTCACGTCGCCGCGCCAGGCCGAATCGCCGACGGGTCGTTGAGCGGCACTTATTGCCGTTATAGTCAGGCAGATGGCTATAAATAACAGTTTTTTCACAATGCAAAGATAGCATTTTTTCCTGACATGCGTCGAAAAATGTTTTTCCTCGATTGGAATCGCTAAATTTTGGTCGTTTTTATGTCGGTATAAGGTAGGCGTTGATCAGGCGTTGATCAGGCGTTGATCAGGCGAAGGTGGGTCTAACCCACTGGCGTTCTTGCTGTTATGTGTATTTTAACATTATATAACATTGAAATACAGTAATTTGGCTGTTTTTGGCAGAAATAGAAATTTTCCATTGGTATGTCGTAAAAAATTTGTATCTTTGCACTTTGAAATATTTGCAAATATGATGAAAAAAATAGTGTTTCTGATTGCCGCCGTGGCGTTTATGGCGAGTGCTAACGCTCAGATTGTCGTTGGTTTACAAGGCGGTTACTACCAGCAGGGCTTCTTCGATGCGATGTTTGACACCGTGTACAACGACGGTGCGAGCCAGCTTGCCCGTGGCCGTATGACCACAACTGAACTCACTTCGTCAAAAACCACATGGCTTGCTGGTGTGCAAATCGGTTATCAAATCACTCCGAAAATCTACGCCGGCGTGATGGGTGGTATCATCAACCTCTCGTCCGAGCGTTCCCTCCTCCGCGATTCAATCCTTGTCGACGAGCGCGCACATAGTGATTACGTTGGTATGTGGATGCCGATTGACAACCATCTTTTCACCTGGGAGCGCAGTGGATGGCAGGTTGCCCCGATTGTGCGCTATGAAGTGGTCAAATATGGCAATATGCACTTCAACTTGATGCTTCAAGGTACTATCCGTTCACTGGGTTACACCACACTTCGAGAGTCGTATAACAAACCGTTTGACGGCGGCGAAATTGAGGATTTTGACCCTATACTTGACAGTATCAGTAACTTTACTTGGAGTGTGAGCCTGCGTCCGACGCTGGTATATGAGTTTTCTCGCCACCTTAGTGCCGAACTTTCGCTTGATTTTCTTAGCGTTGGATATGTCTCGGATACCCGTATTATCGACGGCAGTACGTCATCTGAGTATATTGTGAATAGCGTGGCATACACCCATGTCACCCCGCCTCACAAGGAAACTACCAGCACCCTTTATGCAGGTCTCAACACCCTGATGGAGACTCTGAAGTGGGAAAGCCCCATGCTGCGTTTAGGTTTCAACTATAAGTTTTAACGCCTTATGTACGACAAAGAACGTGGACTCTACATCGCCCACTGCGATGAAGGGCCTTTGAGCATAGTTGGCCGTATGGCTAACCGTCACGGATTGATTGCCGGTGCCACCGGTACTGGCAAGACCGTCACCCTCCAGGTGATGGCTGAAACCTTTTCGCAGGCTGGCGTTCCCTGTTTTATGGCCGATATGAAGGGTGACCTCAGCGGTATCAGCCAGGCTGGACAGATGAGTGGTTTCATCGAGAAACGCAAGGATGCCTTCGGTATCCCCGACCCGCAGTTCGCTGCCTGTCCGGTTCGTTTCTTCGACGTGTTTGGCGAACAGGGCCATCCCATTCGTTCCACCGTAAGCCAGATGGGGCCGCAACTGCTCTCGCGTCTGCTTGGCCTGAACGAGACTCAAGACGGCGTTCTCAACATTGTCTTCCGCATTGCCGACGAGCGTGGGCTTTTAATTCTCGATATGAAGGATCTCCGTGCCATGCTCGACTATGTGGCCAAGCATGCCAAGGAGTACACCACTCAGTACGGAAACATATCCACTGCCACCGTAGGTGCCATCCAACGTGCTTTGTTGCAGCTCGACGCCCAGGGGGCAGATAAATTCTTTGGTGAGCCGAGTTTCGATATTATGGACCTCTTGCAGGTGGAGAACGGTCGCGGTGTGATGAATGTTCTCGCCGCCGACCGGCTGATGCTACAGCCCAAGCTCTACAGCACCTTCCTCCTGTGGCTCCTCAGCGAACTCTACAGTACCCTTCCTGAGGTTGGCGATCAGGAGCTTCCGCGCCTTGTTTTCTTCTTCGACGAGGCTCACATGCTTTTTGAAGACACTTCCAAGGCATTGGTAGACAAGATTGAACAAGTTATACGCCTTATCCGTTCCAAGGGAGTTGGAATATATTTTGTGACCCAGAACCCTACTGATATTCCCGAGAATATCCTCGGCCAGTTGGGCAACCGTGTGCAGCACGCTCTGCGTGCTTACACCCCCAAGGACCAGAAGGCAGTGAAAACCGCTGCAGATACTTTCCGTGCCAATCCGTCGTTCAAGACTGACGAGGCTATCATGAACCTTGAGACTGGCGAGGCACTTGTCAGTTTCCTCGACGAGAAGGGCGCGCCTTCGGTGGTTCAGCGCGCCAAGATTCTCTTCCCGCTTTCGCAAATAGGTGCCATCACTCCCGAGCAACGTTCCGCCATCATCCGCAGCAGTCGCCTAATGGGCAAATACGACACGATGGTTGATCGCGAGAGCGCTTTTGAACAGCTTATAAAACAGGCAGAAGAAACCGCCGTGGAGGTTGCTCCGAATACTCCGAGTGTACATGATGTTTCGAGTAATAAGACTACCAAACCCGCCAAAAAATCTACAGGAGTGGGTTCCAAGGTGCTCAAGGCAGTTATAACGGCTGTGACCGCCACTATCGCCACGTCAGTCGGTACTGCTGCAAGTGACGCCATTTCCGGTAAGAAAACCAAGAGCAAGACCTCGACGGGTCAAAAGATAGTCAAGAACACCACATCTGCTGCCACCCGCACTATTACCCGCGAGTTGACGCGGAGCATTCTTGGAAACCTGGTTAAATAGTTAACATTAGGGGCCTTAAGGATTATTTCGCCGTTAAGGCCCTTATTGTATCCCGAAGTCAATATACGGAAGTAACCGTTCCAGCGTTGAGTCGGCCATCGACGGCACTGCCCGCAAATCTTCGGCAGAGTTGAAGTGTTGGCCATTTGAACGCAGGTTTATTATGTCTCGTGCCTGATAGTATTCAATGTAAGGGTGCCGTATCAACTTTTTCAGTGTTATGCTGTTTATGCTGATTTTTTGGATTAACGAAGTGTCTATTGTCAAGTGCGGTGCTAGGTCGGCCAGCAGTTCCGGCGTGATGCCGTATACTTCGAGCAGTTGCTCCGCCTTAAGGAATCCTCCCAAACGGTCGCGATAGGCCGCTATTCGGTGTGCACGGGTAGATCCTATGCCGTGCAGGAGTTGGAGGGTGAGGGTGTCGGCCGAGTTGAGTTCTACAATAAGTGGTTGCCGTTTTACAGGATGCAAGGTGTCGTAATGTTCCGTTGCGGTTGGTGTCTCCTGTCTCCATTGCCTAGTAGTGTGAGATGTATGCCATCGTTGCCGATATACAGAGTCTTCCTTTTTCGTCAAAAATGCAGTATCTGACACCTCTGCAGAATCTTTTCCTTCTTCTGTTTCGCTCTTTCGTGGCAGAAAAATAAACAGACTGACTATTACAAGTAATAATGCTGACAACCAGACTATTCCTACCACTTGTGAGTGTGTTGGTTGTCTCTTGTCGTCGCCTTTTTTTGAGAAAAATTTTGTCATATCATAAAAAAGTTGTACTTTTGCACCCGTTTTCGAAAGCGAAAACCCTCAAGATTCTTGGTCTGTTAGCTCAGTTGGTTCAGAGCGCTTCCTTCACACGGAAGAGGTCGAGAGTTCGAATCTCCCACAGACCACTCCAAGCTCCGCTATGCGGGGCTTTTTTCATTGTTGTCAATGCCATATCCGAAGAGGGCGAAGTCGCCGCGCAGAGGGTCGTCTGGAAACACCTCGGCGAGTGTCGCAGTCAGACGGCGCGCAGAGACCATACTGGCGCATCGGCTATGAATCAGGTTGAGTTTCATGGCTTCGGAGAGTACGTGTGTATCAAGCGGCATTATCAAGCTTCGTTTGTCGATTTTGTCGGCCCAGAGACCGATGTCAACTGGAGAGTCGCTGCGTACCATCCAGCGGAGGAACATGCAGATTCGTTTGCAGGCTGAAGTGCTGTCTTTGGGTACAACGATGCTTGCCCCTTGGTGAGCAAACCAGTGGCAGATGCATTCTACGGCCTCCAGCCCATTGCGATGGCCTACATAGTTTCCGAGGCTCTCATATTGATTGAGGAGGGTGGAGTATGCATCGAAGAAGCACCGCATTGTGCCTCGGTTGTAGAGTCGGTAGAAACATGTCGTGTCGCCTTCGTCGAAATGTTTACGGTATGCTCCGGAACGCAGCCAGTGATCCATATCGCAATTGGCCATTTCGAGCAGTGAACCTATTTTGGGCATGAATTGGCTGCGGCTTCCATAACTCAGAGACGAGGCAACAAAAGCCGTGGCTTCCTGGTTCTTTGCCCCTTCCACTTGATGCATCCACCACGACGGATCGCCTTCGATGAAGGCGGAGTTCTCGTAGCGGTTGGCCAGGCGCAGTAGCAGTTTTCGAGTGGCTTGATCTATCATATGTCATACTAACGTCAAGTGTTGTAACTTATTGTATGGGCGTGTACAATAAAGGGTGGTACAGTCCGTTATTCTAGTTGATTATGTATTTGGGCGAGTTGATAGCATTGGGTGTGGCGGTGTCGTGGACGGTCACGGCACTTTTTGCCGATGTGGCATCGAAACGCATGGGTTCGCTGCCGCTCAATGTTGTGAGGATGACCATGTCGCTCTCGTTGTTGATTGTTACTCTGTGGCTGACTTTGGGGATGCCGTGGCCGAGATATGCTGACGTGTCGACATGGATGTGGCTGTTGCTAAGTGGAGTGGTGGGTTATGTCATAGGTGACTACTGCTTGATGCAAGGGTATATCCTTATCGGTTCGCGATTTGGCCAGTTGTTTATGACTCTTTCTGCCCCGACGGCGGCGCTCACCGGGCGATTGTTTCTTGGTGAACAGATGCGCCCCTTGGCCATTATAGGTATGGTCGTGACGCTAAGCGGTATAGCAATGTCGATATTATCGAAGAAGGGGGATACAGTGAGTCTGAGCTTGCCGAGGAAGGGTATCTTCTTCGCTGCCATGGCTGGTATCTGTCAGGGTTTTGGCTTGGTGCTTAGTAAGATTGGGTTGCAGCATTACGATGCCGCTATAGCTGCACTTGGCGTCAGCCAGCAGGCAGTACCTGACGGGGCGTTGTTGCCTATGCCGCTTTTTTTGAGTGTGCCGTTTGCCGCTACAATGATTCGTGCTACGATGGGTTTATTAGGCTTCTTTTTGTTGTTGGTGCTGTTCAACAAGGACTGGAAGGCAAAACTTGGCCATGCAGTGCACGACCGTACAGCGATATGGTGTGTGCTGGGGGCCACGGTATTCGGCCCCTTTGTGGGTGTGAGTGCTTCGCTGCTGGCAACACAGTATACCTCGACAGGTATCGCTCAAACGCTTTTTGCCCTTACACCAGTGCTTATAATTGCTCCTGCCGCTTGGCTTTTCCGTCAGAAGGTTACGGTTCGCGAAGTGATTGGCGCTGTGGTAAGCGTGGCGGGTGTCAGTCTGTTTTTTATTTAGTTCAGCACTATCACGTGTTCCTGACCGTCGTCGACGAGGTCTATTGAGTGCGGATTCTGGCTATTGCGTTCGTATTTGATAATGTAGGTGCTGGAGCCATGGCGGTAGCGTACAGTGAAGGCAGGCCAGTCGGTGGGTACGCAAGGATTCATAGTCAGTGTGTTGCCCTCTTTGCGGAGGCCAAGTATGTTTTCGATGCCTGTCTTGTAAGCCCATGAGGCTGAACCGGTGTACCAAGTCCAGCCGCCGCGACCGGGATGCTGCGGGTTGCTGTAGATATCGGCAGCCATACAGTAAGGTTCTACCTTGTATTTTAGTACGTCGGCTAGTGAGTTGGTACGGTGAATGGGGTTGATGATAGAGTAGAGGTAGTAAGCCATATCGTAACGGCCTTCCTTCAGTTGGGCCATGATGTACCACATAGCGCCGTGGGTGTACTGGCCACCGTTTTCGCGCACACCGACAGGATAATTCATTATGTATCCGGGCGAAGGTTGCGAGTTTTGGAATGCGGGAGTCAGGAGTTGGATTATTTCGTGCTCACGGTTGACGAGGCGGTTGTCTGTCTCACGCATGACGGAGGCTTTCTGCTCTTTTGTAGCGACATCGGTGAGGATGCTCCAAGCCTGTGAGATGAGGTCAATCTGGCATTCGATGTTGTTGCGGCTGCCCATGGGATCGCCATTGTCGAAGTATGCGCGGAGGAACCATGCTCCATCCCATGCACTGTGCTGAATGGCGTCGACAAGCTTGCGGCGGTAGTCGGTGAGCTCTTCGCACCAGGAGAGGTCGGCTCCAGGGGTCATCTGGGTGAGTTGCTCCATCTTTGGCAGAAGGTCGGCGAGGAAGAAGGCAACCCAAACGCTCTCGCCCTTTCCTTCGACGCCGACGGATGACATGCCGTCGTTCCAGTCGCCGCAGCCCATCAGGGGTAGCCCATGGGCTCCGGTACGGCTCATGGAACGGCTTATGGAGCGTCGCAGGTGTTCGTGGAGGGTGGCGCTTTCATGGGATTGGTTGTAGGTCACGCCGCGTTCGGCCACTCCGGCAGGCAACTGGTCGGCTTGGCAGAAGGGCACCTGCTCGGTGAGAATGGAGGTGTCGCCAGTAACGTGGACATACTGATAGGTGACGAAGACGAGCCAGAGATAGTCGTCGCTGAATGTGGTACGTGCGCCCATATGCAGGCTTTCATGCCACCAGTGCAGTACGTCGCCTTCGGCGAACTGGTGTGCAGCATGGTCGAGTATCTGGCGACGTGCGTAGGCGGGGTCGGAGTAGAGGACGGACATGACGTCCTGCAGCTGGTCGCGGAATCCTGTGGCGCCGCCAACTTGGTAGAAGCCGGCACGGGCGAAGAGACGCGATGCGTAGACCTGGTAGAGATACCACCGGTTGAGCATGTGGTTGAACGAGCGGTCGGGAGTCTCGACTTGGATGTGTGAGAGTTTGTCATCCCAGTAGTCGACCACACGTTGAAACTCTTGGTTGATGGCTTCTAGGCTGCAGGTAGTGCTATCATTACTGGTGGAGAGTATGAAAGCCACTTCCTTTTGGCCTGAGGCAGGCAAGTCGAGTGTGAGGCCGAGGCGTTTGCGGTTGGGGTAGTTGAGGGATATGTCGGTAAGTGGGGATGTGGCTGTAAGGCGCACGACCTGATCGTGGTAGATGGGATGGTAGACATTGCGAACGAGGAGGCTGTTCGAGGCCTCATCCCACTCGGAATGCAGGTAGCGCGCTGTCTGTTCTTCGCACATGCCGAGGACGAGTTTGTAAACCATGTCGAGCTGTACCTGCTGGGGTTCGTCGGTTTTGTTGATGACCTTTATTTGGTAGTATTTCTCAGGTTTGTCGCTGGCTACGAAGAGTCGGACGGCGACGCTCAGCGTGTCGTATTCGGCGTCGAATGCCGACCAGCCTTGACTGTGGCGCGCGGTGGCAGGCACGAACTTGTTCTTGTTGATGAGTAGCATTTCGCTGGCATTGTCGCGGACTATATCATTGCTCCAGCCGGTGAGTTTGAACTGCTGTGCGTTGTGTGCGAAGGTGAATCCGGCCATGGTGGCGCTCGCAATGCAGCCGAAATGCTGTTCGTTGGCAATCACGTTAATCCACGGCATAGGCGTGTTGGTGTTTGTGACCACATAGTCGCGCCCGTCGTTGTCGAAACCGCCATACTGGTTGTAGAACTCGAGGTTGCTCCACACTCGGAATTCTTTCTTGGGCCGCAAGACCGGGTATTCAATCTTGTCCTGGTAGTGCTGGTTGGCCACTTCAAGACGCCGCAGCTGTTGGGCGATGGTGATGCCTTCCTTGGTCGAGAATGCCAGTCGGGCCACGGTATGAAGCAGTGTGCGCTCGGCGTCGGTTACGTCGTTTCCGTCGAGGACGTAGACGCGGCCTTCGTCTGTGTGTTCTGCCCAGAGGTGCTCGGTGCCGGCCATGCCGTTGATGAAGTGTGTCAGTCCGTCACGGTCGCGTTCCGGTGCGTCGTTTATGAAAACGAGGTCAAGCCGTAGGCCATGGACTTTGAAGTACTCGAAGGCGCGGAGCATCTCCTTGGCGTGGCCGGAGTGTTCCATGCTGTCGATTTCGACGAGGAGGATGGCCAGGTCGCCACTGATGCCGAATCGCCAGAGACCACTCTGCGAAAGGGTGTTTCGGGCCAGTAGGTCGTTACGGTTGTTGCCGAGGGTGGCAGTCTGGGCCATGTATTTGGCCATGCTGCAGTAGAGACGCATCTGGCTTCCCTTGAGGAGGGAAAGGCTGGTGCGCATATTGTTGAACACGGATGCGGTCTTGAAGGCATGCTCCACGTCCATCGAGCTTTGGTATTGCTCGGTGAGTTGCAGCAGTTGGTCGCGTCCCTTGCCGTAGCCGGTGAGGATGAAGGCCTCCATTTTCTTGCCGTGGTCGATATGCAGGCGTCGGCGCATGCTCATCACGGGGTCGAGGGTGGTGCCCACGGTGCCAGTGAGTGTGCGGCGGCTTTCGATAATGTCGGCATGGCGGAGGCTGTTACCACGGCCGAGGAATTTCAGGCGCGAAGTTTCGTATTCAACCAGCTCGGAGTTGGTTGTTTTGAGTTCTGAATTTTCTTCGCCAATCCAGAGTTTGTGCAGCATGTAGTTGCGGCTTCCGCTGGATGTCGGGCGACTGAAGACGAGTGCCTGATGGTCGGAATCGTATTCCGAGGCGACTTTCATTCCGTTGAAGACACGGTGGTTCTCGTCCTCTGCACCTGAGGCAAGCACCACTTCGCCGTAGGTGGTTATCTCGAGGTCCACGTCACGGCCACTGTTGTTGGTGAAGGTGATGCGGCGCAGTTCGGCGCTGCGGTCCTTGAGGACGGTGACTTCGGTCTTGGTCTCGATGCCGTCGTCGACGCGGAGGAAACTGAGTTTGTCGCTTGCGAAACTTACGTGGTAGTTCTCCGGCATGACGTCGAGTGGGGCGTAGGTGGCGCTCCAGAGGCGGTCGGTGCGGAGGTCGCGGATGTAAAGGTAGGTGCCGTAGTGGTCGGAAGAAATCTTGCGGTAGCGGTTGAGAAGGACGCTCTTATAGCGCGAGAAGCCGCTTCCGCGGTCGTTCATCAGTACGGTGTATTGGCCGTTGCTTATCACACCGATTTCCGGCACGTTGGCGATGGTGTCGAAGTCGCGGGCATCGCTCTCGGTCTGCACTTTGGAGTATTGGTAGCGCTTGTACTGCGTCACCTTGAGGTCGATATAGGGTTTCACCTGGGCCTTTTCCTTCAGGAGAGTCTCCATCGAGCGCATGGCGGGATCCTGCATGAAGTATTGCTGCAGACAATTGTGGCAGAGGTAGTTGGTGAGTGCGGCCAAAATCATACCCTGATGGTGGGCATAGTGGGCGCGGACAGGTACGTGGTCTTCGTCGTCGTAGCTTTCGAAGAATCCAAGGCCGTTGTCATACATATCCAGTGAACGGAAGCGCTGCATGTTGTTGTAGACGGCACGGTCGTCGGCCCCGATGGCCATAAGCGAACTGTAGGGCGAGAGGACAATGCGGTCGGGCGTGGTGTTCTGGAACTTGAGGTAGGGTACCCCGAATGCGTGATACTTGTAGTTCTGAGCGTCGTCGAGTTCGTTGTAGGCTGTCTCGGAGATGCCCCAGGGAAGCGGGTCGTGGACGAAGGCGCGCTGGGCGCGGATGGCAAAGCTGTAGGTCTCGTCCATGAGGGTGTGGCGGTAGGTGGGGAGGAAGATAAGGGGCATGAAGTATTCGAACATAGTACCATACCACGAGGCCACCCCTTTGTAGCCACGGTACTGGACGAGGGTCTTGTCGAGGCAGAACCAGTGTTTGTAGGGCGCGTCGCCTTGGGCGATGGTGAGGAACGAGGTGAGTCGCGCCTCGGAGGCGAAGTTGTTGTAGTGATAGGGGAGGAGGGTGTAGTTGCCCGAGTCGTAGCCGATGCTGAACACGTCGAGTTCGGGGTTGTAGAGCTTGGTGAAGTCGGTCTGGTCGATAAGGCGCTGGATCTTGGCGAGGAGGGCATCGGAGTGTTCGGAATGTTCTGAGTTTTCGATGAGGAATCCTTTGACGGTGTAGAGGCAGGCGACGAAGTTGCCTGAGTCGCAGGTGGAGATGAAGAAGTTGGGCAGCGCTTTGAGTGTGCTGACGGAATACCAGTTGTAGAGGTGGCCATTCCATTTCTCGAGGCGGGTGACGGTGTCGATGATGTGTTCGAGCCGTTTGATTGCCTCCTTCTGGGTGATGAATCCCAGTTCGGCGGCGCTGATGACGGCGGTCATGGAATAGCCGATATTGGTGGGCGAGGTCTTGTAGTCAGTAAGCGGCTCGCGGCCCACTTGGTAGTTGTCGGGGATGAGCCAGTTGTTCTCTTCGGTGATAAGACTGTCGAAGAAGTGCCATGTGTCCTGGGCCACTTGGCGTACTTCGGCGGTCTCCTGTTCGTTGAGGGTCTTCTTTTCCTGCGGGAACTTGCGTCCGAGGCGGTACATCAGGAAGGGGGCGGCGCACCATACCACCACGCAGAAGAGCATGGCTACGAAGTCGACCCAGTTGCCCCAGCCGAGGAAGAAGAGGACGGCTAGGATGACAGAGGCTACATAGTTGAACCAGAACTTGCCGATATAGTCGCCGAGGGTGCCTTTGGTGCTCTTGGCTGCTTCGTCGCTGGTTATCCATGCCAGGAGGTCGCGGTGTGAGAACCACATGCGCCAGCAGGCGCGCACGGCGGCGTCGGTATACATCCAGGCCTCCTTGGGCAGGAGTGCGAATTGGACGAGCGAACGGTAGAGGATGACGCGGAAGCCGCGCATGAGGGTCATGTAGTATTTGTAGCGCTTGCCGAAACGCGGCAGGGTGGTTATCTGTCCGATGATGAAGAAGACTATGGGCGAGGCTACAGCCACCAGCGCGGCCACGAGGAACCACACGGGGTGGAACCCGGTGACTCCAACAAAGCCCACGAAGAGGACAATCAGCAGTGCCAGGCTGAGCACCGAGCGGCGCAGGTTGTCGAATATCTTCCAGCGGCCGATGGTGTTCACCTGGTTCTTGACGCGTTCGCCGCGCTCGTTGCGCACCTTGCCGCCGAGCCACGAGATAATCTGCCAGTCGCCACGAGTCCAGCGGTGGTGGCGCTTGGCGTCGTCGATATAGTTCGAGGGGTTGTCGTCGAACACTTCCACGTCGTTGATGAGGCCGCAGCGGATATGGCAGCCTTCAAGCAAGTCGTGGCTGAGGATAAGGTTCTCGGGGAAAGTGCCTTTCAGCACCTGCTGGAACACTCGCAGGTCGTAGATGCCCTTGCCACAGAAGGAACCTTCGTTGAAGATGTCCTGGTAGAGCTCGAAACTGGCTGTGGTGTAGACGTCCAGTCCGCCAAGGCCGGCCATAAGCTGGGCGTAGCGGCTCTTGTTGGTTACCTCCACATCGACGTTCACGCGCGGCTGCATGATGCCGTAGCCGCGGTCCACACGGCGTCCGTCGGGCGAGAGCACCGCCTGGTTCAGCGGGTGGGCCATGGCGCCGATGAGTTTCTGGGCCGAGTAGAGCACCAGTTCGGTGTCGGTGTCGAGAGTGATGATGAACTTTATGGGGCAGTGGATGGTGGATAGGGGGTAGCGGGTAGCATTCTCCACTTCTGCCAACCATTGGCTGACAGTCTCGCAGCGGAAGCGACGGGCCTTGTCCTCATCGGATGTCTGGCCGAGCAACAGGTCGTTGAAATGGAGGATGGCGCCGCGTTTGCGCTCGTGGCCAAGCCAGGTGCGCTCGCCGTCGCTCCAGGCGCGGCGGCGGTAGACGAAGTTGAATATCGGGGCTCCGTATTTCTCGTTGAGTTCCTTGACTTTGGCGAGGCCGGCTTCGACCACCTCGTCATCCCACGGGGCATCCTCCTCCTTGTAGGAGGCAGCATCGCCAACCAGAGTGTAGTAGAGGTTCTGCCCTTTGGCACCGCTGAAACTATGGCCGCTTCCGCGGTTGATGTTGCTGAGGTAATAGACCTCCAGCACCCCCATCAGTTCTTCGACCTTGGCGCGGTTCTTGAGGATGGTGGGCATGATGACCATGGTGGCGTATTCGTCGGGAATGAGGCCGTCCTTGAACTTGAGTTTGAAAGTGCCGCTGGGGTGGTGCAGTTTGCCGAGTAGCCAGTTGAAGAGGTCGATAACCACCTGGCTCATCGGCACACACATGATTACGGTGAGGAGGGCGGTAACCCATGTGAATCCATGACCCCAGGTGGCGGCACTTGCGAATCCGAAGGCCAGTGCCAGCGAGGCGAGAGAGATGATCGTGATATATCCGTGGGCACGGGCATTCCAGCGTTTGGGCGGGAAGAGCTGCCAACCCACATGCTCGCCTTTCTCGTCGGCAGCGGCCACCAAGGCCTTCACCATGTCGTATTCCTTGGTTTTCTGCTTGCGGCAGAGGCGCACCACCTTGCCACGGTAGTCCTCCTTGGTCTTGTCCTGCATCTGGTCGTACATGCCGGCCTTCTCGCCCTTGAGCATCTTCTCCGAGAAGCTGACGGCGTCGAGCAGTTCGGCCATGGGCAGTTTGGTGAGTTTCTTCAGCGAGTTGAAGATGTTCATCATCAGCAGGTTGTCCATGGCGGCTTTGTTGAGGTGCTCCATGTCGGCCTGGCTCTTGTCGGTGGGCTTGTAGAGGTAGGACTTCTGCTCCTCGAGCCTGCGGCAGAGGGCGGCCAACTCGCTGATGAGCACGGCTTTGGCCAGTGGTAGCAGGGCGGTCACCTCGGGGTAGGCGAGGTAGTCTTTCTGGCGCTGCTGCACCTGCGTGAGGTAGCGGAAGAGGAGGGCTTTGTCCACCTGGAAGTGGCAACGGCGCAGGTAGTTCTCCAGCAGGTCCCAGAGCACCTGAATCCTGCGGCTGTCGACTTTCCACTCGCCGCGCTGAATGCCTTTCAGCTCCTCTTTCATCACCTTCTCCTGCTCGCTTATCATGTAGTAGTTGTCGAGCACCCATTCGTTGGTGCTTCCAACCAGCCGCTGGCTCTTGGTCTCTTCAACCAGCAGCATGTAGTATTGGGTTATTGTCTTGACGCTTTCGCGGAATATCTTGTATGAGTTCTTCATTCGAAAAAAAATTTGAAGTGCAAAATTACGAAGAAAAGGCGACATGGCAAAATTTTTTTTCAAGAATGTTTTTTATATATGTTGGAGGGTGCGGAGCAGGGCAGGCGTTGATCAGGCGTTGATCAGGCGTTGATCAGGCGAAGGTGGGTCTAACCATCTGGCGTTCTTGGTGTTATGTAAATTTTAACATTATAAAATGCTGAAATATAGATGATTATGCGTTTTGTTTTAACATTTGCTTTTGACGGCTTGTTTGGCTCGGTTCGGGCTGGTGCTGGATGGGCGGCGGATGGTTCAGGAGTTTGATTGCCAGTTGTAATGGAATGTAAATTTGGCGGTGTTGCAAAAAAAGTGTATTTTTGCAGTTTGAAAACCAACGATGTTATGAGCAAGAAGAAGTCTGCTGAGCGTGTCGCCGCCTGGGTGATGCGGATGTGGAAAGGGTTTACGAGCCACCCTGTGGAACTGATTGTGCTGCTACATGCCACGGTGTCGACGATTTTGAAGGGCACCCCTTGGTGGCAGATGCCGGCCTACTACGCCAGTTTCGCCACAGTGGCGGCGTTGTGCTTGTCGTTCCATCGCAGCAAGTGGTGGGTGGCTGTGGCCTACTGGGCCGTGCTGCCGCTCTATGCACTGACGGCACTGCTGTCGGCAGAGTGGCACGGGATGACCGAATACTGGCTCTTGACGGCGCTGCTTCCGGCGGTGTATATGCTGGCACGTGGCTACCGCGACTTCAATGCGCGCTTCTTCAGCTTGGTACGCTCGTTGGTGGTGGCCGCCGGTATCGGGATGCTGACGTTCATCCTACTCCTGCTCATCGATGTTTCTATCCAGACCCTATTCTCGCCGTCGTGGCGTAATGCCGAAGAATACATAGCAATCGTTTGCTTTGTGCTGCTCACACCGATGCTGTTCATCGGCATGGAGAGCAGCAACGAGAGACCTGCGGCCAGACGCCTCGAACAAGTGCTGGTAAATTGGCTGCTCACCATTGCCCTGCTGATATACAACGTGGTGCTGTATGTCTATCTGGCAATGATTGTGATACGCTGGGACCTGCCCAAAGGGTCGGTGGCCACGATGGTGTCGATGTTCATTGGCGCAGCCGTGGCGGTGCGCTGGCTGCGGCCAATGCTGCAGAAGCAGCCCCTGGGGTGGTACTTCCGCTGGTTCGGATTGATAGCGCTGCCTTTGGTGGTGCTGTTCTGGGTGGCCACAGGCTACCGCATCGGCCAGTATGGCTTCACTATCGACCGATGCATATTGGTGGCCACCGGTGTGCTGATGACGGCGTTCGCCATATTGTCGCTGTTCAAGACCTCACGCGGTGGATATTGGTTCCTTGCTGGATATGTTGTCGTCGGGTTGATTGTGGCCGTGGGCGGCCCACTGTCAGCCCGTCAGGTGTCGCTGCGCTCGCAGACGGCTGTGATTAAGCAGTACGCTGAAAAACTGAATCTCCTGACCGACGACGGTGTATTGACGCTACCTTCGCGCGACGAGGCCGATTCTGCCTACCGCCGAGAGCATCGCGCTGTCTATCAAGCAATGAAATATATAGAGAACGACCTTGCTGATTCCGCTACCGTCCAGAATCGATTCGGCGTAACCAAAGCGGAATACATAGACCACCTTTCTAGGAAAACGGCCGACTATGCAGTTTCGTGGAGTGTTGACCGCTACAACGACTATCCAGAGGAACTTGAGGTTGAACCGGTTGCCAAGCAGATATGGGTAAATCCCAATAAGTCTATCGAGATTGCAGATATCGGCGGTTACAGCCGGTTGTATTCCCATATAAGTGTTAGCGACGGGAAAATTAGGCTCGACGACACTATCATAGAAGCCGATTCTGTGCTCGCCGTTCAGTTGGCAAAGATAGGTTATACCCTCGAAAGCAACCTCGATCGCCAGACGGTGGAGAACCACGAGGAGGAACTCTGCACCTACCGTTCGCCTGACGGGCGTATTCTGATGGTATTCGAATTCTTCCACATAGAGTGCGACTCCGCCAGCAACCACATGGGATTCGGCGAGGTTTTGTGTGCATTGATAAAAGACTAACTTATTCAAAATATGTTACAGATTGGTACCAAAGCCCCTCATTTCGAGGGCGTGATTGAAACGGGCGAGCGGGTAAGCCTCGCCGACTACAAAGGCAAGAAGCTGGTTTTGTATTTCTACCCGAAGGATAGCACTCCTGGCTGCACTGCCGAGGCCTGCGACCTGCGAGACAACTACGAGCGGTTCCTAGCATTGGGCTACAACGTGCTCGGTGTGAGCAAGGACAGTGCCGCCTCGCACCAGAAGTTCATCGAAAAGTACCAGTTGCCGTTCCACCTCATCGCCGACACCGACATGACCATTCTCAAGGCCTACGAAGCCTGGGGCGAGAAGAAAAACTACGGCAAGGTTACAATGGGCACCCTCCGCACAACCTACGTCATAGATGAGAAAGGCGTCATCGTCGATGCAATTGGCAAGGTGGATACTAAGAATCATACGTCGCAAATCATCAAATAGTTATGAAAAAAGCACTTATTCCAGTCATGCTGTGCAGCTTACTCGCCCTTGCATGTAGCTGCGCCGACAAAGAAATCCAGTTGGCACCTGAGGACGACGCCTCGCAGTTTGTCAACATCACCGATGTGGTGCCCGACGCTATTCTGGAGATACGCTACTTCGGCACCTATAACTTCGTTGGAACGCGTATCGATGGCTATCTGCAGCCTACGGCACTCCTCACTCGCGAGGCTGCCGACAGTCTGAAGGCCGTAAGCGACGACCTAAAAGCAATGGGCTACCGCCTGAAGATCTACGACGCCTATCGTCCGCAGATGGGAGTTGACCACTTCGTGCGCTGGGGCAAAGACCTCGCCGACACGCTTATGAAGCCCTACTTCTACCCTAACGAGTCGAAGGACAGCCTATTTATCAAAGACTATATTGCCACTAAGAGTGGCCACTCGCGCGGCTCGACGCTCGACCTGACGCTTTTTGACATGCGCAGCGAGAAGGAAGTCGACATGGGCGGCACCTTCGACTGGTTTGGTCGCGAGAGCCACCCCGACTATTGTGGCAATCTTGAGACCGGGGAGTATACCGGGGGTTCACTCACCGCTCAGCAGTTCGAGAATCGCATGATTCTGCGTCGCGCCATGCTGGCCCACGGCTTCAAGCCCTACGACTGCGAATGGTGGCATTTCACCCTCAAGGACGAGCCCTTCCCCGACACCTACTTCGCCTTCCCCGTCAAGGAACTGTAATCGACAATGTCACGAGAAAAAGAGATATTCAAGGTGACGTTGGTGGGCAGTGCGGCGAATGTTCTGCTCACTGTGTTTAAGTTTGTGGCAGGCATTGTGGGGCATAGCGCCGCCATGACGGCCGACGCGGTGCATTCGCTCTCCGACCTGCTGACTGATGCTGTGGTGTTCCTCTTTGTGCGCATCAGCGGCAAGCCCGAGGATGTTGGCCACGACTATGGCCACGGGAAATACGAGACGCTGGCAACCACCATTATCGGCATTGCGCTCGCGGCGGTTGCCGTTGGCATCGGCTGTAAGGCGGTAGAATCGCTGCTGTTCTGGTATCACGGCGGCACGCTTCCAGCCCCTGGCATGCTGGCTCTGTGGGCTGCGGTGGTATCCATATTGCTGAAAGAACTGGTGTACCAGTATACCGTGCGACGCGGCAAAGCGTTGAATTCCCCTGCTGTGGAGGCCAATGCCTGGCACCATCGCAGTGACGCCCTGTCGTCGCTCGGCACCTTGTTGGGTATTGGCGGAGCCATACTCCTTGGCGACCGCTGGACGGTACTCGACCCGCTGGCGGGATTCGTCGTCTCGCTGTTCATCCTCCGTGTGGCGTGGAAATTGCTGAAGGGTGGCTTAGACGAACTGATGGAGGCTTCGCTGCCTGACGATGTGGAGAAAGAAATACTAGATATCGTCACCTCCTTCCCCGACGTACGCGACCCGCACCACCTATGCACCCGCCGCATTGGCAGCCGCTACGCCATCGAGCTGCATATCCGCATGGACGGCCATATGCCCCTTGCCGAGTCGCATGCTTGCACCTGCGAGATAGAACAGGCCCTTAAGGCCCGTTTCGGCGACCGTACCCATATCACCCTTCACGTAGAGCCTACCAAATGACCCACACGGCCCTATACGACAGCTCCATCGGCCTCATTTCGCTGACCTTAGACGGCGAAGTCCTCGTTGGCCTCCGTTTTGGTACCTCTCCGAGTCTTGGAGTCTTGAAGTCTCGATGTCTTGAAGTCTCTCTCCGTTGGCTCGACTTCTACTTCTCTGGCCGTCAGCCCGACTTCATGCCACCTATTTCCCTCAGGGGAACAGATTTCCAGCAGCGCGTCTGGCAGGCCCTCGTGGAAATCCCCTACGGACAAACGATATCGTATGGAGAGTTGGCCCGCCGCGTCGGTTGCCGCTCGGCGCAAGCGGTAGGTCAGGCCGTTGGCCGTAACCCCATAGCAATCATCGTTCCCTGCCATCGAGTCGTTGGTAGCGACGGCTCGCTGACCGGCTACGCCTATGGCATTGAGAAGAAGCAATTCCTGTTGCAATTAGAAAAACAACACAATCCAATATGAAAAGAACACTTCTGATACTGGCTACAGCGCTGCTGCTTACGGCATGCGGCGACAGCGAAAAGCAACTGAAGGAACGCGCAGCGGAGCTGTGCAAGTACATCCCCGACCACGAGCTGCTGGAGCAGTCGCGCGACTATATGACGGAGGATTTCTATAATGTGCTCGACACGATGTTCAACCACCTCCCTAACCACGAGGCGATGGATCACGAGTGGCTCTACTATTTCGTTACCGGCAACGGCGGCACGATTGCCGACTACATGGTGAAGGAAGTCAAGCGGGTGGACCGGACTCATGCCACTGCCACCATCAATGTGCGCCAGAAGTGGGAGGACGGTAGTTTCGACCCCGAGAGTGATATCGAAGAGCACAAACTCTATATGGAGAAGGTGGACGGACGCTGGCTGATGTCCGACTTCGACCTGCACAAGGCCGACTGCATCCACCATATCGCCATCAACCGCGAGGAGCAGGCCGTCCGCAAAGCCATAAGCGACTATCTGGTTGCTGAAATCGGCGAACAGTATCTCAAAGGCGAGTTGTGCGTTCCTGTGCTGATGATTGTGTCGGAAATGAACGAAGAAGACTCCCGCTGCGCTTCCGAAGATGAGGGCGACAACACGGCATCGTTATGCTTCGTGTGGGGCGACTTCTGGGTGCTGTGGTACACCGCCTCGGGCGATACGCTGGAGTGCGTCTCAGGCGGCAATCATTCTGGCCTGATGACCCTCGAGAAGATCGACGACACCTACAGGGTGCTTTTCTTCGAGCAGACGGTCGACGGTGCATTCAATCAGGCGAGTGCCAAGCGTATCTTCGGCGAGCACTACGACATCTACCAGAACATGCACTCCAACGAGCAGGTGCGCGAAGCCGTCCGCAAGGAACAGCTAGCCGAATACGTACAGCAAAACGGACTCCCCGTCCACTACTATCAGGATTACGGCTGGCCGGCAGTAAAAATAGATGAGAACTGATAATAGAGAACCGATATGAAGAAAACGCTTGGTTTGGTATTGGGTCTGTTCCTTATATTTGGACTTTTGGCCTGCACACTGACAGAGCATGAGCCCGACATTGTCGCCATGCGTGGGCTTGTTAAACGTGTGGTGCCGCAATATGCCAAATACATCGTCTTGGAACAACTACCATCCGATTCAGTCGACCGTTTCGAGCTGGAGAGCAAAGGCCGCAAACTCATCATCCGCGGCAACAACGCCAACAGTATGGCCGTGGGTCTGAACCACTACCTGAAGTACTACTGTCTGGCGCAGTATTCGTGGTTTAAAGAGGAGCCTCTTGAGGTGCCGTCTGTGATGCCCAAGGTGCCTAATAAGGTGAGCCTCCAGGCTAGAGTGCCGGAACGTTTCTTCCTCAACTACTGCACCTACGGCTACACCATGCCGTGGTGGAACTGGGAGCAGTGGGAACATTTCATCGATTGGATGGCCTTGCAGGGCATCAACCTGCCGCTGGCCATCACGGGTCAGGAAGCCGTATGGTACGAAGTGTGGAGCGAGATGGGCCTCACCGATGAGGAGATACGAAGCTACTTTACTGGTCCGGCACATCTCCCGTGGCACCGCATGCAAAACATCGACCGCTGGGGAGGCCCGTTGCCCATGGGCTGGCTCGAGAACCAGAAAGAACTGCAGAAGAAGATTGTCGCCCGCGAGCGGGAACTGAACATGAAGCCCGTACTGCCTGGCTTCGCCGGCCATGTTCCGCCCTGCATCAAGCGCATCCACCCCGACGCACCGTTGGCCTCGCTGGGCGACTGGGCGGGATTCGACACCACCTGCTGGTGCCAGTTCCTCGACCCCGAAAGTCCGCTCTATGCCGAGATACAGAAGCGATTCATCGAGAAGGAAATCGAAATGTTCGGCACAGACCATATCTACGGCATCGACATCTTCAATGAGATGATACCGCCCAGCTGGGAGCCTGAATATCTGGGGCGCGTGAGCCGTCAGGTCTACGAGTCGCTCGTGGCCGCCGACCCCGAAGCCACCTGGCTCGAGATGACATGGCTCTTCTGGAACGAGCGCCAATACTGGGAGGTGGACAACCGTATCGAAGCCTACATCACCTCGATGCCCAAGGAGCAGCGCCTGCTGCTCGACTACTACTGCGAGCGTCAGCCGGTATGGGAGCGCACCAACGCCTACTACGGTGTACCGTACATCTGGTGCTATCTGGGCAATTTCGGAGGCAACTCGATGCTCGCCGGCAACCTCGATACGGTCAACGTCCGCATCGAACGGGCTTTCGAGCATGGCGGCAGCAACTTCGCGGGCATTGGCTCGACCCTCGAGGGTTTCGACTGCAACCCATTCATGTATGAGTATGTCTTCGAGAAGGCATGGAACAACCCGCTCACGAAGGACGTTAGCGCATGGGTCGAGCGGTTGGCCGACCAAAGGGCCGGAAAGGTGGACGACGCGATGCGGGCGGCATGGAAACTGCTGGCCGACAGCGTATACAACAAAGTCTCGTCGCCCGGCCAGATGGTGCGCATCAACCAGCGACCCACGATGGGCGAATACCATCAGTACTACATAGCGCCGACCTACCGCTACAGCAATATCGTGCTGCTCGACGTGCTCGATAACCTGCTGGCCGCCGGCAGCGAGAGCCGCACCCGCCATTTCGACATCGTAAACATCACCCGCCAGCTGCTGGGCAACTGGTTCGGCGACCTCTACGCCGACTATGTGAAAGCCTACAAGGAGAAGGACTACGACCATATGCGTGAACTTGAGCAGCGCATGACCACCATCCTTGACGACACCGACTCGCTGCTGGCCACCGAGAGCGCCTTCCTGCTGGGCCGTTGGATTCGCGACGCACGAGCCATCGGCACCACTGACGATGAGAAAGACTACTACGAAAGCAACGCCCGCAACCTCATCACCACCTGGGGCGAGGACGACGCGCTGCTCAACGAATACGGCAGCCGCGCATGGGCGGGCCTCACCGCGACCTACTACGCCTATCGTTGGCGCGAGTTCTTCAAGGATGTCAATGCCGCCGTCGAAGCCGGCAAACCTTTCGACGAGAAAGCCTTCCACGACCGGATTTGCCGCTACGAAGGCCAATGGTGGCGCGAACGCATCGGATCGTTCAGCGCCGTTCCCATGGGCGACGGAGTGGCGATAGCCCGCAAGATTGCCGAGAAATACCGTTCCGAATTAATAGAACGGTACAAAAAATAATCTTCCCGGGAAATGAGAGACATTAAAGGATATAATGCGTTGGTTACTGGTGGCACTTCGGGTATGGGCCTGGAATATTGTCGCCAGTTGGCCGCTATGGGTTGCAACGTGCTGATGGTGTCTAACCAACAGGAACTGCTCGAAGTACTTCCAAAGGAAATCTCCGAAAAGTATGGTGTGCAAACGTGGGGTCTCTATATTGACCTCGCAAGCGATGAAGCAGCCGACGAGATTTGGAAATACTGCCGTCAGCAGCAGCTTGATATCGATATACTGGTCAACAACGCCGGTATATTTTTCTTCCACGAGATAGATACCGCTACGCAGGACAAGGCCCTCACCATGCTGCAGTTGCAAGTCTCTACTCCAACGCGGCTGATGATGCTCTTCGGCGAGGCCATGAAAGAACACCGCCGTGGATACATCGTCAACATGTCATCGATGACTGCCCAGATTCCCGCTCCTGGCATCACGATGTATTCGGCCACGAAAGCATATCTCAAGAGCTACTCCAAGTCGTTGTTTTTTGAGATGCGGCCCTACGGCGTCGGCGTTACAACAGTACTACCGGCCGCAGTTGCAACGCCGCTCTATCAGATGAACCCGAGATTGATGAAACTCGGCATCGCCATTGGATTAATTCGCACACCCCAATGGCTTGTGCGTCGCGCTCTTCGAGGCATGTTGCACCGCCGACATGTGGTGAAGCCCGGCTTGATGAACTACATTGTTCCCGTGCTGATTAAGCTGTTGCCAAACCGTATGGAGACGAAGATTTGGTACAAGGTTAGGTAATCCTGTTACAATTGTAGAGCAGCCACCGCCTCGCGGTAGCGCAGTAGCGTGGTGGCTTTCATGATTGCTTTCTTCTGCTTGTGAGGGATGTCGAGATACTCCCAGAAGGCGTGTAGGTGCGATAGTATCTGGCTGTCGCCGCAGAGGTGCTCCGTGGCGTGGCGATAGACGATGTCATGCATCTCCTTGATGACCTCGTGAGGCTCCTTGTCGCCGAGCATCCACGGCCGTGCCAACAATCCGCGACCCAGCATAATTCCTTTGATATTCTCCACTCTCCACTCTCCGTTCTCCACTTCCACAACGTCTCCATTATACACCATCGGGTGCTTGCACACCTCCATGAACCGCAGGAACGCCTCCTTGTCGGCCGTTCCTTTGTACTGTTGTCGACCCAGCCTTGGATGCAATGTGACATGCAGCAGCGGCATCTCATTGATGATAGGCAGCACAGCCATCCCTTCCTCTTCGCTTTCCTGTCCAAGTCGCATCTTGACGGAAAAGGTCACCTCGGGTCGCCGTAGCATCTCTTTTAATATCTCATCCACCTTATCTGGCTGTTGCAGCAGTCCGCTTCCGCGGCCTGCCTTCACCTGCATGGGAAACGGACAGCCCATATTAAGGTCTATCCTGCCCCACCCCTGCCCTTGCAGCGCGTCGCAGAGGCGGGCGAACTCGTCGCCGTCGCGTGCTATCACCTGGGGCACCGTAGGCACACCATCGTTGGCCGAGGGGGCGGTATCGCGCAGGTCTTTTCGCCGCACATCTCCCTTTTCAATCCTTACGAACGGCGTGTAGTACTCGTCCACCCCGCCGACACACTCCCGGTGTGCCCGTCGGTACACAGCGTCGGTATACCCCTGCAGCGGCGCGAAAGCGATGTAATGGCCGTTCATTCGTAGTGGCGGATGCGGACGTCGATGGCGGGAAGTTGGGCGGGGATGCCGCTCACGTCGGTGTCGCCGTAGTGGTAGGGGAAAAGGACCTTCAGATTGATTATCTTGGCAGCACTGACGAGCTGCCCGGGAGTCATCGTGTAGGGCTGGTTGCAGGGCAGGAAAGCAACGTCGATATCCTTGATGCCGGCCATCTCAGGGATGTCCTCGGTGTCGCCGGCGATGTAGATGCGCAGGCCGTCGAGGGTGAGGATGTAGCCGTTGTCGCGCCCCTTGGGGTGGAACTGCTCACGCCCCTTGGTGGTGTTGTAGGCGGGAACAGCTTCGAGAGTGATGTCGCCAGAGAGCTGATAGTTGTCTCCGTTCTTCATCGCCGTACCGCTGCCGTAGAGTTCCACGCAGCGTGAGTTCATTATAAGCTGTGTTTTCTCTTTGGTGAGCAGCACGATGGATGCCGAGTCGTAATGGTCAAAATGCTCATGGGTGACGAGGAGGATGTCAGCTTTTGGTATCGCAGAGTAATCCACCGTGCGGCCGCGCAGGTTGCTGCAGGGGTCAATCTCAATCTCGCGTCCGTCGTACTCTATGCGGATGCTCGAGTGCAGCAGGGCATGGAACTTGACCAACTTGCCGCTCTTGGTGGTGAAGATATCGGTCTCCACCGTTGTCGTCGGCTTGCCAGCCTTCTGCCAGGCGAGGATGCCACCGTCGAGGTTGTAGACGGTGCAACCCTGCTTGGCGAGTTGTTCGGCGGCCATGAGGCTGCGCTTGCCGCTGCGGCAGTAGACAGCCACCGTGCCCTTGATGCCATCGATACGCTCGGCGAAGTCGGCCGCCTTAACGTCGATCATCGCCGCAGCCGCCAAGTGTCCTTCGGCATATTCCTTGGGTGTCCGCACGTCGATGAGCCACACATCCTTCTGTGCCATAATCTTGGCAAACTCCTCGACGCCGACGGTCGTAATCTTTCCATTCTGTGCGCCACCGCACCCCGCGGCCATTGCCGCAAACAGCGTAATCATAAGTATCCGTTTCATAATTATTGTGTTTTAATTTCTCCTTCTGCCACGATGGCGGCGGTGCCGCCGACGTAGATAGTGCCATCCGACGCAACACGCGTGGCCACCACCGAGGGTCGTGCCATCGCCTCGCCCTGCAAGAAATTGAAGTCGCCTTGCACGGGGATAACCTTGTTCGTGGCCAGATAGTGTGTCAATGCGGCGTTGGCGGTGCCAGTGGCCGACTCCTCTGGGATGCCGCAGAGCGGCGCAAAGTCGCGCACATGGGCGGTAATAGTTTGATTGCTTGAGTGGCTGATTGCTTGAGTAGGTAGGGCGAAAACATGGAAGCTGCAGGCATCGTATGCTTGGGTGACGGCGGCGACGGCCTCCATATCGGGCTGCAAGCCGTCGAGGGTCACCACATCGGGCACCGGTATCATGATGTCGTTGAGGCCGGCGTAGGCCACCTGCACAGGCAACTCGGGGCGGTAGCCATCGAGCCCCAGGGCTTGGTAGATGGGCGCAATGTCGGTGATGGTTTCTACGATGCGGGGATTCGCCATCTGCATCAGCACCCGCTCGCCGGCTTCCACCGCGAGGTCGCCTGCCAACGTATGACACCGACAGCGTCCTTCGGCCAACCCAAGCTTGTGCAGCAAGGCGAAGGTGGCTACGGTGGCGTGTCCGCAGAGTTCCACTTCGGCCACAGGTGTGAAGTAACGCAGATGGTATTGTGTCGGAGACAGACGCCGCACAAACGCAGTCTCGGAATAACGCAACTCGGCCGCTATATGCAGCATCAGGTCCTCTTCCGGGAAGGTGTCACCCTCCAGCAGTACCACCCCAGCGGGGTTTCCGCCAAAGGGGCGTTTGGTGAAAGCGTCGACGATATAGTATTTCATACTGTTGGTATTTCGGGATGTTGCACCGACAGCGGCGTGCCCTGCTGCGCGAGATAGAACATATAGAGGATGACGGGCTTGGTGCCGCGGTTCTCGCCGTGGTGGATGGTGCCGACCATCTCGACGACGGCTTCGCCTTCGTGGACAACCTTCTCCGTGCCGTCCTGCGCCACGATAGTCAGCTCGCCCTGCACCAGCACACCGCAATTCATCACCTCGTGGTGGTGCCATCCGAGCCTCATGCCGGCGGGGAACACATATTTCATCGCCACCAGCTCGGGGCGCACCTGCGGGTAGTCGGGCAACTCCGCTCCATCCCAGCTCTGCGAGGTGCGGATCAATTCTGTGGTTTCTACTTGCTCCATTGTCTTTTGTTCTTCCATAGTGTTTTTGTTTGTTTTCTATCCCAGCCGCCCGAAATCGCTCCAGCCGGATTGCATTTTGCCGTTGTGGCAGTCGTCGATGAATTTCCGCAAGGTTTTGAAGGCATAGTATTCGCGGTGGGTGTGGTAGTAATGCTGTATGCGGTCGACCTTGATGCGGCGGTAGTTTTCGGGGAAGGAACGGTAATGCTTCCACGCCTGCCTGTCGGCCTTGATGGCGTCGATGACCCAATCTTCATAGACGAAATGCGACGGGTCGATATCGGGGATTACGGCAAGTCCGGCAGGTGTCATCTCGCCCGTCTCGACAAGGCGGCGGCAACGCACGAGGTTCTGCTCGCACCAGTTGCTGCCCTTGCGGCGCGGCGTGAAGTGTTGGATAGGCTTCCCGTCGTCTATGCGCTTCATAGTGCTGTCAATCCACCCGAAGCAGAGAGCCACCTCGACGGCATCGACATATCGCACCACTCCAGGGCAGTCGGCTTCTGCGCGGTTGATGCGCAGCCAGAAGTCGGAGGCCTTGTCGTGGTTCTCCTGATACCAGCGGTAAAGTTCCTCGCGGGTATGAATGTCAAGCAGGGTGGTGATTTCCATTGTCGTTTTACTTCTTGTTTTTCCTTAGTCGCGAAGCGAGGGCTGCAGCGATGATTATGCCGCCGGCGATGGCTATGGTGACCTTGATGGCGGAGAAACCCGTTGTGGCGGCGAGGCGCAGGTGGTTGGCCACAAGATGGTAGGCCGTCCAGAATACACCACCGCCCGGCACCAACGGGATGATGCCACAGATGAGGAACACCGTCGTGGGACATTTGCGCCATACGGCCAGCAGCGTACTTGTCAGCGCCACCGCCAGCGCGCCAAAGAAGGCCGCTCCCGTTGCGGTGAGCAATCCCGTGTACAGCGAAAACATCACATACACCGCCCAGCCGACCATCCCCGTAAGGCCACAGGTGAGATAGTAGCGGCGCGGTGTGCCGAAGAGGACAGCGAAGCCCACCGTGCCGATGAATGCCGCCGGAAGTTGCACATACCAGTGCTGCGTGACGGCATCGGCCACAGGTGCTCCCAATTGCACCATACCTCCGGCGAGCATACCGTCGGCGAGCAACGAAACCACCACACCGAGGGCAATGCAGAGGAATGCCAGGAAAGCGTCGAGCAATCGGGTGGTGCCTGCAAGGTAATGCTCGTTGGCAAGGTCGCGCATGCCGTTGGTGAACGGCACCCCGGGGACAAGGGCGATGATGGTGCCGATAATCATATTGGGCAGATGCTGCCCAAGGCCGATCCTCACGGCGAGGATGCACAGCAAGCCGCCCACGAGACCGCCCAGAAGGTTGCTGAAGATGCGGCTCATACGGCTCCCGACAAAGGTCATGAAGAGGCCAAGCAGGAGACCCGCCGCGAAGGTAGCTCCAGCATCGACGAAACTGCCTCCGAACAAGATGCTGAACGACGACACCCCAAGTGCGATGCCCACCACCAGTTCCCACCATGGCTTGGATGGACTCTGGCGAATAGAGCGTAAGCGGCATTCCAGTTCGTCGAGCGGCATCGGTGCGGCAGCATTTATCTCGCGCGAAAGTTGGTTCACCTCCACCACACGGCTCAACTGGGTGCCTCGGATGGGGATAAACTCAGCACGGGCAAAATGTTCGCCAGTGGAGATGATGCCATTGCTGAGCACATAAAAGCTCTCGCCCTCGATGCCGTAGGCCGACGCAATATGCTGCATGGTGTCTTCCACGCGATTGATCTCGGCTCCATTCTCGAGCAAGATATGGCCCGCATCGGTAGCCAGTTGCAGCGCTTTCTCCTGTTGTGTATCCATAGTCGTTGTCTGTTTCTTTCAAAAAAGTCTCATGCCCTCATCATTATTAATTCAGCATCTCGCAGACGGGATCCTCGCGGATAATCTTCGGGGCCGATTTGCCGGCCAGCACAAGAACTTTTTTATCGTTTCGGTAGATATGCAGCTGGCGCGAGCGCACCACAGCCGTCAGTTCCGGGTCGTCCTGCAGCTCCAGCCAAACTTGGTGGTATTCGCCCTCTTTGTCGAACAGTTTTCGCTGCAGGTGCGAGCACATATTGGTGGTGTCGATAGTTGTCATCTTGTCGGTTTTTTATTGTTTCTACCGCTCGCGGCGGTCGATGACTTTCTCCAGGCGGTAGCGGTTGCCTGTGGCGGGAGCGACGGCATCGATGAACTGCTGGTCATAACCCGGCGTGTCGTAGCCCCAGCGGAGGAAGTTGCCGTTCTCGTCCGTGCGGCGCACCACTTGGTCGTTGTATTTCACGATGAGGAACTTCGCCAGGCGGTCCCACCGCTGCATCATGCGGTCGGCATAGGCGATGCTTTTGCGGTTCAGGTAGTCGCGCCGGTCGGCGGAGGTCATCTTCTTGACGGCGAGGAGCACGCTGTCCTGGTCGGCGAAATAATACTCCTCCAGCTCGCGCTGCGCCGCCCTTAGGTCGCCAATCATCATCGAATAGCGCGGATAAACCATATTGGCCACCCAGTTGTTCATCCAGAAGGCCGACTCGAAGCTGAACTCCGTGCGCAGGTTGTTCTCCGGTCGGAAACAGTCGGGCACCTGCGTGAGGCAGCAGTAGAGCGGCACATAGGCCACCATATCGGCGTCGTCGCAGTTGAACCACGTAACGCCGCCCACGTCGTCGGGCAGCCACGAGCGCATCTGGCAGGTCATTGTGAAACCGCTCTGCTGCGTGGCGGGGCCGTTCGCGGAAATAGCTCACACCGTTCGTGTCGCGGAAGTGCATGGGCAGCGGACGAATGGGCATTCCCCACGGACCGGCGGTCATGTCAGCGGTCATGTCCAACGGTGTGTTCTCAAAGTGGTCGCGCATGTCGCGCTGCACATCTTGTAGCGAAAGCGGCTCGTCGGGCTTCACCCACAGCGGCAGAGCTTCGCAGATGTCGAAATGGCCTTCGATATAAGGCAGATACTGGTCCATATCCGAGCGGTGGTGGCGGAAGAAGCTCCACACGCGGGCGTCGGCATAGCGCACATTCTCGAAGTCGATGGGGCAGTAGGCGTCGCGGAACGAGAACTCATTGTCGAGACCGTTATAAAAATCTTTCTCGCGGGCAAAGCCGACCACATCCCATGCGTAGACGCACTCTACCTGCGGCTGGCTGATATACTCCAAATGCTTGCTGCTGATGCTCTTGAAGTCCTTCGTCTTCTTGATTTTCTGTTTGACAATAAAGCCGTTGTCCCAGCATTCACCTTCGCGTGGGAAAAAGCAGATGCGGCTGAGGTTGGCGTGGGCGCATATGCAGTCGTCGGGGATGCGCAGCGCCACCCATACAGCGCCTTTGCGGCCGGGCCCTTTGCCTATGATTTCCATAATCCACGCCTCGTTGGGGTCGCAGATGGTGATGCTCTCGCCCGTGCTGTTGTAGCCGTATTCCTCCACCAGTTCGGCCATGCAGCGGATTGCCTCGCGGGCCGTCGTCGAGCGCTGCAGCGCCAGCCGCATCAGGCTGAAATAGTCGAGCAGCCCCTCGCGGTTTTGCAGCTCCAGACGCCCGTCGAAGGTGCTCTCCACGATGGTTACCTGACGCTCGTTCATCAGCCCCACGACATTGTAGGTATACTCCACCTGCTTCACGTATTGTCCCTCGTGTTGCGGGCCCCATCCGTGGATGGCCACCGGCTCGCCGGGAGTGTGTCGCCCCGCAGGGCTGTAGAAAAGCGAGCCCGCGAAGCCGAAGCCGTCGCAGTTGTAGCTGCACATCACGCTGCCGTCCTTCGAGGCCTTCTTGCCGACGATGAGGTTGGTGCATGCCATTGCCCCCGTCGCCCCCATAAGCATCACTAAAAGAATCAGTCGTTTCATCCGTTATCTAATGATTTGCTTCCAATACTCTTATTCTTTCGAGCATGAAATTTTTTGCAAAGTTACGAAAGTTGAGCGATATGGCAAAATATTTTGACATATCCGAAATGGAGTAACGTCGGCGTAAGCCAAAGTTACGAATTTTTTTTTGAATTTCACCTTTCACCTCTCTGAGTCCGTCCTAAGTCCGTCCTAACACCGTATCTACACGCCCGGGTACCCTTATCGGAGGCTTGTAGTGCGCTTGTTAGCATCTTGTTGGCAGCGGCCTTTGCCCACTCTCGACAATGCAAAGATACGACCTTTTTTCGAGTGGGTCGTGCGATTGCTGACGATTTCGTGCGATTTCGTGCGATTTCGGTGTTTAAAGGCGATTAGGTGGGTATTGCACCATTTGGCCACAATATTGCCTCCCAAAGGAGCGGAATCGCAAAAAAACGCATCGCTGAGACGCGAGCCAAGTAGAGGGAAAAACAACCGAACAAGGTCTTTTTTTATCATTTTTGAGGTCAAAAAGAGCCCTTTTTTGATACTATCTGACCCATTTTATAGGCTTGAGATGCTGGTGATGGGTATTTAATAGATTGTCTTTAAGCATTTTAAGTTTGTTTTAGTCTCAAGTCTCAAATCTCAATCATTTTTTTTAGTCATCTACAACTCCTGTCATCTTGTCTATTCTTATATCTATATATTTAATAATTAATAAATTATAAATAAAATAATAATGTACTTAGGAGTTGGATGGTATCAATTTTTTTAATTGAGATTTGAGATTTGAGACTGGAACCGAAATGATATAGAAGCAAAATTCTCTCTATCAAGCTATTATAATTTGAGTCGTTTCAGTTTCAGTTGTTACAGTTGTTTTTTAATGGTACCTTTTTTTTTTAATGTATAATATAGTAACTATTAAATGCTTATATACTATAAGAAATAACTTTTGAGAAACAGCATCCCCTCAAAAACCGAACTGAAACTGAAACAACTGAAACACCCAGGTCGAAAAACTATTTTTTGTCAAAAGAATAAAAATTCTTATATTTGCAATTGCAGAACATAATTAATAATAACATAAATAACTAAGTACCAGATTGTATAATCAAAAAACAGGAGATATACAAGGTGTAAAATTTGTTACCATACTCCCGAATTTTGCAATAAAATCGGGAATACAGTCACAATATTTGGAGATTTTATGTACAAGAGAATTTTTGACATTGAGAGCAAACTAGACGAAGGAATGTTTCTGTTTGGCGCACGCCAGACGGGGAAATCCACTCTGCTAAAAGAGCGTTTCAAAGGAGCAATCTACTATGATTTGCTCAATCCGAATGTAAGAAAAGCCTTTAAACTGAACCCCAACTCCCTCTGGGAGGCACTTCAAGATAAGCCTGCCGGCACCATAGTGATAGTGGATGAGATTCAGAAGGTACCCGAACTGCTGGATGTAGTACACTCCTTGATGGTGGACAAAGGTTTGTTTTTCATTCTCAGCGGTTCCAGTTCCAGAAAGCTCAAGCGTTCCGGAGCCAACACGCTCGGTGGCCGCGCCATACCGGAAACACTCTATCCCCTTGTTTGGCCTGAGGTAACCGACTTTCAGATCGACCGTGCCGTCCAGAACGGCATGATTCCGCGACATTATATGGTAGAAGATGCCACAAAACGCTTGTCTGGCTATGTGAAAGTATACCTCGACGAAGAAATACGGGAAGAGGGAGAAGTGAGAGAACTTGATGCATTCGAACGTTTTATGGAGATTGCCGCCATTTCCGACGGCGAAATGCTGAATTACTCTAACATAGCCTCCGATTGTGGTGTATCGGCCAAAACGGTCAAGTCGTATTTCCAAATCCTTTATGACACCCTTATCGGCTACGAACTTCCTGCCTACCGGAAGGAAATCAAGCGCAAGGTTGTGCAGGCTCCGCGATTCTATTACTTTGACGTCGGACTTGCCAACTATCTCATGGGGCGACATTACCTGAAGCGAGGCACCGATGACTATGGACACGCTTTCGAGCATTACGTGATACAGGAAATCATAGCATACAAAGGGTACAACGACAAGCGGGACGCAATATCCTATTGGCACACCTACGACAAGAAGGAAGTTGATGTTGTCATCGGCGATGCCAAAGTGGCCATTGAAATCAAATCCACCGAGCATGTGGATACCAAGCATAAAAAAGGTCTCAAAGCATTCAAGGAAGAGCATCCAGATTGTAGGTTAATACTCGTGTCGTTAGACCCGATAACCCGCAAATCAGGCGACGAAGAAATCATCTATGTCCTGGACTTCCTTAAGATGCTTTGGGAAGGTAAGATATTCTGAAGCCCACCCTCGCAACTGCAGCTATCAATTGAGAAATACGATTTAGGAATAAGATGAAAAACAGAATCATTTTTATTGCTTTTGCAGCATTAATGGCATTGTCTGGATGCGGACAGAACCAAGGCGAAGCAAAGCATTCCGCGTTCGACTGGGACAACATCGACAAGATTGAATACGCCATCGACTACAAGGTTCGTTTTACTGCTGATCACGACAGCACCATGCAATTGACGACCACGAGCAATTATGGCCCTGCGAATATTGTCCAAGTCGAATCGGAGAATCTGATAGGAGAAGATGGCAAACTGGTAAAGAACACCTTTATCATCCTAGAAGATTCCGTTCCCGTTGGCAAATGTTTAACCTTAAACCGAGGAGGACTGTCGTATACTGGCGGTAAGCCGGAGTTTGTCCATAATCGAACCGTCGGTAGCGACGACATGGTTGAGATAAGAATCCTGGGCAGCGACGACTACACTTTATATTCCATCCGCGACAACATGTTTTTCGGACCGAACTATGACGAGGAGAGCTTCACCATCGGCGAAGGCCAGCGATTCTCCATTATCCTACCCGTTGTAACCGAAGAGATGTACCCCAAAGAAAAAGAGAGCCATACCGTACGGATTGGCTTCGACATTCACTAAAGATTATTTTACCAAACAAGAAAAGATTTGTATCTTTGCAAATAAAATTCAGCTAACAATTACCTGATGGCAGACAGTATAACCATACAAAAGAACAGCAATCTTATGCCGTTGGTCGACGACCTGCGGCAGATAATCAACCAGACGCGCAACCGCGTCGCCGTCAATGTCAATGCCGAACTCACTCTGATGTATTGGCATATCGGCGAGCGTATTAATCGCGAAGTACTTGGAAACGAGCGCGCCGAATACGGCAAACAAATTGTCGCGACGGTGTCGCGACAATTGCAGGAAGAGTTTGGAACAAAGGGGTTCGATGTGAAAAGTATTCGTCGTATGATGCAATTTGCATCCCTGTTTCCTGAATTCCAAATTGTCGCGACGCTGTCGCGACAATTGCAATGGTCTCATTTTATAGAGGTTATTCCCTTGAAGAACGACCTTCAACGGGAATTCTACCTGACGTTGGCTGCTTCCGAAAGATGGTCTATTCGTCAGCTTCGCAAGGAGATTGACGGCATGCTCTACGAGCGCACCGCCATTGCGACGAAGCCCGACGAATTGATCAAGCAGGAGCTGACGGAACTGCGGGAGAACAATGTCCTCACCCCCGACCTGGTTTTCAAGAGCCCCTACTTCCTTGAGTTTACTGGTCTCAAGGGGATGTATAGCGAGAAGAGTCTAGAAGATAGCTTGGTGGCGCATCTGGAGCAGTTCATCTTGGAGTTGGGCAATGGATTCACTTTCGTCGAGCGGCAGAAGCGTATGATTATCGACGGCGAGGACTTCTACCTCGACCTGCTTTTCTACCATCGCAGGTTGCACCGTCTGATAGCCATCGACTTGAAACTTGGCAAATTCAAGGCGCAGTATAAAGGCCAAATGGAGTTGTATCTGCGTTGGCTCGAAGCCCACGAGATGGAGGCTGGCGAGGAGCAGCCCCTCGGTCTTTTGCTCTGCACCGAAGGTGGTGACGAGCAAATAGAGCTGCTGCAACTCGACAAATCCGGCATCAAGGTGGCGCAGTATATGACCGAGCTGCCCTCCAAAGAACTGCTGCAACGCCAGCTGCACAAAGGCCTGGAGGCCGCCCAAATGCGCTGGGAGAATTACATGGACATTTGATTTCGAAATGCGATTTAGTCGATTCGGATTTGATGTGTATATTTGTAGTGTGAATAATATAATAAAAAGAAGTGTAATTTTCTACAGACTTAAAACGATTATGTTTATAATAAAGCTCGGCTTATTAATAAACTGAGATTTTTGTTGGAGATTATTTGAAACTATATTCTTTGCCCACTCAATTGCTGATATAAATCTACGGCGAACTTGTCTGTCATACCAGATATAAAATCAACAATCAGTCTCCATTTTTCATAAGCAGACAAATCTCCTATTTTAAATTCTCGCAATTTTTTGCTTGAATGTAACAAGAATTTAGTAGGGTCAGTGCACTCTCCATCATTATACATTTTCTCATGATATGCTATTGCTATTCTCGACGGTGAAATTATACTTTTAAACCTATTATGGTAAGATTCGTCATCACTAAATGCATATGAACCCAAAATATTGAGAAGCCCTTCTATGACAGATTTACCTGTCATTTCCATCAAAGATACTGTACGTTGAGAGAATATTAATTGTTTCGTAAAATCACCCAATGCTTTCTCTACGCAGTTAACATCATCCTGTATAAGTTCATTTGAATATTCACCAAAGTCAATTTCTTTTAAATGTTTCTTAAAGTTTTTATTCGCTAAATTTACCAAGTATTGTATCAATGCCACTCTGAAATCAACCATGGCTTTTTTATCAGCACCATCTTGACATTTCAGTTTCAAAAAGTCAATTGCATTACTTTTGAACCCAATGATTTCAAAAATACTCTTTTTTACCCTTCTTTTTTTAAGAAAACCATTTATGAGCTCTATCATTTCGTCAAACGAATACCACCCAAGATTAAAACCATCCTCAATATCCATTACTCGATACGCGATAGAATCTGCCGCCTCCACAATAAAAGATAATGGATGTCTTTTTATTTTGTTATTAGCCGTTAGATTACAGGCCAAAATGGTTTTTTCAAACACGTCTCTTTCCGTATAGAAAACGCCATGTTTTTTATTTCCAATATATGGTTTATATGATTTATCGCCATCACTAATATTTGGATATTTCATATAAGCACCTAATGTGGCATAGGTAAGGTTCAATCCATCTAATGACCCAATGTATTGTAGATGTGTAAGAACGCGAAAACCTTGGGCATTACCATCAAATTGTGTAAAATCTATAATTTTTGTATTAAGATTTTTTCTGCCTTCCAATGTGAACTGTTCTTTTAATATTTTTCTATTTCTTTCAAAATAATCTTGTATAACAGTTTCTCCGAAATGCCCGAATGGAGGATTTCCGACATCATGAACAAATGCTGCGGCTTTCGATACTGCAACAAGATTAGCCATCAATTCCACCCATTCATCACCATATTTTTTCTTAAAATCATTATCACGGCAATAATTTATTATGAGTGACTCTGCCAAATTCATCACATGAATGGAGTGAGTAAGTCTCGTAAGAACAGAATCTCCATTTGTTAGAGGAATAACCTGTGTCTTATCATGCATTCTACGAATAGCGGAACTAAATAGTACTCTCCCATAATCACTTTCAAAGGGAGTCCTTTTGTCCCATTCCCCTCCATCAGGCCTTTCCCCCGACTTTCTATACCTACCGTCGCTTAAATATTTAGTCCAGTCTATCTTGTATAAAACACTCATAATTGTTTGATTAATTTTTCTATTTTTTTATTACTATATATTATTTTGTGGTAATGGGTCTCTTGTGCTTTTTCGTAATCATTTATATTTTGCGAAACAACACGTATCCATTGTTTAAGCCTATCAGACAATGTAACATCGTATTTTTTCATGTATAAGAAAGAGTTTACTACACATAAAGCTTGGTTAGGGTTTTTCTCGTAAACAATATCTAAGATCCTATTCTCTATAAAATCAGAAAAATGATTATTATAGACAAAAACCTTTTCTTTTACATTAAAGACAATTGCTGTACAATTAAAAAAAGAACTGTTTATCAATGCATCAACACTAGGCACCTCTTTTTTTTCAACAATACCCCATGTTTTCCCCATTTCCCACACATCTACAGAAATATTTTCATATTGGAACTTCGCCCCGCCAAAACTATTTCTTTGCCCCTTATATTTTTTCCAAATTTTGGACAAAGCATCAACATCGGGAATTGCTGTAACAACTAAATCAACATCACGAACTCTTGTTTTTTTTCTTTTTAATAAGAAATCTCTAATGATACCACTAAAAACATACACATCGGATTTTTGCGTGTATTCATCCAATAATAAAGACAACTCTTTCCCTAACACATCTTTGTGGAGAAAATTTACAAATCCTGCTATGTTTTTTTTATCATTAAACTGAACCATACTGATTCATGTAAAACTATCATTCAAATTTTGATTTGCAAAACTACACATTATATCATTTACAGACAAACATTTCGTATTATTTTTTTCAACACAAATACCAACACCCCTTTTTGTCACCCAACTATAGATATTCGACTCAAATATTAAAATCAATTAAAAAAATATTATCAATAATTCACATCCTTACAATAGTTTTCCTGATTGAGAAGTTCATTACAAGCTAATTTGAAGAATCCTGTATTTTTTATTTTTTGCCATGTTGGAAATAATGTGTATTTTTGCAGTCGGTTTTGAGGGTGAAATCTCAAGGCCGAAAGTTAATGATTAGAAGCGTTATGCTTCCTTGTACTTGAGAACGTCGGAACTTTTCAAGTGGAATTATCAAGGTTGTATAATGGCTTCACGCTGATAGCGTGGGCTGTTATTACATTCGATAATTCAGGTTTCCGACGACCTTCAAGTACAATGTGAGACATACAGGCCCACGCTTCTTTTGTTGAAAAAATATCACCTTGGTGCCTGGGCAAAAAAGGAGATTTTATAAATGGGACTTTTATCTTTATTACAGAACATCAAAGAGGGTAAAGCGACAAGAGAGAAACAACGCTTGTACGCAGACCTTCTGCAAATGGCATCTGCTGACGGAAACTACTCTGATGAGGAAATAACACTGATGCAAGCACTAACAGACACCGTCGGTGATGTCAACCTAAAGGACGGAAAGTTCTCTTTGGCAGGTTCCCTTGCTTTAGTCGGTGACGGATTGGCCTTGCCGAAAGTGATGATGGAAAAGAAAATGAGAGAATGGGATAGTTTGCCTTATCCGAAATCAGAAAAAAAGAAGTTAAGGTATCTGCTTTGGGTGGTATCTCTTATGATTGCAGATGGAGAATGTACTACTGAAGAAATTCAATTATGCTATCAAATAGCAAATAAAATGGGGCTAAATAAAAATCATGTTTATTCATGTATAGTCTATTTGTCACAACGCAATGACACCGATATGAAGCGTATGAGCGGACTTTTGTCATATTTTGAAAATGATGGATATAATCCCCAATAAAACAATTAAATCATGGAACAACGAGAATCTTTCTTCATGCGTATTACTAGCGATTTCTATAACTTCGTCTCGGATCTTGCAATACCAATAGTTCGTATTGGAACTCCAGTGTTCTTTGTACTGTTGGGACTGTCTTATTTATGCCATTGGAGTATTATATGTAATCTGTACTCTATTGTCAGTGGTTTCTCCCTGCTGTTCATTGCATACATTATTTCTGTAATATTCATTATTGACAGATTATTCCTGTATCGAGTTTTCAATCATAAACCTCCCAAATACTTGGCAACCGTAATTTGGGGTATTGCTTTGATAATGGCAGGAATTGGCGCGTGCATTTTAACCAATAATCACAAAAAACAATACAGGTTTGAATGTGCCGAATGGTATGTGGACGAGCCAAATGGCATTTATCATTGGAACAATAAATGCGAGAGGATGAGTTTTTCTACCTATGTTGCCAAAGGTTATGAGCTTAGAGACAAAGGCCTGGAATTCTGCGACTGCTGCAAAGAAGAAATGGAAGAGTACGCGCCGGAGCCAATACGCAGACCTTAATTATTAACACCATAATACATTGAAACAATGAGCCCTTTTGGTATTATCTTAATCGTATATTTCGTTGTGGCGATTGCCATAATGTCTATTGTCATATACCGTAGACAACATGACCCTAGGCCTTGGAGTGATTTAATAGAGAAGAAACCTCTTTGGAAAATAATCTTGCCATTACCCATATATCCTATCGTCGGCATATTTTATGTGTTGATACAGGCTTTTGACCCCAAAGAGCGTCGCAGAAGAAATGTAAAGAAGTATCTAAAGACGGAGTATGATCTTGAAAAAGAATATAAGGAACTGAATGTTGACAAGGTGGATTTCGAAGATGGCTTAGAGGAATCATTACATAAAAATGCATCTTGGTTGTTAGCAAGAGGTCTTCTTGACAAAAACCTCTCTATATTCTTGTCCTTAGTGGATGACAATGTACTCCAAACAGTATACGATGAAAGAAATAATAAAAAAACGTTTGAAAAAATCAAAGGCAAGTCAGATATTGAAGGATATTGGAACGGATGGTTGATCCAACAATCCGAGAATGGAATGACACATAAATACAAAATCATAAGGGCTAAATACTTCCAGACTGCCGCCTTACAGATTGGATTATACGATAAGGACAAGCGTTATTGCGGTGCATTGCTTGTGCTGTTTTCTTTTGATGCTCAAGAAAAGATTCATCAGATTATTTTCACAGGTACAAATATCGGGTACACTCATTTCCTTGAGGGAAAACAAGATTTGTTATCCACATTGGAATCACTGGTACCTGACCCAGTGATGACTGGTTTTGACATTGGAAAGCATCTCCCTTGTCCAAAATGCGGATTAGAGTCTTCGAAACTCTTATGGTTCGGCTATGACAGTTTACCGCTCTGCGGCAAAGTATCATTCTGTCCCCATTGCGAAGATATTGTGGAGCACTATCGTGACATTCACTATTCTGTTGCACCGGGGTATCGCTCCCCAAAAATAGGTAATAATGAGTACATCGAAAATGCATTGAGTTCAGAAGATGGCCTTGTGGAGTTGAAAGACCCAGAACCGATGGGTATTCATGGTCAGGTCTATTTGGAGACAATATGGGATGTATTGAAACAATGCGATAATCCTATAGAAGGAACGATAGAAGACAAACTGTTGAATGCCGCAAACAATGGAGTATATGAAGCATATAACAATCTTGCAGTGAAACTGCTTAACAAAGATATCGAAAAAGCCATCGATTACTTCACAAAAGCTGCAAACCATGGTGTTGCAAATGCCATGCTGAACCTGTCACTATGGTACTACGCAGAAGGTGAAAGCTCTCGCTTTCTTAACTACACTCATCAGGCAGCAATGTCTGGACATCTCGTTGGATTGTACAATGATGCTGTGACATATCATTCCGTCGTTTTTAGTGGAGCACCATTGATTGACAAAGCAGAGGAACTATACAAAAAAACAATTGATGAATGTTACAAGCAGATAGAAGATGAAAGCGAGAACCAGAAAGAAAAGGATAGCTATTGCAATATGGTTCTGCAATATGCGCTATATAATTTAGGGTTGTTATACTTTCGAGACTATGGAGAATACAAAAGGCACGATTTTGGTTTATTCTATGGCTTGAAGGATGAATTTGCAGACCTGCTTAAGGCCTATGCATATCTAAACGAGTGTCCAACACAAAATGATAAAGTACGGAATCTGAAGGCACACATTTATAAAAGAATATTGGAGATGCAAAAGGGAGTGAATACGGACGAGATTAAAGACAAGCAAGACTACGATGACCTACCGTTTTGATTTTTTTTAAACATGCTCATGATTTCAGAAAAACATGAGCATAATTATACACCAATCATGAGCATGATTTCACGGAATCATGCTCATGGTTTTACTAAAAGAAGAGCTTATGACATGACTTTGTCAGTTCCGGCATCAAAACATTCTTTTAATATCTTTATATAATTCTCCCGTTTCGTGAACATTTGATCCAGCAGTCTATTGCTTTCCAATTGTCTATCTTCCAATTCTTCTTCCGACGGAGAATCCGAAATGTTAACTTCAAAATACATTTCGGCTCTATGTTTATTATGCCCTTTATGGACAGAGAAGTATCTGAGCAAAGTGTCAAAAAGCACAGACATATGGTAGTCTTCCGCACCGTCTGTGTCCAAAGAAATAGCAGAAGCCTTCACCAATGCGTTAATTGCACAAGTGTCATCAAACAGATTATCTGCTGAATTTGGATTTTTTGACAGGAAAGTCTCAACATTCTCTATTATCAAAGATTTGGCATTGTCGCAGCTGCCCACAAGTGAATATCCTTCATTTCCGGTACGTTGAGATTCTTCATATTCATCACGAAATATTCGTGCGAGTCCTTTAGAAAAAAGTACATATTCTTGAATATGAGCAAATCCATAAATGAATCTTTTTAGTTCCGAAATTGTGAATTGTTGTAATTCCTGTATTTTTTTTTCATCATATTTTTTTGCCCTTAACGTCACAGAAAGAAATCTTTCAACCTCCATTTTACTTGAAGGATAATGTGCGACAAATGACAAAACTACAGTTATATATCTTTTGCATACAAAAACATCATCATTTAGAACATAAGATATTAATAACCTATAAAGGGAATTGTGCTTGTGATTCAAACACCATTCTTCAACCTGTGGGTCAATGTCTTTTGTCCCATTTACGAAGCCATAAAGCTCCGTTTGTGATATTTGATCAAAGCTTATTCCAAATGAGAAGTATTTATGGTATGATTCTGTATATGCCAATTGTATGACTTTTCTATATTTGGTATGTTTATTAAATATTTGTTTAAGTATTACAGCACTTTGTTCATCCACAGGAACTCCCTTGTAGGGAAATAATTCAGCAGGATTAACAGGAGCTCCATCAAATCCTGCGCGAAGGGTAAATATGTTTATATTGTATTTTGAATCTTTTTTTGCAACCAAGATCTTCGTTGGATTGCTCCTTAACGTATTATACAGATCCGCATTGTGATAGTAAAGTAGCTCAAGCAAGAAAAAATCTTCAAAACTAATTTCATTATATAGTCTATTTTCTTTTAGTGCTTCAACGTTTAATGCGAGTTGCCTTGCAAATCTTTTTACTTGGCGATATGTGTTAAGAATATTACTAATTATATCATTGTAATACTTTATCACACTTACTGCGGATTCCTTTATTATTTCATCCTTTGTCATCAATTGAAAAGATTCAACCAAACATCTTGACTGGAAGTGCGGCTCAGGGCACTGAAGTTTAAGCTCTATAGGGAATATTTTCTCAATATACAAATTTGATGATTTGATACCCAAAGCTGTCAATTGCTCACAGACATATCCTTTATCATATGAAACAATATAAACAACATTAGCAAAGTCTGCTGTATTTCGGATTAGTTTAAATGTTTCATATATTTCTTGTTCATTTAATCGGTCGACATCATCAATGAGGACAAAAATCCTTCCACCCAATTCGGAAAGAAGAACAGAAATTCTTTCTTTCAGCTTGCTAATGGTTGGATGTTTTTTCTTTTCCAGTATTTCTGATACTGAAACCAGCCAATTAGGTGCATCCACCATTGTGAGTAATTCGGCATATTTCAGTATTGGCTTTTTTACTGCCGAATAATGCGGAGCAACCTTTTCGCATAATGTGTTAAAAAAATCCACAATTATTTGCCTGCTATCTGAACTCTCCCATGGACAGAAATTGACTATCAAAATATTACTATTGTTCTTCTGTTGTTGTACTATGGAGTTTTCTATATGCTTAAGGAAAAGCGTTTTTCCAGACCCCCAATCTCCGGAAATACCAATTGCCAAGGAGTCTTTTTGTTTGGTCGCAAGGACTTTCTTAATAATTAAATCTGCATAAGGTTGTCGAATATGCGGGTCTGTTGTATTTTCTTCGACATTATCTATGCAGAATCCTGAAATATCATCTTCCTCAATTGAGTCTATATTAGATTTCTCAAAGTTTTTATTTATTATGCCTTTTGCTTTTGATTGAATATTCCGAATGCCTTGCTCAGACCATTTTATAAAACTTCTTTTGCTTTTCTTTGAGAAAATCAATGAGACAACGACAGGAACTGTAATTGACAACAACAATAAAAGCCACCATTTTATTCCAAATAAGGACCTGTTCCATACCCAATATTTAGTTGAAAACAATAATATGCAATCTAAAACTATTACAATATATAGGCCAAAATACTTTTTAGAATAATCAGTAAGGTTTATATAGGAGAAATAAAACATTATAAATATGGTTGCTAATGATAGTAATGTGTTCACATCACCATTTTCATTTAGATAGTTGCTGATGTTAGATATCGTTTCCCCCCAATGCACAAACACCCATTCGTTTTGCATATCGGATGTAAAATATAATAACAGCAATAAAAAAATGTATATAAATATTTTTGTTATTTGATTTGTTTTCATTCTGATACTTGTTTAAATTTATTTTTGCAAAGATACAAAAAAGTGGTGGAATAAATACATCATATTTATCAACACATTTGTTAATTCTAAAGAAGGCACAAAGAACCCTCAAAGAAGGATCGAAGAAGCCATAAAGAAGGGGCAACGAGCCAACATTGCCGAAGGATCACTGAAGAAACAATAAGCTTGAATGTGTGAATGCTTTAAAAAATGCGTAAATGCGTTAACGTGGGAATGCGCTTTGAGAGTGTGCGAATGCGTGAATGTGGGAATGCGTTAGTCTTTTTTCGAAACGCTAACGAGACTTCGTCGTGGGGTAACGGCAATCTGGCTGACGGGGTCTTTATAAAAAATTTTTCCAATTTCAAAAATAGTTGTACTTTTGCATTTCGAAAAAATGGATGTATAACCACAAAATCGAAACACAATGACCATTTAACGTCCGAAATATATTGAACAACTGATGAATGCACGAGGAAATGGACTGGTGGAAAGATGATACAGGAGAAGCGCTCCCTGCTACATATTAACGACTCATTCAAGAAGATTTTGCTCTCGATGGACCACCAGAATGTCAGACACGATGAGAATGGTATTGTCACGATGGGCCTAATGCATTTTCTGTCCGACAAGAACAGCCTGGAGGCGTAAACTTGATGTGCAACCCCTCCAAGAATGGGTCAGTTTCATTTAGAGAAACTGCCGACCCGTCGCCGACCCATCGCCGAAGGATCACCGAAGGAAACTTTATGTATTCTTTGAATAAAACTTGCCGGTATCGGCAAAAAGTTGTATCTTTGCAATGTATTTTAATTGAAAACTTGCCGATAAAATGGAATATCTGTCTGTTATTCAGTATGCTGAGAAATACGGTATCAGTGAGCGTACCGCTCGAAATTACTGTGCATCAGGGAAAATAGAGGGGGCTTTCCTTACGGGAAAGACATGGAATATCCCTGTAGACGCTCCATTGCCTGTCAAGCACAAGACTAAATGCACCCCGCTACTGACAAGACTGATAGAAGAAAAGGACATCAGGCTCAAAGGAGGAATCTATCATCGGACTCAGATTGATCTCACCTACAACTCTAACCACATTGAAGGAAGCCGTCTGACAAAAGAGCAGACCCGTTATATCTTCGAAACCAATACTCTCGGCATCACCACCGAAAACACTCGCATCGACGATATTTTGGAGACAGTCAATCATTTCCGTTGCATCGACTATATTATCGACCATGCCACAGAGAAGATAACAGAGACTCATATCAAGCAACTGCATGGGTTGTTGAAGACAAACACCTCCGACAGCCAGAAAGATTGGTTTGCTGTGGGCAATTACAAACGGCTGGCAAATGAAGTGGGTGGTGAAGAGACTGCAAAGCCGGAGGAAGTGCACAAGAAGATGAAGACCTTAATTGTGCGATATAATACGTTGAAGCAGGTCAAGTTTGACGATATTCTTGACTTCCATGTACAGTTCGAGCGCATCCATCCATTCCAAGACGGCAACGGCCGCATCGGTCGCCTGTTGATGTTCTGGCAATGTCTGCAAGCAGGAACCGTGCCGTTCATTATCACCGAAGAGTTGCGCTTGTATTATTACCGTGGCATACAGAACTGGGGACATGTCAATGGATATTTACGAGACACGTGCTTGACGGCGCAAGACCACTACAAGGTTCTGCTTGACTATTTCAAGATAAAATACTAACTAAAGAATGCATAAAATTTGTATCTTTGCATTCTGAAAAAAAAACATACTTATTATGAGAAAAACACTGCTATTACTGACTTTTGCGACGTTGGTCTTCGCATCGTGCGGAAAGGAAGAAGTCCGGCCAGAACCCACGCCCGACGGTAACCTGGTGCTCAGCTGCGTGAAACCTGCCTATCTGAGTGCCGGCGACACGGTGGCACTTATCTCTCCGGCCTATTACACCCCGATGGAGAATGTCGAGGCAACCGCTAATCTGTTACGGTCGTGGGGGCTGGTGCCCGTCATCGGCCCCAATGTGGGTAAGATAGTCGACGGGAAATATGCAGGCACTGTCGCCGAGCGCGTCAGCGACATACTATGGGCGTTCAACGAGCCGACTATTAAGGCCATTATATGCAACCGCGGCGGCTACGGAACCATACATCTTATCGACCACATTCCACTTGCAGAACTGGCCGCTTCACCCAAATGGCTTGTAGGATTCAGCGACATCAGCACCTTGCACGGCCTGCTGAGCCGTGCCGGTGTGATGAGTGTCCATGGCACTATGAGTTCCTTTCTGGCAAATGGCGGAACCGACGAGACCAGTACTATGATGCGTGACCTGCTGATGGGAATTGTTCCCTGCTATCACCTGCCAGCCCATGCCCAAAACATTCCTGGGGTGGCAAGTGGCGTGCTGGTGGGAGGCAATCTCTGCACCTTCACGCCCAACCTGGGCTCGCAAGCCGACGCCACGATGGGGCAGGACCTCATCCTCTTTGTCGAGGAGGTCGGTGAGTCGATGCATAACATCGACCGTCAAATGCGCATCCTGCAGATGAACGGCGTGCTCGACCGCTGCAAGGGAATCATCCTGGGCGAGTTCGAGGACTGTGGATCGGAGTTTACCTACGAGAATATAGAGGAGATGATACGCCTGTTGGTGGAGCCTTACGGCATACCTATGCTCTGCGGATTTCCCGCCGGCCACGGTGACGTGAACCTGCCCCTCGTCATGGGCGCTCCCGTAACCATTGATGTGCGGAATGACGGAGCTACCTTGATGTTCAACATCGACGGCGAACAGCGCGATGTCACCACCTCGGCTGTAATAGCCACCCCGACACCACTTGCCGACCGCATGCGGCGGGCCGGAAAGATATTGTGAATATGGGTTGACAGCAAAAATAAGAGAGGGGCATCCGAATGGATGCCCCTCTCTGCTGTTGGTCACCTGTTGACTTATTTGTACTCGGCGAGGATGCCGGGGACGAGGTCGGGGGTGAGGCGGCCGTAGACCTTGTCGCCAATCATGGCGACGGGGGCGAGACCGCAGGCACCGACGCAACGGAGGGTGTTCAGCGAGAACTTGCCGTCGGGGGTGCACTTGCCGACCTGGATGCCCAGATTACGCTGGAAGGCATCGAGGACCTTCTCGGCGCCACGCACGTAGCAGGCGGTACCGAGGCAGATGTCGATGGGGTGCTCGCCCTTGGGCTCCATGGTGAAGAAGCTGTAGAAAGAGACGATGCCATAGACCTTTGCCACGGGGATGTTCAACTCGTGGGCGACGACTTCCTGGACCTCGGCGGGCAGGTAGCCGAATTTGCCCTGCACCTGGTGGAGGACGTTGATGACCTCACCGGCACGGTTACCAAAGCTCTTGGCGATCTCTTTGATAACGTTGATCTTTTCTTCGGATATTTTGATGTTTGCCATATTCTTTATTAATTTGTTAATGTGTTAATGTGCTAATTCGTTAATCGTTGGCGCAGCCGGACTCACGCATTCACACATTTACGCATTCACGCATTCTACATTTATTTCATGATCTCGACTTTGTCGCTCTTGTCGAAGTAGTGGGTGTGGAGCTGCTCGTGGCTGAGGTGGCCGCAGGGTTCACCGTAGTACTCCTTGTAGATGGCGATGATGTCGGGGTTCTCGTGGCTCTTGCGGATGGGCTTGCCAGCGTCCTCGCGGTAGGTGGCTTCCATGCGCTTCTTGATGATGTCGCTCTTGCCGTGGTGGTAGGGCTGACCGGCGCCGCCGATGCAGCCACCCGGGCAGGCCATCACCTCGATGAAGTGGTAGCCGTTGGGGTTGCCGGCACGCACCTCTTCCATGAGCTTGCGGGCGTTGCTGAGACCATAGCAGATGGCAATCTTCACGGGCAGGCCGTCGAAGTCGACGGTGGCCTCGCGGATGCTCTCGCCGAAGATACCGCGGCACTCCTCGAAGTCGACCTTCGGGAGGGTCTTGCCGGTGTGAACCTCGTAGGCGGTACGGAGGGCAGCCTCCATAACACCGCCGGTAGCGCCAAAGATAACGGCGGCACCGGTCGACTGGCCGAGCGGGCTGTCGAAGTCCTCTTCGGGCAGGTTGTTGAGGTCGATGTTGCTCTGTTTGAGCATGTGAGCCAGCTCACGGGTGGTGAGGCTGAAGTCGACATCCTGCATACCGTCCTTGCCGAGTTCGGGGCGAGCGCACTCGCTCTTCTTGGCCAAGCAGGGCATGATGGAGACGCAGACGACGTCTTCGCGCTTGGCACCAATCTTGTTGGCGAAGTAGTTCTTGGTGACGGCGCCGAACATACCCTGGGGCGACTTGGCGGTCGAGGGGTAGTCGAGCAGGTCGGGGAAGTTCTTCTCATAGAAGGTGACCCAAGCGGGGCAGCAACTGGTGAACAGCGGCAGCTTGACGTTCTTGTCGCCAGCGAGGAACTGTTTCACGCGGCCGAGGAGCTCGGTGCCTTCCTCCATGATGGTGAGGTCAGCGCTCCAGTCGGTGTCGAAGACATAGTCGAAGCCGAGGCGGCGGAGGCCAGCGGCCATCTTGCCGGTGACGATGGTGCCTGGTTCCATGCCGAACTCTTCGCCGAGGGCGACGCGGACGGCGGGAGCGGTCTGGACGACGACCTTCTTGGTCGGGTCGGCGATGGCCTTGAGAACATCGCTGATGTTGTCGACGAGGGTGAGGGCACCCACGGGGCACACCTGGACGCACTGGCCGCAGTTGACGCAGGAGCTGTCGCCGAGTTTCTGCTCGAAGGCGGGAGCCACCACCGAGGGGAAGCCGCGGTTGACGCCGCTGAGGGCGCCGACGCTCTGGAACTTGTTGCACATGGTCTCGCAGCGGCGGCAGTAGACGCACTTGTCCATGTCGCGGTAGACGCTGAGGGTGGTGTCTTTCACATAGGTGCTCTGCTCGCCTTTGAAGGGGATCTCGCGGATGCCCATGCGGGCGGCGAGGGCCTGCAGCTCGCAGTCGCCGCTCTTCTCGCACTGGAGGCAGTCGTTCGGGTGGTCGCTGAGGATAAGCTCAACGACGGTTTTGCGAGCGTTCAAAGCACGCGGAGAGGCAGTGAGAACCTCCATGCCCTCGACGCAGTCGGTAGCGCAAGCGGGGGCGAGGTTGCGGCGCGGCTTGCCGTTGAAGTCTTTTACTACCTCAACCATGCAGACGCGGCATCCGCCAGGTTTGTTTTCAAATTTCATTCCGTCGAGCTCGAAATAGCAGAGCGTCGGGATATCGATACCGGCCATGCGGGCAGCTTTCAGAATAGTAGTGCCTTCGGGGACCTGAATCGCTTTATGATCTATTGTTACGTTAATCATTGTTTGTTATTGTTTTTATGTCGGACTAGTCGGACTAGTCAGACTGGTCGGACAATTTTATTTAATCGAGATGGCACCGAATTTGCAGTTGTTGATACAAGCACCGCACTTGATGCACTTGGTGCTGTCGATAGCCATCGAAGCGAGTTTGTGGCCGGGAGCGGTGTAGTCGGTACGGCTGATAGCCTCGACCGGGCAGCCCTTGGCGCACTTGCCACAACCGATACAGGTTTCGGGATCGATGACATACTGCATAAGTTTCTTGCAGACACCTGCACGGCACTTCTTGTCAACGACGTGCTCGACGTACTCGTCCCAGAAGTTGTCGAGGGTGGAAAGAACAGGATTCGGAGAGGTCTGACCGAGGCCGCAGAGAGCGCTGTCCTTGATGACGGCAGCGAGGTTGCGCAGAGCCTGGAGGTCTTCCATGGTGCCGGTACCG
>CAJOFL010000006.1:78568-79712 GCA_905233895.1 uncultured Bacteroidales bacterium | reverse complement strand
CAGCCATCACGTCGGCGTGGTCGCCGAAGATGGAGAGGGCCTGGGCGGCGAGGGCGCGGGCGCTCACGTGGAACACGCCGGGCAGCAGCTCGCCGGCGATCTTGTACATATTCGGGATCATCAGCAGGAGACCCTGCGAAGCGGTGTAGGTGGTGGTCAGAGCACCGGCCTGGAGGGAGCCGTGCACGGCGCCGGCGGCGCCGGCTTCCGACTGCATCTCGACGACCTTCACGGTCTCGCCGAAGAGGTTCTTACGACCGCCGGCGGCCCACTCGTCGATATACTCGGCCATAGGGCTGGAGGGGGTGATGGGGTAGATAGCTGCTACCTCGCTGAACATGTAGGCCACATGCGCCGCAGCGCAGTTACCGTCACATGTCATAAACTTTTTTTCTTTAACCATTGCGTTAACGTTTTAGGATATAATTAATTATATTAATTTTAAAGCATTTAGCCAATCTACAAAGGTACGAACTTTTTCCGAATTAGCAAGAAAAACTTTCCGAAGGAAAGAAATTTGTGGCCAAATGCTTTAAAATTCAAAGCGGTATATCCTAAAACGTCAACGTTGCGCAAAGCGAGAGCAGAGGGAGCATGCTCAGTATGCCGAGACAAAGCAACGTCACCGTAGGTAACGCAATGGTTAATCAAGGAAGAAGCTAAAAGAAAAAAAAGTTCATGACATGTGACGGTAACAAAACAAGCCTCGGAGAGGCTCAATCTCAATAACCCCTGACAAGAAAATCTCTGATTTTCGCAGTCTGGGGATAGAGGAACACCTATCCCCATGTGCGTCTCGGAGAGACGCGATTTCATAGTGTAGGAGAGGAGGGCGAGGGGGCGGCGTCAGCCGCCCACGAGAGCGCGAGGTAGTGTGAGGCGGCGCAGCCGCCGAAGAAGCGAGGAGAAGCGGAAGGGGTAGGGCGGCGCAGCCGCCCGAAAGAAGCGCGAGAGGAGAAGCAAAGAGGAGTGGCGGCGCAGCCGCCCACAAGAGGAGAGAGAAGCGCGGAGAGGGCAAGAAAAGGAGGCGGCGCAGCCGCCGAAGGAAGAGAGAAAAGAAGCGAGAGAGGAGGGCGGCGCAGCCGCCCGTAAGCAAGCGGAGCCGCAAGCAGCGGTTTCTCTTTTTTTGTTGGGGGCTTTTTTC
>CAJOFL010000006.1:0-78545 GCA_905233895.1 uncultured Bacteroidales bacterium | reverse complement strand
ACTGTGTGTCGCGATTCTGTCGCGACAATTCCCTGGTTCTCTTTCGTCCGGTGGGCGGGCATTTATGTCCGCCAAAATCCTCTTTCGTCGCCCCTTCGGTGATCCTTCGGCGATCCTTCGACGAAATCCCCATACTACCCTAAAAACCAGCTTTTTAACTATTTTGTACCAAACCAACTGAAATCCAATAACTTACCCAAAATAACATATCCCGCCCATTAGACCCATTCTCCTTATCCTTCCCTAAACACCAGCGACCCCTCGCGCGATTACATATCGCACAAGAGGTCGCTGCCTTTATCGCTTTGTAATTTCTGCGTCCTTATTCAGCAATCAGCCGTTCCCCCATCGCCAGCTCCAGCTTCGTCAGCGTTTCCAGCGACAGGTTTTCCGTGCCTTTCAGTATCTTCGACACATACTGCTGTGTGCAGTCCATCCGCTCAGCCATCGCGCTCTGCGTCAGGCTTTCACTTTTCATATATCGCAACACCTTCACGGCGATATGCTGCGAGTGTCGCAGCCACGCCCTGTTGTTGCGCCGCCATTCGGCCTCCTCCCTCCATTTCGAGGGGGTTGCGCTCTGGTGACTCTCCAGGTATTCCAGCGTCTTTTGTCTCATGGCGTTTCCTCCTTATCTTGTTTCGTTTACATAATCCTCAAAACCATCTGCGTCCACAACACCCTTATCCATCAGCAGATCCCTCACCTGCTCCATTTTTTGCAATTCTTTTAGCGTGTGTTCCCTCTCTTGCATCGTGCGTGTCAGTTTGATGGCACCGCCCGTGATGAGGTAACAACCCGGCTCCAGCTTGATGGCATATAGTCGCAGCCATGAGGAGTGTCCCGCTTGGTTCTGTAGTTTTGCCTTCTCCTTGCCGAGCCTCATCTCCGCAGTGCGGCTGTTCTCTAACGGTCTGAACAACTTGTCTAGGTTGGCATTAGGTGAGATGTCGAGTATCAAGCACTCCAGTTTGTCACTGTCGTCTATCGTGTCATAGATGGCCTGTTCCAGGTCTGTAACCTTGAAATATGACTCCAAGTCGGACATGTTCTCTGTGAAGAAATCCCACAGCCATTCGGGGTCGTTCCATTGACTGAAGACCATTCGGAGTGAATTGTCCTCCTCTCCTTCGTACCTTACAGCCCACAGTGTTTTGTTTTTCAGTATTTTGTCGAATGTCATAGTATTTAGTCTTTGATGCAAAGATACAAATATTTTTTAATACTACAACTAAAAGTTGTAAAAATATTTTATTTTGCTCATTTTCAGCGATAGTTTCTTTTCACAGAAAGCGGTAATCATCTCTTTTTCGATTCCTTTTTTGTCAAATCCGCGTTTGCAGACCGCTTTACGCCTTGTGGTTGAATTTTGGAATCAATCTAATTTCCATTTCAGAAATGATAAATGGTATTAGGGTATTTATAAACCAATTAAAATTCAATCATTATGAAACAGTTCCTATTCAAACAAGACCTTGCGAAAATCTATTTCGCTGACTACGACAAAGAAGTTGCGCGCCGTCTCTTCGCCCGCGAAATCCACGCCAACGCCCCTCTTGTGGCCGAGTTGGAAGCCACAGGCTATCGCCGTTCACAGAAACGTCTAACTCCCAAGCAGGTGAGCATCATCGAGAAGTATCTCGGTTAAGCTACACCCTCAAACAGACACGGCTCCGCAAGTGAAACCATCTTTTGCGGAGCCATTTTTCTTAACATTGAAAATCCATTTCTCAAAATAAATTTGGCTGAATGAGAAAAAATGCGTACTTTTGCAGTTACAATTATCCAAATCAATAAGATGAAAAATATGAAACTAATAGAAATCTTACATCTAAGAGGATCAAGCCCCGATTTTGATAAGCATAATAAACAAGAAATAGAAATCTTACAGCAAAGAGGATTAAACATTAATCTTAATGAGAACGAAAAAAATGTATGCTCATGGCTACATACTAAAGCTATTGGCATAATCAAAGAAGCATCTAATCACTTAGAGAATGTACGGAATGTTTTGGTTGAGTTCGACAAACATAACAAAGAACATTCCGAGGCTGTGCTTACAATTATTGAAGACCTTTTGGGCAATAGTGCGGAAAAATTGTCATCTTACGAGTTGTTTTTATTGATTTCAGTCGCATATCTACACGATTGTGGTATGGCTGTCTCTGATTCTGAGATTAGTGTCATGAAATTGGTTGAGAACAACGAACATGATGGAAAGAAAATATGCACTAGAGAAGAATCTCTTGCAACAATAGAGTCGAATATATCGACAATCTTTCCTACTGAGAATAGTAGTAACGATGTGGAGAATTGGCTATTTTACCCTGGTGATAAGACAAGTTTGTTCAAATACTATTCTGAGCTCATGAGAGACTATCAGGCATTCCGCAACGGAAAGATTGACATAATTCAAAATAGCAATGATTCTGAGATAATAAACAATGAACTTCGGACGGAATATATCCGCAATACGCACGCCAGCAGAGTAAAAGTATATATAGAAACATGGGGGAAAACAAGATTTGCTGATTTACTTGGCAACAAAGCAATGGGGAAACGATTGGCAGACAATATTGCAGCCATTTGTGCTTCCCACGATGAGGATGATGTTGAGATAAGGAAACTACCCCAAAATACCATGTACATTGGGAGGGAGAAGGCCAATCTTCAGTTTGTATCCATGATGCTGCGAATTGGTGACATCATTCATTTCAGTTCTGACCGAGCACCAAGTGCCCTGCGTGCACTCCACCAGTACCAATCGGATTACAGTTTTAATCAATGGAGGATAAAAGATGATAATGGGATAAACTACAGCATCTCGGACGGGGAAATCTCATATAGTGCCCATTGCGAGTATCCTAGAGACTACTATGATTTGATGCATTATATAGACGTGATAGACAATGAACTCCAATTGTACAATAGGCTAAAGGTCGAAGAAAAGTGGGGAAACCATTACCCTCTAATGAAAAGCCCAAAAGTGAATCGAGACAACATAACTCATGACGAATCTTTTTCCCCTGAGCCTAATTTGCGCTTCAAATTGGAGCAAAATAGAATTTTGGATTTGCTGATGGGTTCGCAACTCTATTCGGACGAATATGCTTGTTTAAGAGAGCTGTATCAAAACTCATTGGACGCTTGTAGGTGCCAAATGGCTATTGACAAAGCACACGGAAAGGAATCCAAAGGATTAATAGAGTTTGGTATGGGGGTTGATGATGAAGGGATGAAATATGTCTATTGTCTCGATAATGGCAAGGGGATGTCAAAACATATCATTGAAAATTATCTTTTAAGAGTCGGCTCTTCCTATTATCGTTCAACAGATTTCTTTAAAGAACAAGCCGAAACCGAAAACACTTTTACTCCGACATCCCAGTTTGGCATTGGCATTTTGTCTTGTTTTATGATTGGCGATAAAATAGAGATCAACACCCGAGAGGAGCCTGGAGATATAATTTCCTGTGTTATGGAAAACCTTTACGAATGTTTCTACTACAAAACTCCATCTGATGGAGATTTAGAGCGACGTATATGTTCTTCTGGCACACTGATAAAGATATTCCTTAATAATAAATTTATAGAAAAAATAAACAATAGTTCTATTGACAGTAGTAATTGGTATACACTACTATGGTTAAAATCATTGGCTGAAATACATAAATATGAATTTGATAATACATGGTCTTCGGTAGATGAAGAACTAAATGAAAAGTATAAAGACAATTTATTCTGGATTATTGACAAGTTTGTAAAAATGGTTCCTTCCGGTGTTGAATTATCCATTAAAACAGCTAATAATGAAAGTCTGCAAATCTACAACAAACCTCTACCTCTAAGTCCTGAACAAGTAATAACCTTAAAACAAAAAATAGATAAAAATAAAACAGCAAATACAGAGAATGAGATAAATGACAAAACTAATATAGTATTTACTGCTATTAATAATGCCATTGAAGCTGCAAAATATAATGTATACATAGACCTTTCTGTTGAAGAATACGGGATGCAATGTAAATCCTATCTTATACTTCCTATAGCGGAAAATGGCTCCCCACATTGCGATTCTTTTCCTATAATTGGTTGCACAAGATGGGGAACAGAATATTCTGTTGACGGTATCGCTATTGATAGAGTAAATGATGATGTTGGTTTGCCAAGCATAGCAATAGGCAATTCTTTCATTAATTTTAATGGTTCTAATCGACCACAATTAAGCATTAGTCGCGAAAATATTATACAATACAAGAATGGACAACATGAAAAAGATGTTGTAATCAAGATTACAAACCAATTGATAAAGCAAGCCATTGAAAAAACGGTACAACATATCAATTCGTATCATATACAAGAGGAATCTGTCCTATATAGTGAAATATGGTCAAGATTTTTCCAACATTTTTATGGTTGTCTTCCACAATTAATTACTCAACATTTTAATAATGAAAGCATCAAAGATTTGCTACTGCCTATACCAAAAGACATTTCATCATGCAGACTGTCTTTTGGACAATTTATGGAAGAAGATGTAAATCTTCTTGATTATCACATGAATCAAGATGTGAGACATGGTATATTGGGAAGATTGATTATTTCAAAAATCAAGTTGGCAAAGAAGTACAAAATGGATGGCACCAATTTATTATTATACGGAGGTTTAGCGGAAGAGCAATCGTGGGAAGATAAAATATACCCTATTGAGACAGATTTTGATATTTTTAATGATTACGACATTGCTTTCAATCTATTCCCATTCGTTTCTCGTCGTTCTTTTTCAATCGACAATATTTCAAAAAAAATAAAACATTTAGACCATGAAACTTTACACACAAAAGAGCCTTTCGAGTTCTGCGTTTGGTACTTGAACACCATATACGAAAGAATTTGTGATTTACTCGAACTTGATGAACCGCTAATACGTGCCTTAGAAAAAGAAATAGAAGATAATAAAACTGTAACGAACTTGAATTATAACAAAGAACCTATATCAATTTTTTTCAATAAAAACAAGGTCGCTTTTATTCAGCGTTTTCATAATAGAGACCATTACCGTCAAATTGGTTTCGATACTCCGTATAACAGTTCTTATCGTGGTGTAACAATACCCAATACTGCTGTTTCTGTTTTGTTCACCCCTGAAATATGTAAAATAACAGGATACGGTTCGACTGAAACGCTTGAAAACAACCAGATAAAAGATGATTTGAGCATTATGTTTTTTGGAGATAAAGATTTCCATGTCGTTTCAGGACGGCACCCGCGACAAGAGATTGTTGATTCGGTTCCAGATGTGGTATGGCAGAATTTGGGAGAGATACAATATTCTTTCTTGGATGGTACTCCTGTTAAACGAAGTATGAGTTCTTGACTAGCGGTATTCCGTCAAATACGGTAATCCCAAACATCCCAAGAGAGGAGTGGGAAACCAGGAAATCCTCACCCAGATGCAGGAAATGCGCTGCGAGTTGGTAGGCATCGGCGAAGTGATAATGTATAGTAATAGTAAAATCATTTTTCAGAAAAAAACAGAATATTCGAGCACCCTGTGCATAGATTGCACAGATTTAAATTGTTTTGGGTCGAATAATGGTGACGACAGATGACCTATTGAATAAGTCTCTGTATTGCGATATGCAATAGTTTCTTACTATTACTCTTCGTTCTCGGCAGAATCCTTCGGTTCGGCTTTTCGGGTGACCGTTATTGAGAATTCGTAAAGAAGCCATAGAGGTAACGCCACAAAGCACATGGTGAATATGTCTGTGCTAGGAGTTATGAAAGCTGCAGCCACTAGTACCAGTACAACAGCCACTTTACGCCATTTGCGCAGGAAGAAAGATTTCAAAACGCCTATCTTAGCGAAGAAGTAGGCAACGATGGGCATCTCAAACACCAAGCCCATCATGAACATTAGTCCGATAAATGTACCGATATACGACGAGAGTGTTATTTGGTTGACCACTCTTGCAGATACTTGATAGGTGCCGAGGAAATTGAACGTCAACGGAAAGATGAGATAGTAGGCCAATGTCATACCAAGGAAGAACTGAAAGAAGAACGCCAATATGGCAACCACAGCTGGCTTGCGCTCGTTGCTATAAAGTGCGGGCTTTACAAACAACAAAAGTTCCACTATCAGATATGGAAATGCAACCACCAGTGCAAGATAGAACGAGATGCCAAGGTGCGTCATCAACTGCGAAGCAAGATTGATGTTGATAAGTTCAATCTGCCCCACGTTGGCCACCAGTCCAATCTTGCTCAGCAGACGGTATGTGATAAAGTCCGCATTGCATGGTGCCAATATCAGCTGTTCAAAGACAAACTCTTTGTAGCAGAATGCTACCACAGCCAACCCGAACACCAACGCAATACAGCGTATCAAGAGCCAGCGGAACACCTCGACGTGTCCCCAGAAGGTCTTTCCTTCAGACATCAGTTCTCCGGCTGCTTCTCCTGTTGCCCATTCTCTCCAGTGGCATTGTGCACCTCTTCCTCAATACCGTTCATCGCCTTTTTGTATTCCTTCACGCCCTTGCCCAAGCCCTTCATCAGTTCAGGTATCTTTTTGCCACCGAACAGGACAAGAACAAGCAGTAGTATAACTATTATTTCGGGTCCACCGATAACGCCTAACAACACCATGGTTTATTCCTCCGATAAAAAGATTTCACAAGTGTCGAAGTTTATCTCCCAATGGCCGTTCGGGGTGCTCTTCCAATTGTACTGCTGTGCCATACGGTCCCACCAGTTCTGGAATTTCGTTCCCGTCTCGCCCATGTCTTTTACCAGTTTCTGGTAGAGGGCATCGTTGTCGGGGGTGAGTATCTTGGCCAGTTCGTTGAGTCCATTCTTGCGTTCGAAGAGCTGCTGTATCTCAGTGCGCTCCACAGGGGTCACCTGTCCTACTTTTTCTTTCATGTTTACCATTCCTTTCTGACCTCAAAGGGGTCCATATAGTTGATTTCTTTGATTTTCACCTCGGGCATAAACTCTGCTTCCTTGCGGATGGCCTCCAGCAGGCGACGGCTTGCGTTGCGCTCGGTATGTGCCACGATGCATTGCTCATGGCTCGGCGTGTTCACTTCCAGCGTGGTTTTGCGGTTGAGCCAGACGCAACGGCGACAGTGGTAGGCATCGCAATGGCGGCAGAGTGGAGCATGGTCGAGGCGCAGCAACTGCTGGTTGGGGATATTCTGCGGGTCGATGCAGTCGGATGGATTGCTGTAGTAGAACGCCGGGCAGAGGTAGTATTTGCCGTTGGGTGCCAAAGTGATGTTCTCCACGCCCGCGTTGCAGTGGTTTGGCTTGGTGAGCATCATGCGGTCGGTCAGCAGGTTCAGCTGCGGAGTGCGGCCTTTGAGATATTCCTCCTTCAGTACCGCTGCCCATTGGTCGAGCAGCGCGTCGTAACGCTTCAAATCATCGTCGTTGAAGGTCTCCAAGTCCGTAATGACCACATTGAGCCGCTGTACCTTCTGCAAAAGGGTGACAATGGTAGCACCATTCACAAACAATTCATCCTTCTTCATCCGCAGCACCACGACCGCGTCAGCCAGCTGCTCCCCTAAGTTAGGGGAGCAGTCACGAAGTGACTGAGGAGTGTGTAAAACCATGACGTCAGACTCCCCTCTACCAAAAGGTTTAATGTCGTGGTGGTCGATGGAGTCTATCATATCAAGATATTCCTGTGGTAGCTCATAGTCCGGATAGACAAACTGAATCATCAGGTTCTCCTTCATGGCATAGAGGATGCCCGCCTTCAAGTCCTCAAGGCTTATCAGCTTTCTTTCGGTGTGCGGATTGTCACAATGGCAGTAAGACACCGATGTATCATCCAATAGTATTATTAAGTATTGCATCATAGCCTTAACAGATTTCGGGTTTGACATCGCGTTTGTTTGCCTCGTACTCCTCACGACGACCTTCCAACTCCAACTTACGGTAGAGTTTGTTCCAATAGTAGTTGTTGGCCCTTACCCGTGCCTTGTGCATCAGGCAGATGGCGGTACTTCGCTGGTAAATGGTCGGCGTGTCGGCAGCGTCATAGTTCTCGCCTTGGCACCAGGCACAGCCGCTCGCCACCTCGCAGTCGAGGCATTTCTGCGGACTCTGCGTCGTGCGGTCGAGCGTCAGGAACGGCCGCAGCAGGTTCTGGTTGATACCGTCGTGGATGTTGCCGATGATAAGGGCTTTCTTGCTACGAAGCGAATACTGCGCGAAGCGCGTGCAGGGGTAGAGGTTACCCGCAGCGTCGATACTCAGCATACGCCCTGCGCCGCACCAGTTCTGGTTGTCGCGCTCTGGGTCGAGGGGCTTGCCGATATGCTCGCTGAAGAACGAGCAGGCATAGTCCTGATACCAGCCACCGTCAATTACGGCGTCGGCTAGCGTCATCAGCTGCTCCTCGAAGCGCTTGTCGTCGCTCTCATGCCACACGTCTTCAAATACCACGTTGATATTCACCTGATGGATGCCGAGGCCATATAAGTGTAGCACACTCTCCGTGATATAGGGAATGTCGGCGCTGCTGATAGTCACTTTCGTCCCCGCATCCGGGAACTGCTCGAGCCACAGCGGGATATTCTTCACCACATCCTTGTAGCTTCCGCGTTCCGAAGGGTGGGTGATGCCGTTCTCATCGGGCTTAGACTGTTTCCAGACGCGATTCAGGTCGTGCTTCTTCTCAGTGCCGTCGATGGTGATGCCAATGGAGAGGTGCTCACGGTTCTTCTTGATGAAGTTTTGCACCTCCGGCGTATGGTAATTGATGCCGTTGGTGGAGAACGAGAAGCGGTAAGAGTTAAACCAGTGGTGGTTCAACTCAAACATGCGAGTCTTGAGGTAGTCGCAGATTTTGTCTATCAGTTCAATCTCTAAGAACGGCTCCCCTCCGATAAAATCCCACACCACGCTCTCCTCGCGGAAATCGTCCTCATGCCCCAGCACATAGTCAATAAACGCCTTCGCCGTCTCCCACGACATCCGCTCCTTCACATTCTTGCCCACCAGATAGCAATACTTGCAAGCCAGCTGGCAGTCTTTGGTGACAATGAATGTGATGATTTTAGCAATATTAGGTTGCCACGAAGGATTATCTGTTTTTATTTTCATTGATTATATTCGTGTGCTACCTGCACAAGAATTTGAGCAACTACCACTGCATGAATCTTTACAACCACCCTGACAAGTATTGAAACATGTTCCAATACAATCTCCCTTGCAATTACCTTCACAATCGCTCATACAATTCCCATCACAAGTTCCCTTGCAACTACCAGAGCAATCTTCTTGGCACCTACTCTTACATGTTCTTGTACAATCATGTTCACATGATGAGGTACAACGGCAATCTGGATCATTTTTTTGAGCCAATGCAGACAATGGACTTCCCATTAATGTAATAAAACCAATAATGGGTAATGATGTTTTTGTAGCATTTTTGAAGAATTCTCTACGCGACTGTAAATCTTTGTCTTGTTGTTTCCTTTTCATTTTAGGCTTAATTGGGTTTGCACTTATATTGACAGGTATGCTTACAATTATTATTTTTACAAGTGAAAGTGTAGAGCATGTATTTCATTTTATCGTTTTCCCATTTCCAACTAGTGTTCATGCCCGTACCGCATTTCCCGCATTTGTACTCTGTTTTTGTGATTGTGCATTGCTTAGTACAATCATCCTTCACTTTTATCCAGCCGCCACTCGCAGCAATTCCACTTGCAGTTAATACTCCTGCCACAGCTACTGTGGCTACAGTAATAATAATTTTTTTCGTTTTCATCTTTTAAAAATCTATATGTTCCCTACTCACTTGACGGCTTTTCGGGTGTCTCCGATGATTAAATACATATCCTATTAATCACAGTGCAAAGTTACACTATTAACATCTAACAAACAGGGAATTACATTGCCCAATTCGGGCTACATGCCCAATTTGGGCAATTAGTGCAACTCTTCCGAGAAAGCTTTAAAGAAATCAAAATCAAGTGCTTTAGATATCAGAAGTAACTGGTGAGTGTCTATGACATTCTTAAGGAAAATCTTGTTGATGGTACGTGGGTTGACGTGTATTTGGGAGGCTAACCACTGATTTGTCTTGCCTTGACGACGTAATTCGTCTCGGATTAATTGTCCTATCGGTACTTGCATGTTGCTATTTGTTTACACGTCATGCTACCGATTCCTTGCATTATTCCTACGACCACAAAAAAAGAGGCGAGCAAATCTCGTCCCCTAACTGCGGTCGTGGAAAAACCTCTCCAAGGAAAGACCAAAATGCTCGCCTACTCGCGAACATTTGCCTTTGTTTCCCCTGGAGCCTTGTTTGAAATTTTCCACGTTTCAGTTAGGTCGGAACAAATAGCAAACGCTATGTTATTAATTGTTTTAGTTCTTCAATCTGTTTATTTTATGTCATATTTTATTGTTTATATTTCACGGTGCAAAAATACAACTTATTTCCGGATTAGCAAAAACAATTTCCTCTGCCAGGAAGAAACCACGCGGAGGAAAGCGATATCGGATGTGCGGAATGGGTTACTTCATTTCCCCCACAACGGCTCCTGATCCCATCCCATAGGAAACCCCATTGCTGATGGGTCAACATTTGGGTGCCTCTTCATTAGTTGCAGGATATCTGTCTTTAGCGTATTGTCGGGTTGTATGTTGTTCACCCAATACAGCAAGCAGCACAGCAACGCATACAATCGGCTCGAGTCAACCGCCGTCACATCCACCCAATCAGCCCTCATTTTTTTAGTGGGTGGCAACTGTGGCTTCATGGGATATTTTCTGTTCCATGTTCTTGCATGGTGAGCACAGCAGTTGCGAAGTGCTGCCAATGCCGCTATCCAACTGTCAAGGACTTCATGGTTAGGCACGTTGAAACTTCTTGCAACTGTCTTTTTTATTGAGACGTCGGCAAAGTTGCTATAGAGTTTGCCGAGTGTACCAAACGAAACCACTTCCAGCGTTTTCCACGACGGGGGCATGCTAGGTTTGTTGTATTTTGCGAAATGCTCATTGATAAAATCCTCTTTGGTACGTTTTAGCTCTGTCTTTATGGTTTTCAAGCAAGCCTTGTGCATCTCGCCATCCTTGAATAGTTTGGACTTCATAAACCAGAATGGCCCATATTTCATCGAAAAGTGCTGAATGACGCTCGTCCGTAATGCAATCTCTACTGTTTGTATCGCCGAAAACAACACACCACGCAAGGCCTTGTCAAAATAATACAGATCTAATGCATTACTGAATCTCTTGCCGGGTTTGAATTTATGCGTCATCTTGTCGGCTTCCATTGGACGCAAATAATTGGCGAAACGGAAATAACTGATGATTGACAATACCTTTTCGGCATCGTTTTCGTCCTCGATAATCAGACCCCTGCTTTTCAGTTGTGCAATCTGGTCTGCGATGCTTATTGGTTGCTTGTTGTACTTCATATTTTTAAAAACAAAAGTTCCACCCTGGTTCGCTATTCAAGTGGGAAGCGCGGTGGAAACTGTCGATGCAAAGATACGCACTTTTTCCATTCTGACAAAATATTTTTTACATATTTTTCTCATTTGCTCTTATTGTCAATGCATTATCTATTATTGCCAACGGCAAAAAACCTCGTCTTCCTCACCCTCAATTTCCACTTTTCCCACCTCTCATTTCCTCTTTTTGCGCTTCTTCCCCCTCCCTCTTATCGCGACAATCCCACCCCAAACACACCCGTAACGCACCCCTGACGCCCACCGGAAGATGACAAAGCCCGATCCCGTTTTTTGCCACCCCTGTACTTTTGCGCCGTCTTTCAAAGCCTAACGATAGGTGCACATGTCGGACAGCCGAGGAGACGAGTAACTGAAAGTTTAACCTCAAATTGATCAAACAATGGCAAAAATCTTTGGAGCAAACACTAAAATCAGCGGTAAGGTAGGCCAGCTCCTCTACCGCCAGACCCGCACGGGCACCGTCATCAGCGAACTGCCCGTCAAGCCTGCTATCCCGCGACGCAGCGCACGGCAGATGGACCGTCGCACCCAGTGGGGCAACCTCGCCGCCATCTACAAGCAGTTCGACAGCATGCTGCGCCGTGGCTACGAGAACCTGCCGCCGCAGATGTCCGTTTTCAACGCCTTTATCCAGGCCAACATCGACGTGGTCAAAGTCTATATCACCAAGACCATCCGGCTCAACGGCGGCGCCATCCTCGCACCCTATCAAATCACGCGCGGCAGTCTCCCCAGCATCAGCATGGCCAAGAACACTTCCAACATCCTTGTAAGTGGCATCCGGCTGGGTTCCCTCGCCATCGACGCCAATACCACCATTGGCCAGTTCTCACAGGCCGTCATCGACAACAACGACGCTTTCGACGAGGGCGACCAGCTCACCTTCTTCCACGGCATCCAAGCCATTGACACCGTGACACGCACTCCTCGCGCTACCATCCGAGGCTACAAGGTCGTTCTCTCCACCGCCGAGGATACCAAGTTATGGGATGTCGTGGATAGGATTGGCTTCTCTGTGACCGACAACTGCCTCGCTACCTCGCAGCAGATCACCAACGGCGCAGCCGTCTGGGTGCATAGCCGCGAGACTGCCGACGGCGCCCTGAAGGTCAGCACACAGCTCTTCTTCGTCGAGAACTCGGCCCTTGCCACCTATCAGGGACGCACGGCCTTCACCGCCGCAGCCAACAGCTATGGTGGCATCAACTCCGCCGCCGTCTATCTCCAGCCCGAGGTCGTCGGCATCGACTCCGTCACGCCCTGACTGCCCACCCTCCGCCGACTGCTCCACGGAGAACGCTCCCTCGTCCTCCGTGGCCACCGGCTAACCCTCACCAGTAGTTAAGATGTAACAAGGGTTGTCCTGTGTTGGTGGCTTCAGCCACCGCCCATTAAACCCATTAGACCCATCAAAATGAACATCAACCAATGGAAGACTTAGAGATTACCACCCTGCCTGTCGCCGACCGTCGCGACCTCCCCAAGCTCCGCACCCTGGGCTATGATGACGAGGGCAGCGCCGCACAAGTCCATCTCTCCGACTTGCTGCCGCAACAGATACAGGCCGCCAGCATCGACTTCATGAATGGCCTTTATATTGCCCGTCAGCCTTTTGTTCCTGGCACATCTGAGGTTTATGTCAACGGCCTCCGCTACACCCTCGGCAAGGACTACAAAGAGCTGGCCAACGACAGTGCCGCCGATGGCTTCGAACTCCCCGGCATCGAAAGCAGCGACGAGATAATCCTCAAGGCAGTAGTAATCACCCATTAAACAATTAAAAAACAAAGAATTATGCAAAAGTTAAAAGTAAAACAAATCGACGGCGTATTATCGCCCGCAGTCTCCGACGACTGGTCAACCCTGACCGACCAACTGGCCACCGCAGCCTCAACGAGTGAGAAAATCGACAATGCCGTCAGCAACGCTATAGGCGGCGCACTCCAGTCTGTCACAGGCGGCAGTGCCGAAACAGGCAAGTATGTCTCTGCCGTCACCAAAGAAGGCACCGCCGTCAAGGTCGCCAAGACCGCCCTCCCTGTCACAGGTGTCAACACCACCAACACCGCAGGCACAGGCACCACCACCAAGGCAATTGTAAGCCTCGCCCTCTCCAGCGGCAAGGTCGTGGCCACGGAGAAAAGCATCGCCTTCCCCAACCCTCCTGTCCTGACCATCGACAGCGTGGACTTCACCGCCGAAATCACCCTCACCAAATCGCCCTATGCCGAAAGTGCCGTGGGAGTCTTCGTCAATGGCCTGATGCAGCCGCCCACCGACTACACCCTCTCCGACAACAAACTCACCTTCAAAGACCCCTCCCACTACGCCAAGGGCGACACCGTCAACGTCATCTACCTCACCGCCGCCTAATCCCTGACTAACCCCGAGAGGGCAAGGGCAAGGATCCACCCCAGCCCTCTCTCCAAAACTCTATCGTATCTATCGCCTCTATCCATTCTATTGTTGCGTATGCTGCGACACCGTCGCAGCCCAAAGACGCCCATTAACCCCATTCACCCCATCAAACCCACAAAGAAATGCGAACCATCACCGAAATCATCATCCATTGCACCGCCACGCGCCCCGATGCCACCTGCACTGTGGAGAGCATCCGTCGCTACCACAAGAGCCTCGGATGGCACGACATAGGCTATCATTATGTCATCTACCCTGACGGCAGCGTCCTCTCGGGTCGCTCCGTCGAAGAGGTCGGTGCCCATTGCCCAGGTCACAACGCCCAAAGCATTGGCATCGCTTATGCCGACGGCCACGCCGCCGACACCCGCACCGAAGCCCAGTGCCTCGCCCTTCTCCAGCTCGTCCGAGACCTGATGGAAGAACACCCCATCACCTCCATCCACGGCCACAACGAGTTCGCCAACCGAGCCTGCCCATGTTTCGACGTCCAGCAATGGCTCAAAGAAAACAACTTTTAACCACTCCCTTTTCAATTTATGAATAGCCTTTGGAACATCATCCTATCCGTCCTAACCCTCGTCGCCGGTGGCGGCTGGCTGTTCGACCGCCGCCGCCATCGTCAGGAGGTCGAAAGCCTGAAGGCCGACAACCGCCAAAAAGACATGAACTTGTCGAAAATGTACGTCGAGGAGTTCAAGGAAAACATTGCCGATCCCCTGCGACGTGAAGTCAGGGAATTACGCACTGAAGTAAACCATTTGAGAAATGCAATACAAAGGATTAACGACTGCCCTCATAGCGACGCTTGCCCTGTTTACAGTGAGTTGCAGAAGCAGCAGGACCGTCACGCAGCAGACCAACAGTGAAGCCGTCCACGACACCGTGATTGAGACCGTCACCCTCACCCTCCACGACACCATTCGTGAAACTACCACAATCACCATCCAAACCAACGAAACCGGCGACACCACGCGCCTCACCACCAACCGCGACCGCGAGAAGATAATCTCTCGCGACCGCACTTCCGACCACACCCACCACCTCACCCAATCCGAAACCGACAGCACCACCAAAGAAACCACCACCTCGCCCATTAAACCCATTAGCCCCATCAAACCCACACTCTCCCTCAAACCCCTCCTAATCTCCTTCCTCCTCGGCCTCCTTCTCTTTCCCCTAATCAAACTCATCCGTCGCCTCAAATGTTAGCTTCGGTTCTGTATGCTGCAATATCATTGCAGCCTTAAAAGCGGTATCGCTTGCAGCGATGATATTAAAAAAGAAAAAGCCCCCAATAAGGTATCGCCTATGGCGATGATTGATTTATGAAAAAAGCCCCCAACAAAAAAAAGAGAAACCGCTGCTTGCGGCTCCGCTTGCTTACGGGCGGCTGCGCCGCCCTCCTCTCTCGCTTCTTTTCTCTCTTCCTTCGGCGGCAGCGCAGCCTCCTTTTCTTGCCCTCTCCGCGCTTCTCTCTCCTCTTGTGGGCGGCTGCGCCGCCCCTCCTCTTTGCTTCTCCTCTCGCGCTTCTTTCGGGCGGCTGCGCCGCCCGCTCCCTTCCTCTTCTCTTCCTCTTCTCCTCGCTTCTTCGGCGACTGCGCCGCCTCACTCTCCCCCGCGCTCTCGTGGGCGGCTGGCGCCGCCCCGCCCCTTCCCTTTTCCGTCTATTTCAGCATCATGGCGCGAGGCTTACATGTCATGAACTTTTTTTCTTTTGCCATAATTGCTTAAACGTTTAAGGATTAATTATTTTTTTTGGTGAATTGTTTATTGATCATTTCGTTTGTCTATTACAACTTCAGAATTTTTGTATAGCGACGGTATGTCGTTGTACTTGATACGGAACTTCGTGCCATGATTATGGCCGCTACGGGCATCGAAGTCGATGTATATCTTCCCATCGCGTATCGCTTGGATGAATTTATCTTGGTCGAAGTTGGAGAGTTTGAGCACATAGTTGTAGAGGAAATACTCTTTACGTTTGCGCTCTATAGTTTCGGTTTTCACATCAGCGCGAACATAAAAGCAGTTTTTCAACTTGGTGCCAGCCTTGTGAAACAGGTCGTCAAACCCCCAATATGGTACGATTTCGAAGTTGTTGAGGTGTCCGACACGTTTCTTGACACTTTTAAGCCAATCCGAATGGCGGGTGTCGGTGTGCTTGCTATCTTCCATTTTCCTTTAGTTAATGTTCAAATAATTCATCAGTTTCAAACTCTTGTGCAGTTGCATTTGGATAACGAACTTGAAGCCCTCGGGAGTGAGGTACACACTGTTGTCGTTCTTCGCAAGCAAACCGAGGTCGATAGCGTAGTTCGAGTACATTTTTGCTCCGTACATTCTGGCCCGTGGGGTTTGCCAGTCAAGCGACTTGCCAGAGTAGGTTGCAAAGTATTGTTCCAACTGCTCCAACGGAACGGGGTAGGTTGTCTTTGCAAGCGTGAACACGCACTCCACCATCGATGCAATGCCGAGGTTGATGCACGAGTCGTAGGGGTTTTGCATGACGTAATCCTTGAGCAGTTTTGCCTGGTCTTCGCTCAATGTGTCGACCAGATACTTGTCTTTTGCTTCAACGTATTGCTCGCCCAATCTCGTTAGGGAAATGTAGTCGCCGCTCTTTGTCCAGTTGAGCAGGCCGAGTTCGTTAGCAAAGCGTATCTTGTTGTAAAGCGTCTTGGACGAGCCGCCAACGATTTGACGAAGTTCCTCGATAGAATTGGTCTGTTTGAGTTCGTAGATAAACTTGTTGACTAGGTGGATATTCCAAATGCCGACATCCACAGGCTTCAATTCAGAGAACGTAGTGATAGGTCGTAGCCGCTCGCTGTAGAAGAAACTTAAAATGTCCTCGGGGTTGTATTCCTGCAATATCACTCCATGCGACTCAATCTCGTTGCGATTGTTGTTGCTTGTGCGAGGCATAAGCAGGAATGGCACAATGTCACCGCCAACGAGTTTGCCCTGCACTTGAAATTTCTGCAAGTCTTTCTTGTAGTCAAGCACCTGCTGGATGAATTTCTTTTGGAATGTGGCGACCTTCAGTTCAATGAGGAATAGGTCTTTCTGATACGTGTAAAGCATATCAAGCCTGCCCGACGGAACAGCTATTTGTCTGCCGATAAGCCGAGGTTCCTCATCAAGGCCAAAGGTTTTTTGGACAAGCGACGGGGAACTGACCAGAATGTCTTCTATTTGCTTTTCACGTATTTCCATTTTGCTATTCGTCAATTTCGGGATAGAACTCTTGTGCCGTGCATATTCCTCTCTTCACCAGTTCGTCTTGTATAACATCACGGACATTACCAATGATTTCAATATTCCAATCCAACTCATCATCCGACGGGATTACATCGTTGATAAGGTTGAAAATTGCATTGTCAACGTAATCCTGGCGCTTTATTTGTTCATCTGTAAGTTCCATATCGTTTACGCACATTTAGCGACCGGCATACAATCGTCGTAGTTCTCATAGCCTTTGATAAGGGCGGCGTTTGCCCATTTGCCACCGCGCCCGTCCTTCATACCGTTTCCGGTTGAGTTCTTTAGATTATATGGTGGAGAAGTTACTACAAGGTCAATGCTTTTGTCTGGCATTTCCTTTAAGACTTCCATACAATCAGCGTGTATTATTTTATTGAGATACTGGTCTATCATTTGATAATTTTTATTTCAGCAGTTTCCTATTTCCCACTTCTTCAAGCACGGTCATTTGCTATCTTGTTTAAACCCTATCCGTTTCCGTGGCGTTGTTGGTTTCTCGCGCAGTTGGTCGAGGGCATCATTGAGGGCACCTATCTGAACGGCCATCTCCATGTTGTTCTCATTCTGCTCGTGGAGAATCTCGTCCACTCGGGCATTGAGAGAATCGACCTTATGTGACAGCTGTTCCACTTTCAGGTTGGTGTCCTGCCAAGTCGCTACCGCCTGCCGTATCATCACAAACGCCCGCATAATGTTGATGTTGACCTGTATTGCCATCGGGCTGCGCAAAATACCAGAAAGCATTGCTACACCTTCCTCGGTAAAGGCATAAGGCATATATTTTGCATGTTGACCTCGTCCACTCTTTAAGGTGCCATTTTGGCACCTTAAAGAGTTATACTCTTCGTGGCTAATCTCAAACATAAAGTCAGCAGGGAATCTCTCTATATTACGATTAACCTGGCGTTTAAGATATTTCACCTCGACTTCGTACAACTCTGCCAAGTCGCGGTCGAGCATCACACGCTGCCCCCGAACCTCATAGATGCGGTTCTTGATGACATCAATGTCGTTTACCCCTTTTATGACAACTTCGTTGCCCATTTGTTCCAGTCGGTTGTGCTTCTTCTAATTGACAATCAAACCACTGCGCTATATTTTATATAGCGCGCGAGGGTACAAATATACGAAAAAAGGCTGACGCGACAAAAAAAACTTTCCGCACTATTTTTAATTTTGCCGTTCCCCAAAAGCTTCGTAACTTTGCAGCCGAAACAACGATTGATTATGACAGATATTCAAGAGATACTGAACCGTTGCGACCGTTTCGCGGCGGGGGCGGGATGCAGGGTAACGGAAGTGGATGAACACCACGCCGTTGCGGAGATGATTGTAACGAAGGAGCACCTGAACGCCGGTGGCGTGTGTCAGGGTGGGGCGTTGTTCACGCTGGCCGACCTGGCAATGGCGGCGCTCATGAATCACCAAGGGAACCTCACCTTCGGCATAAGCAGCAATGTTATGTTCCTCTCAAGCGCCGTTGAGGGCGACCGCCTGCGGGCGGAGGCCATTCCCGTGGCCGACCACCATAAGCTACCCTCCGTAGAGGTGCGGGTTACCAATCAAGAAGGGAAACTGATATGCCACCTCACCGGCATGGGTTACCGCAAGGAGGTGCCGATTGGAGAAGTGAAGGTAGTATAGCAGCAGGTGGGTCCTGGGAGACAATTTCCTCTGTATATGTGATTATGTGTGACATATCTTTTTAACAATCCCATGGACTACCACCATCTTCACCACACTTAGAACAGTAAAGCCTACCACATCCATCAGAAACCCATTCATGCTTGCAGCTGGATTCCATTTTCTCTCTGAAATATGCCAAGTCTGCCAACCTCTGTCCAGCCTGCCGGTCCCCCTCCTTAAAAAACTTCTCCTTGTTTCCCTTTTCCATCTCATCCATCATCTTAGAAAGCTGCTCTAATTTTTCATCCTTTTTCTTCACAACTCCGTCATCATGGCAATCTGTAGGTTGCACATGCCCTGTATCCTCTATTTGTTCGGGAATTTCCTTACTACTACCAAACCATTTCTTGAAAAGATTTTTCATAATACAAACCCTATTTCGTGTCGGGTGCAACTTTTTAATGGGTCCTATTTACTATATTATTCCGATTTGTTTCATCATTTCGCGGTAGTAGGCGGCTTTTTCTTCCAGCTTCATGGGGTAGGCGCGGGAAGAGGAGGGCATCCGCCAGAGGCGCATCGGGCGGGCGGCGAGGGTGAAGTCGTTGTAGGTGCCCATCTGGGGAACTGGAACGCCATAATCCTCAGTGAGGACGGAGAAGCTCTTCTGGCCGGTACAGACGATATCGTGGCACGATGGTATTTGCGCTAAAAGGGCCGGTATATCGGTCTTCTCGACTATCTCGAGGTCTTTGTCGGAGGCGTTGCCGGAGAGTCGGCGGACGGCGCAGGCGGTGTCGTAGATGGCGATGCCGCGTTCTTCGAGCAATGCCTTGATGTCTTCCAGCCGGAAGGTCTTATGCTCTGCATCCACCAGCCGCTGCGAGTCGCCGAAGAAGACCAATCCGAACACCTGCCACATCTGATTCGAGAAATTGGGGTAGAAAAAGTCCATCGCCCATCTTTTCCTCGGCGGCGGGAAACTTCCAAGCATCAGCAGCCGCGCGCTCTGCGGCAGGAAGGGTTCTAATGGGTGGCGTTCGACGGGAATCACTGTTTCGAGGGTCAGAGATCCATCAGCTTGAGGAAGCTGGCGGGAACGGGGGTTTCAAACTGCAGGCGGCGGCCGGTGACGGGGTGCTTGAAGCAGAGGCGGTAGGCATGGAGGCAGAGGCGGTTGACGGGCGAGATATCGTCCTTGTAGCCGTACATCGGGTCGTGCACCACGGGATGCTTCAGGTCGCGCAGGTGGACGCGGATCTGGTTCCTCCGGCCGGTGTCGAGCTTGAGTTCTACAAGGCTGTAGCGGCGCGAAGTCTGCCGCACTTCGTAGTGCGTGACGGCCAACTTGCCGCCGTTGTCGGTGGGCGACGAGAGGACACAGTATTCGCCGTCAGTGAACCACGAGCGCACCTCTCCCCTACTCGGCTCCAACTGACCCCACGCGACTGCCACATAGCGGCGGTCGAACACCATTCCTTTCCAGTCCTCCTCGAATTTTTGAGAAACCTCTTTGCTCTTCGAGACGACCATCAGGCCAGAGGTGTCGCGGTCGAGCCGATGGACGATATGCGCGTGACAGCGCTGGTGGCTGGCTTCGAGGTATTGGTTGAGGATGGTGATGACGGTCTTGTCGTTGGGGAACTTCGAGTAGCTGAGGAGCCCCTCGTGCTTGTTGACCACGAAAAGGTGCTGGTCCTCGTAGACGATATCGAGGTCGCGCGGCCGCAGGCGGTCTTTCCCGGATGCCTTCTCAATCGATACCTTCATGCCGCGTTGCAGGGGGAAGTTGAACTGCGACGTGCGCCGTCCGTCGACATAGACGTTGTGGGCGAGCAGTTCCTTCACGCGAGTGCGGCTCGTTTCGGGCATCTTTTCGAGGAGAAATTCGAGCAGTTCCTTCGGTTCGGTTACGGTATGTTCTATTTTGTTCATTGTTTCACGTGAAACATTGGATTTTACTAGGTTTTCAACAATTCGGGGTGTACAAATCAACAACCTCCCAGGGGTTGCCGATTTCGTGGATGAATTTCAACATATCGTCGCGGGTTATCACCAGCGAGGCGCGGTTGTCGTTGGGATGGAAACTTACCTTCTCGGCGTTCATCAAACCCCTGTCAACGAAGAGGGTAACCTCGTGGTTCGCATCGTTTACAAGTGTAAACAGCGACACGCTTCCGGGTCTCACGCCGAGATAGCGCATCATCCTTTCCTCACTGGCGAAGGAGAGCTTACCCTGATGGAGGCGGTGTTCCATATCGTGGATGTCCATCGGGAAGCGGCTATCCATGATGACAAGGTAGTGCCGGTTGCCCTTGTGGTTGCGGAAGAAGAGGTTTTTACAAAGGGTCGTTCCCTCGCCGCGATAGAACTGGGCGGCAATCTCGATGGTGGGCGCTTCGGGGTGCTCGTAGTAGTCGAACGGAATACCCATCCGCTCGAGGGTTTCATACACTTGCGGTTGGCCAATCATGACTTTCACTTTATGATGCCCAGCTGGCGGCTCATCTCGAGCATACGCACGATGGGCCGGCGGGCGGCTTCAATCATCTCGGCGCTCATCACAATCTCCGGCTGCCCGTCACGCAGGCAGCGGTAGAGTTTCTCGAGAGTGTTGAGCTTCATATAGGCACAGTCGTCGCAGGCGCAATGCTTGTTGTCGCGCAGGGTGATGAACTCCTTGTCGGGGTTCTCGCGCTGCATCTCGTAGAGGATGCCCGTCTCGGTGGCGACAATAAAACGCTTCGCCTCGCTGGCCTTAATGTAGTTCAGCATCGCTTTGGTGGAACCCACGAAGTCGGCCACCTTCAGCAGGGCGGGGTTGCACTCGGGATGCGCCACCACCGGCGCGTCGGGATGGTCGGCCTTGAGCTGCAGCACCGACTCGGCCTGCATCGCGTCGTGCACCGTGCAGACACCGTTCCAAAGCAGCATCTTCCGGCCGGTCACCTGGTTGATATATCCACCCAGGTTGCGGTCGGGGGCGAAGATAATCTTCTGCTCCTCGGGGAGCGAACGCACCAGCTTCTCGGCGTTGCCCGAGGTGCAGATAAGGTCGCTGAGAGCCTTGATCTCGGCCGAGCAGTTGATATACGAGATGACCATGTGGTCGGGATGTTCTGCCTTGAAAGCGGCGAACTCCTCGGCCTTGCAGCTCTCGGCGAGCGAGCAGGAAGCTTCCATGTCGGGCAGCAGCACGGTACGGCCGGGGTTGAGGATTTTCGCCGTCTCGGCCATGAAATGGACACCGCAGAAGACAATCGTGTCGGCTTCCGTCCGCTGGGCTTCCTGCGCAAGCGCGAGGCTGTCGCCCACATAGTCGGAGAGTTCCTGTATCTCGTGACGCTGGTAGTAGTGGCCAAGGATGACGGCATTCCGTTCGCGCTTGAGGCGCAGTATCTCTTGTTTCAGTTCTTCGTCGCTCATGGTGTTGTGGTTTTTATGCGGTTATATTTGAAACTGCAAAAATACTAAAAAAAACAATCCCTCGACAAAAAACTTTCTCCCGCCCCGTCGGGTTCGCGGCGGAACGGGAGAAACACTGGCTAATTCACCATAGGTTTTCTATGGACAGCTTTTACCGGCGGACGGTGAGTTTCTTGGCGGTGACACCGCGGGGGGTGTGGACCATCATGATGTACTGGCCAGAGGCCCAGCCGCGGAGGTCGACGGTGGTGGAGGTGAAGCCCGCCGGCTCGCTGTAGACGAGGAGTCCCTGCAGGTTGTAGACCTCTATACGCGTGAGGCCGAAGCTGGAGGTGACCGTCACGCGGTCGGCCGCCGGGTTGGGCATGAGGTGGGTGTAGAACGAGAGCATCGACTCGCCGTCGGCGATGCCTTCGACAGGCGGCTCCTCGGTGTGCGGGAGCGTGAAAGTGACCCACGGCGACCAGTCGGTCTGGGTCTTGGAGGTGTCGCAGTAGGCGCGGACGCGGACGGCGTAGGTCTTCGTGCTGTCAAGGCCGCAGATGCGCAGGAGGTTGGTGCCGCTGACAGTCTGGGTCTGCACCGTGGAGCCGCTGTCCTCGACGGCGTAGTACTGGACGTCGCAGTAGGTGTAGTGGTAGAAGTCATCCCATGTTACAATTGCGCAGCTGTCGCCGTCGGCCGTGGCCTGCACGTTCTGCACAGGGTCGCACATATAGGCTGGCGGTATTGTGGTGTCGATTTCGATTATGGGGTAGATCAAGATGAATTCCTGAGTGCGGAGTGGAGTCCACTGAAGACTGGGGTTTGAAGGGTCTTCGGCTATGGACGAGTCCATGCAGCTAAGATAATAGAATATAGGGAAGTAACAGGCTGTCCCACCATTATATGAGGTGTCATCTTCGAAACAGGGTGTATGATATCTAGTGGTAATGCTAGGATATCTGGTTTCTGTAAGTATAAACATGTCCTCAATAGTCCTTCTGGTTACATCGTTATTGTGGAAACTCCATCCGACATAGAATGTATCGGTTAGCGTTATTGAACTGTCGAAGTAGAATTCATACAATTCCAAAAATAGATCTTCTGTGGAGAAAACACAGCAGGAATCCTGCTGTATAAAGTGTATGCCCGCGCTATTCATTGGCATTTTCAGGCATCGATGCGGTGATTCGTAATCCCACTGGATGCGTTTCAGGAAATAGGGTGTGGACTGCCCATATCCTGTGCCGTCGTCAAAGAGGTAGTAATATTCCGGCAATATCGGTGTCTGGTAATGATCGGGGTTCGCTCCCAGTATGGAATACGGTTTTACGCCGGCAATGCCAAGCACTTTAATTGGAGTTGCAGTAAAATACGGCATCAGGGTCACACCCCTGGAACTTTGGGTTCCACCGAAAATGGCATGTCTCTGTTGCAACAGGTCGCGCATCCCCCAAGCCAATCTCCGACTTATAGTCGATGGTGTCGCCCGTGCGATGGTAGTAGTCGTTGTAATACTGTGCCTTCAGGCCGCCGCAGGCCAGAAGCACCGCCGTTATTGCTATTATGACTTTTGTTTTCATATTTTTATTGTTTTATAAATAACATCCAACGTTTTGGTTTTATTGCGTTGTGCGGCCCGTTAAGGGCTTTTCTGTCATTAGTACCCAAAAATGTCGAAAAGTACCTTCGGTTCTAAAATTTTAACATTGTTTAACATTAAGCGTGGGTTTTTGAGGGCATTTTTTACCTTTTACACCTATATGACGATGTGGGCACCTAAATTTCCCAAAAATTAACATTATTTATGAATTTTTAATAAAAAAGTGGCTTTTTGGAAGGCAGGCGTTGGTCAGGCGTTGGTCAGGCGTTGATCAGGCGAAGGTGGGTACTAGCCGTTGATAATCTGCAAGTTATGCGAATTTTAACATTATATAACATTGATTTACAGTGTTTTGAATGTTTTTAACATAATCAATGTTATTTGAAAGAATAAAAAAATGAAAATATAAATTTTCAAATGATTTTTTCTTTTTTCTTTGGCTGTTAATTGTGTTGAAAAAGCGGGTTGGTAAGTGGCGGCGGATGGTTTCTGTCAACAGATTATAACAATGTTATCCACAGAGGACCACCGTTGGTGCTCAAGGGGTTCCGTTTTTTTCAACATTGTGTTGATTTTTGTGCTGACAGGGTGTTGTTGATTTTGCCGAAACGGCAGTTAGGAAATTGTTATTTTGTTGACAAAGGTGCTGAAAAATATGTCGGTTTTCAACCCTGTATTTTTTATCAACCGATGTTGCAAAATCTATTGACAGCCGTTGTTGACATGAATATATTTCGTTGGTTTTACGATGGTTATGGTACAGATGTGATAAGATGTTGATAATTTTCAGTTGCTGGCAATGAGCGGTTTGTCTTTTTGTAGTACCTTTGCAACCGTATTAATGTTATCAACAAAGCTATGAACGAGATAATACCTATAGCCTGCGACCATGCCGGCTACGAACTGAAACTGAAGGTTATAGAGCATCTTCGCCAGCGTGGGCTGGAGGTTAAGGACTTTGGAACCCACTCGACCGACAGTTGTGACTATCCCGACTATGCCCATCAGGTGGGCGCCGCCCTTGAGAGGGGCGACTATCGTCGCGGCATTGTTATCTGCGGAAGTGGCAATGGAGTGCAGATGACGGTGAACAAGTACCCCCATGTGCGCTGCGCTTTGTGCTGGACGCCGGAGATTGCCCACCTCGGTCGTCAGCACAACGACTGCAACTGCCTCTCGATGCCGGCGCGGTTTATCCCGGAAGAGACTGCCCTTCAGATTGTAGACGAGTATCTGGATACCCCGTTTGAGGGGGGGCGTCACCAGCGCCGTGTGGAGAAAATCAGCCAGTTGCTGTGATGGATATGCCGCTTGCGCGGAGGGTTTTCACCTGTATTGACAATACAACCCTCAATGCCACCGACAACTGCGTGTCGGTGGAGGCTTTCTGTCGCCGCACGATGGAGATGCGGATGGCCGACGGTGCCACGGTTGCGGCCGTTTGTGTCTATCCGGAATTGGTTGGCGTGGCTGCCCGAACCCTTGCCGGAAGCGGTATCCGTGTGGCGTCGGTGGCCGGCGCGTTCCCCCACGGGCAGTTGCCGATTGCCCTCCGTGTAGAGGAGGTGAGGCGCGCTGTTGGCGACGGTGCCGACGAGGTTGACATTGTTATCAATCGCGGATTGCTGCTTGCAGGCGAGGAAAATGCGGTGCGCGACGAAGTTGCGGCCATGAAAGAGGCCTGCTGTGGCCGCACGTTGAAGGTGATACTCGAGACCGGAGAACTCCCCTCCCCCACCCTTATCCACCGGGCTGCAGAGCTGGCTATTGCGGGAGGTGCCGATTTTATCAAGACTTCGACGGGCAAGATTGCCGCCGGAGCCACCCTCGAGGCGGCCGAAGTGATGCTAGGTGTCGTTTTCGAAAACGTTAAAACTAACAAAAAAACAGTCGGCTTCAAGGCCGCTGGAGGTATCCGAAAACCCGAGGAAGCCCTTGCCTACGCCCAGTTGGCCCAAAAAATTATGGGTGATGAATATGTTAATAACCAGACGTTTAGGATTGGTGCCAGCAGTTTGACCGAAGGTTTGTACTCACTTTTAACATTTTAATTTACCGTAGTTTCAGAAATTTTTTGTTACTTTGCACTTTGGTTTAATTGTTAAAATTATGAAACCACTGCGACAAAAGTTAGCTCAATACACCTATCCCCAGGAGATGAGAGCCCTGGGTATTTATCCTTACTTCACCCCCATCTGCAGCGAGCAGAACACCGAAGTGTACGTCACTGGCCACGATCATCCGATCTTGATGTTCGGAAGTAACAGTTACCTTGGCCTGACCAACGACCCGCGCCTGAAGGAGGCCGCCAAGCGGGCCATCGACAAATACGGTACCGGATGTGCCGGTTCGCCGTTCCTCAACGGCACATTGGATATCCATATCCAGTTGCAGGACGAGTTGGCCGAGTTTATGGGCAAAGACGGTGTGATGCTGTTTTCGGCCGGATTCCTGGCCAACAGCGGCGTTATCCCCAACATCTGCGGCCGTGGCGACTACCTGTTCTACGATGAGCGCGTCCATGCCAGCATTATGGAGGGCCGCCTCATCACCAATGCCAGTACCCAGAAGTACAAACATAACGATATGGCCGACCTCGAGCGAGTGCTGCAGAAGGTGCCGGTTGAGGCGTCGAAGCTGGTGGTGACCGACGGTGTCTTCTCGATGGAAGGCGATGTTGCGTATGTAGACAAGATGGTTGAGATATGCGACCGCTACGGAGCCACCCTGATGGTGGACGAGGCCCATGGTCTGGGTGTATTCGGTCGCGAAGGCCGCGGTACCTGTGACCATTACAATATGCTGCCCAAAGTAGATCTGGTGATGGGCACTTTCAGCAAGAGCCTGGCCTCGGTGGGTGGTTTCATCGCCGCCGATGCCGATACTATCAACTGGATGAAACACTCGGTGCGCCCCTATATTTTCACCGCATCTATCACTCCCGCCAGTACCGCCTCGGTGCTCGAGGCACTGCATATCATGCGCAGCGAGCCCGAACGCAACGCCGCCCTCTGGGATAACCAGCGTTATGCCTTCAAGGCTTTCAAGGATTTGGGCTTCGAGATTGGCAACACCTCCACCCCCATTATCCCGCTCTTCATACGCGACAACGTGAAGACCTTCACCATCACCCACGACCTGCTGGTCGACGGTGTGTTCGTAACCCCCGTTATCTCGCCCGCTGTACCGAGCGACGAGACCCTCATCCGCTTCGCTCTCATGGCCACACATACCCATGAGCAGATTGACATCGGAGTGGAAAAGATATACAAGGCCTTCAAAAAACAAGGGGTACTTTGATTATGATTACTGTCAAAACCGTAGAAAACAGGCGGGAACTGCGTAAGTTCATCGCTTTCCCCAACAAGCTCTTCAAGGATGTGCCGAGTTATATCCCGGCATTGGACTTCGACGAGGTGAACCTTCTGACCAAGAAAAACCCCTCGTTGGAGCATGCCCAGCGTGAGCTGTTCCTGGCCTATCGTGACGGAAAGGTGGTGGGCCGTGTGGCCGCTATCATCAACCATAGTGTCAACGAGCACTGGAACAAGAAAGCCGTACGCTTCGGATGGTTTGACTTTATTGAGGACTATGACGTCTTCACCGCTCTGTTGGAGAAGGTGGTGGAGTACGGCAAGGCCAACGGAATGGACGAAATCGAGGGTCCGTTCGGCTTCACCGACATGGACAAGGAATGCTGGGCAATCGACAATTTCGACGCCCGCCAGAACACCTCCACCCTCTACAACCCCGAATATTACGTACGATTCATCGAACGTGCTGGCTATGAGATAAAGTGCAAGTGGCAGCAATACTCCATGCAGGCCAACCAGCCGGTGCCCGACAAGGTGGCCCGTCTGAACAAGCTTATCATGGAGAAATACCACCTCAAACTGGTCAAGGTGAAGCACCGCAAGGAGCTTATCCCCTACGCCTGGCAGTTCTTCCATGCCATCAACGACTCGTTCAAAGATCTTTACGACTTCGTGCCAATGACCGAGAAGGAAATCAAGGTCTATATCGACGAGTATTTCCCCTTCGTGAACCTCAATTTTGTGCAGTTTGTGGTCGACGAGAACGACAAGCTGGTGGCTTTTGGCCTCTCCATCCCCGACCTCACCAAGGCTTACAAGAAGGCCAACGGCAAGCTCTTACCCTTCGGATGGTACCATATCCTGCATGACTTGAAGCATTTCGACACCATCGACCTGCTGCTCAACGGAGTGCTGCCCGAATGGCAGAAGCGTGGGGTACACAGCATCTACTACAGTGACATGAACGAAGCAGCAATCCGTTCCGGCGTCCACACGGCCTATACCAACCCACAGATAATGGGTAACGAGGCAGTGAAAATATGGGAGACGCAGTATCATACCAAGCCGCTGATGCAGCGCGCCGTGTTCGGAAAGAATATTTAATCAGACACCATTAAAACCCAATTTATTAACCAAAAACATCACAATCATGAAAAAGTTCAAAGTAGCAGCAATGCTGATGGCATTCGTAGCCTTCAGTTTCGCCATGACCTCCTGCCAGAAGGCCGAAGACCTGATTATCGGCAAGTGGAAATGCGTCAAAATCGTTGACAACGGTGAGACCTACACCGAAGGCGGTGAGATTGGTATGACCTGGGAGTTCAAGGCCGACAACACTGTCATTGTCGAGATGCAGGGCTTCTCCGCCCCCGCCGCCACTTACTCCATTGAGAACGATGTGCTCTCGCTGTCCATCTTTGGTGAAGCTCAGAAGTTCAACATTGACAAGATTACCAAGAGCAAGATGATTCTCTCCGACCCCGACAGCCCCAAGGACATTGCCGAGTTTGAGAAAATCTAAGTTTTCTTAAAACAAAAAGGCGGAGCACAAATACGTGTTCCGCTTTTTTTGTGCCCCTATGTCAGATTTTGGTAAAAAAAGGGTTATTATATTTATAGAAAAGGGTAAACATGGATCGCTACGACACTTATACAGCACTGTTGCTGCGCCACCGCACCCAGGTGTGGCGCATGTGTTGGCTACGTGCCCGTGGCAATTGGGACCGTTGTTGCGACCTGCTGCAGGAGGTTTCTATAGCATTATGGCTCAACTTTGACAAGTTGCGCCCAGACGCCACACCCGGCGAGGAGTGTGCTTGGGTGCGATTGCAGGTGCAATCGTTGTTCGAACATATGGGAAGACGCAAGCAGCCAATCACCGTGCCTATCACGGCGTCAATGGTCGACAGTCTTGCCGGCGATGACGAAAAGCGTGTCGAAGAGGATATTGCTGAAGTTATGGCCACCCTTAACCCTGACGAGCAGCGCCTGCTGTCGCTACGCTTGGAAGGTTATCGCCCCGATGAGATTGCAGTCATTATGGGGTTGAACCGTGATGCCGTCTACCAACGTTTGCACCGCGCTATTGTCAAGGCCAGGCGTGTCCTGGTGGTTATGTTGCTGTTGCTTCTTGCAACTACCACGGTAGCCATAGCTGTAGTGCCGCAATGGCGCAAGGCACTTTTCGGCTCTACCGAGCAAGAGCCGGTAGTTTCGGAACTGGTGAAACACATTCCTATCGATACTGTTGACACTGTGGCAACTTTTGTACGCCTCAAGCCTGCACCCCGTGAGCGCCAGGAACCAATGGAATATATAGAATTTGCGGAGCCTGCTATCGATGCTGTCGAGCCGCTGCCGTCAAGCCTTGAGGCACCCACGGTGGCAGTCGACGGTTGCCATCTGACGGTGAGCGGCGTCTATGACGAGCGTGTGACGGTGTACAGCATGAACGGCAATATGCTGGCATCGCAGATATGCAACGGAATATGCACCTTCACCCTCTTCCCCGACGATGATTATATCTCTGTCGGCAGACGTTACTGCTACAAGGTTAAGATTGGAAGTCGCCCCATGATAGAGGTGATACAATAAAAAGAGAGCCGCCATGAGACGCTTAATGTCACTACTGTTGATGCTACTTTTCCTGCAGTTCCACGCCGCCGCGCAAAGTCTGTCGGTCGAGGGCTTCGTTATCAACAGCGTCGACGGTAACGGATTGCCGCTATGCGTGGTGCAGCTTTTGGCCGATGGTAAGAGCATGGCCAAGGCTGTGAGCGACTATTCGGGAAGATACTCATTGCCTCCGGTGCCAGAGGGAACCTACGATATACTGGTGGTGCAGTTTGGCGACACGCTGTGCCACTACAAGGGCCTGTCTCTATCAAGACATACGCTGATACGTCATTATGTACAGCCGCCCATGGGCGAGATGCCTGAACCTACCATCGACTATAGTCTTGGGATAAAACTATTGAGGCCGGTAACGTTACGGGTGCCGGCAGGTAACTTGCTGGCCTACATGGGTCTGCTCATCAATGACCCTAACGACCCGCGCTTGTGGAACTTCAGTGGGGAGATGGATCCAGTAGGGAATCCCGATATTAGTTTCAGTTGGAAATATTACAAGCTCTTCTTTAAGCTCAGGGCGATGGGTTACAAAATCACTTCCCCCTTCGAGTTGATATATCCCGAAGTATACCATCCCGCATCCGACAGCAATGCTGTCGATTACAAGATATGGATATTGGGTATTAAAATAAAGTAATTTAGCTCTTATAGTAATCTCGCAGTATCGAGACCATCTGATTGCCTGTCAGGATGCGCTTGATGACAGTGGAGAGCCACTGCTCGAGGTTGGCCACCACGTTGCGCAGCGGCGGGTTCTTCATCTCCACCAGCTTCACTATGCGGCGGGCCAGCACCTCGGGCTGCAGGCCGCCGTTCTCTTCCTTCTCAATGATGGCAAGTGAATTGCGGAATATAGGGCCGTAGTCGGGGTCGTCCATGGTGGCCTGACTGTTCTTGCGGCTGCCGGTGAAGCCGGTGGCGAAGTCGCCAGGTTCGACCATGCAGACGCGGATGCCGAAGCGTGTCACCTCGGCGGCAAGAGCCTCGGTGAAGCCCTCAATGGCAAATTTCGATGCCGAGTAGAAGCCCTGATAGGGCAGGCCCATAAGGCCACCGATAGAGCTCAGGTTGATGATTTTGCCTGAGCATTGAAGGCGCATATAGGGCAAAACGGCCTGGCAAAGGTTGACGCAGCCCATGAAGTTGGTACCCATCTGGAGGTCAATCTCCTCGGCGGTGGCCAGCTCAAGCGCGCCACCGATGCCCATACCTGCGTTATTTATTAGTACATCGATATGGCCCTCGGCTGCTATTATTGCGGCTACAACAGCGGTAACCTGCTCGCGGTCGCGCACATCGCACTGGCGGTAGCGTATCTGTGTGTCCTGCATCTCGCGGCGGCAGAGACCGTAGACGCAGTGGCCCTTGTCGGCCAGCATGGCGGCCGTGGCTTTTCCGAAACCCGACGAGGCTCCGGTGATGACGATTACCTTTTGTTCCATAATGACTTCAAAATTTTTGCAAAGATACGAATTATTTTAGAGGTTGTAAAATATTTTGTATTTTTGCAAATCCTTTTGGTAATGAAAAGACCTTCAGACATATTGCAGGCGCTTGACGCGTTCATCAGGAAGTACTACAAGAATATCCTAATTCGTGGAATCTTGTATACTATTGGTATTGTGATTACTATCTTCCTTATGGCGGTACTTCTGGAGCATTTCGGGTGGTTATCGAGCCTGTGGCGCGGTATATTGTTCTGGGGTGGCCTGACGGCCGTTACGGCCGTGGTTGCATGGCTGGTTGTGCGCCCTTTGTTGAAGATGCAGGGCTTTGGCAAGCGCATAAGCCATGTTGATGCTGCCCGCATCGTGGGGAAGCATTTTCCGGAGGTGAGCGACAAGCTTCTCAATTTGCTGCAGCTGATGGAAGAGAGTTCGGAGTCGGAGTTGCTGCTGGCGGCCATTGAACAGAAAACGGCGCAGTTGCGTCCGGTGCCTATGCTCAGTGCTATTGACCTCAAGGGTAACAGGAAGTATTTGAAATATTCGATGCCGCCGCTGGTGGTACTGGTGGCATTGCTTGTGGCAGCCCCCGCCGCGGTGACCGGCCCCACCCACCGGATTGCTAACTACAATACCGTTTATGAACGGCCGGCACCGTTCCGCTTTGTGGTGGAGAACAAAAGTCTTGAGGTGATGCAGGGTGAGGACTATGACCTGCGGATCACCACCGAGGGCGAGGCTATACCCGCCGAAGCCTATATAGTGGTTGACGGGCATCGCTACCGTATGCGTTCCGCCGACGGTCGCAAGGGAACTTTTGTGTATGCTTTCCGCAACCTGCAGCGTACGCAGGAGTTCTTGATAGAGGGAGGTGGAGTGACCTCGGCGCAGTATCGCCTTGAGGTGCTGCCCAATCCCGCTGTAGTTTCGTTCTTGATGGTCCTTTCCTACCCTGCCTATACCGGCCGCGAAACCGAAACGATGGTGGATTTGGGCGATGCGGCGATACCCGAGGGTACAATGGTGCGTTGGATATTCCAAACACAGGATGCCGATACACTTCACTTTGAAGTGGGCAACGTTGAGCGTATGATGGGGTGTGCTGTTGGCTCCAACGGGCGCACAGAGGTGAGTCGCCGAGTGACGGAAGACCTCCCCTACTCATTCTGTGTCAGCAGCCGGTACAGCACCTCAGACACGCTCAGTTACACCCTTTCAGCCATAAAGGATGCGGTGCCGATGATAGCGGTCGAAGAGACGATTGACTCACTGCTCCCAGACCGCCGGCTGTTTCGCGGCCGCATAAAGGACGATTATGGCTTCTCTAAGCTTGTTTTTCTACATAAGACGGTAAATCCCAAGGACACGACGAGAAACAAAGTCGTAGAGGTTGAACTTGCGATTGAGAAGAACAATACCTCGCAGGAGTTTTACTTCTATTTCAACACGGCCGAGATACAGTACATTCTACCAGGTGACGAGTTGACTTATTATTTCGAGGTGAGTGACAATGATGCCATCCATGGGCCGAAGAGTGCCAAATCGCAAGTCTTCGAGATAAAGATACCCACAGAAGAAGAGTTTGACCGTATATTGGAGCAGAGCAACACAGAGGTGCGACAGAGCGCCGACGTCCAGATGAGTGAGTTGCAGCGGCTGCAGGAGGAGATAAACGAGATGATGCGACGCTTGGTGGACAAGAAGGAGCTTAATTGGCAAGACCGCAAGGATTTGGAGCAAATTGCCGAGAAGCAGAAGCAAGTGAAGGCCATGATGCAGCAGATGCAGCACCAGATAAAGGAGAACAACCGCATGGAGCAGCGCTACCGTGAGCAGAGCGAGCAGTTGATGGAAAAGCAGCGCGAGTTGGACCGCCTGATGAACGAAGTGATGGACGAAAAGATGAAAGAGACGATGGCGGAGATAGACCGTATGATACAGGAGCTGGACAAGAAGAAGGTACAAGAGCAGTTGGAGCAGTTGAAAATTGACAATGCGGAGTTGGAAAAGCAGTTGTATCAAAACATAGAACTCATGAAGCGTTTGGAAATTGAGAAGAAGGTGGAGCAGACAATTGAGAAGATGGATAAGCTGGCCCAGGAGCAACGCGATGTTTCGCGTGAAACAGAGCAGGCCAAAGGAAAGGACAAGGATGAACTGATACAGAAGCAGCAGGAACTGAATGACCGCTTCCAGTTGTTGAAGCAAGATGTGGATCAGATTAAACAGGACTATAAGGACCTCGACCCGAGTACCGACTTTAAGGTGCCTGAGGACCTTGAAAAGCAGATAGAACAGCACCAGAAAGAGGCTCAGCAGAGCCTGCAGAAGGGCAAGAACAAGGATGCATATAAGCAGCAGCAGGAGGCTGCCGACGATATGGAGCAAATGAGCGAGGCGCTGGCAGAGGCGCAGGTGGATGCCGAACTGCAGGACTTGGCCGAGGATGCCGAACTGATACGCCAGTTGCTTAAGAATTTGGTGCAGCTCTCGTTCAACCAGGAGTCGCTCATCACCGATGTCAATTCCATATATATCCAGGATCCGAAGTACCAGACCATCATTGCACGTCAGAATCGCGTGAAGGATGACTTCCGTATAGTGGAGGATTCGTTGCGCGCCATGGCCCGCCGCCAGCTCAACGTGGCCACGGCCATCACCAAGGAACTTGGTGATGTGAACTCGAACGTGGCCAAGTCGCTCTCTAGCCTGCTGGACATGAACCAGAGTTTTTATGGCAGCTACAAGAATAACAATGCCGCCCGATCGATGCAGTATTCGATGACGTCGCTCAACAATCTGGCGCTGGTGCTGGCCGAGAGCCTTGACCAGATGCAGAACCAGATGCGCCAGAATGCGCAGAAAAAAAAGAACGGACAGTGCAAGAACCCCGGCAGGAGCAACAACCAGTGCAGCAATCCTGGAAACGGGAAGCCGTCGCCAAAGTCGATGCGCCAGATGCAGGAAGAGTTGAACAAGCAGATGGAGGCCCTCAAGAAGCAACTCGACAAGCAGGGCAACAAGCCCGGCGGGCGGCATCAGTTGGGGCGGGGGCAGCAGATAAGCGAGGAGTTTGCTAAGATGGCCGCCCAGCAGGAATTGATACGCCGCATGATGCAGCAGTACGGTCAGGAGTTGAAGGAGGGGGATGCAGGCAACAGCAAGCTGGCCAAGGAGATTGACCAGCTCATGCGCCAGATGGAGCAGACAGAGACCGACCTAGTGAACCGCACCATCACGCGGCAGACCATACAGCGACAGCAGCAGATTATGACCCGACTACTGGAGCACGAAAAGGCCGAAATGGAGCGCGAGAAAGAGGAACACCGCGAGAGCCACGAGGCGGGCGACATCTACAGCCAGCCGTCGCCGGCCGAGCTGGAGAAGTATAAACGGCAGTTTCATTCGGGCGAAGGCCAACTGCACACGTTGCCTCCGTCACTGCAGCCATTCTACCGCGATAAGGTGAATGACTACTTCTATCGCTAAAATCACCATTTTAGGTTATTTGCCAAATCCCTGATTAGTTGTATCTTTGCAGATTGAAAACTAATACAGCAAACCATGTTACTATCTGAATTACAGACAGGTGAGCAAGGAGTTGTAGTCCGAGTGGCGGGCCACGGCGCTTTCCGCAAGCGTATAATTGAGATGGGTTTCATCAAAGGTGTGACGGTCGAGGCTGTCCTCAACGCCCCATTGAATGACCCGATAAAATACCATATCATGAACTTCGAGGTGTCGCTGCGGCGCAGCGATGCGCAGAAGGTGGAGATAGTGAGTGAGAAAGAGGCCGAGCAGGAGATAGTCAACCACGACGACTACAAGCCGCTGGATGCATCCGAGTGCGACGCCATGCACCATATCGCTGAGGAAAGGGCTAAGACCATCAATGTTGCCCTTGTGGGCAATCCTAACTGCGGCAAGACGAGTATCTTTAATATCGCGGCCCATGCGCACGAGCGAGTGGGCAACTACAGCGGCGTGACCGTCGACGAGAAGGTAGGCACCTTCCAGCATGGCGGCTACACCTTCAACCTGGTCGACCTGCCGGGCACCTACTCGCTCTCGGCCTATTCGCCCGAAGAGCTTTACGTGCGCAAACACATCATCGAGAAAAACCCCGACATTATCCTCAACGTGGTCGACAGTAGCAATCTGGAGCGCAACCTATACCTCACCTCGCAGCTCATCGACATGGACATCACTATGGTGATGGCGCTGAACATGTACGACGAACTGCAGCGCAGCGGCGACAAGCTGGACATAGGGCAGCTGAGCACCCTGCTAGGTATGCCCATCGTGCCCACCACCGGCCGCAACGGCGATGGAATAGGCAAGCTTTTCGACAAGATAATCGAGGTGTTCGAAGGTCGTGACGAAGTGACCCGCCATATACATGTGAACCACGGCAAGGTATTGGAGGACAGCATCAAGAGGCTGCGTACCGAGCTCTATGGGCATGGCTTCAGCGACACGCTCTCGACACGTTTCTTGGCCATCAAGTTGTTGGAGAACGACACGCAGCTGGAGAAATACACCGCCGAGCGCGACCCCGACGGCAGTGTACTGAAGATGCGCGACGAGATTGCCGAGGAGTACCTGAAAAGCAACCGCCACACGGTGGACGATGCCGAGCATGTGCGTGAGGCCCACGCCAACGACCCGCACCCTCATCAGGACATCGAGAGCGCTATTACCGACGCCAAATATGCCTTTGTGCGCGGAGCATTGGCCGAATGCTATGAGAAGAACGAGAAGAGCACCCTGCACGCGAAGACCGACAAGATTGACGCTATTGTGACCCACCGCTGGCTGGGTTATCCCGTGTTTCTGGTGGTGATGTTCATTACCTTCTTCTGCACCTTCGCCATAGGACAGTACCCCATGGATTGGCTCGAGGCGCTGTTCGGCTGGCTGGGCGAATTGGTGGGAAGCGCCATGAGCGACGGGCCGCTGAAGAGCCTCGTCTGCGACGGCATCATCGCAGGCGTGGGGTCGGTGCTGGTGTTCCTGCCCAATATCTTGATACTCTATCTCTTCATATCCTTTATGGAAGACAGCGGCTATATGGCTCGCGCCGCCTTCATCATGGACAAACTGATGCACAAGATGGGGTTGCATGGCAAGAGCTTCATACCGATGATTATGGGCTTCGGCTGCAACGTGCCCGCCATCATGGCCACGCGCACCATCGAAGACCGCAAGTCGAGGTTGCTCACCATGCTGGTCATCCCGATGATGAGCTGCTCGGCGAGGATACCCGTGTATGTGATACTTGTGAGTGCCTTCTTCAGCAAGTGGGCCGCCTTCGTGCTGATGGGTCTCTACCTACTGGGCATGATTATGGCAGTGCTGATGGCCAAGCTCTTCAGCCGCTTCTTCGTCAAGGGCGATAGCCTGCCTTTCGTCATGGAACTACCGCCCTATCGCATGCCGACTGCCAAAGCCGTACTGCGTCACACATGGGAGAAAGGCAAAGAATATCTCAAGAAGATGGGTACCATCATCCTCGGGGCCTCGATAATTGTATGGGCGTTGAGCTACTACCCCACCCACGAGGACCGTATTGTGCAGGCTGAGAACTCGTATATGGCTAGGATTGGCAAGACTATAGAGCCGGCCATGCGCCCCTGTGGCTTCGACTGGCGCCAAAGCGTGTCGTTGCTGGCCGGCGCCGGCGCCAAGGAGGTTGTTGCCAGCACCATGGCTGTACTCTATGCCACCACTGCCGACGAGGCCGAGATGCTGGAGGAAGACTTTGAGGACACTGAGAATGAGAGCCGCATCTCGCAACTCATACGCGACAACATGACTCCCCTGAGCGCCGCCTCGATGCTGCTCTTCATACTGCTCTACATGCCTTGCGTCTCGACCATTGTTGCCATCAAGAACGAGAGTGGCAAGTGGAAATGGGCGCTATTCACGGTGGCCTACACCATAGGCTTGGCCTGGATAGTCAGCACATTGTTCTTCCAAATCGGCAGCCTATTGATTTGATTATGCTGGAGAAAATCATAGTGATACTTGCCGTTGCCGTCGCAGCCTTCTTTTTGGTGCGTCGGATAGTGTACCTTGGCAAGGGGAAAGGCGGCTGCGGTTGTGGCTGTGGCAACTGCCCTTATGCCGGTTCGTGTGATGAACACAAAGCACATACAAGGCGAAAACAGGGCGATGTATAGAGGTTGAGTAAAGGTTGGTTGAGTAAAACCTAGAGATTGTTTTCTGTTGTTGGAATGGATTTAGAATCAGTGAAATAACGCTGGTTCTGCCATTTTATTGCATTGGGTGGTTGTTTTCGGCGTAATTTTTTTCGTAATTTTGTACCTGTGATGTCAGATTTCGGCAAAAAAGTGGGTATTATATTGTTATAGATGGACCGTCATAGTGCATACTCCGACCTCCTGATGCGTCACCGCAGCCGTGTGTGGGCGCTCTGTTGGCGCTATGCCGGCGGCGACTGGGAGCGTTGCCGCGATCTGGTTCAGGAGGTTGTCTCCGACCTTTGGGAACATTTTGGGAGCTTGCGGCCAGGCGCCAGCCAGCGCGAGGAACGTTCCTGGGTGACACTCAACACCCGTCGTACCCTTAACCACCTGCACCGTGGCCGGCAGCCCGCCTACCAGCCGTTGACGCCCGATATGGCCGAAACCATAGCCGATTCCGGCAGTTCCGAGGCCGAGGTTGTCGCCGATCTTGTGGCTTCCCTCGCCGAACCCGACTCCACCATAGTCAGGCTCCGCCTCGAAGGCTACTCTGCCGCCGAAATCGCTGCCCATATCGGGATCGGTCGCGATGCCGTCTACCAGCGTCTACACCGTGTGATTAAACGTTTACGTGACTTGAATAGACATGAATGACAATGATATTAATAACCTGATCAACCGCCTACATGACTTCGATGCCGACGATTTGCAGCGCGAAATGACCGACGGCCTCGAGCAATGGTGCCAGTGTCGTGTGGGGTATGCACGCTTTGCAAAGCGGGCGTTGGCCTCGCTGTTGCTGCTAGTGACACTTTCCGCCGTGGCCATGACTACGGTTCCGGACCTTCGTCATGCCGTGTTTCACTCCAAGGGGACCCCTGTTTCCGAGCCCGTATCCCCTACCCCGCCCTCTGCACAGCGCGAAAAGGAAATAAAACCCCTGGAGGTCGATTCCGCCGTGGCCCTGTCAGTTCTACCGATCGATCATGTCGAGCTTGCAGAGGGGCCAAAAATGGCCGCCATGGAGCCCTTGCCGCGGTGGGATTTTGTCGTGCAGTTGTCGTCGGGCGACTCCCTCTTCTGCAAGGTCCTTATGGTTGCAAAATCCGTGAGCGTCAGCGTCCAAGGTTCCTCCGCGCACCCCGAAGGGGCCTTGGTGCTGCCCGCTTCGGTGGAGCATGACGGACTCCGTTATTCTGTCACCGCATTGGCCGACAGTGCGTTAGCCGATTGCCGTGAACTCCGTTCTGTCACACTTCCCCCTACCCTGACAACCATTGGGCTTGATGCATTTTGCGGCTGCTCGCGTCTCGACAGCCTTATTGCACTGCCGGAAACTCCGCCGAAGATTATTGGTGAGTGGTGTTTCTGGGAGGTTCCACAGGAGGCCGTTCTTGCGGTTCCCTGTCGCAGTGGTACCGCTTACCGTATTGCCCACTGCTGGGATTGGTTTGATACCATAGTCGACACCTGCGAGGCACCGCTTTTGCCCATATCATCACATGCTACCATCAAGTTCAATGGTAATTACCTTATTGTGGAGGGCGTTTACGGCGAGGTTGTGCGTGTCTACGACTTCGAGGGTCGCCTGATAACTTCCGAACTATGCAACGGACAGTGCCGTATCAGTATTGGCAATGGCATGAGTTTTCACCATACCAGTGCTTTCCTGGTTCAGGTTGGTGATAGTCCGGCCATCAAGGTGTCTGCACCTCTGCGCAACAGCGCCCCTGTAGGCGGCTCTTATCATTATTGGGGTAACGGGTTTTGATTGAACGTACAACAAAATAATTGTAAGATATGAAAAAAACATTTCGCTTTTTCGCCGCTCTGGCGGTACTATGCCTTCCTTCCGCCCTTGTGGCGCAGCATTTCGAGACTGGCGGCAGGGCATATAATGTGCTTTCGGAAGCAGACCACACTGTGGAATTAACCATGCGGTGGTCGGGAAGTCCTTATGGTGGCAATTTCACTGTGCCGTCTACGGTAACGTATGGCGGCGTCACGTATGATGTAGTGGCATTGGGTGAACTGGCGTTTTACAGGGCCAATCTCTCCAGTGTGTCTATCCCTACCTCTATCACAAGAATAAAAACGCAATGTTTCCTTCTTGCCACTGGGCCGACGGCCATTTATATTCCCGCCTCGGTAACGGAAATCGATGAGATGGCGCTATCGGCATTGAATTTGACCTACATCATTGTGTCGGAGGATAACTCTAACTACTGTACGGTTGATGGGCTTCTGTTTAGCAAAGACACCACTACGCTTGTGCAGTATCCAGCTGGTAAAAGTGGCTCGGTCGTCCTGCCGCCGTCCACGCAGCATATCGGACGTTTTTCTTTTGCCTACAGCCACTCGCTTTCGAGCGTGACTATACACGAGGGTGTTTCAAGCATTGGTTACGGTGCTTTTATGTTCGCTAGCACCCTAAGCAATATTACTATTCCCTCGACGGTGTCGTTTGTTGGCTCAAATCTTTTTGAGGGTTGCACCGCCCTCAACACTCTTTCTATCGCTAGTGGGAACAGCCATTACTATATGGATGGGATGATGATCTACTCTTCGGGCGGCGACACGCTTGTATCGTGCCACAAGAGTGTAGATTCCATATTCCTGCCTGCGTCACTCAGAGTTGTGGGTGGATTTGGTGGCAACAACAACATTAGATATGTTCACGTTCCCGATGGTGTGACTGTTATTAACGAGAATGCTTTTGAGAACAGTTCTCTGATGTACATTGACCTGCCGAATAGTGTGTCATTTATAGACGAATACGCATTTGTTGACTGTGAGTCGCTGATTCGGGTCGGTATGCCAGCTTCTTTGGATACTATGGGGCATGGTTGCTTTGAATATTGCACCAACTTGACATATATTGAGATACCGGATGGCTTGCATACCATCCCCAATTCTGCATTCTTTGGCAGCACCGCCTTGTCGCATATTACGTGGGGCAATAACGTGGCTGTAATAGATTCGTTTGCATTTGGTGGATGCTCGTTTGAGGAACTTTATCTGCCAGCCACGCTGCGGTCAGTTAGGGCCGGCGCTTTCAATGGCTATTATGACGGAACGTTGCGTCGGGTTGCCTTCTCAGCCCCAGTCGACACTATAGAGCCGGAGGCTTTCACGGGTCATCATCTTGAATCGCTGCGATTGATGAACAGCGAACCTCCTGTTTCCCTTACCACGCTGGAATATGGAGCCGATTATGGTTGCCTGGTCGATGCTACGGTAGATAGTATAATTATACCTTGCTGTAGCATCGATGCATTTCTCGCCGACACTTATTGGGGGCTTTTTGAGGGTATATACTATGAGAACTGTAATGGTATAGATATTGCCTCGGGGGGTGATATAATCGTATATCCTAATCCTGCAACAGAACGCGTGATAATACATGGCATACAAGATGGCAGTTGTATTGAACTTGTCAACTTTCTTGGTCAATCTATTATTCGTCAGGCTATTTTTAGCAACCGCGTAGAATTAGATGTCAGTTGCCTTGAACGCGGTGCATATTACCTCCGCATTCACACTGCCGATGGAATTACAACCAGCAAGGTTGTGTTGTTGTAGCCTGTTGTTTAACAATAATTTGTTGAAAATATTTTCGTGGGGGTTAGCATTGTTTCGGCATTTTTCAGTAAATTTGTAGCCGAAATATTCCGAGTTCATTATGATAGAATCGTTTGAAATCCAGTCGGATAAGGCTAACCTTCCTATAGTTGAGGAACGTTTGTTTCATTTTTGTCGTGAATGCAATGTTGGTCGCTACTACTCTGCCGTAAGCGTCGCCACCTTGCATGCTGTTGAAAATGCTATTGTACATGGCAATCACAATGATGTTACCAAGACGGTTTCTCTGGCTTTTGGTACTTGCCGCGGCGGTATTTTCACTGAGGTTGCCGATCAGGGGATAGGTTTCGACTTCTATCAATATGGTAATCTCCCAGATGATGAGCAGATCTCTGGTGAGGGTATTTTTGTCATGCGGTCACTTGCCGACAATATGTCATATTCCGAAGGCGGTCGACAGGTGAGGCTCGAATTTGTCGTCGAAGGTATTGATCCAGCCGATGCCCTTGAGCGAGTGTCAGTACTTCGGCAGCATTTTGCCGTTGTTGCGGCTTGAACGATTCCTCGTTTTGCGTCGCTTATGGTTGTACCAATTACTTGTTCTACGATTTGAAGGGGCTTTATTTTGAGGAAGAAAAGGTCTATAATATGAATTATAATACTGTAATTCAGTATATTATATATAAACATGTCCATTCGTTTTTCTGTCCAATCTGTGAATTTTGAACTTGACGAACCACAAAAAGTTGTTAAATGGCTCTCAAAAGTTATTAGTCTTCGTGGCAAGTCGGTTGGTAATATTAACTATCTCTTTTGTGACGACGAATACCTTCTCAAAGTAAATCAGCAGTACCTCAATCATGACACGTATACTGATATTATTACTTTCGATTATGTGGCTGGTGGACTTATCTCTGGAGATATCTTCATCAGTGTAGATAGGGTGGGGGAGAATGCCTCTAAATTTGCTGTTCCCTTTGAGCAGGAACTTCGTAGAGTGATTGTCCACGGTGTGCTTCATCTCCTTGGTCAGGGTGATAAAACTGATGAGGAGGCTCGCGAGATGCGTCGATTGGAGGATGGTGCATTATCGTTGTTTCGCGAGGAACAGATAGTATAAGTTGCATAAAACATGATATTTGAGCCATACGATATTATTGTTGTTGGAGCTGGGCATGCTGGAGCAGAGGCTGCCGCTGCCGCTGCCAAAATGGGTGCCAAGGTGCTTCTTATTACACAGGTGCTCGATAATATCTGTCAGATGTCCTGTAATCCTGCGATGGGTGGTGTCGCTAAGGGGCAAATAGTTCGTGAAATTGATGCGTTGGGAGGCTGGTCTGGTATTGTCACCGATAGGTCAGCAATCCAATTCCGGATGTTGAATCGTTCAAAAGGACCGGCCATGTGGAGTCCTCGGGCGCAATGCGATAGGATGCTCTTCTCTGCCAATTGGCGTCGGGTTCTTGAGTCCATTCCTGGTCTTTCAATGTGGCAGGACGAGGTTGTTTCGCTTGTTTTTAGTGGTAATGCTGTATCGGGTGTTGTTACACGAATGGGGCATACTATCCCTGCTTGTGCGGTTGTTCTCACCAATGGCACTTTCCTTAATGGTACTATATATGTAGGTGAGGATTCATGGCAAGGAGGTAGGGTGGGGGAGGCTCCTGCGGTCGGACTTTCGGATCAGTTGCGCAATATGGGTTTTGAAGTTCAGCGCTTGAAGACAGGTACACCTGTTCGTGTCGATGGTCGTACTATTGATTTCTCTAAGCTTGTGGAGCAGCCTGGCGACTTCAATCCTGCCAAATTCTCGTTTTCCGATACTATCCCACTTACTCACCAACGGTCATGTTTTCTGGCAAATACAAATCTGGCAACTCACGAAATTTTACGCACGGGATTTTCTCGCTCGCCGATGTTTACAGGTCGTATTCAGGGGCGTGGACCTCGTTACTGTCCTTCAATAGAGGATAAGATAGATCGCTTTTCTGACAAGGATCATCATCAGTTGTTTGTTGAACCGGAGGGGTGGTATTCGCAGAGTTGGTATCTGAATGGATTCTCTTCATCGCTTCCGTTGGATGTTCAGTTGGTTGCTCTTCGCACTATTGAGGGTTTTGAGAATGCGAGAATCTTTAAGCCTGGTTATGCTATCGAGTATGATTTTTTCCCGCCTACACAGTTGGGTTACACTCTTGAGACCGAACTTGTGGAGAATCTGTTTTTTGCGGGCCAGATTAATGGCACTACTGGTTATGAGGAAGCGGCGTGTCAAGGGTTAATGGCAGGTATTAATGCGGCCCTCAAGTTGAGTGGTAAAGGGGCTTTTGTGCTTAATCGTTCACAGGCATATATTGGCGTGTTGATAGACGATCTTGTGAGCAAGGGGGTTGACGAGCCTTATCGTATGTTTACTTCGCGTGCCGAATATCGTATCTTGCTTCGACAGGATAATGCTGACCAGAGACTTACTCCGTTAGCGCATGCTATTGGCTTGGCTGACGACTATCGTATGCATCGCGTCGAGGAGAAGCAGAAGCTGATTGGTGAATTGATACGTGTCGTGGAAGATCTTCCGGTTGTGCCATCACAAGCTAATGGTTGGCTTGAAAAACATTGTTCCGCTCCTTTGAGTCATAAAGTCCGGCTTTCATCGCTGTTGTTGCGTCCTGAACTATCGCTTGCTGATCTTGAGGGATTGTCTCCTGAACTTTCTTCAGCGGTTGCGGCGTTGCCTTTAGACCTGCGACAGGAGGTGCACCAAGAGGTGGAGACAACCATTAAGTATCAACGGTATATCGAAAAAGAGCAGGAGGTGGCTAGTCGTATCATGAAGTTCGAAAATGTGGTCTTGCCTCCCGACTTTGACTATTTCACTTTATCGGCCTTGAGTTATGAGTGCCGTGAAAAACTCAATCGGTATCATCCGGTCTCTATTGGTCAGGCTTCACGCATCAGTGGTGTCTCACCTGCAGATATTTCAGTTTTATTACTTACCTTTGCTCGCTAGCATACAAGATTATACCCCCGTTGTTTCATGCGAAACAACGGGGGTATAATACTGATATTGTTTGGTTTACTTTTTTATAATATTGTGACAATATGTGTTGTTTTGATTTGTGACGACAAGAGTGTATACTCCACATGGAATCTTTCTTAACTCTATGGTATTCTCTCCCGGTTTTATCCTGACTTGCTGAATGGTTTGGCCTAAGGCGTTAACAATTATTGCTTTTGCTTGAGTTTTCGATATCATTGTTACGTGCTCAGATACTGGATTAGGAAATATTCTTATTTCATTGTTAGTATTGTGATTGATTCCCAAATCTGTATAGTTGTTTATTGTTATCGACATGCTGTCGATTGCTGTAAGGCAGTGGCGTCGAGCCGTGAGCGTTACGGTGTAGCGTCCGGTGTCGTCGTAGGTGTGATAAATGTATTGGCCCTCTTCCGGCAGTGTTGTAGTATCGCTACCGTCTCCGAAATTCCAAATTAGAGTGTCAGTATGTGTGCATTCGTGGGAAAACCATACGGTATTGTCGCTATTTGTATATAGTGTGTCCACTTCTACAGTTGGATTTGGGCGTTGCCATTGGGTGAGGTTCTCGTAAACCACGCTGCGTACTGCATTGCGGATGATCAAAGAGATGTTCCTGTCGAGGCCGGGATTGTAGCCTATCTGGTCTGGATCTCGATGAAAAAACATTGTGTAAAATGCACATGCGGCGGCATAGGTTCCGGCTGTAGATGGATGGCTTCCGTCAGATTGGTATAGTTCTATCTCTGGGTGATTGGTTCTAATGTATCTCCATACACGTCCAACAGGGCACAGCGAGGCATCGTTGGTTTCTGCCATATATGTGTACCGTTCGCAGAGCATGCTATCCATACCCTCATATGTACCCAGTACGGGGAAGTATTGTCCATTAATCTGGTCACCGTCACGCCGCCCCCAAGTCATGTAAAACATGGGCTCTGCACAAGGACTATGTGCATATATTGAATCGATTAGCCGTTCTGCGTATGGGAACACTTCGTTTTCCACCTGGTTTTGAGGGAACGACGGGTATTGGCTTTGTTCTTGTAACACTACAATATCCCATCCCCCTTGACAAATCATTTCCATTGAGTGGTTGCTGCAATGTTGCATAAATGTACAGCCTCCAGGTGTATTGCTGGCATATCTCATGTTGTCTCCCATGCTTCTGGCAATATTGTATACCATTTGCGGTAGGTCGTTGACTTCTGTGTAGCTGTTGCCTATGAAGAGTACGTTGGGTTCTTGTGCGGCTATTTTCAGCATAAATGCCAAAAAGGGGAATATGGCTATTATGTATTTCATAACGATAATGTTATCAGATAATCACGTGCCTCGGGCCCTAAATTCATTAGCAAATCCAGTGTGCTAAGGTTGGGGATAAAAGGTTGCCGGTCGCTAAATACTTGATAGTATGATTTGAACAGACTATCTGGTAATGGACTTTTGGGTGAAAAAGCATTACGGAAATCAAATGGAATGTCTGATTGTGGCAAGTAGTCGGTTGTCTGTGTGACTGTGGTGGTGATTTTAAGGCGTTTTAAGAGCCATTTCAATGTCGTCGTATTCAATTCCACAATGTTGTCGTAATGTCGCGTCAGAATGGCTTCAAGCTCGTCTTTGTAGTATTGGAAAAAAGGTGAGGCGCTATAGGCGGCCTCGATGGTTCTCAGGTGTGTAATGTTCCAGCGTTCCCTGTAGTCGATACGTACTTCCTCTGTGCGGCTGTGATTGTTACGTGTCACTGGCACCGTCAGAGTCCTTTTGCCATTGGCAGTCATGATTTCCATTCGGTTGCGGTATGTCTGCTTAGGGAAAGTCTCTTTAATCTCGATGGTTACCGAGGAATGTTTTGCCAGCTCGGCCATATAGGCTACCGGAGGAAAGTAAGCTGTGCTGAACAAGGGGGTCATTCTCCCAGAATGATTGATACCAGTTCACCCTTGTCAAAGTAGAAGTCGATATTGGCTTCTGGGAATGATATTCGGCGTTCTCCCCAATCCTCCTCATCGGCATCTTGTTCGGTGTAGAGGTTTGATACCATGAGCTTAACGATGTCTCGCTCCTCCATATCAAACACATCTTTCCCGAATATTTTACATTCTTCATTGGCAGTGTCGATACAAGCCAATGTTGGATTTTCTCCTTCGCAGAAGAGTGTGATTCCAAGGTCGTTATAGTGCAGTACCGTAGTGGGTTCGTCGGCTGCGTTGTCGATATTCTCCACCTCGTCGGCATTGCCGAGCAACTGAACAATCTCTTCGACCGGCATGTGAAAATGCAGGTCGCCTAGGCCTTCTTTTATTCTGATTTCAAGATTCATAGCGTAATATGTTTTAGATGATATTCTCGTAGACCATCAATTGGGTCGGCCGCGACGTTCTTTATCGTCAGGCCTTTGTCTTTGGCGACAATGTCGAGCAGGTGTCTGATTTGTGCCGCGAAACCACCTACAACGTTAAGCACGTCGCAGTGCGACACTTTACGCAAGCTGTCAATCTGGTAGTTGTACCATTCATATAAGTTGATGAGTATCTCTGACGAGCAGTAGTCGTCGTTGATGTTTTCCACGGCAAAGCGTGCCAGTGACGCCAGGAAGCGGTTGGGGTTGGGCTGGTGGTAAACGGCATCCATGAATTCAGGGTATGTCATGGGGTATGCCTTTTGAAACTTTTCGATTAAGTTATTTGGCATGGAACCAGACAAATAGTCCTGTAGGAGTCGTCGCCCAATATGGTTGGCTGAGCCATGGTCGCCCAAAATGTAGCCAGTGCTTAATGGTTGGTATTCAATCTTTTGCCCATTGTAGTAGCAGGCGTTGCTACCGGTGCCGAGGATGCCGACCAGGCTTGCCTCATCGCCACTCACGGCACGACAGGCCCCTAGCATGTCGGTTTCTACAGATACGTTGTTGCTTCCAAAAGCTTTTGTGATAAGCGCTGTAACCCTCTTTTGTTGCTTTGTATTACCACAGCCGGCACCGTAGAAAAAAAATGAGAATTGAGAATTGAGAATTGAGAATTGTTGGCGGACAGTTGTGCAGGCGGCGAGGAAGGCCTCGTCGGTGCTGAAATATGGATTCAAACCCTCAGTAACTATCTTGTTACCAGATTCTACTTCCATCCATGTGGTCTTGGTGCTCCCGCTGTCGGCGATAATCGTCATATTATGCCGATTATTTCATTTATGTCCTTTATTCCATGACGGTTGCAATAGTCTTCCAGTCCGTCGATTATCTTCATTGTGACGGCGGGGTCGATGAAGTTGGCGGTACCCACCTGTATGGCCTTGGCACCGGCCATAAGGAATTCAAGAGCATCTGCCGCAGAAGCAATGCCGCCAAGACCGATTACAGGAATCTGTACAGCGTGGGCCACCTGCCAGACCATTCTTACGGCCACGGGCTTCACTGCGGGGCCACTAAGTCCGCCAGTTATGGTGCTCAGGTAGGGTCGGCGTTTCTCTACGTCGATAGCCATACCGAGCATGGTATTGATAAGGCTAACACTGTCGGCCCCTGCAGCCTCAACCGCTTTTGCGATGTCGACAATGCTTGTAACATTGGGTGTGAGCTTTACTATCAGTGTCTTATGGTACACTTTACGCACCTCCGAAACTACCTGCGCTGCCATGTCGGGGTTGGTACCGAAGCCCATACCGCCTTTCTTTACATTCGGACAGCTGATATTCAGCTCGATGGCTGGTATTTTTTCCAGTGCGTCAATCTTCGACGCAACGGTGCAGTATTCCTCTATCGACGAGCCGCTGACGTTGACGATGATATTGGTGTCTAAGTCTTTGATTCTATGATAGACTTCCTTGCAGAACTTGTCCACGCCGCCGTTCTGCAGACCCACGGCGTTGAGCATCCCGGAAGGGGTCTCGGCCATACGTGGATAGGGATTGCCCTCACGGTGTTCGCCGGTAGTTCCTTTCACGATGAAGCCACCTAAGCGGTTAAGGTCTACGAAATCAGCGAACTCTTCGCCGTAGCCGAAGGTGCCGCTGGCGGTCATCACCGGGTTCTTCAGCTTGAGATTATGTACTTTAACGTCTAGCATTGGTACCATTTTTTCATTGTTGTGATGTCGAATACGGGGCCGTCCTTGCACACGCAACGGTGGCCCTGGTCGGTATCGGTAACGCAGCACAGGCAGGCGCCCACACCGCAGGCCATCATGTTCTCCAGGCTCACCTCGCAGCGGATGCCGCGTTCTGCGGCCGATCGGGCCACAGCTTTCATCATCGGCGTGGGGCCGCAGGTGTAAATCATGTCATACTGTTCTGCAAAGGCAGGATGGCTGATAACAAGACCTTTATGTCCAAGCGAGCCATCGTCGGTGGCTATGCAAAGTTCGCCGTATGGTTTGAAGTCATCGCGTACAGGGATCAATTCTGCGGTGCGGCCGCCGAGCAGTATGGTAGGCTTTATTCCTCTTGCTCCAAGCTCTTTAGCTAAGTGGAGCAGGGGGGCGATACCGGCGCCGCCGCCGACCAGCAAGGCGCGGCTCCCGGCAGGGATATCGGTGCTGAAACCATGGCCCAATGGGTATACCATATTGAGTTTGTCGCCCACTTTCAGTTCGGCCAATCGGCGGGTTCCATTGCCTACAATCTGAATCAGAAGGCTCATAGTACCAGCCGTTTGGTCCACATCATGCACCGATATGGGGCGACGCAGCATCACCTCGCGGCAGCCCTCCACCTGCACCTCGACAAACTGTCCGGGGGCTACAGGCTGCATCTTTCCGTTATGCTGTAGCACGAGGCGGAAATAATGCTGCCCCAGTTGTTCGCGGCGGATGATTGTAAAGTCGTGTATCTCTTTCATAGTATGTGGTTTATTGACAATGTCTGACACGCTCGGCCGACTGACGTATGCGCTCCTCTGTAACCTCCCCATTCTCAACCATCTGCTTTATCACTTTGACGGCACGTGGCACCATATTCACGTCGTATGTGCCGCCGTTGTTGCTCAAACAGAGCAGGTCGGCACCAGCCAGGACGGCCATGCGGATTGCTTTCTCGAAGCTGTACTGGCTCACTATGGCGCCCATAGCGAGGTCGTCGGTAATAATCACACCCTCAAATCCCAAGGTATCACGCAGATAGGATGTTATCTTCGGCGAGAGGGATGCCGGTAGACCCGATGGGTCGAGCTGGCGGTTGATGACATGGGCCGTCATCACCATGCCCGGAACATTCCAGCCGAGTGGTGGGCTGACGTGGAGGTTCTCTCCATCAATGCGGTAGGGCTCAAGTTCTTTGGGTTGCCATGTGGCGCTGACGTCGACCAAGCCCTTATGGGTGTCGCCCGTAGCACTACCGTGTCCCGGAAAGTGCTTCCAGCAGCTGATAACATGATGGTTAGCCAGCTCTTGGCTCCATATCAGGCAGTACTGGCGCACCACCTTGGGGTCGGCCGAAAAGCTGCGCTCGATGCCACCGATTACTGGACACTTTGGGTTGACATTCACGTCGGCCACCGGTGCGAAGTCGAGATTGATTCCCAGTTCTTCGAGCATCTGGCCTGTCAGGTTGGCATAAAAACGTACGCTGTCGGCACCCATGACGGCGCATTTCTGTGCCGACGGTATTGCCGGGAAGCCATAGCGTGTACTCAAGCGACTGACGTAGCCCCCCTCTTGGTCGATGCCGATAATCAGCTCGTCGTTGAACGCTCGCAGTTGCTTGCAGAGGCGCTTCAACTGCTCGGCACTCTGTATATTGCGGCCACGTGTGCCGGTCGGCACGTCGTAGTCGAACAGAATAACCGAGCCCACATGATAGTCGCGTAAGGCGCTGATAATCTCGATGTTTTTGTCGTAATCCAGTTCTGTACCACGGAAACCTACGAGGAGCATCATTCCTATGTTTTCCTCGAGGGTGTATTCGGGCTCGGGATCATTCTGAGTATCCTGAGTATTCGGAATATTCTGAGTATTCCGATTGCCACAGCCTAAAAAGGCCAGAAGGGCCAGTATGATTATCGGTGTTTTCATCATTCAAACGGTATTCGGTGTGCTATACTGCGGCCGAGGGTTATCTCGTCGGCATATTCGAGGCTGTCGCCGACGGCGACACCGCGCGCCAGCGTGGTTACCTTCACTCCTAGCGGCTGCAACAGCTTGTTTATGTAATAGTTTGTCGTGTCGCCCTCCATGGTGGTGGGCAGGGCCAGTATAACCTCTTCCACAGGGTCGGGCACTCCGGTGCGCACTCGCTCCACGAGCGACGTTATCTCCAGGTCGCTGGGGCCGATTCCGTCTATGGGCGAGATGACGCCGCCCAGCACGTGGTAGAGTCCGCGGTACTGCTGCGTGTTCTCCACCGCCATTACGTCTTGGATGTTTTCTACGACGCAAATAATGCCCCTCTGGCGCTTCGGGCTGGCACAGATGGGGCATATCTCGGTGTCGCTGATGTTATGGCAGTGGCGGCAGTGGAAAAGGCCTGTCTTGAGCCTTACCAGTGCTTCACTGAGGTCGCGCACGGTGGCTTCGTCCTCATGTAGCAGGTGCAGTGCATAACGCAATGCCGACCGTTTGCCAACGCCTGGCAGTATGGCCAACTGGTCAACAGCCTCCTGCAGTATCTTCGATGGCAACTCCATCATTTAGTGCACGGAGGTGACGTTCGTTGGGGTGTTCTTGCTGTTGAGTGCCACTTCTACCTGATCTTGCAGGTCGGCGATTTTGGCTGCTGCCTGGGCTTCGCGCTTCTTGCTTTTCTCACGGGAGCGGTTGTTGAAGAACAGCACCGCCGCCAACACCACGAAGACAATGACACCGACAATCAACACGATTTTGAGTTGCTTTACTTTCAGTGCAAGCATCACCAGCGCTATCAGGTCGGCAATAAGTAGCGCGAAAAACATTTGCCATCCAAGGTTCTTCATATCAATGTCAAATTAAGTTCATGCTCTTTTTAATGCTCTCAATCTTGGCGTCGAGGGCGTCGTTGGTCTTGTCGAAGCAGTCTTTGCAGTAAAGTTCGCCTTTCACTCCGAAGTAGAACTTGATCTTGGGTTCGGTACCGCTGGGGCGGACGGTCACCTTGTTGCCTTTGTCGGTGAAGAACTGCAACACGTTGCTCTTCGGCAGGTCGATTTTTGTAACGGCTCCGCTGACGAGGTCCTTGCTCTCATGCGTCTGGTAGTCCTTGATGCACACCACCTTCTCGCCATCGATTTCCTGAGGCGGATTGCTGCGGTAGTCTTTCATCATCTGCTGTATCTCTTCTGCACCGCTCTTGCCTTTGCGCACCACGCTTACGAGGCCTTCCTTGTAGAAGCCGTAACGTTTGTAGATGTCCACCAGCACATCGAAGAAGGTTTTTCCGTTCTCGCGGGCCCAGGCTGCAATCTCTGCAATCATCGAGCAGGCCGCCACAGCATCCTTGTCACGCACGAAGTCTCCAATCATATAGCCGTAGCTCTCTTCGCCGCCGGCGATAAAGGTCTCGAGGCCTTCCAACTCTTTAATCTTGGCTCCGATGAACTTGAATCCGGTAAGCACGTCGTATACCTTCACACCTGCCTGTACCGCGATATCGGCCGGCAACTCGCTGGTAACGATGGTCTTGACGATATATTCATTGCCTGTAAGCAGCTGTTTTTCCTGCCATTGGCGTATGATGTAGTAGAGCAGAACGCTCATGGTCTGGTTTCCGTTGAGCAGCATCCATTCGCCGTCGGGGCGCTTCACTGCCACACCCACTCGGTCGGCGTCAGGGTCGCTGGCGAAGACGATGTCGGCATCGATATCCTTGGCCAGGTCGACAGCCATCTTCATGGCGGCCTTCTCCTCGGGATTGGGGCTCGGTGTGGTGGGGAAGTTGCCGTCGGGCACTGCCTGTGCCTCCACGACGTTGACGTTGGTGAATCCTAGTTGCTTCAACATTCTTGGTATCAGTGTGATGCCGGTGCCGTGCAGCGGGGTGTAGACTATCTTGACGTCGTGGTGTTTCTTTATCACTTCGGGGTTCAGCGAGTTCTTCTCGATACGGGCCAGGTAAATCTTGTCCAACTCCTCGCCAATTATCTCAATGGCGCCTTCGGGGGCGTTCATGTTCACGTCGCCGACACTCTTGATTTTCAATACTTCATCAATCACCGCGGTATCGTGCGGGGCAGTCAGCTGGCAGCCGTCGCTCCAGTAAGCCTTGTAGCCGTTGTATTCCTTTGGGTTGTGGCTGGCGGTGACCATCACGCCAGTGTGGCATTTGTAGTGGCGCACGGCGAAACTCAACTCTGGAGTTGGGCGCATGCCGTCGAAGAGGTAGACATGGAAGCCGTTGGCAGCCAGTACCTTGGCGGTGATTTCGGCGAATTCGCGGCTGTGGTTGCGGCTATCGTGCGAGACGGCCGCTCTCAACTCGTTGCCTTGTTGACTCGTTGCCTTGTTGACGTTCTTAACGTAGTTGGCCAGACCTTGGGTGGCCATAGCCACCGTGTATTTGTTCATGCGGTTGGTACCCACGCCCATGATGCCGCGCAAGCCGCCGGTGCCGAATTCCAGATGGCGGTAGAAGCTTTCGTTGAGCTCGGTGGGGTTGGCTGCCATATCGCGGATGGCCTGTTTCGTGGCTTCGTCGTATTCTCCTTCCAGCCAGGAGCGCACGTTCTCCTTGGCCGATGCGTCGATGTTGAGAGTGTTGATATCCATAGTTTTAATGTATTTGATAAATGGATAACTCCAAAAAGGCTTTTTTATTGTGTATCTGTTCAAATAAAGTGGCGTGCGCGCAATAAATCACTATCCATGCCGTTACTATGGGGTAATGAGCAAACTTGAACTGCTTTCACCTGCCAAGAACCTGGAGTTCGGCCGTGAGGCCGTCAACCACGGTGCCGACGCCCTCTATGTAGGCGCCCCCGCTTTCGGCGCCCGGGCTGCCGCCACAAATACCCTCAACGACATCGAGGCACTTGTCAAATATGCCCATCTCTATGGTTCCAAGGTGTTTGCCACCGTCAATACTATCCTTTTTGACGACGAACTGGAGCCTGCCGTTGGCATGATCCGCCAGCTCTACAATATGGGTGTCGACGCCCTTATCATTCAGGATCTTGGCTTGCTCGAGTGCGACTTACCCCCTATCGAGCTGCATGCCAGCACCCAGTGTCACAACGCCTCCATAGAGCGGATAAAGTTCATGGAATCAGCAGGCTTCCGTCGAATCATCCTTGCCCGCGAGACTTCCCTTGAGCAGGTTCGGGCCATACGTGCTGCCACCAGCGTCGATCTCGAAGCGTTCGTGCATGGAGCACTCTGCGTCAGCTACAGCGGACAATGCTATATGAGCCAGTACCTTAATGGTCGCAGCGGCAACCGCGGATGCTGCTCGCAGCCCTGCCGCTCCACCTACGACCTCTATACCTCCGACGGACGCCTGCTCATCAAAGACCGCCATCTGCTCTCGCTGCGCGACTTCAACGCCAGCCAACAACTTGCATCTATGATAGATGCCGGCATCACGTCGTTCAAGATAGAGGGTCGCCTGAAGGATATCTCGTACGTGAAAAATATCACCGCCTACTATCGCCAGTTGCTTGATTCCATGATGGATGGCCATGAACGTGCTTCGTCAGGAACCTGCAAATTCTTTTTCACCCCCGACCCCGATCGTACCTTCAACCGCGGATATACCGACTATTTCCTCCGTCAGCGTCAGCCGATGGCCTCGTTTGCTACCCAGAAGTCACTCGGCAAGCGGATAGGCGAGGTGACCTCAGTTGGGCGCACGTCGCTTACTATCAGTGGGGTAGAGCCATTCGCCAATGGCGACGGACTCTGTTTTTTCGATTCCGACGGGCGCTTGCAAGGGTTTATGGTCAACGGGGTGCAAGGGCGTACCGTGATTCCAAATGTAATGCCTGATATCAAGGTCGGTACGCCAATCTGGCGCAACAATGACCAACGATTTGAGAAACAACTCGCCGGCCGCTCAGCCGAGCGTAAGATTGGTGTACGGTTGCGCTTCTCGTCCGCTGATGACGGGTTTACCTTGGAGGTGGAAGACGAAGATGGCCTGACGGTCACGCGGTCGATTGCCGCCGAACATCAGCCGGTAACTGGTTCGTTGGAGAAGGCTTCAGCTTTGATAGTAAAGCAGTTATCCAAGTTGGGTGACTCGCCGTTTGTTGCCGTTAAGATGGAGGATACCACCGAAGGGCAATATTTCCTTCCCGCATCGGTGCTGAACGAGTTGCGACGCGAGGCAGTAGAGCGGCTTATAGAACATAGAATAAGCTACTTCCATCCTGCCGACTGCCAGCGTATCGACCGCTGTGAGCCCTATCCGTCCACGGATCTTGACTACCGTGCCAATGTGGTCAACAGCAAAGCTGAAGAGTTCTATAATCATCATGGAATAAACAAGATAGAGCGTGGTGTGGAGCTGACAGCCGACTACGACGGTAAAGCCCTGATGACCACCAAGTATTGTTTGCGTTACGAGTTGGGTTGCTGCCTACAAGGTAAAAGCAACGGCGGCCCGCAGGTTCCCCTGCAGCCCACCGATAAGTTGGTGTTGGTCAACAACACCCGCCGCTTCCAGTTGGAGTTCGACTGCCACGAGTGCTTGATGAGAATTATTGCTCTTAAGTAAGGTCTAAAAGGTCTAAAAAGACTAAAAGGCATAAACCCTTAAAATTCTCTTTAGTCTTTTAAGCCCCTTTTGCCCTTTTAGCCTTTTTAGTCTTTTAAAATCTCAATACCCTTTCTGTTTCTTCCGATACTCCAGCCTTCCTCTTGTCATTTCTTCTTTAATTCCACCATGCTCCAGGAATTCCTGTTTCAGCCGGTCGAACAGGTGCTTGAGCATGTAGTCGGTCTGGTTGATGAGTATAATGGCGGTATTGGCAATCACTTCGTCCGACCTTGTTTCAATAGCTTGTCGGTAGTATGCTGAGTCGTTATGGCTGGCGCAGACCTTGCGGGTCTGCTCAAACTTGGGTTCTCCCAGTTTCCATTGAGGAATATTCCTTACGCGGAGATAGTCTTCATAGTCGAGTTTAAGTTCTTGAAGGCTGGCTTTTGCGACATTTATCAGTTTCAGTTCCGTCTCACTTGATGTGGTACCGGCAGCCGCTCCTTCTGCAATGTTTTGCTTGCCACTACGGGCCGCTTGTACCATTTGGTCGATGGTGCGGTCACCCTTGGCGAGGTACTTGTTTGCAAAATAGAAAGTTATATCGTAGATGCACTCCGACTTTTGGAAAGCAATCAGGTTTTTATAGTCACCTTTCTGTGCAATGAACGAAGTTGTTTCTTCTGCCATAAAACATTGTTTCTCGATGCAAAAGTACAACTTTTTTCCAAAATAGTACCAAAAAAGTTCAGTAAAAGATGCTTTTAGCCTCTTTAGTCCTTTTAGCCCCTTTGGCCTATAATAAAATAGGTTCACTCAAATAAGTGAACCTATTTACCCATTTAAGGGATTGGATTGCAGCAAATGCTTGATGATACTCTCTAAATTAAAAAGAGAAATTAAGGGAGAGTCCGGTTATTGCTGTATTGTCATTTCTCAGTGTGGGGGTTGTGGTAATAAATGGCGTGAGGGTACAGTCAAGTTGAGCTGTTCTTTTCCCACGTATGTCTTGATTATACATGTTCTTTACTTTCGCAATTTTAACTGCATCAGTAATGCTCCAAATGTCAATGGCCAATCGAGTTGCAGTGATAATCAAGAAATAGTATGTGTTATTGGTTTTGTATGGTTCACGGTAGTTGAGCATGCCATAATATGTTATGCCAGAACCGATGCCTAATCCAAGATTCGCAAGAAAGAATAATGCTCCACGCCCCCATTCGTCAGCGATTCCCTGACCAAGTCCAGGTATAAAAAAAGATGCAACTCCAGCGCCGCTTGGATTATAAGGGTCTCCTGGTTGGTGAACGTACATTTTTTTATCATAGAAATCCTTATACTCGGAATAGCTCATACCTTCCTTGACATTATATGTGGTGTTAGGCTTGTAGTTTTTGGTGATGTCTTTGAAGACTTCCTTTTCCCCGTTCTCATAACGAACAATTAGAACCTCGCTTTTACTTATGGAGTATATCGGCCCATCAGGATTACTATATTTTTTGTACTTGATATCCGTTTGAGTTATTTCAAGTACTTTTGCCTGAATGTCCTCGCCATCTTTTGTCGTAATAACATCCTGCGCCGTGGCTGCGATACAAAAGAGCAAAAGAATGGTTAATGATATTTTTCTTTTCATGATGCGTTTTAATTCGTGTTTATTTAAGTGTATATTTAAAGTAAGCCGTTGAACTGCCAACGTCCATCTTCAATTCGATGTTTCTTCCATCCCAGGACTGAACAGTATAAGTTTGTAATGGTTTATCATTATTCATATAGATGATTATTTGGTTGCCGTGGGCCTCCCATGTATGGGTTTTTGCACTTGCCTCAAACATTCCAATAGAGGAAAAGTCTCCATCCTCCCAGAATCTTAATTCGTTGTATTCTCCAAGGTCTGCCAAACTCGTCCAGGAACTGCCGTTAGGGGAATAATAGGTTGCCCCCCACCAACCAGCACAAAGTTGTTCTTTAGGATAATTGAAATCCCAAGTCTCTTTTAGACATGATGTCAATGACAAAGCAGCGATGCAGATAGTCAGGACTATCGTGATTCTACACACATTCTTTTTCATCATAAAGTGCCGTTTTATCCTGTTGGCTCATCAGTTTTAAGTTGATAATAAAAAATAATCTCCTGACAATATGCCGGAAGCCAATGGTTAAATAGAGGGGAATAAAGAAAGGCGTAAATCCTTTCAATGGTACCGCTTATTTTCTGGATGGTGGTCTGGAATACCTTGATACAAATAAGTGGGGAAAGAATCCACGCCAATGCGTGAAGCAATCCGCAATCTTATTTCCGTATCGTGATATAAGTTTTCCAGACCGTTTACCAGAGGAAACAAGAGCTTCAGGCTCATTATTGTTGTTTTACCTTTTTCTACATATTTTACATAATGTTTTTGTCGGTGCAAAGATACGACTATTTTCTTAAATGACAAAAAAATAATGCCGCGGGGAGCATTTTTGCGGCCCGCGGCTATGGGTGGGATGAGGAGTTCTTACTCTGACAAGTAAGCGTCAATTTGTTCCTTGAGTTCTGGCAGGTCTAGCGTAAGCACCTCTTTGACTACTCCAAATTTTACTTGGAAATATTCGTGTGTAATATAATTACGCATACCGATTATCATTTTCCATTGCGTTTTTGGATGTGCATTGCGGAACTCTACAGTCAGCATATTCGCCGCTTCTCCGATGATTTCGATATTTTTCACCACGGCATAGTATCGCATGTCATCGTTCCGAAGGGTATCAAGTTGGATACCTTCAATATAGCGATTTATCCTTTCGATGGCTTCTTTGATATGAAGCAACCTTTCTCTGTCACGCGCGGCCTCTCTCATAGATTAGTATTTTATCTCGGTTGGCGGTTTTTACAGCGAATGGTTTCAGGCATCCGTCGGCGACCAGATCGACTTCTCTGCCAAGTAGTTCTTTTAAGTCTACATACATGCCAAAGAATTTAAGTCCAATGCGTTGGCTCTCATCCAATTCAACTAGTAAGTCGATGTCACTGTCTTCACGTTCCTCCCCACGGGCATAAGAACCGAACACCCATGCCCGCAATACCGGTTGTGTGGCAAAGTAATCACTAATTATCTTGTTTGTCGATGCGTCCATACATCATTGAATTTTTTGCAAAGATACGAACTTTTTCCGAACCGGCAAAATTTTCTTCCCGCTCAGGCGTTGACCAGGGCGGCGATGGCGGTGCCGAGCAGGAGGACGGCGGCGATAACCATCCAGCGGCGGGGGCGCATCTCCACTTTGCGGCGGCCGAGCATCACGCCCCAGTAGCCGAAGAGCCACATAAGCACCAGCATCACCAGCGGGAGGACGATGCTGAACTGGGCCGAGGTGGCCACGAAGCCGGCACCGAGGCCCACCAGCAGCGGGTTGACGGCGGCGGTGATGGCCATTGCTATGTGTATCTTGTCGTTGGTGAGGTCGAAGAGAGGCAATTTGGGTTCGCGGCGCAGGTAGGGCAGGAGCATGCGCAACATGACGAAGATGGCGAGGCCAAAGAAGATGAGTGCGTTGGCTTGGCGGAAAGCATCGGGGTTGTCGGGCAGTTCGAAACGCAGCAGGTTGCCGATGGCCATACTGCCCATGAAGAGGGCGGCCTGTACCGCGGCCACGAAGAACGACAGCCAGAGGCCCCTGGTTAGTCGTATGGGGGCATGCTCCGCACAGCGGCGGAAGAGGAGCATGTTGCTGATGGCAAAGGCCAGTGACAATACGATATAGGCGGCTATATGCATGATTCTATGGTTTTTGTAAGGGTTATAAATTCGTCGACGGAGAGTTGTTCGGCCCGTTTGGCAAGGGTCTCTTCGGGTACTGCATCGATTGCGAGACCGGCCGACCGCAGGGCGTTGCGGAGCGTCTTGCGCCGCTGATTGAAGCCCGCCTTTACTACCTGCACGAAGAGTTGCTCATCGCAATCCAAGTGTGTTACATCGTTGCGCTTCAGCCGGATGACGGCGCTTTTGACTTTGGGCGGCGGGTTGAAGACGTGCTCGTGGACGGTGAAAAGGTATTCCACGTCGAAGAAGGCTCCAAGCAGCACGGAGAGGATGCCATAAGTCTTGCTTCCAGGCCCTTCGGCCACCCGCTCGGCCACCTCTTTCTGGAACATTCCCACCACCTCGCTCACCTCGTTGCGGCATTCGAAGACGCGGAACAAAATCTGAGACGAGATGTTATAGGGGAAGTTTCCGATGATGGCGTAATGGTCATGGAATAAGGCGCTTAGGTCTAACTTTAGGAAATCGCCCTCGATGACGTGGAGGGTGGGGTAGTGGTCGTGGAGCCAGGCCACGCTCTCGCGGTCGATCTCCACCACGTGGAAGTCGGTATCCGGTCGCTCGATGAGGTATTTGGTCAGCACTCCCATGCCGGGACCTATCTCCAACACGCGGTGCGAGTCGGGCGAGAGGCTGTCGACGATGCGGCGGGCTATCGTCTCGTCGGTCAGGAAATGCTGTCCGAGGAACTTCTTGGCTTTTACTTCATTCATCTTGCTTTGAGGGCGTTATAGCGTTTGCGGGCGCGGTCGGTGTAGAGGCTGGTGGGGTAGTCGAGCAGGAGTTTTTCGTAGCATTCACGTGCCACGTCGGGGTTGTCCAGTTTCTCCTCGTTGAGTTCGGCGCGGAGGATGAGGGCGTCGTCGGCAGTGATGTCGTAGGGGTAGAATGACACAAGCCGTTCCAGCAGGCTGTCGGCCTCGGCATAGCGGGCTTGTTTCATGCGGATCTGCGCCTTGCGCATGAGGATTTCGTCGAAGAGGGGATGGGAGAGGACGGCGCGCTGGATGGCATCGTAGCCGGCCCAGGCCGAGTCGAGCATGTTGCGGTAGAGCAGCAGGTCGGCGTCGGCGAAGAGTTCGAGCATGCCGTAGGTACTGTCATCTTCCATGTTATCAGATATTAGGAGAGAAAGTTCCATGGCGTCGTTGGCCACCAGCTTGGAGGTTGATGAGCGCAGCACCTTGAGCTGCGAGTTGGCCCACTCGAAGTCGTGGTTGTAGTAGGAGAGGCGGGCGTTGCGGAACTTGGCCTGTGCGCCGAGGATGTCGTTCTTGTTGGCTTTCTCGACCTGCATGTAGAGGAGCGAGGCATCCCAGGTCTGGCCGGCGAAGAGGAGGAGGTCGGCCAGTTCGAGTTTCACCTCGTCGCGCACCTGTGGTTTGAGGCGCGGCATCTCGAGCACGTCGTCGAGGGCGTCGACTGCCTCCTGGGCATCGCCGCCGTGGTAGGCCATGAGGGCGGCGAAATGGCGCAGCAGGGGGATGGTCCTCTCGTTCTTTCCAAGCTCGTCGAAGGCGGTGAGGTAACGCTGGCGGAGCGAAGCAAGGCTCTTGCTATCAAGGGTATAGTTGTTGTTCACACGGGCGAATTCCACTTCCAGTTCGCCCACGCGGGCGGCGAAGTAGTAGGGGCTTTCTGTGCCTTTGCCCTGCAGGTAGCGGTAGGCGTCGGCGGCCACGTCGATGGCGTCGTTGTTCTGTGAGATTTGGGCCACGCGCATCACCTGGTCGCCGCCCAGGTCGGGGAAGCGGATGTCGACGGCCTCGGCCTGCTCCAGCGCGAAGCGGAAATCGTTCTGCTGCAGCGAGAACCATATCATCATCTCGAGGTAGGTCTTGTTGTCGGGGTGTTCCTGCACACGGGCCACGAGTGCACGTCGCACACCGTCGGCCAGGCGCTGGTCGGGCGCCTCCTGAAGGGCTTTCTGCATCGAGACCTGTACGTTGCGCATCATGCCCGGGCTGTTGTCAAGCAGGTCGAAGTATTCGTCGGTCATGGCCTTGTAGTCGCCCATCAGTTGGTAGACGCCGGTCAGTTCGGCAAAGTAGAGGCTACGGTTGCGGCTTTTGTTGCGGGCGGCGAGGTAGGTACGGGCGGCGTAGTCGTAACGGCCGATGCCGATGAAGGCTTGGGCCAGGTCGGGCACCGGTTGGAGATTGGAAGTGACTGATTCTATGGCTTTGTCGAATGCCTTGAGGGCTTTCTTGTCCTGTTTCTGGCGCAGGAGGACGGTGCCCTCGTCGACCAGGATGGTGAGATCTTTCGGGAAGGCTTTTTGGCGGCGCTCGACGAGGCGTGAGGCGCTGCGGTAATCGCCTAATTCCATGTATGTTGAGAGCAGGCGCTGGTAGTAGTACTTGTTTGTGGTCTGCTTGTAGAGGCTTTCGTAGAGCTGCGAAGCCTGGGCGAACTCGCCATGGTCATAGTAGTAGGCCGCCAGCTGCTCATTGGTCTGCTGGGCCGCAACCCCCGTCATGAGGGTCAAACACCATGCTATCAGTAGTATACGCTTGCGCATCGGTACTAAAAAACCGGACCTTGTGAGTCCGGTTGCCTTTTTGTTTTTGTGACCCAGCTGGGGCTCGAACCCAGGACCCCAACATTAAAAGTGTTGTGCTCTACCTACTGAGCTACTGAGTCAACATTTCTCTAGCCTTAGCCATCAAAATTGGGTTGCAAAAGTACTACTTTTTTAGCAACTGGCCAAATTTTTTTTGAAATTTTGTTTTCGCGCCTTTCTTATCGTTTGATTGTATGATTGTTGTGCTTTTGTTGACATGCTCTGCAAACGACAAGGAAAGCCCTTGCGGTGCTGCATTTTGGGCACTGCTGGAGCTGTTTTTGCCGTTGTCGGGAGTGCTTATTCGGGCGGTGGAGCGGCCTCGGATGGGAGGGCTGGAGCTTCGATGCCCTCAGGCGTATCCGCCGTCTCGCCTTCGGCGGGGCTGGCATGGTTGGCGATGTTGGCCATCTCCACGAAGTCTATCCAGCTCTTGTTCAGCGGGATATAGTTGCCTCCTTCGGAGTAGTGGTCCAGTCGTCCGGCTCCGATGTATGTGCTGTTCGACGGACGCCCTTCACGGTCGACAACGAAGCCGTAGAGGTGTACCTCGGCACCGCTCCAATTATCTGGCAACCGGAAAGTTATGTTCTTCGTACGCCGTTCGACGGGCAGCATGAGCAGGCCGCGGTGTACGTCGGGAGAGTAGGCGTAGACGTAGACCTTGTCGTCGCCAGAGGCGCGTGAGAAGAGCGTATTCTTTTCGAAATCAATGCTTACCGTCTCATGTTCACGGAACACGGGGCTGTGGAACACCACGTCGGCCGCCGGTCCTGCCGCCAATTGCAGCCTTGCATAGTCCACCACAAGGCCTCCGTGGCCGCGTTGGAAATGCTGTTTGTTCCTGTTAACAAAGTAGTTGCCTTCGGTCATGCTCTCTGCTTCCGCCTGACGGTGTACCCCCAGTATCAGTGCTTGGCGCGCCTGTGCGGCGAAGCGTACCATTGCGATGAACCAGTCACGCTCGCGCTGCTGCTCTGCTGTGTTGGGGTAGTTGACGAATTTTTGGTAGGCGCGGATGCACGGGATACGCTTCCAGAAGTAGCCTACCGCGGGCCCTACTTTGCCCACGAACGGACCGTTGATTCCTTGTACCAGTTTGCCCATTTTTCGGTTGTTTTTTGTCTTTATTTCCAGTAACGGAGTTAGGTGAATTTTATTGTATGGACATCATTTCTTCATTAAGAAGTACAGTAGAAGAAATGAAGAAGTATATCTCTCCATTATACTGACAATCAAGCCCCTTGTGCCCTCGAAAAAATGGGTAAAAAAATTTTTTCGGAAGTGTTAAAACTTACATTCTGTGTCCGCCCACCTGTCCGTTGCGTTGTTTACGTGTGGCCCCCTCTTCGAAGTCGGTACCGCGGATGATGCTATTGCTTCCGAACCGTTTGCGGATTGCCAGTTCGGCCTGCTGCATGCGGCGTTCACGTTCGGCAGCTTTTTGCTCGGCTTGTTGCTGCCGTTCCACCTCGTCGGGGTTGTCGAAGATGTTCAGTTGCCGTGCGGGTGCCTGCTTTTTGCCCAATGGCAGCACGTTGTTGGCTGCCACGTTGAGCCGCCGGATGGTGAGGATGGGGTTGACGATGCGGTCAAACAGTGCCACGATTGCGTCGCCGATTATCCGTGCGGAGGTGGTGTGCCCGTTGAGGTTGGCGCTCCCGTTGGCGGGGAGGGGCACAGTACGACCGTAGTAGTCCACGCCCACTTCTCCTTTATAGCGGCTGGCGATGTCGGGATTTGTAAGGTTTTCAGTGTCGTAACCCACGTAGAGGACCATCTGGTCGGTGGTGGCACCGCGTTCTGCAAGCTCGTCGGCCACCACGTTGGCCATCTCCCTCGCCACCAGTCGGGCCTTGTCGGCGGTGTATGGGGTGGGGAAGACTTGCCCGTTTCCGACGGAGTTGGACATGGAGCGGTAGTTCTTTATCTCGGCTATAGTTGTTGGTTCCCAGCCCCATGCGTGGTCGATAATCAACTCGGCCGCCACTCCGAAGAGGCGGAAAAGGTCCTGTTCGTGGGTGAGTGAGTAGCGCGCGATGTCGCCCATGGTATTGAGACCGAGGGCTTCGAGCCTGCGGGCGGTGCCTTTCCCGAGTCGCCAGAAGTCGGTGAGCGGGCGGTGGCCCCAGAGCTGTTGTCGGAAGGACTGCTCGTCGAGTTCGGCAATGCGCACTCCGTTGCTGTCGGGTTTGCAGTGTTTGGCCCCGATGTCCATCGCCACTTTTGCCAGGTAGATGTTGGTTCCCGTGCCCGCGGTCGCCGTGATTCCGGTGTCGCGATACACGTCGCTCACCATCTTGGAGGCCAGATCCCGTGCCGACATGTGGTAGGTTCGGAGGTATTCGGTGGCGTCGATGAAGACCTCGTCGATGGAATAAATCTGGATGTCCTCGGGAGCCACGTAGCGAAGGTAGATGCCGTAGATTTGGGCCGACACCCGCATATAGTGCGCCATACGTGGCGGAACCACGCGGAAGTCCATCTCGAGTGCGGCGTTGTCCTGCAGTTCGCGGCTGTCGTATGAGCGGCCGGTGAAGGTTCCCTCGGGCGATGCGCAGAGCCGTTCCATGTTCAGCTTCCTCACTTTCTCCACCACCTCGAACAGGCGGGCCCTCCCCGGTATGCCGAAAGCCTTCAGCGCGGGTGTGACCGCCAGGCAGATGGTCTTCTCGGTGCGCTCGGCGTCGGCCACTACGAGGTTGGTGGTCAGCGGGTTGAGCCCGAGGTCGACGCATTCCACCGAGGCGTAGAACGATTTGAGGTCGATTGCTATATAGTGGCGATCCGGTTCCATAATGCGGTGCAAAAATACGAAAAAAAGGCCCTCTCGGCAAAAAAATTGCACTATGTCGGTAATAATTAGTATCTTTGCAACGGATAAAAACAACCTCCCGAAATGGACAAAACATTGACAATAAGCTACCACGAGTACGACTCGGCCGCCGGGTTGCCCGTTGCCGACCGCGAGTTGCTGGAGCAGGCCGTTGCCGCTACCGCCACTGCCTACTCGCCATATTCGCATTTCAGTGTCGGTGCTGCGTTGCGGTTGACCGACGGCACGGTGGTTTGCGGCTCCAACCAGGAGAACGCCGCCTACCCGTCGGGCCTTTGTGCCGAGCGCACAGCCATATTCGCCGCCTCTGCCCAGCACCCCGATGTGCGCGACTACGCCGCACTGGCTGTCGCCGGACGCGCTGCCGACGGTACCCTTTGCGAGGCTTCGCCCTGCGGCGCCTGCCGTCAGGTGCTGGCCGAATATGAGGGCCGTCAGGGTCATCCGATGCGCGTCATCTGCCTGCTGCAGGGGGGTCGCGTAAGGGTGTTCGCCTCCGTTGCCGACCTGTTGCCGTTCGGCTTCGTATTCTGAATCAATGAAAAAAAATTTCGCCAGTTGCGAAAAACTTTGTACCTTTGCATCTTCAACAAATGGTGCAAACGGCATTCAATGTGCCGTATATCGTACTGAAATTAAAATATATAGATAATAAAAATAACTTAAAATAAAATTAACAAAATGGCAATTATTGGAACTATCAGAAAACATTCGTGGGTTGCCGTTCTCATCGTGGGTATCGCTATTCTGGCGTTTATCCTCGGCGACCTGACCAAGAACCGCGGCGGTATCCCCGACATGGGCGCTGTCAACGGAACTACCCTGACCAACCAGCGTTTCAACGAGTTGGTTACCGAGATGGAAAACAACTACAAGGCCCAGTATCAGGTGGCCCAGGTGCCTGCCGACGCCGAGATGCAGATTCGCGAACAGGTGTGGCAGAACTTCGTTGACGAGACCCTCATGGAGGAGCAGACCGCCAAACTCGGCCTCAAAGTCACCCCCGCTGAGGTCAGCGACATGTACACCGGCCAGTTCATTCACCCGTACCTCCGCCAGATGTTCACCAATCCCCAGACCGGCCAGTACGACACCCGCCAGGTGAACTACTGGGTTGAGAACTTTGACCAGCTCGACACCGCCCAGCGTCTCCAGTGGCTTGAGATTGAAAAGTATGTCCGTCGTGATCGCGAGCAGCAGAAGTATACCAACCTCATCGGTATGGCTTTCTATATGCCCAAGGCTATCGCCGCCAAGGTGGCCGAGTATGGTGCTTCCACCGCCAATGTGCGTGTTGTCTCGCTGCCCTTCCAGAATGTGAGCGATGAAGAGGTGACCCTCGACGATGCCGACTACAAGGCCTACTATGACGAGCACCGTGCCGACTTCCGTGTCCGTGAAGAACTGCGCGATGTCGAGTTCATCACCTTCCCCATCAATCCCACCCAGCAGGACCTTGCTGACATCCAGGAAGAGGTGATGAAGGTATGGAATGAGTTCCAGACCACTGCCGACGACGAGCTGGCCTTCTTCGTCAATGCCGAAAGCGACCGCGCCTACGATTCCACTTACGTGCGTCCTTCCACATTCCCCGCCCCGTTCGACCAGTTGGTTGAGAACTCCGCCGCGGGCTCCTTCCTCGAGCCGCAGATTACCGCCGGCGAATGGGTGATGGCCAAAGTGCTCAGCACCGCCATGCGCCCCGACAGCCTCCGTGCCAGCGTCGTCTATATTCTCAACAGCAAGGCCGGTGGCAATATCACCCGTAGTGCCGAGCAGGCCAAGATATTGGCTGATAGCGTGCTGAACCTTGTCAAGACCAACAAGATGACCTTCGAGGAGGCCATCGAGCAGTTCAGCGACGACCCCCAGAAGTCTGAGACCAAGGGCGATATGGGTTGGCAGCTTGATGGCGGCTACGGCTTCCTCAATGAAAAGCTTGTCGAGAATCCCGTTGGCAGCACCTTCCTCTTCGAGCATCCTCAGGGTGTTGGTTACTTCCTCGTGAAGGTTGCCGACAAGACCCCCGCCGCCAAGAAGTACCGTGTTGCTATGATTACCCGTGCCATTGTGCCCTCGTCGGCCACCAACCGTGCCATCTATGCAGAGGCTTCGCAGTTTGCCGGTCAGAACCGTACCATCAGTGCTTTCGAGAGTGCCGCTCAGCAGGGCAACATGCAGGTGCGCAGCGCCCGCCTCAATATGATGGCCAACCAGATGCCTGGATTGAACAACGCCCGTAGCATTGTACAATGGGTTTACAACGAGGATACCAAGATTGGCAGTGTTGCCGACCAGGTGTTCGAGTGCGACAATATGTTCGTTGTCGTTGCCCTGAAGGATGTCTTCAAGAAGGGTTATGCCACCCTCGACCAGGTCCGCACCATGATTGAGCAGCCTGTCCGCATTGAGAAGAAGGGTGAACTCCTTATGGCCCGTGCCGAAGAGGCCGTCAAAGCTGGTAAAGACATCACCTCCATTGCCACAAAACTTGACGTCGCAGTCGACACCATCGACAGCGTCTCATTCACCGACTACTACTTCGGTCGTTACGGTATGGAGCCCAAAGTGCAGAGCGCCATTGCCGTTACCGAGAATGGCTTGGTTGGCCCTATCAAGGGTGCCAACGGTGTTTATGTGGTCAATGTCGACAGCCGTGCTCCGAAGGCCGAAGTCGACGGTGATGCCATCCGTATGCAACTCGAGCAGGGCTACCGCAACAAGATGCGCGCCGTCTCGCAGGTGCTCAAGGACAACGCCAAAGTCAAGGACCAGCGCAACAAGTTCTTCTAGTAGATTGATTGGAAGGCGGTGGGTAGTTGATAGTCGGTAGCATTTGACATAAAGCGCTATCCACTAACAACTACCCACTTCCAACTTAAAACGGAACCATGGGACTCAAAGATTGGTGGGTAAAGGTTAAGACATGGCCTGTAAGCGATGTCATCCGGCATAAGCACCGCTTTGTCGTGATGGACACCGACACCTTCAAGGAGAAGTTCTCCTTCCAGTTGTCGGGCATCAATCTTTTTGTCACCGTAGGTGTCACGGTCATCGTCCTTATCCTGCTCACTACAGTCCTCATTGCATTCACGCCATTGAGAGAGTGGATACCCGGCTACACCGACAATAAGATGGTGGAGCAGACTTATTCCAATGCCAAGAAGATAGACTCCCTCGAGAATCAGCTGGCCAATCAGGAGTGGTTGCTGGCCACTATGCAGGCCGTTCTTCGCGGCGATGTGATTGGCGATGAATTTGACGAGATAAAGAAAGACAGTACGGCCACGTTGCAGCAACTTGCTGGTGCCTACCGTCATTCTGTCGAGGACAGTCTTTTGCGTCGTGAAGTGGAAGAGGAGGACAACAGTTATGAGGTGAGGGCCGTTGCCACTACTACAGTGGCTTCGACAGCGGAGGCCGTTCCTGCCATTGCCACCCTTTTCTTTGCTCCCCTTAAAGGCAAAATCATCGCCCCATTCAACCCCTCCGGCCATAATAATGGAGTCGATGTTGCAGCGTCTGCCGGTCAGACAGTCAACGCCGCCTATAGCGGTACCGTCGTGTTTGCCGGTTTTACCACCGAAGCGGGTCATGTCATCATGCTTCAGCATCCTGGCAATGTGGTTAGTGTCTACAGCAACAGCAGTTCGCTCCTCAAGCGGCAGGGCGATGTGGTGCGTGTCGGTGAACCGATAGCCTATGCAGGTGTGTCGTCGCTCCATCCCGAGTTAGGGCCATACCTCCATTTCGAACTTTGGATGGGGGGCAACCCCGTGAATCCGGAAGAATACATATCATTCTGAATGAAACGTATAGCGATACTTGGATCGACAGGGTCGATAGGTACTCAGGCGCTTAACGTCATCCGTCGCCACCGCGATCTCTTTGCCGTTGAAGTACTTTGTGCCGGTTCTAATGCCGATCTCTTGATAAGCCAAGCCCTCGAGTTTGCTCCCAATGCAGTGGTTATTGCCGACGAGAGCAAGTACCAGCAGGTGCAGCAGGCTCTCCTGTCCACCGATGTCAAGGTGTTTGCCGGAGAGCAATCGATGTGTGATCTAATGGAGATGGACAGCATCGATATGGTGTTGGCCGCCATAGTGGGTTTTGCGGGTCTCAGGCCAACTCTTCGTGCCATTGAGCACGGCCACCCCGTGGCATTGGCCAACAAGGAGACGATGGTTGTCGCCGGTGCTTTGGTCACCCAAGCCGCTATGCGTAACCGTGTACCCATATTGCCGGTCGATAGCGAGCATTCGGCTATCTTCCAGTGCCTTGTCGGCGAACATTCGGGTATAGACAAGATATTGCTTACCGCCAGCGGTGGGCCTTTCCGCGGCATGAGCCGGCAGCAGTTGGCATCCGTCACCCTCGAGCAGGCTCTCCATCACCCCAACTGGAGCATGGGCCGTAAGGTGACTATTGATAGCGCCACCTTGATGAACAAGGGTCTGGAGGTTATTGAGGCCAAGTGGCTTTTCGGTGTCGAGGCGACGGATATCGAAGTGCTTGTTCACCCGCAGTCGGTGGTTCACTCAATGGTGCAGTTTAAGGATGGCAGCATCAAGGCTCAGCTTGGAATTCCCACCATGGAGACCCCCATCCAGTATGCTTTCTCCTTCCCCGACCGTATCGAGAGCCACCTTCCGCGGCTCGATTTCTCTAATTATCCGAATCTTACATTCGAGAAACCCGACCGTGAGGCGTTCCGTTGTCTCGATCTGGCCTATGGTGCCATAGCCCGTGGCGGCAACATGCCGTGTGTGATGAATGCAGCCAATGAGGTGGCCGTCGTCCGTTTCATCGAAGGGGAACTTGGTTTCCTCGACATCGCTGACTACGTGGAGAATGCCATGCAGTCGGCTCATTTTATAGCCAATCCCACGCTCGAAGATCTTTTACAAACCGATAAAACAATACGTAATCAATGAAATGGCTCGCCCTTCTACTGAGTCTCACCTTGCTGGTTGCAACGCATGAATTAGGCCATCTGCTATTTGCCAAATTGTTCCGCACACGCGTGAACAGATATTATGTATTCTTCAATTGGAAGTTTTCCATCCTTAAGGCCAAGAAGTTCGGCGGCAAGTGGCATTTCCGTTTCTTCAATGCCAATACTCCCGATTCGTGGGATGCCAAGAACCTTGCCCCCGAGGATCAGAACAATACCCTCTGGGGTCTCGGTTGGATACCGCTGGGTGGCTACTGTGACATTGCCGGTATGGTCGACGAGACCAAGAAAGCCGACGACCTTGAGGACGTGCCGCAGCCGTGGGAATACCGTACCAAGCCAGCATGGCAGCGCCTGCTTATCATCAGCGGCGGTGTGCTGGTCAATTTCATCTCTGCCCTGCTCATATACGGTATGATATTTGCCCACTGGGGCACCACCGAACTCCCGATGGCCAATGCCACCTATGGCTATGCATACCACGAGGTGCTTCAGGAGGATGGTTTCTGCGACGGCGATATTATCCGTACTATTGACGGGTGTGAATATACCAGCACTTCGGATGCTCTTATGACCCTCTTGCTCGACAAGCCACAGCAGGTGACCGTCCTGCGCGGTGACTCCCTTGTGGAGCTTCATCCATCCGGCAACCTTGCCGAGAAGGTCGGCAAGCGACAGGTCAAGAACATGATGATTCCGCGCCTGCCCTTTGTGGTCAAGGACTTCGTCGACGGTTCTGTTGCGAAGCGGGCTGGTATGCTTGCGGGCGACAGCCTTGTTAGTGTCGGTGGCGAGCCTACGGTGTTTTATCATGAGGTCACCGCTGCGCTCAAAGCCCGTGCGGGCGATACCGCCACCCTTGCCTACTACCGCGACGGCGAACTTATGTTCACCTTGGTCGAGGTGCCATCGAACGGCCGCATAGGCGTTTTCACCGAAGGAGCCGACCGTTTCTTCACGATGGTGCATAAGGACTATACTTTCCTTCAGGCCATTCCTGCCGGTATCAGCTTTGGATGGGAGACCCTTGTGGACTATGTCAGTTCGCTGCGTATGCTCTTCGCCCCCGGTGGCGCACAGAGCCTCGGCGGGTTCGGTACGATGGCCAGCATCTTCCCCGACCACTGGGATTGGCAGTCTTTCTGGAATATCACCGCCCTCTTGGCGTTGATACTCGCCTTCATGAATATTATTCCCATACCTGGCCTCGACGGCGGTCATATCCTGTTCACCCTCTGGGAGATTGTCAGCGGCCGCAAGCCGAGCGACAAATTCCTCACCGTGGCGCAGAACGTCGGTATGTGGCTATTGCTTGCGTTGATGATTTTGGCCAACGGTAACGACATCATGCGTTGGCTTGGATTAATGTGATGAAGAAACTTGATCGTCTGATACTCCGCTCGTTCGTCGGGCCGCTGGTGCTGACATTTGCCATCAGTGTGTTCGTGCTGCTTATGCAGTTCTTGTGGAAGTATATCGACGATATGGTGGGCAAAGGCCTTGAGTTCGGTGTCATTGCCGAGTTGCTTCTCTATGCTTCGGCCACCTTTGTGCCGATGGCCTTGCCAATAGCGGTCCTTTTCGCCTCGATAATGACCATGGGTAATTTCGGCGAGAAGTACGAGTTGGTAGCCATGAAGGCCGGCGGTGTATCCATCAGCCGTGTGATGCTGCCTATGGCCTTGGTGGTGCTGCTGCTGACCGGCGTGGCGTTTGTCTTCTCAAACGATGTCATGCCGCAGGCCATGTTGCACTACCGTATGACGCTTTATGACATCACCCGTAAGAAGCCTGCCGTCAATATCCGTCCGGGCGAATACTACAAGGATATCGAGGGCTACGTCATCCGTGTGGGCTCCAAGGCTCCCGACGGCTGTACTTTGGAGGATGTCATCATCTACGACCATAGCCATGGGGTGGGGGAGAATAATGTTATTGTGGCCCGTAGTGGTCTGATGCAGACCACCCTCGACAACCGTTATCTGCTGTTCACTCTCACTGACGGCTATTCCTATTCCGAATACACCACCGGCAAGCATTATCAGTCCCGTCCGCTGACCACGGTGCGGTTCGACAGGCAGACCATAGCCTTCGATATTTCGTCGTTTGCCTACAACCGCAGTGGCGAAGACCTTTTCAAGGGCAGTTACCAAATGATGAATATCCTGCAGCTTGATGCCGCTGTGGCGCGACTTGACAGCAACTTGGGCGGACGATATTCCGAGTTGCGTCGCAGCATCGACGTACCACTTCGTGCATGGTCGGGCTATTGTGGCCGTAGCGGGGTTTCAGCCGCTTCGGCGTCCGAGATTGCTGCCCCCGAGGCCACCGCCGAGCCCCAGGAGCCGCTGAAGGTAAAGAATATGATATTCTCCACCCGCCACCATCAAGACAGCCTTGCCAAGGCTCTCGACGAAGTGGCCGGGATAGTCCCCGAGGTTTCCGACACCAATGAGGCAATTGAGGACGACAGTGTCTTTATACATCCCGTCCATAGCAATGCCACCCTCAAGTCGCTCCTTGCCGACCTCGACGACGGTACCGCCAAGCGTGTCCGCAACCGCACCAGGAATATCGTAGTCACCTCCATGTCCGAGGCGCGCAGCTACAACGATATGATTCGCGGCGACACCGAGTATATCAACCGCCACAAGATTGAGAAGCAGCGCAAGTTCACCCTCTCCATTGCCTGCCTGCTGCTGTTCCTTATCGGCGCCCCGTTTGGTTCGATTGTGCGCAAGGGAGGACTGGGATTGCCGCTGGTGGCATCGGTCGGGTTCTTCGTGTTCTACTATGTGGTGGGAATGATCAGCGAGAAGGCTGTGCGCGAGTCGGCCATGGGCCCCGAGGGCATGTGGATTTCGTCGTTGGTGATGCTGCCGATAGGCATAGTGCTTACGTTGCAGGCCACCACCGACTCGGCTTTCTTCGACGGGTCGACCTGGAAGAAATTCTTCCAACGGTTGTTCAGAAGGAAATCTTGACGATAGTTATTCGTCTTTCAGAATCACTTGTGTATTTCCGTCGACGTCACCTTGGTTGCCGCCGCCGTAGACGTTGCCCATCACGCGCGTCTGCCCTTGCAGGGTGACTGTGATTGAGGCCGGAGTGTTCTCGTTAATCCGTCTCACCTCGCTTTGCTCGCCGCCGCCGTAAACGCTGCCTGTCACCGTGGTGGAGCCTTTAAGGGTTAGGGTGATATTGCCGCTGACGATGCCGAGGTTGTTAAGGTCGACGTCGGTGTAGATGTAATTATCTGTCGTCAAGTCGCTGCCCGAGTTTCCGTTGGACAGGATTACCCCAGCCTCGGTGGCGTTCTTCCAGGTGAATTCTGTTGTTCCGGACTCTTCGCCAGGCTCGAACATGCCGGAATACTTGTTGTAGGAAGGCACCTTGTAGCTGCCGCTTCCATCGCTTGCGAAGCCAGCATCCCTCACCTGCAGGGATGGCAGTGAGGCGGAGAACCCGGCGCCATATACATCGCCGTTGACCGTGCAGTTGTCGAGGGTGGCTGTCGCCGAACCCACCACACTGCCGAGGCTGCCGCCGCCGTAGAAATTACCGTTGATGGTGCATCGCGTCAGGTTGGACTCCACATCGTTACATTGTGCCAGTGAGAAAGAGGCGAACTTGACAAAGAATCGGCCGCCGGTCTTGCCGCTAGTCCACACGAAGAACTCGTAGTCGAAGTCGGTGGCCACTCCCAGACCTTTGAAACCATAGTTCTTGCCTTCTTGGGCTTTGGTGGTCACTCCGTCGAAATAATATCCACGGTCGGTGGTATAGCTGGTTTGCCAACTGGGGAAGTTCATGGTTTGCTCGTCCCAGTATTTAACCCTGGAGAGGGCTGTGCCGCCGAATCCGGCACCGAAGAAGGTGCCGAAGGTGCATCCCGTGGCGGTGGTGGTGACCGTCTTGCCGGACTGCATGTCGCCGAACTTGGGGCCGCCGCAGTAGGTACCCACATAGCTATTGATAATATCGACGGTGATGTTACCTTGAATGGGCTTGGCGGAGTTGATGCCGCCGCCGTAGAAGTTCTCGATGTCGGCGTTGTAAATCTGCCACTGCACGTTGCCACCGATCTGCTCCTGGCCGGCACCTGCCGCCTCAACGAAATAGCCTCCGCTGATGTAGCACTCGGCATCGTCATTCCTGACGGCGGCGCTGGAGTTGTAGGTTCCCGTGAGGTAGAAACCCTGGTATTCGCCACCGGTCACCGAGATGGGTATGTGTTTTGTCTTTAGGTTTCCATCGCTGTGGGTGCCGTTGCTGAACTCCTTGAACCAGGCGTTGCCTCCTATGTGTAGATAGTCGGTGTTTTTAACTTCCTTGTCTTTCGTCGATGTAAACTGGTCGTACACACCACCCAGCAAAATAACGGGTTTGTTTCCGCTTTTACCGCTCCTTTCGTACTCAAACTGTGAGAAGAAAATCAAGCAGGTATTGGTAATCTCAAACCATCCCTGTGGAACGAATACACTGGCATTGAGAACATCTCCGGCACTGTTTGGTTTCTGTGCCTGGGCAGTGCCCGGGATGTTCAGGAAGTCGAACCTTATGGGGCAAATATTGCTTCGGTTGTTGTCGTGATATATCAGACTGTAGTCGGGCTCGTTGTCGTTGTCGAGGTCTACCGACATCAGTGTGAAGGGGGTGCTGCCGTTGAAGGGCGCTTTGCCGTTGATGATGGTCTGGTGGAAGTTGCCCACCAGCACGATGGCATTGTCGTAGACCGTCGAGCCGAGGTCTGATATGGTGCCGAGGGCGTCGTTGACCGTGTATTTCACGCTTATGCCGTTGAATTCTGTAGAGCTCTTTACCTGTTCGCCGAAGGCATCCACATTCTGTCGTTCATATTTGTCGTTGAACACCACGTCGTAGTACTGGTCGGCCAGGAAAGCCGCCTTGCCCCAGTAGGGCTCGATGGTGATGGTGTCGACGCCGTAGGGCACGTCGAAGTAAGCTCCTTGGGAGAAGACCCTGCTGCTGACGCTGTAGAGGTCTTTCTTGGTACACATGCGGTCGGCGAAGTTGTAGCCGTTCCACTGGTCGGCTGCGGTATATGTGCCTTCGGTGCCGCCGGTGATGGAAGTAATCTTCCATCCTGTCACCACACGGCCCTCAGTGTAGTTGCCTGTGCCGATGTCGTTATAGTAGGGCAGTTGCACCTTGTCGTAATTGTAGTTGAAGCGGTCGAAGTCTTTGTCGGTGCGCGTGAGCGTCAGTGTGTCAGTTGTTATGCTGGCGCCCGAGGGCCGTGTCTGTCCGCCAGTGGTCTGTGTGCTGCTAATTGCCACTATCAGTGTCTTCCCCAGATTTCCACCGTGGTTGCGGCCAACGTTGGTGCTGTCGGGAGCATTGGCGAAGTCGGGGTTGATGATGGATGGATAATAGCCTTGGGCCTTGAGGATGGGGTAGGGCTTGGGGTTGGCGATGGTGCGGTCGGCCGTCTCGAGTACCCATTTGAGCATTTTGTCGCCGTCGTCGACCGATCCGGTGGCATACCAGGCGGCCAGCTTCTTGTTGCTGTTGAGCAGTAGGCGATATAACTCGAAGCGCTTCAGGAAGCGTTCCTCAATGGCCAAGGCGCAGTAGTAGTAACTGTTGTTGACTTTTTTTGGTTTTCAGCTCGTCGTAGGCGTAGTAGTTGAATGTGGTCAGGCCGCCGCTATTCTTGTTGTTAATGTTTTGTCCGCCAAAGACAGGCGAGATGGCGGAGCCGCCGGTGATGTCGCCGTAGAACATGCAGTTCATCACCATTGTGCCGGTGGCTACGGTGGAGGCTGTGGTGGCCACGTTGTTGCGCCCCACGATGCCGCCGACGGTGGAGCCTCCGGTGATGGTGGCGAAGCTGTAGCAGTTGATCACGCGGGCGTTGCCGTCGAGCAAGCCGACGAGGCCGCCGGTGTAGCCCGTGCCGCCCACCGAACCACTGAGGATGCCCACGTTGTAGATGCGCGCGGCTCCGGTGGCGGAACTGGCAATTGCACCGGTGTTGCCGGAGTAATTGCTGATGGCCACGCCGTCGAGCACCAGGTTGCGGACAGTGCCGCCGTTAATGCTGGTGAAGAGAGGTCGGGTCAGGCCGCTGATGCGGTAGGGCATTTGGGTTGCCGGGTTGATGGCGGCTTCGAGGGTGCCGCTGAAACTGCTTATGTCGGCAGTGTAGCCGTCGCCAGCCGAGGCGTTGATGTCGGCTTTGATGATATAGTCGTCCGAGGCCGTCATGGTGTTGAGGCCGTCGAGGGTGGTTATCTCGGTCTGAGAATGTGCGGTGAGTGTTGCCGCCACCATGAGAAGCAGCATTATGGCGGTACGCGCAAAGGGTAGTATGTAGAGCGATTTACGCATTGTAGGTGCACACTAATTCACGATGCAAAAATACTATTTTTTTTAGAATTGGAAACCAATTTTTTTATATGTGGGTGGGTAATTTGCTGTATCTCATTGTAATATAAATAAAGAAATACCGCCTGCATTTCTGCGGGCGGTATTCTCAATGTATAACCTTGGAATGTTTGTGTAAAAATCAGTCGGCTTCGTAGATGAGGAGCTGGCCTTCGGCCCAGATGAAGAGGAGGGCGTCCTTGTTGCCTTTCTTGCTGATCCAGCAGCCGCCGTTGTCGGGGTCGATGACCATCTGGCAGTATTTGCGGTTGATTTTCTGTTCGGCGAGCAGGTGGTCGTCCTTGTCGTAGACCTGGAGGTAGGTGTCGCCGCCGTCGCGCACTATGGCGTACATGATGTCGCCGCTGATGCCGTAGGTGACCATATCGACGTTGTAGGTCTGCTGCACGTAGTCGTGGACCACGACGACGTCGGTCACATGGTAGTCATACCAGTAGCTGTTGCAGTAGTGCCAGAATCCGGGCCAGTACCATGGGCGTGGGGGTAGGGGATCCCAGAAGATGGGGTGGCAGTGGACCACATAGCCGTGCCAGGGGTGGTGGAAGTAGGGAGCGGGATGGATGGGTCGATGGCTGGGGGGCATAACTCCGCCGGGGCGGCCGGGGCGGGCATAGCCTTCGGGGTTGGTGCGCACACCGCTGCTGCGGCCGGTGCTGCTGGAGCCGGTGGCACCGCGAACGCCGGGTGCAGGGGCACCGCCACCGCGTACACCTGCCGGACGGGCACCTGAGCGACTGCTGCCTACGCCTGCCGGACGGCCGCTGGGGTTGGAGGCGCGGCCTGCGGCGGTACCGGCGGGGCGACCTCCGCGGGGGGCTGCGCTCTCACCGCGGCTGACGCCACTGCGCGAGGGGGCTGCCGTGGCACGGGCCGGGGTGGCGCTGCTGCGCGAAGGGGCCGTTGTGGCGCGCGAGGAAGAGGCACTGCTGCGCGAGGGCGAGCTGTAACTGCTGCTACGGCTCGACGAACTGCTGCTGCGGCTCGACGAGGAACTGCTGTAGCTGCTTCCGCGGCTCGACGACGAGCTGCTATGACTTGACGAGGAGTGGCTTACGCTCGACGAGTGGCTTCCACCACCGCCGCCGCGGCTTCCACCGCCGCCGCGTTGGGCCAAGGCCGGGGTGGCACTCAGGGCCAGGGCGGCCATTACGAGGACGATTACTTTCGAGGTTTTCATATCGTTACTCCTTTCTTTTTGTTGGTTTGTTTTTTGCTTTGTTGTTGGTTTTCAGGGTGCTTGGCGTTTGTGCCGTTGCGCTCTTTTTCTGATGCAAAAGTACGACCGATATTTGGGGAAATTTCCAAAATCTCAACATAATTTTCCCCATCCCAGTCCTGCACCATCTCTTGGAGAAAAAAATATATTTTGCCATATTGAAATTTGTATATATATTTGCATATTAGTACCATAGGTGGCCATTGGTCATAAAGCGTTGGAACTTAAGGCCTTCGGGATGTTATATACTCCCCTGGCGGACTGTCTTGCAGCCTCAGTTCCATCCCCTGGGAGGCCACTGCGGTGATTGAAAGTATATAAAAAACAAAATATTAATCAAAAACTTAAAACTATGCGTAAAGTTTTACATAAGTTGGCCCTTCTGGCGCTGTTGATAGTGCCGATGGGCGCCTGGGCTACCACGGATACCCTGACCGTGGCCGACGGCACCGAAACCAACGAGAACATCCCTATCTATGGTTACTATGCCGATGAGCCTCAACACAACCAGATTATCTATCCTGCCAGTATGCTCGATACGATGATTGGACAGAACATCACCGGCCTGAAGTTCTATATCACCGGAGGCTGGAGTGTTCCCAGCGCTGTGGTAAGAATGGCCGTGGTTCCCGATTCGACCCTCACAGGTCTTATCACCAATGCCACATTTGTTCAGGTGTGGAGCGGTCCGCTGAGCGGCGCATTCGACATTTCGTTTCCACCACAGGGAACAGCGACACAGCCTCTTACACCCGTATCTATCGCGACACTACCATCAATACCATGATGGGCTATAGTGTCAGTTTCGGTTACAACCGCATCTCGCTGGCCGCCTATGGTGGACAGGCCGTTAGTATTGCGTTCCGTAACACCAGCACCCGCGAAGGTTCCATCTACATTGGCGACATCAGCATTCGCGAGACTGTCAACCCGATTTACTATATCGCAGGCGAAGGCACTATGTTCGTGGGTGATACCGGTTACTACTACGCCCTTTATCAGGAAGGTGTGCTCGACAGCATGACTCTCCAGTGGACCTCCACTATGGCCGCAGCCGGCAACGCTGTAATGACCGGCGCCAACAGCGACACCATGATCATGGTCTATACCGCCGAGGGCATCGACACTATCACATTCATCGCCACCAACCAGTATGGTGCCGACACCAACAGTGGCGTGGTTTATGTCTACAACTGCCAGCCGGTTGTCGAGTTCCCGTTCCATGAGAGCTTCGAAACCGAAGATGCTCCTGCCGGATGCTGGACTCTGGTCTATGCCAACGGCAATCCCTCGACCAACCCGATGACTCACGCCACCGATCTTGGCTACAACCTGCCCGACAGCATTCCCGACGGCGAACGCGTGTTCCGCTTCAGCTCGATGGCTTCCGCTTCCGACTACACGCAGTACCTTATTTCGCGTGAGCTCAATGGCACTGATATGGTGCTCAGCTTCCAGTATGCCAAGTACAACACCAACACCACCGAGAACCTCCGCGTGGGCTATTCCAGCACCACCCGCGACACCGCCGCCTTCACCTGGCGTCCGTGGCTCGGCGACAGCCTCAGCTGCACCGAGTGGAAGACCTATACCGACAGCATCCCCAACGGCACCAAGTATGTTGCCTTCCAGTACTGGGGCGACTTTGCCTACTATGTCTACATAGACGATGTGACCATCACGGGCTCCGGAGCCTGCTCGGTTCCTGTCATCGACAGCGTGGTGAGCGGCGAGAACGAACTTGTTCTCTACTGGACCTCAGATGCTGACAGTGTCGAGATTTCTCTTGGCACCTCGTTCACCCCGAACGGTGTTGTTTTGCCCAATGTCAGCAATGCCGGTGCTCTGGGCTATGAATTCTCCGGCCTCAACCACAGCACCACTTACACTATAGGTATTCGTGCATATTGCAGCAACGGCTTGATGTCCGACTGGAATATTGACACCTTCAGCACCGTGATGGTCGACTGCCAGACTCCGACCAATGTCACTGTCCAGGCTACAACCTACAACACCGCCACTATCGGCTGGGTCACCCACGGCGATGAGACCGCTTGGGGCATCCGTGCCTCCAATACCCTCGGTACCATTACCGCCACCGCCACCACCAACCCCT